>NZ_CABVPX010000004.1 GCF_902499125.1 Burkholderia arboris
GTGGCCGACGAGTTGTTCTGGTAAGCGATACCGTTGTCGACGATACCGTACAGGGTCACGCTGCTCTGGGCGTGGGCAGCGGTAGCGGCTGCAAGGCCCACTGCCGTCATGGCGAAAGCGACGCGCTTTTTCATTGATTCTCCGTCCTCAAAGAATGATTTCTTTTCTGGTGTGGTTTTATGACTGACACATGTGCGAGTACATGCCGACGCGATTCTGACGGATTACCAATTGTTTCCCAATACGTGCAGTCGGTCATCGTATGATCGACGCAACGCACGGGTTCACCAAGCGGTTACATAACACCTTGAAACGCTTATGCAGCGGGCCTTTCCGGCATTTCCCGGTGAAAACCCTAGCTTTACATTTTTACTGGTGCAACACGACCGTCCGATGTCGTCAGACGCCTTCGGCAAAAAATCATCTTACAAATGCGCGGTCGCAGCTGACACTGCGATTCACGCCGCCGCGCAGGATCGCTGACATTCATGACACCCACATTTCGGGAAGCGAAATCATGAAAACGTTTTAGTCGATCGGCGGGAAACCGGACGGGCGCGGCCCGGCGAACGCGGGCCGAGGGGATGCCGGCGCAGTGCGCCGGCGATATTCAGCGCGATGCCGGGCCGGCGAGCCGCGCGTTCAACGCATCGGTGAGCGCGGCCATGCGCGCGCGGATCGCCGTGTTCGACCCGACCAGCGCAAGCGACGACGCCATGATCCGGTAGATGCGCTTTCTCGGCACCTTGGCCGGCTTCGCCGGATCGAGCCACGCATCGTGGCCGGCCAGCAGCTCGAGCGTTTCGAGGCCGATCATGATCGGCCACAGGCACGCGAGCCGCAGCCGCATGTAACGGCGCGGAATCGCGAGCGTATACAGGCACGCGTCGCGATACTGGTCGAGCGTCACGCGCAACAGGTCGACCAGCACGCCGCGCGCACGCGCCGACGCACCGGGTTGCATCAGGTCGGCCACACCGAGCCCGTGCGCGCCCAGTACGGCGTCCGGCAGATAGCAGCGGCCGATGCGCAGGTCCTTCGCACAGTCGCGCAGGATGTTGGTCATCTGCAGCGCCTTGCCGAAACGGATGCCCTTCTCCCGCATGTCCGGCAGGTCCCAGCCGCGCGCGGCGCGCGTGTGCGCGCCCGTCATGTCGGTCCAGAACTCGCCGACGCAGCCGGCAACGAGGTACGTGTAGCGATCGAGTTCGCCGCGCGTCGGCAGCGACGCAACCTGCCCCGACTGCTCGTCCGGGAACGTGTGCAGGTCGAATTCCATCCCTGAGATCAGCGTCGCGACGACCTTGCGGATCGACGCGCGATCCGCATCCGGCTGCGCGCGCAGCAGCGCGAGCATCGGCTCCATCGAGCCGAGCAGCACATGCTCGTGCGAATCGGTCTGCATCCGCGTCACGTCCTCGAGCGAACGCGACAGCGCCGCGCCGTCGCCGAGCCGCTCGATCTCGTCGCGCAGGCCGGTCAGCAACGCCGCGCGGCGACCGGGCGCGACGAGCGCGGTGTCGGCGATCGTGTCGGCCGCGCGCGCGAGCAGGTACGCAAGGCCGACCGGGTCGCGCATGCCGTCGGGCAGCACGCGCAGCGTCAGGTAGAAGGAGCGGGAAACGTTCTTCAGCAGCTCGCCGAGCAAATAGGCGGGATCGGTATGGGTCGTCATGGGTCGGGAAAAATCGGCCGGCGCGAGCCCCGGACGCACTCGGGCGCCGGGCGCCCGCGCCGTCCGCGAGTCGCCGCATCGTCGCGCCGGGCGGGCGTCGGCCCCCGGCGCGGCGATGCAAAATTCCCGCAAGTTTAGTGCATCCGGCGCGCGGCCTGCCTGCGGCGGCCGGATTGCGGCATACGCCAGGCCATCGTCAACGCGCCTGTCACGGGCATCGCACCCTAAAAAATCAGAACGGAAAGGTCAAAGTAATACATATGTAATTATTCGGTGCGACGATCGCGCACCGTTCGATCCCGTGCGGCACGGCCCCCCGGCCGCGCCGCCGGAACGACCGCCCTTTTCCGACTCCCGTTTCGAAGGTTCATCGACATGCTCTTCAAGCGCCCGACCTCCCTGCGCTATGTCCCGTTCGCCTGTGCCGCCGCGTTCCTGCTCGCCGCGTGCGGCGGCGACGACGATGTGGCGTCCGATCCCACGCAGCCGATTTCCGCGAAGGTCCAGGTGGTCGGCCATCGCGGCGCGAGCGCGCTGCGCCCCGAACACACGCTCGCGTCGTACCGCAAGGCGGTCGAGGACGGCGCGGACGTGATCGAGCCCGATCTCGTGTCGACGCGCGACGGCGTGCTCGTCGCGCGCCACGAGAACGAGATCTCGGGCACGACGAACGTGTCGGTGCTGCCGCAGTTCGCGAGCCGCAAGGCGACCAAGACGATCGACGGCGCCCAGCTGACCGGCTGGTTCACCGAGGACTTCACGCTCGCCGAGCTGAAGACGCTGCGGGCGCGCGAGCGCATTCCGCAGGTCCGCCCCGCGAACACCGCGTACAACGACCAGTTCGAGATTCCGACGTTCGACGAGATCGTCGCGCTCGCGAAGCAGATGTCCGCGCAGACCGGCCGCACGATCCACCTGTATCCGGAAACCAAGCATCCGACCTACTTCCAGTCGATCAATCTGCCGCTCGAGGACCGTCTCGTCGACGCGCTGCTGAAGGATACGTACACGTCGCGCACGGCGACCGTCTACATCCAGTCGTTCGAGGTCGCGAACCTGAAGACGATCCGCAACCGGATCAGGTCGAGCCAGCCGAACTGGAAGCTCGTGCAGCTGATGGACGAAGCCGGCCAGCGCCCGTACGACTTCGTCAAGGCCAACGACAAGCGCACCTACGGCGACCTGTCGACGCGCGACGGCATGCGCGAGATCGCGACTTATGCGAACGGCGTCGGTCCGTACAAGACGTCGATCATCGCGGTCGCCGCGGACGGCACGCTGCAGCAACCGACGCCGTACGTGCGCTACGCGCACGAGGCCGGCCTCGTCGTGCATCCGTACACGTTCCGTCCGGAGAACAACTTCCTGCCCGCGTCGCTGAAGGACGGCGGCACGCCGGCCACGCGCAATACGGCCGGCTCGGTGCGCGAGATCCAGGCGTACCTGCGCGCGGGCATCGACGGCTTCTTCACCGACGATCCGGCCGTCGGCCGCACGGCCGTCGATACGTTCAAGCGCTGACACGCGCGACCCGGGCGCGGCGCACGTCGCACGCACCGCGCCCGGTTGCACCGTATCGGTCAGATCACGTTGAAGTGGTGCGTGCCGTCCCGCTTCAACTGGTCGACCAACCCGTATTCCCAGTCGAGATACGCCTGCATCGCGGCCGCCGCGTTGTCGGTGCCTTCGTACGGGCGCCGGTAGCGGTCGACGCGCGGCGACGCGAGATGCGTCTCGCCGCTTTCGAGCGGCAGCCCCGCGTCGATCCACGCGGCCGTGCCGCCGGTCAGCACCGAGATGTCGGCCGACGCCGGCAGCAACGCGCGTGCATCGTCCGCCGCGAACCGCGCCAGCAGGCTCGATCCGCACGTGAACACATAGCGCTTCGCGGGCGGGATCGCCGCGAGCGCATCGCGCAACTGCGCGCGCACGGCGAACCACGCGCCCGGAATATGGCGCTTCACGTAATTCGCGCTGGCCGTCACGTCGACGATCGCGAGTTCGCCGGGCGCCGCTTCCTTCAGCCAGCCCGCGAGCGTCGCGGGCGACACGTCGGTCGCAGGCGGCGTTGCCGGCACGTCGCGCGGCGGCTGGCCGCGCTCGCCGAACGCGGCCTCGCCGGCCGGTTCCACGACACGCACGTCCCAGCCCATCTGCGCGAGCCACGACGCGGTCATGTCCGCGCGCACGCCGTCGTCATCGGCGAGCACGATCCGTGCACCGCGCACGGCCGCGTGATGGTCGGTCTCCTGCACGAGCTGGCCGCCCGGCGTGCTCAGGAAGCCCGGCAGGTGGCCGGCTTCATATTCCTCCGGCGTGCGCACGTCGAAGCGGTACAGCGTGCGGCCCGGCTCGTCGAGCGCGGCGACGTCGGCCAGCGCCATGCGCGGCACGCCGGCACGTTCGGCCACCGCGCGTGCAGCCTGACGCGCGTCGGCGCGCTGCGTCGCGTCGATCTCGTCCGGAAAGCGGCGGGCGGCGCCGCGCTCGAGCGCCTGGCCCGCGAGCGTCCAGCCGATCGTGCCGTTGCGCAGTGCCGCGACCGGATTCGGCAGCCCCGCGTTGACGAGCGACTGCGTGCCGATGATGCTGCGCGTGCGGCCCGCGCAGTTGACGACCACCTGCGTCGCCGGATCGGGCGCTAGCGCACGCACGCGCAGCACGAGTTCCGCGCCCGGTACGCTCGTCGACGTCGGGATGTTCATCGTCTGGTATTCGTCGAACCGGCGCGCGTCGACGATCACGACATCGGCCTTCGCATCGATCAGCGCCTGGACTTCCTGCGCGGACAGCGACGGCGTATGGCGTTCGGCCTCGACCCATTCGCCGAACGACTTGCTCGGCACGTTCACGTCGATGAACAGCTCGCCGCCCGCAGCCTGCCAGCCGGCAAGGCCGCCGTCGAGCAACCGCACATCGGTATAGCCGAGTGCCGCGAGCTTCGCGGCCGCGCGCGGCGCGAGATCCTCGCCGCCCGCGTCGCCGAACACGACGATCGGCGTGTCACGGCGCGGAATCCGCGTCCATGCGTCGAGTTCGAGCTTCGACAGCGGGAAGTTGGCAGCCCACAGCGGATGGCCCTGCGCGTACGGATCTTCCTCGCGTACGTCGATCAGCGCGAGCTCGTCGCGGGCCAGCAGGCGTGCGCGCACGTCTTGATACGACGCGACGGGAAAACGGGAGGTGGAATCGGCGGATTGCGTCACGATGTCTCTGGGTTGAATACGTTGAAGTCGGTGAAGAAAGCGGAACGGATCAATCTTGGGCCTGCCGGCACGCGCCCGCAACGGGCCGCGACGACGGGCGTTGCGTCAGGCATTCGAATAGCCCGACACGAAAGGCTTCACGGTGCCGTCGTCCAGGAACACCGCGCGCTCGACCTTGCCGATGTTCGCGCCGTACACGTGAATGCTGATCGACACCTGGTCGGCAAATGCGTTGGTCACGCGATGGACGTCGCCGATGCGCGGCGACACGGCCTCGACCTCGCCGGGCGCCAGCCGCACGGCGTCGCCCGCGGCCACCGGCTTGCCCGCTGCGTCGAACCGGTACGGCTGCGAGAACTCGCCGCCGCGCAGCATCCCGATCAGCCCCCACACCGTGTGGTTGTGGATCGGCGTCGTCTGGCCGGGGCCCCACACGAAGCTGACGACTGAGAACCGCTCGTCCGGATCGAGATGCAGCAGGTATTGCCGATAGCGCTCGGGATCGGGCTGCGCGAACGCGTCGGGCAACCAGTCGTCGTGTTCGACGAGCGCGGCGAGCAATGCGCCGCCCTCGTCGAGAATGCGCGCCTCGTTCGCGCCGGACGCGAGCAGCGCGCCCAGACCGTCGACGAACGGACGCAGCGGCGTCTGCTGCAACGAAAGCGTACTCATCGGCTGTCTCCTCGAATATGATGCCGAATATGATGGATCGTCATGATGCACCCGAAAGACCATGCAGAACAAACATGAAAATTAGCGATATCGACGCTTTTGCAGCGGTCGTCCGCTGCCAGACCCTGAGCCAGGCCGCGGCCGAGCTCGGGATGACGCAGCCCGCGATCACGCGGCGCGTCCAGAATCTCGAGGAAGCGCTCGGCGTGATCCTGCTCGACCGCAACACGAAGCCGCCGCGCCCGACCGACATCGGCCGGCAGGTCTTCGAGCAGTGTCGCGCGATCCTGCGCGAGGTCGATGCGCTGCGCGAGCTGACGGCCGGTGAGCAGCCGCCCGCCGGCGAATTCCGGATCGGGCTCACGCAGGGGCTCGGCGAACTGATGTTGCCGGCGCTGATCGCCGATCTCGCCGCGCAGTGGCCCGCGCTCGCGACGCAGGTCACGACGGCCTGGGGCGGGATGCTCGTCGAGCGTGTCGCCCGCCGCGAACTCGATGCGGCGCTCGTGTTCCTCGCACGCGAAATGGTGCTGCCGGCGCAGGTCGAGGGCGAACGGCTGCTGGCCACGCGGCTCGTTGCAGTCGGCCGCCGGGGCGACTGGCCGCGCCGCAGCTACCGGCTCGCCGATTGCCACGCGCGCGGCTGGGTGCTCAACCCGGACGGCTGCGGCTTTCGCGCGGGGCTGCGGCGCGCGCTCGACGCGCAAGGCCTGCCGATGCCGGTCACGCTCGACACCTACGGCCGCGACCTGCAACTGCAGAGCGTCGCGAATGGCTTCGGCCTGGGGTTGATGCCGCTGCCGCTCGTCGAAGGCAGCCCGCTGCGCGATGCGCTCGACATCGTGCCGCTCGCCGATTTCAAGCCGCAGATCGATCTGTGGCTGCTGCGCCGGCGCGATGCGGCCCGCTTCGACGCGCCGCTCACGGCCGTCGCCACACATGCACGCGCGGCGTTTGCCGTGCCCGGGCAATCGCACGGCAAGGCCGCTTAACCCGGCGGGGCGGCACGTCCACCGCGCCGCCCGGTCGTCACGCGCGACACCCCAGCCTCGCTCATGCATCGTGTCGATCGCGTTCGACCTCGCTGCGTGACGCGTCTCCCGCCTCGATCCTCGTTTCGCTCGCGCTTGCCGCGTCAAGCGCCGCCCGCCCCGCCGCCACCGCGATCGCGTCGTCCTGCGGCGTATGCACACGGCTGCACAGCACGTCGCGATAGTGGCGTTCGAGCGGATTGGCGCGGCTCAGCCCGTGATTGCCCGACAGCTTCAGCGCCTGCTCGACCACGCGGATCGCGTGCCCGGTCACGGTGCGTTTGACGAGGCCGCTCGTCGTCACGGACGGCGCGTTGCCCGCGTCGGTGCGTGCGATGTGATCGTCGAGCAGCACCCGGTTCGTGTGCAGCCAGCCCTCGATTTCGCCGACGGCTTCCTGCACGCGCGGCAGCGTCGCGAGCGGCGCGCCGAGCCCGCTCGGCGCACGCGTCGTCGCGAATCCGGCCAGCCAGTCGCGCGACGCGCGCGCAACCGCGTCGTACAGGCTGCCGAGCAGCGCGACCATCCACGCTTGCTGGTCGGCCTGCGCGTCGGCATCCGCATGGGTCGCGCCCGACACGGCCCACGCGTCCGGCGCGCGCACGTCGACCGCGTGATCGGGCGGCACCCACGCATCGTCGAACACGACTTCGTGACTGCCCGATGCGCGCAAACCGAGGTGGTTCCAGCTTTCGATCACGCGGATGCGGTCGCCGTCCGCGTCGCGGTCGCGCGGAACGAGAAACACGCCAACGCGCGACTCCGGTTCGTCGGTGCGTGCCCACACGGCCAGCCAGCGCAGTGCCGGAATGCCGGTGCTGTACAGCTTGTGGCCCGACAGCCGCCAGCCGTCGCCGTCGCGACGCGCGATGGTTGCCGGGAGCCCGCCGCGCGACGGCGAGCCGAGTGCCGGCTCGACGCGCAGCGCGTTGATCAGCGCGCCGTGCGCGACCGCGCTGTCGAACACCGCGCGCCGCACCTGGGCCGGCCAGCGGTTGTCGGCGCGGCCAAGCGCGCGATGCTGCAGGTACGTCATCGTCAGTACCAGCGCGGTGGCCGGATCAGACCGCGCGACGGCTGCCACGATCCGGCTCGCCTGCGCGAGCGTCGCACCGGCGCCGCCATGCTCGCGCGGCACCACCTGCGCGATCAGCCCCGCGCGATGCAGCCGCGCAAAGTTCTCGTGCGGAAAACGGCCTTCAACGTCGTTGCGGGCCGCATCGTCGGCAAGCTCGGGGGCGAGACGGTCGAGCAGCGCGGCGACGCGTGCGTCGTTCGCCCGGTCGGCGTCGCCGGCATCGTCGGCAGGCAGGAGGCGCAGCGCAGGCTGCGGGGACGGCGAGGAAGCGGCAAGGCTGGCGGACATCGAGACGGATTCCCTGGGGAGTGCAAACACGGCGCCAACGCGCGCCCGATCATTCACGAGCCCACAGCGTATGCGCAACGCAACCGGCCCCAAACCATGCAAATCTGATATTCAAATCGGGATTGATTATTTCCATTCCGCATGATCGCGGCGTTAACCTGCGCTCCATTCCTGCCCGGCCGTGCGCCGGGATACCCCTGCACCGGAGACCCAGATGAGCGTCGAATTCATCGGCATGATCCAGAGCCAGAAGCAGTCGGAGATCCACCCGGCATCCGGCCCCGTGGTCGATCCCGACTATGTGCGCGACTTCGCGCGCGCCCACGAAACGGCCGGCTTCGACCGGATCCTCGTGCCGCACCATTCGACCGGCCCGTCGGCCACGCTGACGATCGCGTTCGCGGCGGCCGCGACCGAGCGCATCCACTTCATGCTCGCGCATCGTCCGGGCTTCACCACTCCGACGCTCGCCGCGCGGCAGATCGCGACGCTCGACCAGTTCAGCCGCGGCCGGCTCGCCGTGCACTTCATCTCCGGCGGCTCGGACAGCGAGCAGCAGCGCGACGGCGATTTCCTCGACCACGATGCGCGTTATGCGCGCACCGACGAATATCTCGGCATCCTGCGGCGGATCTGGACCGCAGCGCAGCCGTTCGATCACGACGGCGCGCACTACCGGTTCACGCAGGGCTTTTCGGAAGTGAAACCGTTCCAGCAGCCGCATGTGCCGATCTACTTCGGCGGCGCGTCGGAAGCCGCGCTCGCGGTGGCCGGCAAACACGCAGACGTGTACGCGCTGTGGGGCGAGTCGCTCGACCAGGTGCGCGACCTGACGACACGCGTGCGCGCCGAAGCCGCGAAGCACGGCCGGCAGGTGCGCTTCTCCGTGTCGTTCCGCCCGATCCTCGCCGCGACCGAAGACGAAGCGTGGGCGCGCGCGCATCGCATCCTCGACGAAACGCGCCGGCTGCGCGAAGCCGCCGGTCTCGGCGCCGGCGGCCCGCAGCAGAGCGAAGGCGCGCGTCGCCTGCTGGCCGCGGCCGATCGCGGCTCGCGTGTCGACAAGCGGCTGTGGACCGAGATCGCGAAGCTCACCGGCGCGCGCTCGAACTCGACGGCGCTCGTCGGCACGCCCGAACAGGTCGCCGACGCGCTGCTCGACTACCACGACCTCGGCGTGACGACCTTCCTGATCCGCGGCTTCGACCCGCTGGAAGACGCGATCGACTACGGCCGCGAACTGATTCCGCGCGTGCGCAGCGCCGTCGCCGCACGCGACGCAGCACGCCGCGCCGCCTGAGCCCAACGGAGCAACCCGCCATCATGTCCGCCGTCCTTTCCTCGCCCGTCCGCACCGCGTCGGGCCTCGAACTTGCCGAAGCACCGCGCCAGCATTTCTGGTTCGACCCGGCCGCACCGCGCATCGACGTCACCGCCGAACGCCGCCACCGTCAGGAGCGGCTCGCAGCCGCGTTCCGCCTGTTCGCGCGCTTCGGCTTCGCGTCGGGCCTCGCCGGCCACATCACCGCGCGCGATCCGGAACTGCCCGATCACTTCTGGGTGAATCCGCTCGGCGTGCATTTCTCGCAAATCAAGGTGTCCGACCTGCTGCTCGTCAACGCACGCGGCGAAACCGCGATCGGCACGCGGCCGCTGAACAAGGCCGCGTTCGCGATCCATGCGGCGATCCACGAAGCCCATCCGCACGTCGTCGCCGCCGCGCACACGCATTCGACCTACGGCAAGGCGTGGTCGACGCTCGGCCGCCCGCTCGATCCGCTCACGCAGGACGCTTGCGTGTTCTACGAGGATCACGCGCTGTTCGACGACTTCACGGGAATGGTCGTCGACACCAGCGAAGGTGCACGGATTGCCGGTGCGCTCGCGAAACCGGACGGCACCACGCACAAGGGCGTGATCCTGAAGAACCACGGGATCCTGACGGCCGGCCCGACGGTCGAGGCCGCCGCGTGGTGGTACATCGCGCTCGACAACGCCGCGCACACGCAATTGCTCGCGGAAGCGGCCGGCACGCCGCAGCCGATCGATCACGCCACCGCCCGCCACACGCACGGACAGATCGGCGGCCCCGACGGTGCGTTGCATGCGTTCGACAGCCTGTTCGCGCGCGTCGTCGCCGACGAACCCGACCTGCTCGACTGAGCGCCCTTCCGCAAGACCGGAGACCCGACAATGACCCACCCCACCGCTCCCGCTCCCGCCGGCACGCACGACGACAAGCGCCGCCGCCTGCTGCGCGCGGCCGGCGTCGCCGCGCTCGCCGTGCCGGCGATCACGCTCGGCCGCAAGGCATGGTCCGCGCCGCCACTGAAGAAGCTCACGTTCGCGTGGAACCAGAACGCGTTCTGCCTGACGCCGATCGTCGTCGCGCAGGAGCGCGGCTTCTTCGAGAAAAACGGCCTGAAGGTCGAGTTGGTCAACTACAGCGGATCGACCGACCAGTTGCTCGAATCGATCGCGACCGGCAAGGCCGATGCGGCGGTCGGAATGATCCACCGCTGGCTGAAGCCGCTCGAAGCGGGCTTCGACGTGAAGATCATCGGCAGCTCGCACGGCGGCTGCGTACGGCTGCTCGGCGCGAAGGCGGCCGGCGTCACGACGCTGCAGGCGCTGAAGGGCAAGACCGTCGGCGTTAGCGATCTCGCTGCGCCCGGCAAGCATTTCTTCTCGATCCTGCTCGCAAGGAACGGGATCGATCCCGAGCGCGACATCACGTGGCGGCAGTATCCGGCCGACCTGCTCGGCGTCGCGGTCGACAAGGGCGAAATTCATGCGATCGCCGACGGCGACCCGAATCTCTATCTGCTCGAAAAGCGCAGCAACGGCGCGTATACGGAACTCGCGACGAACCTGTCCGGCGAATACGCGCGCAAGGTGTGCTGCGTGATCGGCGCACGCGGCGACCTCGTACGCAACGACCGGCCGTCGGCCGCCGCGCTTGCGCGCTCGATCGTCCAGGCCACCGAGTACACGCACGACAACCCGAACGAAGCCGCGAAGGTGTTCGCGAAGTATTCGCCGAAGATCAGCCCCGAAGACCTGCGCAAGCTGTACGCGACGCTTACCTACACGCATCACCCGACCAACGTCGACCTGCAGCAGGAAATCGCGTTCTATGCGGACGATTTCCGCCGCATCAGCGTGTTGAAGAAGAGCACGGACCCGCAGCGTTTCGCGCAGCAGGTCTATGCCAACGTACTGGGGTAACGCGATGTCGACGATCGAACACGCTTCCACGGCCCGCACCGCCGCGGCACCCGCCGGCGGCAGTAGCGCCACGTCTGCGCGCGTTGCCTGCACGGCCTGCGAAGCCACGCTGGCCGCCGAAGCGCGCCGCGCGCGCATCTGGCCGGCCGGGATCGCCGCCGCGCTCGCGTGGGCCGCGCTCGGCGCGCTCACGCAACTGTGGCCGAACCGCATCGTCGGCTTCAGCGACTGGGCGTACACCGACACGTTCGGCACCGCCGCATGGACGATCGCCGCGCTGCTGCTGGCCGCCGCGACGCTCGGCCATCTCGTCCCCGCGACGCGCACGCGGCTCGCGCGCGTGCGCCCGGCCGGCCCGTGGCTCGTCGCGCTGCCGCTCGTGCTCGCCGCGTGGGAAATCGTCACCGCGAAAACCGGCTGGCTGCCGACGCCGTTCTTCGCGCCGCCGCAGGCGCTGATCGAGGTCTACGTCGACGACTGGCCGCGCCTGCTGGGCAGCGCCGGCAACACGCTGAAGCTGCTCGCGCTCGGGTTCGCATACGGCGTCGCGGTCGGCTTCGCGGTTGGCGTGTCGATCGGCTGGTCGCGCCGGATCGGCTACTGGATCCATCCGGTGCTGCGCGTGCTCGGCCCCGTGCCGGCCACCGCGCTGCTGCCGCTCACGTTCTACTTCTTCCCGTCGAGCTATTCGGCCGCCGCGTTCCTGATCGCGCTCGCAACCGGTTTCCCGGTCGCGGTGCTCACGTGGTCGGGCGTCGCGAGCGTGAACAAGCAGTACTACGACGTCGCCCGCACGCTCGGCGCGAACGCGCGCTTCCTCGTGCTGCGCGTCGCGATTCCGGCCGCGCTGCCGCACGTGTTCGTCGGCATCTTCATGGGGCTGAGCGCGTCGTTCACCGTGCTGGTCGTCGCCGAGATGATGGGCGTGAAGTCGGGGCTCGGCTGGTACCTGAGCTGGGCGCAGGGCTGGGCGTCGTACGTGAACATGTACGCGGCGCTGATCGTGATGGCGCTGCTGTTTTCCGGGCTGATCGCGCTGCTGTTCGCGGTGCGCGACCGCGCGCTCGCGTGGCAGAAAGGAACCGTCAAATGGTAAGCGCCGCCGTACTCGAATCATCCGATGCCGCTGCACCCGCCGGCACTGCGCCGCGCGGCGCACGCATCGACATCCGCCGCGTAAGCCATGCGTTCGACGGCCCCGGCGGTGCGCTGCCGGTGCTCGACGACGTCACGCTGTCGGTCGCGGCCGGCGAATTCGTCGCGCTGCTCGGCCCGAGCGGCTGCGGGAAATCGACGCTGCTGCGCCTCGTCGCGGGGCTCGATGCCGCGCGGCAAGGCGGAATCGCGCAGGACGGCGTGCCGATCGAGCAACCCGATCCGTCGCGCATCGTCGTGTTCCAGGACCCGACGCTGTACCCGTGGCGGCGCGTGCGCGCGAACGTCTCGCTCGGCCTCGAAGCGCGCGGCGTGGCGCGAACCGCGCAGCACCGCGTCGACGATGCGCTCGCGCGCGTCGGGTTGCAGGACTTCGCGAACGTGTTCCCGCATCAGTTGTCCGGCGGGATGGCGCAACGTGTCGCGCTCGCCCGCGCGCTCGTCAACGATCCACGTCTGCTGATTCTCGACGAACCGCTCGGCAAGCTCGACTCGCTGACGCGGCTCACGATGCAGGCCGAGCTGACCGCGCTGTGGCAACGTGACGGGTTCTCGGCGCTGCTCGTCACGCACGATGTCGAGGAAGCGCTGTTCCTCGCGCAACGCGTGATCGTGTTCGGGCCGCGCCCCGCACGGATCGTCGCCGAATTGCGCGTCGACCTGCCCTACCCGCGCCATCGCGGCGACCCGCGCCTCGCCGAACTGCGCCACGACGCGCTGCGGCATCTCGGGCTCGACGCGAGCTGGTAGATGCGAGGTGCCGTTCGACGACGGGTTGTGACACGGCGGAGACGCGTGCGATGAATGCGCCGCCGTTCTCCGACTGGGCGATCGCATTCCTGCAATTGCTGTATCGCGCGCAAATCGCATTGGCGCACGTGTTGCACGCAGTTGGCCTGACGGGTGACGCCGACGGCCAGGCCGCGTGGCCGTGGACGCACCGTATTGCGCTCGAAACATTGCGCATCGATGCCGGACTGACGCGACAACTCGCGTTCGCCTGCGCAGTGACGGCGCTGGCCGTCGTGCTCGCCGGCGTCGCGCTCGCTGCGCGCAAGTGGCGCGTGCCATCTGCGATTGCCGCTCTGGCAGTCGCATGGCTCGCGCCGTGGCCGCCGTCGTCGCTGTGGCTCGCGCCCGCCGTGCCGACGAGTTTTCAGCGCGATCCCGCGCCGTTTTCCGTATCGAACGTGATGCGCGGCGCGCACCTGTATGCGCAGCACTGCGCGGCCTGCCACGGCGCGGACGGGCGTGGCGAAGGACCGCTCGCGGCCACGCTCACGCACTGGCCGCCAACCTTTGCCGGCGCGCTGCTCGCGCGTCGTCTCGACGGCGAACTGTTCTGGCGTGTGCGGAACGGCACGCACGACGAACGGGGTGTGTCGACGATGCCCGGGTTCTCCGCGACACTCGGCGCGCAGGACACGTGGGCCGTGCTCGACTACCTGAAGGCGCTGGCTGCGGGCAGCGGCGCGCAGGCGGACGGCGCATGGCCGGTACCCGTCCCGCTGCCGGCGCTCGACGTGCGCTGCGGCAACGCCGCGCCGCAATCGCTCGACCGCTGGCGCGAAGGCCAGCGCGTGCGCATCGTTGCGCTCGCGCCGGGTGCGGCAGCGCCCCCCGAAGACGCGCGCTGGCAAACCTTGCTCGTCACTGAACAGGGGGCGTCCGTGGCGCCCTCGACCGCCACGCGCGCGAACTGCGTCGCGACGACGCCCGACGCATGGCTCGCGTTCGCAACGATTGCCGGCGTCGCGCCCGACGCGCTCGGCGGCACGCAACTGCTCGCCGATCGCCGAGGCTGGCTGCGGGCACGCGCGTTGCCGGGCAGCGCCGGCTGGTCGGACGCCGACCTGCTGTGCCGCTCGGATGCGGGCGCCCGGCCGGCTGCCTCGACCGCCGGTGGCGACGCGCTGAGCGCCCTGCTGCTGCGCGTCGACACCGAACCCGTGCGCGACGTGCAGGCCGGACTCCCGCATTGACCTCCTCGAATCCTTCTTCCGACCGACCTTCACGATGAATCCGACCCGACGCCATTTCCTCGCGCAAGCGAGCGCCCTCGCCACGATCGCCGCCGTGCCTGCCGCACTGCGCGCGCAATCGGGTTCACGGCCGCTGCTACGCGCCGGCGACCAGAAAGGCGGCCTGCGCGCGCTGCTCGAAGCGGCCGGCGAACTGAACGGCCTCGCGTACGACATCGCGTGGACCGAGTTCCCGGCTGCCGCACCGCTCGCCGAAGCCTTGAACGCGGCGGCCGTCGACTGCGGGCCGATCGGCGACGCGCCGGTGATCTTCGCGCTCGCGTCGGGCGCTCGCATCAAGGTGATCGGTGTGAACCGTTCCGATCCGTACGGCACGGCCGTGCTCGTGCGCCCCGACGCCGCACTGAAAGGCGCGGCGGACCTGAAGGGCAAGCGCATCGGCACCACGCGCGGTTCGATCGGCCATTTCGTCACGCTGAAGGCGCTCGACGCCGCCGGCCTGCCGCCCGATGCGGTGTCGTTCCGCTTCCTGCCGCCGGCCGACACGATGCTTGCGCTCGCCACCGGGTCGATCGACGCGTGGGCGACGTGGGAGCCCTATACCGCGCTCGCCGAAACGAGCGGCCGCGCGCGCGTGCTGGTCAACGGCCGCGGGCTGTGGTCGGGCCTCAGCTATCTCGCGGCGACCGACGCGGCGATCGCATCGAAGCGCGACGCGTTGCACGATTTCCTGCGGCGCGTCGTGCGCGCACAGACGTGGTCCTACCGGCATGCCGACGCGTATTCGGCGGCGCTCGCGCGCATCATCGGCATTCCGCCGGCCGCCGCGAAGCTGCAGTTCGAGCGCCGCAACACGCGCTGGCTGCCGATCGACGCGACGGTGATCGCCGAACAGCAGCGCACGGCCGACTTCTACCTGAAGGCCGGGCTGCTGCGCCAGCCGCTCGACGTGCGCACGACCTTCGACACCGGGTTTCCGCTCGCCTGAGCCGCGGCGCGGCAGCGTGCAACGGCCCAAACGGCATCGGCACGATCTGGCACAATCGCGATTCGACCATCCCGCGTTCAGCCAGCGTCATGCCAGCCATCACCGAACTCTTCGTCTATCCGATCAAATCCTGCGCCGGCATCGCGCTGACGCGCGCACAACTGCTCGAAACGGGCCTCGCGTACGACCGCCACTGGCTGATCACCGATCCCGACGGGCAGATGATCACGCAGCGCACGCATCCGCGCCTCGCGCTGATCCGCACCGCGCTCGACCAGGATGCGCTCGTACTGAACGCGCCGGGCATGCCCGAGATCCGCACGCCGCTCGACGGCGACGCATCGCCCGCGACGCCGAAGATGGCCGCGACCGTCTGGCGCGACACCGTCGACGCGATCGACACGGGCGCCGAAACGGCCGCGTGGCTCACCGCATACCTCGGCACGCCGACGAAGCTCGCGCGCTTCGGGTCCGACTCGCGCCGTGGCTGCAACCGCAAATGGACTGGCGAGATCGACACGCATACGCAGTTCGCTGACGGCTATCCGCTGCTCGTGATCGGCCAGTCGTCGCTCGACGACCTGAACGCGCGGCTCGCCGCGAAAGGCGCGCCGGCGATTCCGATGAACCGCTTCCGCCCGAACATCGTCGTGTCGGATCTCGATGCATACGAAGAGGATTTCGTCGAACACCTCGACACCGACGGCGAAACGCCGGTGCGGCTGCGCCTCGTGAAGCTGTGCACGCGCTGCCCGATGCCGACGATCGACCAGGCCACCGGCGCACCCGATCCGGCGTGGCCGCACGAGCCGACCGACACGATGCAGACCTATCGCGCGAACCCGAATTACGACGACGCGCTGACGTTCGGCATCAATGCGATCGTCGTCGAAGGCGCCGGTGCGTGGCTGGAAATCGGCCAGCCGGTCGAAGCGGAAATCGGGTTCGGCGACTGAGCCGGGCAGTTCCCCCTTCCGGTCCCGCAGCGTCACGCACCCTCACGCGGCGCGTGACACCACCGCCTCCTTCACCGCCACCGGCAGCCGGATCGTCACGACCAGCCCGCCGCCTGCCGCATCGGCAAGGGTGACGCTGCCCTGATGCACGCGTGCGATTTCCCGCACGATCGACAGCCCGAGCCCCGTTCCTTCGACCGTCTGCGTCTTGCTGCCGCGATGAAAGCGCTCGAACACGGCATCGCGTTCGTCCATCGGGATGCCCGGCCCGTTGTCGATCACGTCGAGCCGCGCCTGCTCGCCGTCGCGCGACACGCGCACCGTGATCACCGCATGGTCACCCGCATAACGGATCGCGTTGTCGATCAGGTTGCCGATCATCTCGCCGAGCAGGTCGGACTGCCCGTGCACGTCGACGTCGGTCTCGTGCTCGAAGCCGAGATCGATGTCGCGCGCACGCGCGACGGGCGACCAGTCGAGCGTCACGCTGCGCGCGAGCCGGTGCAGCGCGACCGGCTTGTGCGCGACCGCATGGCCGCTGTCCGAATCGAGCCGCGACAGCGACAGCAGTTGCTGGACGATCTTCGCCGCCTGCCGCACCGCACCGTTCGCGCGCCGCAGGTGCCCGTTCGCGCGCGGCTGCTCGTCGGGCCGCAGCGCGAGCTCGACGCCGGCCTGCACGGCCGCGAGCGGCGTCTTCAACTGATGCGCCGCATCGGCGAAGAAGCGGCGCCGGGCAACCTGCATCCGCTGTGTGCGACCGATGTACTGGTTGATCGAATCGAC
This sequence comes from Burkholderia arboris, assembly GCF_902499125.1. Classification (GTDB taxonomy): domain Bacteria; phylum Pseudomonadota; class Gammaproteobacteria; order Burkholderiales; family Burkholderiaceae; genus Burkholderia; species Burkholderia arboris. The sequence goes on from NZ_CABVPX010000004.1 coordinate 17,046, forward strand.
GAGCGGCGCCAGCTCGCTCGGCATCGCGCCGGTGTCGAGCGGCGTCGTGTCGTCCTCGCTGCGGGCGGCGACGGTGGCCGACAGCCGGTTCAGCGGCCGCAGCCCGCGCCCGACACCGAGCCACACGATTCCGAGCGCGAGCACGACGAGCAGCCCTTCCTGCAGCAGCGACCCGATCAGGATCTCGCGTGCGAGCGCCTGGCGCGCCTCGATCGTCTCGCCGACCATCACCCACACGATGCGCGACTGCGCGGTCGGCACGTCGTGCACCGGGATGCGCAGCGCGGCCATCCGCAACTGTTCGCCGCGATAGACGACGTCATAGTAGCGCGTGACGAACAGCGCGCCGTCGCCCGCGTCGCGCCCCTGCGGCAACGGCAGGTCCGGATAGCCGGTGATCGTGTGGCCGTTGTCTTCGCGGATCAGGTAGTAGATCTTGCCGCCGTCGCTCGATTCGAGCATTTCGAGCGCGAGATACGGCAGGTCGACCTCGATCTCGCCGTCGTTGAGGCGCACGCCTTCGCGGATCGACTTCAGCGACGACGACAGCGTGCGGTCGAACGCGACGTGCGCGGCGCTCATCGCGCGCTGGTACGTCAGCCACGAGTCGAGCGCGAGCAGCCCGAGCAGCGGCAGCAGCAGCCACAGCGCGACCTGCGCGCGCAGGTTCGGGCGGGTCATTCAGCGCGCTCCACCTTCGCTTCGAGCAAGTAGCCCAAGCCGCGCAACGTGACGATCGCGACGCCCGTGTTCTCCAGCTTCTTGCGCAACCGGTACACGTAGATCTCGATCGCATCGGCATTGACCGACTCGTCGAGCCCGAAGATCTTCTCCGACAGCGTGTCCTTGTTGATCGCGCGGCCGTTGCGCAGGATCAGCACCTCGAGCACCGAGCGCTCGCGCGGCGTGAGCGACAGCGGCTCGCCCGCGAGGTGAAAGCTGCGGTCGATACTGTCATACAAAAGCGGCCCGCATTCGACGCGCGAATGCTCGTGGCCGAGGCTGCGCCGGATCAGCGCGCGGGCGCGCGCCTCCAGCTCCGTCAGCTCGAACGGCTTCGCGAGATAGTCATCGGCGCCGAGATCGAGCCCCTTCACGCGGTCCTCGACCGACCCGTGTGCGGTGAGGATCAGCACCGGCACCGGGTTGCGGCGCGCGCGCAGCCGCCGCAGCACCTCCAGCCCGTCGAGCTTGGGGAGCCCGAGATCGAGGATCACCAGCGCGTAATCCTGCGTGCGCAGCACGTGGTCCGCCGCCTCGCCGTCCGCCATGTGATCGACCGCGAAGCGCGCGGCGCTCAGCGCGTCGCTCAGCGACTGGGCGAGGTTCGGATTGTCTTCGACGAGCAGCACACGCATGGGGATTCCGGTAAGGTCAGCGACAGGCCGCTACATTACATGATCCTTTCCATGCCGACGCCTCGCGGAAACACGGGTTGCGCGGGTGCCGCCAAGCCGCCGCGCGCGGCCCCGACGCTGCGGCTCAGCGCTCGGCGGCGGAACGGTTGCCCGTCGCGAATCGCGCCTTGCCGACCCCGCTCCGTTCGCGAAAACCGACCACCACCGCCAGGAACGCGACGCTCGCGCCGACCGTGACGACGATCATCGGGTGCGGCGTACCGTCCGACAACCACGCCAGTACGCCGCCGCACGCGGCCGTGATCCCCATCTGGATAAAGAAGAACAGCCCCGACGCCGTGCCGGCGATTTTCGTGTACGGCTGCATCACCGCGAACTGGCAGGCCGGGATCGCGATCCCGACGGCGATCATCACGACGAACATCGGCACGACGAGGGCCGTGACCGCCATCGGCGCGACCGCGCCGCCGATCCACAGCACGGCGGCGCCGGCCAGATTGACGGCTGCCGCCGCCGCGATCACGGCATCGGCGTTCCAGCGCCTGCTGGTCCGCGCGAACGCGCTCGAGCCGATCAGGTAGCCGAGCACGGTCACGCCGAAAATCGCCGCATAGACCGGGCCGGACACGCCGATTTGCCGCTGGAACAGCGTCGACGATTCCGCGATGAACGGATAGTACGTGCAGTAAACGAAGCTGATCGCCAGCGAGTAACGCAGGAAACGGCGTTCGCGCAGCAGGCCCGCGTAGATCCGCACGAGCCCGGGGCCGGCCTGCGGCCCCGCATCGCGCTCGCGGGTCTCGGGCAGGTAACGCAGCACCATCGCGGTTGCGACCAGCCCGCCCGCCGCGAGCCACCCGAACACCCCGCGCCAGCCGAGCCACTCGGCAATGGCGCTGCCTGCCAGCGGCGCGACCACCGGCGACAGCGCCATGCCGGCCGAAATGTGGCCGAGCATCGTGGCCTGCGTCGCGGCCGGAAAGCGCTCGCGCACGATCACGCGCCCGATCACGGTGCCGCTGCAGCCGCCCAGCGCCTGGAGCACGCGCGCGGCGATCAGCGCCGGGATGCTGGTCGACAGCGCGCAGGCGACACTCGCGACGACGTACAGGCCCAGGCCGCCGAGCAGCACGGGACGGCGGCCGTAGCGGTCGGACAATGGCCCTGACACCAGCATCGACAGTGCATAGCCGACCATGTAGAGGGTCAGCGTCAGCTGCAATTGGGCGTCGGTGCCATGCAGCGCGTCCGCCATCGCGGGCAGCGACGGCAGATACGCATCGATCGTGACGCGCGGCAGGCACACGACGAGCATCAACAGGAACAGCCAGCCCCATTGGGCCAAGGAACGCGTCTTCATGCGATAAGTCCGTTTCAGTCCGGATGGATGGGATCGATCGCAATTTATGAGGAAAGTGATATAAGCTGAAGGGCCATTAAATCCACCATTGACTGGACCACTATGCCGCGAGGCAAAGCCGCGATTCCGCTTGATCTGCCGCGCCCCGCCGGGTTGTCGGCCGGCAGTCCGCAATCGAAACAGGAGTGCATCGCCGACACGATTCGCGATGCGATCCTGAAGCGCCTGCTGCCCGGCGACAGCCCGCTGCCGTCCAGCCGGACGCTGGCCGCGCGCTGGGACATCGCGCGCGGCACCGTCGAAGCGGCTTACGACATCCTGTGCGCCGAGGGCTACATTGCGCGCACGCAAGGGTCCGGAACGCGGGTCTGCGCGGTGGTGCCGGACAGCTATCTGCGCGCGGCCGCGCAGTCGCGCGACGGCACCCCGCGCGTCACCGCGGAGTCCGTCGCGCCGACCGCCGCCGAGCCCGAACATGGCGTGCGCCCGGGCGTCCCGTTCGTCGCGCGGCTCGCCGATCCCGGCCTGATGCCGATGCAGCAATGGAAGAAGGCACTCGGCGCGAGCCTGCTCGCCGCGACGGCTGACGACCTCGGGGCGACGCCGGCACAAGGCGTCGAGGGCCTGCGCAGCGAAATTGCCGCGTACCTGCGGGAATACCGCGGCATCCCGTGCGAAGCCGGCGACATTTTCATCACGACCGGCATCCGGAACGCGATCGATCTCGTCGCGCGCACGCTGCTCACGCCCGGCTCGACGGTCCTGATGGAAGATCCCGGCTACGCGTCGGCCTGGCAGATTTTCACGATCGCGGGGGCGACCGTGATCGACGTGCCGGTCGATCGCGAGGGGATCGACGCCGCGGCGCTGGACCGCTATCCCGATGCGTGTGCCGCTTACGTGACACCGGCCCATCAGGCGCCGCTCGGCATCACGATGTCGGTATCGCGCCGCCTCGAGCTGCTCGACCGGGCGCAGCGCCACCGCACGTGGATCATCGAAGACGACTACGACGGCGAATTCAGCTACCAGACCGCCCCGCTGCCCGCGCTGAAATCGCTCGACGCGTGCGACCGCGTGATCTACTGCGGCTCGTTCAACAAGACGCTGTTTTCGGGGCTGCGTATCGGCTTCATGGTCGTGCCGGAAGCATTGCGGCCGGCGCTGTCGGCCGTGTGGCACGCGACTGCGCGCGCGGTCGGCGTGGCACCCCAGCTGGCGCTCGCCCGCTTCATCGCAAACGGCGATTTTGCGAAGCACCTGCGCGCCGCCCGCCATGCGTACCGCCAGCGTCGCGACATCGTGCTCGACCAGTTGGCGAAGCACGCCGGCGGGCGCTACACGGTGTCCGGCGAGCACGCGGGCTTTCATTTCGTGCTGTGGCTGCCGCCCGGGATCGACGACGCGACCTGTGTCGCACAGGCCCGCGCGGCCGGCGTCGCGTTGCAGCCGATCCGCGAATTCTGTCGCAGCGCCCGGCGCGAAGCGGGCGTCGTCGTCGGGTATTCCGCGCTGACCGCCGCGCACGCGCGGCATGGCGGCCGCCTCCTCGGCAAGCTGCTGGCCGCCGCCGCGTAGCCCGCCGCCAACAAGGGCGTCCGCGCCCGCCTGCGCACCGCTTTCTTCCCCTGTCGAACCGTGCCGCGCGCCGCGAAACCCGCGGCCGCCGCCGCTTCGACCTCGGGAAATCCATGACACAAACGACACGATTGTGAACCGGAATGAAAGCAGGCTGAAAGTGCCTCGCAATTAACATCCGCGTCACTCGAACAACACTATGCGTAACTGGAGGAAGACATGCCGTTTGCACCGAAGCACCTCGCCGCCGCGCTGGCGATCGTCCTGGGCACTGCCGCCGGCAGCGCCGTCGCGCAGGTTCCGGCCGGGTATCCGGGTAACTACCAGGGCGTGATCGACGCCGCGAAGAAGGAAGGCAAGCTGATCGTCTACTCGACGACCGACACGGGCCTCGTGCGTCCGCTGCTCAAGGACTTCGAAAGCCTGTACGGCGTGAAGGTCGAGTACAACGACATGAACAGCACCGAGCTGTACAACCGCTACATCAGCGAGAACGCGGCAAGCAGCACCAGCGCCGACGTGCTGTGGAGCTCGGCGATGGACCTGCAGGTGAAGCTCGTCAACGACGGCCTGATGGCGTCGTACGATTCGCCCGAAAGCCCGAACGTGCCGCAATGGGCGCAGTACCAGAAGCAGGCGTACGGCACGACGTTCGAGCCGCTCGCGATCGTCTACAACAAGCGCCTGATCCCCGAGAACGAAGTGCCGACGACGCGCGCCGACCTGATCAAGCTGCTCACCACGCAGGCCGACAAGTTCAAGGGCAAGGTCACGACCTACGACATCGAGAAATCGGGCGTCGGCTTCAACTACCTGACGCAGGACGCGCACGTGAACGAGAAGGTCACGTGGGAGCTCGTGAAGGCGATCGGCGCGACCGGCCCGAAGCTGCAGTCGAGCACCGGCGCGATGATGGAACGCATCTCGTCGGGCGAGAACCTGATCGGCTACAACATCATCGGTTCGTATGCCTATGCGAAGGCGAAGAAGGACAAGTCGATCGGCTACGTGTTTCCGAAGGACTACACGCAGGTCGTGAGCCGCCTCGCCACCGTGTCGAAGAAGGCGAAGAACCCGAACGCCGCGAAGCTGTGGGTCGACTACCTGCTGTCGAAGCGCGGCCAGACGCTGATCGCGAACCAGGCGAACCTGTACGCGATCCGCGCGGACGTGAGCGGCGAAACGTCGGCCGCCAGCCTCACGAAGGAACTCGGCGATTCGCTGAAGCCGATCCAGATCGGCACCGGCCTGCTCGTCTATCTCGACCAGTCGAAACGCCTCGCCTTCCTGAAGCAATGGCAGCAGGCGATCAAGCGCTGATCCGCTGACTGCCGGCCGCCCGCCGCACATCGCGCGGGCGGCCCCTTCCCCTTACCGACTTCCTTGAGGCGGCCATCCGGATGGCCGCAGGGGCGAACTCATGCTTTCAACCAGCACACGCGGCACGGCACCGGCCGTTCCACCCGCCACCGGCCCGCGCGACGCGATTCCCGCGCTGCCGGTCAACAGCCTGCAGCCGCTCGCCGGCATGCTGCGCTGGATCGTCGTCGCGGTACTGACCATCGCGGTCGCACTGCCGCTCGGCTTCATCCTGTTCCAGAGCCTGCTGTCCGCGCCGTTCTTCGACGCGAACAAGACGCTCGGCATCGAAGGCTTCCGCTTCATCTTCAGCGATCCCGACTTCTGGTCGGCGGTGAAGAACTCGTTCATCATCGCCGGCGGGATGCTGTTCATCTCGATCCCGCTCGGCGGCATCCTCGCGTTCCTGATGGTGCGCACCGACCTGCCCGGCCGCCGCTGGCTCGAACCGCTGCTGCTCACGCCCGTGTTCGTGTCGCCGATGGTGCTCGCGTTCGGCTACGTGGTCGCGGCCGGCCCGGTCGGCTTCTACTCGGTGTGGTTCAAGGAACTGTTCGGGGTGCAGAACGTGCCCTGGAACGTGTATTCGATCTTCGCGATCACGGTCATCGTCGGCCTCACGCACGTGCCGCACGTGTACCTGTATTCGTCGGCCGCGCTGCGCAACCTCGGTTCGGACGTCGAGGAAGCCGCGCGAGTGACGGGCGCCCGCCCGTTCCGCGTCGCACTCGACGTGAGCCTGCCGATGACGATGCCCGCACTGCTGTTCGCCGGCGTGCTCGTGTTCTTCCTCGGCTTCGAGGTATTCGGGCTGCCGCTCGTGCTCGGCGATCCGGAAGGCCACCTCGTGCTCGCGACCTACCTGTACAAGCTGACCAACAAGCTCGGCGTGCCGTCGTATCACCTGATGGCCGCGGTCGCCGTGTGCATCGTCGCGATCACGTTCCCGCTCGTGCTGCTGCAGCGCCGCCTGCTGAAAACCGCGAACCGCTTCGTCACCGTGAAGGGCAAGGCCGGCCGCGCGACGGTGCTGCCGCTCGGCGTGTGGCGCTGGGTCGCGCTCGCGATCGTCGCGCTGTGGCTGATGCTGACCGTGATCGTGCCGATCTCCGGCATCGTGCTGCGCGCGTTCGTGACCAACTGGGGCGAAGGCGTCGCGCTCGCCGAGGTGCTGACGCTGTCGAACTTCGTCGAACTGTTCGAACAGGACAACCTGGTGCGCGCGATCGTCAACACGCTCGGCATCGGCGTGATCGGCGGCGCGCTCGCGATCGGCTTCTACTCGCTCGTCGCGTTCGCCGGCCACCGCCGCCCCGACTGGGCGACCAGGCTGCTCGACTACCTCGTGCTGCTGCCGCGCGCGGTGCCCGGCCTGCTCGCCGGCCTCGCGTTCCTGTGGATCTTCCTGTTCGTGCCGGGCCTGCGCGAGCTGAAGAACTCGATGTGGAGCATCTGGATCGCGTACACGGTCGTGTGGCTCGCATACGGGATGCGCCTCATCCAGAGCGCGCTGCTGCAGGTCGGCCCCGAGCTCGAGGAAGCCGGCCGCAGCGTCGGCGCGACGCGCAGCCGCGTATCGCTCGACGTGACGCTGCCGCTCGTGCGCTTCGGCCTGCTCGCCGCGTGGCTGCTGATCTTCATGATCTTCGAGCGCGAATACTCGACGGCCGTCTACCTGCTGTCGCCCGGCACCGAAGTGATCGGCGCGCTGCTCGTGTCGCTGTGGGCGACCGGCGCCGTCGACCAGGTTGCCGCGCTTTCTGTCATCAACATCGCGATGGTCGGCGCCGGTCTCGGCGTGGCCCTGCGCTTCGGAGTGAAACTTCATGGATAAGCTCATCGTCGACGACCTGCATCTCAGCTACGGCGCCAATCCGATCCTCAAGGGCGTGTCGTTCGAGCTGAAGGCCGGTGAAGTCGTGTGCCTGCTCGGCGCGTCGGGCAGCGGCAAGACCACGCTGCTGCGCGCGGTGGCCGGCCTCGAACAGCCGTCCGACGGCCGTATCCAGCTCGACGACCGCGTGTTCTTCGACGGCGCGCGGCGCGTCGACCTGCCCGTCGAGCAGCGCTCGCTCGGCCTCGTGTTCCAGTCGTACGCGCTGTGGCCGCACCGCACCGTCGCCGACAACGTCGGCTACGGGCTGAAGTTGCGCCGCGTCGCCCCGGCCGAACAGAAGCGCCGCGTGCAGAGCGCACTCGACCAGCTCGGCCTCGGCCATCTCGCGGAACGCTTTCCGCACCAGTTGTCGGGCGGCCAGCAGCAGCGCGTCGCGATCGCACGCGCGCTCGTCTACAACCCGCCGGTGATCCTGCTCGACGAGCCGCTGTCGAACCTCGACGCGAAGCTGCGCGAGGAAGCGCGTGCGTGGCTGCGCGAGCTGATCGTGTCGCTCGGGCTGTCGGCCCTGTGCGTGACGCACGACCAGACCGAGGCGATGGCGATGTCCGACCGCATCCTGCTGCTGCGCAACGGCCGCATCGAGCAGGAAGGCACGCCGGCCGAGCTGTACGGCGCGCCGCGCTCGCTGTACACGGCCGAGTTCATGGGCAGCAACAACCGGATCGACGCGCGTGTCGCGGCGATCGACGGCGAATGCGTGACGCTCGCCGGCGACGGCTGGGAGCTGCGCGCCCTCGCCCGCGACACGCTCGCGCCGGGCCAGGACGCGCAGGCCGTGATCCGTCTCGAACGCGTGCAGGTCACCGACGGCCCGGGCGCGAACCGGCTGCAGGCCGACCTCGTCACGTCGATGTATCTCGGCGACCGCTGGGAATACCTGTTCCATTGCGGCGACATGCGCCTGCGCGCATTCGGCCACGTACCGCGCGCGGCCGGCAAGCACTGGATCGAATTCCCGACCAACGACTGCTGGGCGTTCGCGAAAGCGGGCTGACCCGGTCGCGGCGGCCCACGTGCCGCCGCGCATGCACGCCGCGCGCATCCCGCCATGCGATGACACGCCTGTCCGGCGGACGCCTGGCCGCGTCCGCCGCGGCCGGTTGCGCGCCGCCCCCGTTTCACCCCACCCACAAGAAACAAGGAGACACCGTCAATGAAGTCACGCGCAGAACGCTCCCTTCGCGCCGCCGTCCTGACCGGATCGGCCGCCGTCGCCGGCCTCGCGGCAGGCGCCGCGCACGCGCAGTCGTCGGTCACGATGTACGGGATCATGGACGCCGGCATCGAATACACGAACCATGCGGCGCCGGAAGGCGGCAGCTCGGTCAAGCTCAAGTCGGGCAACAAGAACACGTCGCGCTGGGGCTTGCGCGGCGTCGAGGATCTCGGCGGCGGATTGAAGGCCGTGTTCCGCCTCGAAAGCGGGATCGACCTCGCGAACGGCGCATTCGACGACGGCCCCGACTCGATCTTCGCGCGCCGCGCGACGGTCGGCCTGAAAAGCAAATGGGGCGAACTCACGCTCGGCCGCAACTACACCGTCACGTACGACTACATGCTGCCGTTCGACCCGATGGGTTACGCGCAGAACTATTCGTGGGCCACGTCGTCGATGGCGACGGGCGGCCGCAAGGACGGCATGTTCACGCGCTCGTCGAACGCGGTGCGCTACGACGGCGAGTTCAGCGGCTTCAAGTTCGGCGCGATGTACGGCTTCGGCAACGTGCCGGGCAGCATGAAGACCAGCTCGAAATACGACTTCGCGGTCGGCTACGAGAAAGGCCCGTTCGCGGCGGTCGTCACGTTCGACCGGCAGAACGGCGCGGCCGACAGCGTCACGCCGGCCGATACCGTCAACTATATCCAGGGCATCCACGCGGGCCTGAGCTACGACTTCGGCAACCTGAAGACGATGGCCGGCTATCGCAACTACAAGCGCACGTTCCACACCACGGCGGCGAACCAGTTGAGCGACACGGTCTGGCTCGGCGGGTCGTATCAGTTCACGCCGGCGTTCTCGCTGATCGCGGCCGTCTATCACCAGAACATCAAGGGGGGCAGCGATGCCGATCCGACGCTGGTGTCGATGCGCGCGAACTACGCGCTGTCGAAGCGCACGGTGCTTTACGCGGCAGGCGCGTTCGCGATCGCGAAACATGACCAGAAGGTCGGCGTGTCGCGCGATTTCGCGGGCTACGGCACCACGCAGGTCGGTGTCACGGCGGGGATTCAGCAGCGGTTCTGACGCCGGCTCGACGGGCGGCAGCGGTCGGCCGCCCGTTCTTCACGCCACGCGCGGCGGCATGACGGCGAACGGCCGATCGCTGCCGCGCAGCTCGCCACCCCGCGCCGTCTCCGGCTGGCGGCGTTTCGATACGCCGCTCACTCACTGTGCATCGTGAACACCGGGCGCACGAGACTGTTTGCTTCGCTCCAGTGCTCGCCAACCGCCGACAGCGGCACCGTGCGCGTGCCGATCGCGAAACCCGCCGGCCCGGCCGCATCGAACACGCCGCGCACCGACGCCAGCAAGCGCGGCAGCGACACGCTGCCGAGGCCGCTGCCCATCAGTTCAATGGCAGTCGCACGCAGTACCGCGCCCGGCAGCAACACGTCCGCACCGCCGATCGAGCCGATCTGCACGAAACGCAGCCGCCGACCATCAGGCGTCGCCTTCGCGGCGGCAACCAGCAGCGTCTGCGCGCTGGCCCCCCACAGATAGTCGAGCACGACATCCACGCCTTCACGGAAATGCGGTTCGAGCGCCCGTGCCAGATGTGCGTCGTCCTGCTGCAACGACACGACGGCATCCGCACCTGCATTCAGTAGCCCCTGCAACACCGCCGCGTTGCGGCCCGTCGCGATCACCTTTGCGGCGCCGAGATGTTTCGCGATCCGCACCGCCAGCCGCCCCGACGTCCCGGTTGCGCCATTGACGAGCACCGTCTCGCCCGCGACGAGCCGCGCGCGTTCGGTCAGCGCCGCCCACGACGACATCCCGGGAATCGCAATCGCCGCAGCCGTGACGTCGTCGAGCGTATCCGGCAACGGCACGCACTGCGTATCGGGCGCGATCGTGCGTTCGGCCAGCGCGCCGAACGGCGCGGCAGCGCCGAAGAAGTAGACGCGTTGACCATCGTCGAGGCGGCCGACACCGTCGACGCCGACGACGAACGGATAGCGTCCGTCCGACGAGTAATGCTGGCCGGACGCACGCGCCTGCGCGATCCGGCTCAATGCCGACGCCGTCACGTCGATCAGGCGGTGGCCCGGCATCGCGTGCGGCGCATCGAATTCCATATGAACGGGACGCTCGCCGGCGCCCGTCACGACTGCTGCTTTCATGGTGACTCCTTGAATCGGGGATCTCGATCGACTGATCCGGTGCGCATCAGCGTGCGTCGAGCCATGCGCGCAGCGCGGGATCGCGGACTTCGAGCACGTCGAACAGGCCGAGCGCCCGCAGTGCGGGCAACGCGTCGATCGCGTCGGCCTCCGCGCGCGCCCGGTCGGCGGGTGCTGCGCTCGGGTCGATCAACACACGCGCGTTGACCAGGAACGCGCCGACGGTGCCCTTGCGGATCGTCGTTCCGCCGGTTTCAATCTGGTCGACCTGGTCGGGAAGCATCTGTTCGGCTCGCATCGCGTCGTACTCCGGTTGTCATCGATGGACGCAGTGTAGGCGTGCGAAGCCGGCCGATCTCCGGTATAACTGCCATTCGATACCGATTTCCGGCCATGTCCGATCCGCTCCTGCCCGCCCGATTCATCACGTCCGACGACGGCCCGTTCGTGGTCGCCGCCGTGCTGTCGCAACGCGACCCGCGCGTGACAGCCGCGCATTCGCATGCGCGCGGCCAGCTCGTCGGCGCGCTGAGCGGGCTGGTGACGATCGGTCTCGACGATCAGGACTGGGTCGTGCCGGCGATCCACGCGATCTGGATTCCGCCGCATTGCCGGCATTCGCTGCGCTCGTTCGGGCCGATTGCCGGCTGGTCGGCGTTCATCGCCGAGGCGCGCTGCGCGGCGCTGCCGGCCACGCCGCGCGCGCTCCGCACGACGCCGCTACTGCGCGAAGCCGTGCAGCGCGCGGCAAGCTGGGGCGATTCGGAACTGGACGCCGCGCAGACGCGGATCGCCGACGTGATCCTCGATGAAATCGCGGCGTCGGAGGTCGAGGCGCTGGGGCTGGTACGGCCGCAGGATCCGCGGCTCGTGAAGATCACCGATGCGCTGGCCGCGGATCTCGCGGACAACCGGCGGCTGGAGGAATGGGCCGAATGGGCCGGCATCAGCGCACGGACGATGAGCCGCCGCTTCGTCGCCGAAACGGGGCTGACGTTCGCGCAGTGGCGTCAGCAGGCCAGGCTGCTGCGGGCGCTGGAGCGCATTGCCGACGGCGTGCCGGTGACGACGATCGCGCTCGATCTCGGGTACGACAACGTGAGCGCATTCATCGACATGTTCCGGCGTGCGCTGGGAACGACGCCGGGAAGATATATGGAGGCGGGACGGCGCACGGAAGAATAAGTGCAGCGATGCACGGCGGAAGGCGGACCGTTCGACAGGTCGAACCCTGCCTCCCGCCGCCGCGTCAATACGTGCCGTCGCCCTGCTTCACGGCCTCCCCGCCGTTCCCCTTGAACTGCGCGGCCAGCCGCTCCGCGCTTCTCGCGAGCAGCGTCGTATCGACACCGACCGCGACGAACCGCGCACCCGCTGCCAGGTAACGCCGCGCGGCCGTTTCATCGGCACTGAGTATGCCCGGCGCCTTGCCGGCCGCCTTGATCGTCCGGATCGCGCCGTCGATCGCGGCCTGCACGTCCGGATGCCCCGGATTGCCGAGATGCCCGAGGTCGGCGGCGAGATCGGCCGGCCCGATGAACACGCCGTCGACCCCCTCGACCCGCGCGATCGCATCGATTGCATCGAGCCCCGCCCGCGTCTCGACCTGCACGAGCACGGCCATTTCGTCGTTCGCGCGATGCAGATAGTCGCCGACACGATTCCACCGCGACGCACGCGCCAGCGCACTGCCGACGCCGCGAATCCCGTGCGGCGGGTAACGTGTCGCGGCCACGGCCGCGCGCGCTTCGTCGGCGCTCTGCACCATCGGCACGAGCAGCGTCTGCGCGCCGAGGTCGAGCACCTGCTTGACGATCACCGGATCGTTCCACGGCACGCGCACGACCGGATGCGACGGGTACGGCGCGATCGCCTGCAGCTGCGCGAGGATCGTCGGCACCGTGTTCGGCGCATGCTCGCCGTCGATCAGCAGCCAGTCGAAACCGGCGCCCGCGACGACTTCGGCACTGTACGGATTCGCGAGCCCGAGCCACAGCCCGACCTGCGCATCGCCGCGTGCCAGCGCGGCCTTGAACACATTCGACGGAATCTGCATCGTTCGCTCACCTCACTCGAAATAGCACTGGATCGTCCCGAGCGGGCCGTAGTCGACGCTGAACGTGTCGCCCGAGCGCGCCGCGCACGGCCGTGTGAACGAGCCGCCGAGCACGATCTGCCCGGGTTCCAGCGCGACGTCGAAGCGCGACAGCCGGTTCGCGAGCCACGCGACGCCGTTCGCCGGATGGTTCAGCACGCCGGCCGCGACCCCCGTTTCCTCGACCACGCCGTTGCGCGACATGATCGCCGCGACCCAGCGCAGGTCGACGTCCTGCGGCCGCACCGGCCGGCCGCCGATCACGACGCCCGCGTTCGCCGCGTTGTCGGCGATCGTGTCGAACACCTTGCGCGGCCGTTTCGTATCGGGGTCGATCGACTGGCTGCGCGCGTCGATGATCTCGAGCGCCGGCACGACGTAGTCGACCGCGTCGTACACGTCGAAGATCGTGCAGTTCGGGCCGGTGAGCCGCTTGCCGAGCACGAACGCGAGCTCGACCTCGACGCGCGGCACGATGAAGCGGCCGGTCGGGATCGTGCCGCCGTCTTCGAAGAACATGTCGTCGAGCAGTGCGCCGTAGTCGGGCTCGTCGATCTGCGACGTGTTCTGCATGGCCTTCGACGTCAGGCCGATCTTGTGCCCCTTCAGCGTGCGGCCTTCCGCGAGCTTGAGGGTCACCCACGCGCGCTGGATCGCATACGCGTCGTCGATCGTGATGTCGGGATGGTCGAGCGAGATCTGGCGGATCTGCTTGCGCTCGCGCTCGGCGTCGTGCAGACGCTGCGCGAGCTGGTCGATGATGGCGGGTTCGAGCATGGTCGGATCGGGAATGGGGTTCAGCCGGCCCGCTTGTAGCGGGCGTGAATGTTGTTGTGCTTGTACGAGCCGCTTTCGCTGAACTCGGTCAGTTCCATCGACAGCGCGAGGGTGCGTTGCGCGTACAGTTCGGCGAAATGCAGCTTGATCGCGTCGAACAGCGCGTCGCACGCGGCCTTCTTCTGCGCGTCGGTGCGGCCCGAGCCGATCTTCAGCGTCACGTGGACGAACGCGTCGTCCTCCGTGCCGTCGGCGACGCAGTAGTCCTGCAGTTCGATCGCGCGCGAACGGATGCCGCCGGTCGGGAACACGCCGCCCTGCGCGATCAGCGTCGCGTTGATCGTGCGCAGCAGCGCGGGAATGCGCGCGTCGTCGCGGATGTTCGCGGTGTATTCGACGACGATGTGTGGCATGGAAAACCTCCGGTCGGATGTCGGGTGCGCGGCGCTCAGGACAGCGGGAAGATCGCGTTGATCTGCCCGGTGCCCGAACTCGCGAAATAGTCGGTGACGATCTCGACGGGCTTGTCGTAGCGGTCCCAGCCGAGCAGCCCGAGCAGCATCGCCGTATCGTGCATCCCGCCTTCGCCGTGGCAGTGCGTGTTGTACTCGGGCAGCATCGCGCAGAAGGTCTTGAAATCGCCCTGCTTCCACAGCTCGACCACGCGCAGGTCGACCTGCCGGAAGAATTCGCGGCTGATCTGGTGGATCGATTCCTCGGGGCTGCCGTTGTCGTTGAAGCGGTGCGACAGCGAACCGCTCGCGAGAAACGCGACGTTCGAATCGCTCTGCTCGATCGCTTCGAGCAGCGCCTCGCCGAAGCGGCGGCTTTCGTCGAGCTGGTGCCACATGCACCAGCCGGCGATCGACACGACCTTGAAATGCTGGTCGGCGTTCATGTAGCGCATCGGCACCAGCGTGCCGTATTCGAGTTCGAGGCTGTCGATCTCGTGCGCGCGCGTCGCGATGCCGCGCCCGGTCGCCGTCTCGGCGATCAGCCGGCCGAGCGCCGGATTGCCCGGATACGCGTACTGCATGTCGCGGATGAAATGCGGCAGCTCGTTGCTCGTGTAGGTGCCCGAGAACCGGGCATTGCAGTTCACGTGATAGCCCGCGTTGACGAGCCAGTGCACGTCCGACACGACGATCGTGTCGACGCCGAGCGCACGGCAGCGCTCGCCGATCAGCTGGTGGCCGCGGATCGCCGCCTCACGGCAGCCGTGATGCTTGCCGGGCAACTCCGACAGGTACATCGACGGCACGTGCGTGATTTTCGCGGCGAGGGACAATTTGCCCATCGTTTAGTCTCCGTATGGTCTTTGCAGCGACTCGACCCGCGCCCGTCACACGCCCCAGCGCGGGACGTGATGCGAACCCATCGAGATGCACACGTTCTTGATCTCCGCGAACACCTCGAAACTGTATTCGCCGCCTTCGCGCCCGGTGCCCGACTCCTTCACGCCGCCGAACGGCTGGCGCAGATCGCGCACGTTCTGGCTGTTCACGAACACCATGCCGGCCTCGATCCCGCGTGCCAGACGATGCACCTTGCCGACGTCCTGCGTCCAGATGTACGACGCGAGGCCGTACGCCGTGTCGTTCGCGAGCCGCAGCCCGTCGTCTTCGTCCTCGAACGGGATGATGCAGGCGACCGGCCCGAAGATCTCTTCCTGCGCGATACGCATCCGGTTGTCGACGTCGGCGAACACGGTCGGACGCACGAAGTTGCCGTTGCGCAGATGGTCGGGCAGCCCGGCCGGCTTGTCCGCGCCGCCCGCAACCACGCGCGCGCCTTCCTGCTCGCCGATGCGGATATAGCCCGTCACCTTCTCCCAGTGCTGGCGCGTGATCATCGCGCCGAGATTCGTGCCCGGATCGGCCGGATCGCCCACCACCAGGTTGTTCGCGCGGCGCGCGAATTCCTGCACGAAGCGATCGTAGATCGTGCGCTGCACGAAGATCCGCGAACCGGCGGTGCAGCGTTCGCCGTTGATCGAGAAGATCGTGAACAGCGACGCGTCGAGCGCGCGATCGAAATCGGCGTCGTCGAAGACCAGCACCGGCGACTTGCCGCCCAGCTCCATCGAATACTTCTTGAGACCGGCACGCTCCATGATGCGCTTGCCGGTGACGGTGCCGCCGGTGAACGACACCGCGCGCACGTCCGGATGCCGCACGAGCGCGTCGCCGGCGGTTGCGCCATAGCCCTGCACGACATTCAGCACGCCGGGCGGAATGCCGGCTTCAAGAGCGAGCCGGCCGAGCTGGTCGGCCGTCAGCGGCGACAGTTCCGACATCTTCAACACGGCCGTGTTGCCGAGCGCGAGGCACGGCGCCGTCTTCCACGTCGCGGTCATGAACGGCACGTTCCACGGCGACACCAGCGCGCACACGCCGACCGGCTGGTACAGCGTGTAGTTCAGCATCTGGTCGTCGACCGGATACGTGCGGCCGTTCATCTGCACGCATACTTCCGCGAAGAAGTTGAAGTTCTCGGACGCACGCGGAATCAGCTGCTTGCTCGTCTGCGCGATCGGCAGGCCCGTGTCCTGCGTCTCCAGCGCCGCGAGCATCGGCACGTTCTTCTCGATCAGCTCGCCGAGCTTGCGCATCAGCTTCGCGCGCTCCTTCGCGGGCGTGTTCGCCCATTTCGGAAACGCTTCCTTCGCCGCGCGCACGGCCGCGTCGACCTCGACCTCGCCGCCCGACGCGACGTCGGTGATGACGTCACCCGTCGCGGGGTTCAGCGTCGTGAAGGTTTCGCGGCTCTCCACTTCGCGGCCGCCGATCCAGTGCTTGATGGTCATGTGCTCTCCTTGGGCGACGGGCTCAGCCGGCGCGATAGTAGTCTGCTTCGCCGACGATCGTGTTCACGAGCCGGCCAATCCCTTCGATCTCGGTCACGACCTCGTCGCCCGGCTTCGTGTCCGCCAGCCCCTCGGGCGTGCCGGTCAGGATCAGGTCGCCCGGCGAGAGCGTCATGAAACCGCTGATGTGCTCGATCAGCGCCGGCACGTCGAAAATCATGTCGCGCGTGCTGCCGCGCTGCGTCTCCTGGCCGTTCACGGTCGTGCGCAGCATCAGGTCGCCTGCGTCGCCGATCTCGTCGCGGCTGACGAACCACGGCCCGAGCGGCGTGCAGGTGTCGCGGTTCTTCACGCGCAGGTTCGGGCGGTAGTAGTTCTCGAGATAGTCGCGGATCGCGTAGTCGTTCGCGACCGTATAGCCGGCCACGTAGTCGATCGCCTGCGCGCGGCCCACGTTGCGCGCGGGCCGGCCGATCACGACGGCCAGTTCGCACTCGTAGTGCATGTGCGTCGCGTCCGCCGGGCGCACGGTGCGCGATCGGTGGCCGACGAACGTGTTCGGCCCCTTCAGGAAGATCAGCGGCTCGCTCGGCGCCTTGAACGCGAGTTCCTTCGCGTGGTCGGCATAGTTCAGGCCGAGCGCGAACGTCGTGCGCGGCGCGACGGGCGGCAGCCACGCCACCACGTCCTCGGCGACCGTGCGCCCCGTATCGAGGCGGATCATGCCGTCGCCGGCCGGTTCGGCCGCATGCAGTGCGCCGTTGTAGATCACGCGCGCCGTCTTCATCGTGCTTCCTCCGCAACCAGCGTATGCCGCAGCGTGCCGATGCCGGCGGCTGAAATCTCGATCGTGCTGCCCGCGCGGGCGCGCGGTGCGCCGCCCGCGACGCCGAGCAACAGCACGTCGCCCTCGTCGAACGACATGAACGCCGTCACCTCGGCGATCAGCTCGCGCACCGGGCGGACCAGCGTCGCGGTCGATCCGGACACCGCCACCTCGCCGTCGATCCACACGGTCAGGCCGATCGCGTCGACATCGCCGAGCGCGGCGGCCGGCACGATGGCCGGGCCCAGCGGGCAGAAGCCGTCACGGCACTTGAAGCGCACGGCCGGACGGTAGTAATCGGGATGCGGCACCGAGACGTCGCTCGCGAGCGTGAAACCGTGCACGTAGTCGAGCGCCTGCTCGGCCGGCACGCGCGTCGCGCGCCGGGCAAACACGACGGCCACCGATGCGCCGATCTCGAGCGCATCGACGCCGGCCGGCACGACGACGGCCGCACCGTCGGCCGCATGCGTGTTGGCAGGCTTGATATACAGGATCGGCGCCTGCGGCGGGCGGCCGTAAGGCGGTGCGTTCACGGCATCGCCGAGCGCGTCGAGCGCCGCGCGCTCGTTGAGCAGCGCCCCGTAGACGGTACCGATGGCGACCGGCAACGGCGGTGCCGCGGCGGTCGTGCAAGACAGCTCCATGCGTCATTCCCCTGCCGCGCGTCGCGGCGCATCGTCAATAGTTAACATCTTAAGTAAACAATCGGGCGCTGGCAACCTCGATTACCCTGAGATGCGAAATTCATCACCTTCGGCTGTTAAGATTGATGCGTCCCCGTCCTCTACCCACCCCGATGAACCGTACGCTCGACCATCGCAACCTGGCCATGCTGCTGCTCGAGGCCCGCGAAACGCTGATGGGTCTGTTTCGCCCCATTCTCAAGGAATTCGCGCTGACCGAACAGCAATGGCGGATCATCCGCGTGCTCGACGGCGAACCGGCGCATGCGCTCGAAGCAGGACAGATCGCCAGGCGCTGCTGCATCCTGAGCCCGAGCCTCACGGGCGTGCTGGAACGGATGGAGCGCGACGGCCTGATCACGCGCACGCGCGCGCAGGAAGATCAGCGCCGGCTGCTGGTCAGCCTGACGCCGCAAAGCAGGAAACTGGTGACGGAAATCGGTCCGCGCATCGACGAGCAATACCGGCAGCTCGAGTCGCGCTTCGGCCAGGACGGCCTCGAAGACATCTACCGCGCGCTCGACCGGCTCATCGAGCTCGGCGGCAACGCGTGATGGCGGCGCCCGCTCCCGTCACGCACGGGAACGGGCACCGGCCCGGTGCGGGCGGTCAGTGCACCGCGCCGCGCATCAGCTCGGTCACGGCGACGCCACGCGACGTGCGCATGCATTCCTCGACGTAATCGATGAACGGCAACGGCTCGAAATCGATTTCGTCGCGTACGCGGCGGTTGTCGAACACGCGATCGACCGTCGCGAATTCCCCGCAGCGCTGCAGCGCCCGGCCGATCACGCGCTCGAGCGCCGGATCGGGCCGCCCGAGCACATCGCGCACCACGAGCGGCAGTTCGGCCGGCGCGCACGCCGCGTAGCGCGGCGCCCCCGTCATCCCCGCCGCCTCGTCCATCGCGCGCACGATCTGCGCGACCTGCGGCGCCTCGTCGCCGGCCGACACGTGATAGACGTCGTGCGCGAGCGTCGGCTTCACGGCCAGCAGCATCGTCGCGCGCGCCACGTCGTCCACCGACACGATGTCGATGCGCGTCATCGGCCGCGCGGTGAAGCGGCGCGCGGCATGCGCCAGCCGGAACATCCAGAACGAATTCGGCGCAGGCCGCGTGCCGAGCACCGTATGGCCGACCACGTGCGACGGCCGCACGACGACGAGCGGCAGCCCGAGCGCGCGCAGGCGCTGCTCCGTTTCCGCCTTCGCGTGCAGGTAGCCGGCCGCGAGCACCGCGCCCGGCAGGCCTTCGTCGTTGTGCGCCGTGTCGTTCAACGCGTCGCCCATCGCTTCCTCCTGCACGATCCCGCCGCGGCCCGCATGCGCATAGGCCGTGCCGACGTACACGAAGCGCTGCAGGCGCGGCGCGCGTGCAAAGCGTTCGGCGAAGTGCACCGCATCGGCGATGTCGGCCTGCAGGTGCGCGCCGTCTGCGGGCGATGCATGGCCCGCGCAGTGAATCACATGCGTCGCGCCGGCGAGGCGCGGTGCATCGGCGCCGCGCCATACGTCGCCGAGCGCACCGACGATCACGTTCGCGTCGGTCAGACGCGATGCCCAATACGGCGCGAGCCCGGCGCGCAATGCCGCTTCGCGCAGCCGCGCGACCGCATGGCCGCGGTCCTGCGCACGCACGACGCAGACGATGCGGTCGAGCAGCCCAGCATTCACGAGCGCCGTCAGCACGGTACTGCCGATGAAGCCGGTCGCGCCGGTCAGCACCAGCCGTCCGACGTTCGCCGCCGCGACCGGTGCGCTGGCCGGCGACACGAGGCTCGTCCGCCAGTTAAGCGACAACGCGGTTTTCCAGATCAGCACGATAGTCTCCTTCGAAGAATCGGCCGGGCGGCGCGGCACCCGCGGTTGCGGGCTGCGCACGGCACACCGGCCGGGCCGGGGCTGACGCGCGCCCTGGCAGCCCCGATCGGGCGTGCGGCCTGCGATCGCGTCGATCGCGCTCTGGCACGAGGCGGCGGCAGCCGCCGCGGACGGGCGTCCGCGGCACCGGATCGGGAAGTTCCCAGTGTGGGGCCCGACCGAATGCAAGTCTGTCCCGAAAGTTTCGTGAAAGTGTGCCGATTTGTACGCGATTGTCGGAGTGTGTCAGGCCGGCCGCACCGTCAACACGCTGAAACATCCGTCCGGGCAGCGTCCGGGCCCGGTCTTGCCGCATCCGTCGGCACCGTGTCCGGCGGCACATCGCGCGCGACAGATCGACGCGCCCCGCCGCCATGTCATCCCATGTCTCGCGCACCATCGACGGGCGCATCGGCGGAACGGCCGCCCGTGATGCCCGTCACTGCGCAAGCCTCCGGAATGACCACGAATCGTCAGACGTCTTTTCATCTGAAACCGCAATAGACTCAATACGGACTTATTGCGGATTAACACTTGCGTTTCACACCAGTCTATCTAGACTGATCAAGTCAAAACGGTCCAATGTGTCATTTTCTAGGAGACGATCACAATGCGCCTCACCATTCGGATTAATGGCAGCGAATCGGCAACCCGGCATTCCTTCGCGGTACTGTGGGTCGACACCGACGAGGGGCTGTGGTCGCGCGAGGCACATCAGGGCATCGATCTTCCGACCTGGGGCAAGGTCCGCGACGTCGAGGGCGCAATGGCGCTCTGCGCGGCCGACAGCGGGAACGCCGTGTGCCAGTTGAAGGGGCTGTCGTTCGACGCGACCCAGCGCGAACAGGGCCCCGCCGTGCTCGCCGGCGATCATGCCGGTGCGTGGCGGCTGCAGGAAATCGATCGCTGCACGACCCAGCCGGAATACCGCGAATTCATTTCCGTTGCACGCTAGGATTTATTGACGTGAATCGTCTGCGGTTTTCGGGTTTATTCCGGTCTCGGTAATATTCATTTCGATATTCAGTATTAACGACGCCCCTTTTCGGGGCGTTTTTCATTTTCTGGCATAAAGAAATAATCGAGGCCCGGGCAATTGATCGCGCTGCGCCGACGGCCGCGATCGACCGGCGCCGGCATCCGCATACGCGGATCGACGCGCGGCCGGACGCTCGCCTCATCGCCTGCCGCCGCACCGACATCCCGCGTTCCCCGCGCCGTTCCTGCCCCCGTTTCCGCGTACGGCCGAATCGCCGTTTAACGTTTTTCACGGGGCCGGAACACACTTTCCCCACACGGTGTTTACTCATTTATTACAATCGCATTATCCAGACTGATTTGCCGCCGCCCGGCGGCCTGACCCGGCCATTGCATGAGCGTGAAAAAGAAGACCCACCCCGCCGATCCGTACGCGGCTGCGACCAAGAATCCGATGCTCGCGTCGCGCCTGCCGATGTGGCGCTCGAGGTTCATCGTGGTCATCGTGTTCCTCGCGTTCGCCGCGCTGATCGCGCGGGCTTTCTGGGTGCAGGTCGCGAACCAGGATTTCTACGTCGGCCAGGGCCAGAAGCGCTACCAGCGCACGATCGAGCTGGATGCAATGCGCGGGCGCATCGTCGACCGCAACGGTGCGATGCTCGCGGTCAGCCTGTCGACCTATGAAATCTGGGCGAACCCGAAACAGGTCGCCGATACCGACTACCCGCAGATCGCGAAGCTGCTCGACATGCCGCTCGTCGAGGTGAAGCGGCGGCTCGGCAACGAGAAGACCTTCGTGCTCCTCAAGCGGCAGGTCGACGCCGATACCGCGGGCCGCCTCGACAAGCTCGCGATCGACGGCATCACGCAGATCGCCGATTCGAAGCGCTTCTATCCCGAAGGCGAATCGGCCGCGCACGTGGTCGGCTTCACGAACGTCGAGGACAAGGGCCAGGAAGGCGTCGAGCTCGCGGCGAACGCCCGCCTGCAAGGCACGTCCGGGCAGCGCGAAGTGATCCGCGACCGGCTCGGCCGCATCGTGTCGGATACGCGCCCGCTCGTCCCCGCGCAGCACGGCGCGACGATCGAACTGACGATCGACCGCCGGATCCAGCAGCTCGCGTACAGCCAGCTCAAGGCGGCCGTGGTCGAGAACAACGCGGAGGCCGGCAGCGTCGTCGTGCTCGACGCGCAGAACGGCGAAATCCTCGCGCTCGCGAACTACCCGACTTTCGACCCGAACGACCGCGCGCGCCTCACCGGCCAGCAATTGCGCAACCGCGCGGTGATCGACACGTTCGAGCCGGGCTCGACGATCAAGCCGCTCGTCGTCGCGCTGTCGATCGACGAACGCAAGGTCACGCCGAACACGATCATCAACACGTCGCCGGGCACCTACAAGATCGGCCCGGCCGTGATTCACGACACGTCGAACCACGGGTCGCTGACCGTCTCGCAGGCGCTGCAGAAGTCGAGCAACGTCGCGCTCGCGAAACTCGCACTGAACCTGCCCGCCGAAACGATCTGGAACAAATACCAGGAG
This sequence comes from Burkholderia arboris, assembly GCF_902499125.1. Classification (GTDB taxonomy): domain Bacteria; phylum Pseudomonadota; class Gammaproteobacteria; order Burkholderiales; family Burkholderiaceae; genus Burkholderia; species Burkholderia arboris. Next base: position 39,517 of record NZ_CABVPX010000004.1, read on the forward strand.
TACGGGATCGGCCGCGCGCCGGAACTGACGTTCCCGGGTGTCGCGTCGGGCCGGCTGCGCGGCTACAAGCGCTGGCGGCCGATCGAGCAGGCGACGATGGCGTACGGCTACGGGCTGTCGATGTCGCTGCTGCAGATCGCGCAGACCTACACGGCCTATGCGGGCGACGGCACGCTGCACCCGGTGTCGCTGCTGAAGAACGGCACCGACCAGCAGACGATCGACGCGCATCGCGGCCACCGCGTGACGTCGCCGCAGACGGCCGCGTCGATCCGCTCGATGCTCGAGATGGCGGTCGGCGAAGGCGGCACGGGGCGCCGCGCGCGCGTCGACGGCTACCGGATCGGCGGCAAGACCGGTACCGCGCGCAAGCAGGTTGGCGCGACCTATGCAAAGGGCAAGTACCGCGCGCTGTTCGCGGGGATGGCGCCGATGAGCAACCCGCGCCTGATCGTCGCGGTGATGATCGACGAGCCGCGCGGCAAGGGCTACTACGGCGGCACGGTGGCCGGCCCGGTATTCGCGTCGGTCACGAGCGGCTCGCTGCAACTGCTCGGCGTGCCGCCCGATGCACCCGTCGAGCCCGAGAAGAATGCGCCGGCGAAGGCTGCTGCGCCGCAGAAGACGGTGGCTGCGCCGAAGGCGGCGGCCCCGGCCAGGACGGCCGTCTCGCAGAAACCGGCCCCGCTCAGGACGGCCGCGCACGCTGCGACGGCTGCGCCGGCGAAGACTGCTGCCGCAAGCTGAAGAAGCCGCTCGGGCGATGCTGCATGCGCGTCGCCCGCTCCCTCCTCGCCCCCGCTTTCATCCCACTTTCTAGGAATGCGCCGCATTATTTGAGCGTTCCCGCCGCGTCCTCCTACAATTTTTGCGCGCCGCAGGCGGCCTTGCCTGCGCGCCCGACTACAAAAACGGAGAGAGACGCATGCGATTCCACTGGAAAACGCTCGTGCTGGCTACCGCGAGCGTCACGCTGCTGGGCGGCGCCCCGGCCCGGGCCGCCGATGCCACCGACGTGAAAATCGGCTTCCTCGTCAAACAGCCGGACGATCCGTGGTTCCAGGACGAATGGCGCTTCGCCGAGCAGGCCGCGAAGGAAAAGCACTTCACGCTGATCAAGATCGCGACGCCGAGCGGCGAGAAAGTATCGACCGCGCTCGACAGCCTCACCGCGCAGAAGGCGCAAGGCGTGATCGTCTGCGCGCCCGACGTGAAGCTCGGCCCCGGCATCGCGGCAAAAGCGAAACGCGCGGGGATGAAGCTGATGTCGGTCGACGACCAGCTCGTCGACGGCCACGGCGCGCCGCTCCCGGGCGTGCCGCACATGGGCATCTCCGCGTACAAGATCGGCCAGCAGGTTGGTCAGGCGATCGCCGACGAGACCAGGCGGCGCGGCTGGAACCCGGCCGAAGTGGGCATTATCCGGATTGCCTACGACCAGTTGCCGACCGCGCGCGAACGCACGGCCGGCGCGGTCGATGCGTTGAAGGCCGCCGGATTTCCGGCCGCGAACGTGATAGACGCGCCCGAAATGACAGCCGATACCGAAGGCGCGTTCAACGCGGCTAACATCGCGCTCACCAAGCATGCGAACTTCAAGCGCTGGGTCGCGTTCGGCTCGAACGACGATACGACGGTCGGCGCAGTGCGCGCCGCCGAGGGGCGCGGGATCGGCGCGGACGCGATGGTCGCGGTCGGCATCAACGGCAGCCAGGTCGCGCTCAACGAATTCGCGAAGCCGAAACCGACCGGTTTCTACGGTTCGATCCTGCTGAATCCGCGCCAGCACGGCTACCAGACGAGCATCGACATGTATGACTGGATCACGAAGAACCAGGCGCCGCCGCCGCTCGTGCTGACGTCCGGCACGCTGATCACGCGCGACAACGAGAAGCAGGCGCGCGCCGCGCTCGGCCTGTGAGCCTGCACCAGGAGCCGACATGACACGCACTACCCTCGTGACGGGCGCCGCCGGCGGCATCGGCCAGGCGCTGTGCCGTACCTTTCTTGCTGCCGGCGACCGCGTGCTCGCGCTCGATCGCGACCGCGCGGCGCTGGACCGCTTCATCGATACGCTCGGCGACGCGCGCGCGACACCGGTCGTCGACGACCTGACCGACGCCGAACGGCTGCGCTCGGTGCTCGAAGCCCATCCGCCGGCCGACGTGCTGGTCGCGAACGCGGGCACGGCCGCATCGACCACGCTGCGCGACACGACGCCCGCCAGCTGGCGCACCGATCTCGATGCGAACCTGACGGCCACTTACGTGAGCGTCGAGGCCGTGCTGCCCGGCATGCGCGCGAACCGGCGCGGCGCGATCGCGATCATCGGTTCGGTGAACGGCGTGCACGCGCTCGGGCATCCGGCCTACAGCGCGGCGAAGGCCGGGCTGATCAGCTACACGAAATCACTCGCGATCGAATACGGCCGCGACGGCGTGCGCGCGAACATCGTGCTGCCGGGCACGGTGAAGACGCCCGCCTGGGAAGCGCGCGTGCAGCGCAACCCGCAGGTGTTCGAGCAATTGAGGAAGTGGTATCCGCTCGACGATTTCGCGACGCCCGACGACGTCGCGCAGGCCGCGCTGTTCCTGTGCTCGCCGGCCGCGCGGATCATCACCGGCGTCGCGCTGCCGGTGGACGGCGGCCTGCTGGCCGGCAATCGCGTGATGGCGCAGGAACTGACGCTCGAGACGTTTTACTGAGCGATCGTGAAGCGGCCCGCAGGGCCAGCGGCCGCCCGGGCCGCCGCGCCGTGCCCGATACGCGGCCCGATATGCGGCGCGATGCCGCGCGCCATCAGTGCGCGGCCGCGACCGGCTTCACCATCCGGCCGAGCACGTGCTCGGTCATCCCGCGTGCGAGTTCGGTCTCGCCCATGAATACGGTGCCGATTCCTTCATGCGACAGCAGCGCGGCCTCGTCGCCGCTGTTCGTGCACAGCACGACCTCGAGCGTCGGGTTGAGCGTGCGCGAGATCTCGACGATCTGCCGCACATCGAACACGTCGGGCAGCGTGACGACCAGCATCCCGGCGCGCGCGATATGCGCCTGCACGAGCACGATCGGCTCGATCGCGTCGCCCGATACGGCCGCAATGCCGTCCGCGCGCAGCTTCTCGACGAGTTCGCGATTCTGCTCGACGACGACGTACGCGATCCCGCGCTCGTCCAGCGCATGTGCGATCCGTGTGCCGACCTTGCCGTAGCCGACGATCACGACCTGCCCGGTCAGGTGCGTCTGCGGCGTCGACATCGGCAGCGCGGCGAGCGGATCGTCGCGCGCCTCGAGTTTGCGCGCGAACGCGGAATGCTTGCGGATCCATGCGAGTGCGGGGTCGATCATCGCGAACAGCAGCGTGTTCATCGCGATCGAGATCAGCGCGACCGCGAGAATCAGGCTTTGCCCCTCGGCCGACAGCAGCCCGAGCGCCCGGCCCAGCCCCGCGAGGATGAACGAGAATTCGCCGATCTGCGCGAGGCCCGCGCCGACCGTCAGCGCGGTGTTCAGTGGATAGCGGAACGCAATCACGAGCGCGACGGCCGCGAGCGTCTTGCCGACCAGCACGATCGCCGCGACCTCGATCACGTGCAGCGGCTCGTCGAGCAGCACCTTCGGGTCGAACAGCATGCCGACCGAGATGAAGAACAGCACCGAGAACGCGTCGCGCAGCGGCAGCGTCTCGTCGGCCGCGCGCCGGCTGAATTCCGACTCGCGCATCATCATCCCGGCGAAGAACGCGCCGAGCGCGAACGACACGTCGAACAGCTTCGCCGCGCCGAACGCGATGCCGACCGCGGCCGCGATCATGCACAGCGTGAACAGCTCGCGCGAACCGGTGCGCGCGACGAGCCACAGAATGCGCGGGAACACGCGCTTGCCGACCACCAGCATCAGCGCGATGAATGCCGCGACCTTCAGCATCGTGACGCCGAGCGTGCCCCACACGCTGCCGCCGGCCGCCTGCGTATCGCCGGGCGGCGTGCCGCCGAGCAGCCCCGCGACGGGCGGCAGCAGCACCAGCACGAGCACCATCACGAGATCCTCGACGACCAGCCAGCCGACCGCGATGCGCCCGTTGACCGTCTCGACGAGCCCGCGCCCTTCCAGCGCGCGCAACAGCACGACGGTGCTCGCGACCGACAACGCGAGCCCGAACACGAGCGCCGCGCCGAGGCTCCAGCCCCACGTGAGCGCGAGCCCGCCGCCGAGCAGCGTCGCGACGGTAATCTGGACGACGGCGCCCGGCAGCGCGATCTTGCGCACCGCGAGGAGATCGCCGAGCGAAAAATGCAGGCCGACGCCGAACATCAGCAGCATCACGCCCACTTCCGCGAGCTGCTGCGCGAGCGACAGGTCGCCGACGAAACCGGGCGTGCCGGGGCCGATCACGATCCCGGCGAGCAGATAGCCGACGAGCGGCGGCATTTTCAGCAGCGACGCGAGGTAACCGAAGATCATCGCGAGACCGAAACCGGCCGCGAGCAACGCAATCAGGCTGACGTCATGAGGCATCCCCCCTCCCAAGTTCTTGTAACTATTTAGTAAGGTTCAAGAGTGAGAGGATAAGGGATGAGGCGGAAGAATGGCGCGCGGCCACGAAAATATCACGCGGCGGCGTGCCTTTGCGGGGTGCAACCCCGGCGGAACGGCAGGCGCCGCACGTCGCGGCCGGCGCCCTGAAACGGGCCGGGCTGGCGGGGCCGGGGCCCCGCCGCCGGCGTCAACGCGACGCTTGCGGGAACCGCGCGCCCGGCGGCGGTTCGGGCCGCGTCGACGGCACGCTCTTGCGCACCTTCGCGACCTGCGCGGCCGTCACCGGCGCGCCGGTATTGCCCCAGCTCGTGCGCACGAAGTTCGACACGTCCGCGACTTCCTGGTCCGACAGGCGCCAGCCGAACGGCGGCATCGTGAAGGTCGACGGCGCGGTGCGCGTCCCCTCCAGCGCGCTGCCTTCCAGTACGACGTGGATCAGCGAGGTCGGATCGTCGCCCTGCACGACCGGGTTGCCGGCCAGCGCCGGGAACACGCGCGTGTAGCCGTGGCCGTCGCTGCGGTGGCAGGCCATGCAGTTGTCGCGATAGACGGCCGCGCCCGGCTTGCTCGCATCGCCGGTCTGCAGCGCCTTCGCGGCGGCCGCATCGTACACGTGCGGCTGCTCGCCCTGCACGCGCGGCGGCAGCGTCTTCAGGTAGCGCGCGATCGCGTTCAGGTCGCCGTCGGTCATGTGCTGCATGCTGTGGCCGACCACGTCCGTCATCCCGCCGAATGCGGCCGTGCGCAGCGTGCGGCCCGTCTTCAGGAACTGCACGATCTCCGCTTCGTTCCAGGAGCCGAGGCCCGTGCGCGGCTCGCCGCGCAGGCTCGTCGGCACCCAGCCGTCGATCGCCGCGCCGCCAGCCAGGAAGTCCGGGCCGTCCGCGTCGGTCAGCCCGCGCTCCTGCATCGTCGGCGCGCGCGGCGTGTGGCACGCGCCGCAGTGGCCGAGGCCCTGCACGAGATACGCGCCGCGCGCGACCACCGGATCGGTGTACGGCGCCGCATCGAACGGCTTCGGCGTCGGCGCGAACATCTTGCGCCAGATGCCGAGCGGCCAGCGCATCGACAGCGGCCACACGATGTCGACGGCGCGGTTCTCGTGCTCGACGGGCGCGACGCCGTGCATGAAGTACGCGTACAGCGCCTTCATGTCGTCGTCGGTGACGCGCGCGTACGACGGGAACGGCATCGCCGGATACATCGTGTCGCCGTTCTTGCGCACGCCTTCGCGCACCGCACGCGTGAAGTCCTCGTAGGTCCAGCCGCCGAGGCCCGTCTTCGGGTCCGGCGTGATGTTCGTCGAGTAAATGCCGCCGATCGGCGTGTCGAACTTCAGCCCGCCCGCGAACGGCTTGCCGCCGCTCGCGGTGTGGCACGCGATACAGTCGCCGGCGCGCGCGAGGTATTCGCCGCGCTTGATCAGGTTCGCGTCGGCGGACTGGGCCACCGGTGCAGCCGCCGGGCCGGAAGCCGCGGCGGGCGCCGCCGGTTGCGCGAAGGCCGTCGTGCCGGCCAGGCCGAACACGGCCCAGCTCGCACCGGCCGCCAGTGCGCGCCACAACGGGGACATACGGCGCGTGGCGAGGGAGTTCATCGTCCTCTTCATACGGTCACCAGCGGGGCAGGATTCTTCAGGTATTGCTCGCGGATCGCACGTGCCGACCAGTAGGCCAGCGCCGCGATGATCCCGGTCGGGTTGTAGCCGATGCCCTGCGGCAGCGCGGACGCGCCCATCACGAACACGTTGTGCACGTCCCAGCACTGCAGGTAGCGGTTCAGCACGCTCGTCTTCGGGTCGGTGCCCATGATCGCGCCGCCGACGAGGTGAGTCGTCTGGTACGCACGCGAATCGAAGTGCTTGCCGAACTCGCGCGTCGACACGCCGATTGCCTTCGGCCCCATCGCTTCCGCGATCTTCTTCATCTGCCCGGTCACGTACTGCGCCATCTTGATGTCGTTGTCCTTCCAGTCGAACGTCATCCGCAACAGCGGCTGGCCGTACGAATCGCGATAGGTCGGATCGAGGTCGAGATAGACGTCGCGATACGACATGTTGGTGCCGTGCGCGTCCATCGAAATCGTGTGCGCGTAGTTGTCCTTGACGGCCTTCTTCCACGCCGAGCCCCACTGCGGCGTACCGGGCGGCGTGGCGATGCCGCTGATCGGCTTCACGCCGGCCTGGTTCACCCACAGCGGCGAGCCGCCGACGAAGCCGAGCGGGCCGTGGTCGAAGTTGTCCGCGTTGAAATCGTCCACCGCGACGCCGTTTCCGCCCGCGCCGATGAACGGGTTCGTGTAGGTGTCCTTGTCGAAGAATGCCTTGATCGTCGACAGGTTCTGGTACGCGAAATTGCGGCCGACGACGCCCTCGCCCGAGACCGGATCGTACGGCTTGCCGATGCCCGACAGCAGCAGCAGGTGCACGTTGTGGTACTGGAACGCGGCCACGATCACGAGATCGGCCGGCTGGTGCACTTCGCGCCCGGCCGGATCGACGTAGGTCACGCCCGTTGCGCGCTTCTTCGTGTCGTCGAGATCGACGCGCAGCACGTGGCACTTCGAGCGCAGCTCGAAGTTCGGCGCCTGCTTCAGCGCGGGCAGGATGTTCAGGTTCGGCGACGCCTTCGAGTACATGTAGCACGCGTAGCCGCTGCAATAGCCGCAGAAGTTGCACGGGCCCATCTGCACGCCGTACGGGTTCGTGTACGGGCCCGACGTATTCGCCGACGGCAGCCGGTACGGATGCAGGCCGAGCGACTTGGCGGCATCGGAGAAGCGCTGCGCCGAATACGTATTGAGCTGTGCGGGCAGCGGGAAGTTGTCGCTGCGGTTCGCTTCGAACACGTTGCCGTCGCCGACCACCTTGCCGCCGACCTTGTACGCCTGACCCGACGTGCCGAACACCTTCTCGGCGAAGTCGAAATACGGCTCGAGCTCGTCGTAGGTCACGCCGGTATCCTGGATCGTCATCCCTTCGGGGATGAACTTCTTGCCGTAGCGCTCTTCATAGTGGCTGCGCAGGCGCAGCTCTTCCGGCGTGATCCGGAAATGCACGCCCGACCAGTGCAACCCCGCGCCGCCGACGCCTTCGCCCGGCAGGAACGCGGCGAGCTGCCGGTACGGCAGCGCGGTGTCCTGCAGGCCGTGGCGGATCGACACGGTCGTCTTCGACAGGTCGAGGAACAGCTTCTTGCGGATGTTGTAGGTCAGCTCGTCGATCGTGTTCGGATACGCGCCGTCCGGATAGGTGTCGCGATATTCGCCGCGCTCGAGCGCGACGACCTTCAGGCCCGCTTCGGTCAGTTCCTTCGCGAGAATCGCGCCGGTCCAGCCGAAGCCGACGATCACCGCATCGACATGCGGTTTTTTCTCTGCGGCCATCAGCTGCGCTCCCCGTTGATCGAGACGGGGCCGTACGGATAGGCCTTGCCGCTCTGGTTGACGAAATCCATGAAGTCGGCGCGCGCGCCCGGAAAGCCGATCATCTTCCACGCGGCCATGTCGCGATTGCCGCCATGCACCGGGTCGCAGAAATAGCCTTCCCGCGTGTTCTGCAGCAACTGGCCGAAGAACACGCCGGGCGGCACGTCGTCGATCTGCGCGCCGCCCTTCTCCAGCGCGCCGAGCACCGCGTCGCGCGCCGGTGCGTCGAGATCCGCGAACGCCTTGCCGTGCGCCTTCTCGCAATAGCGGTTGACCGCCGCGATGCCGAGCCGGTAAATGTCGCGCGGCACCAGCTTCATCTGGTAGCCGAGTTCGGGTACGCCCTGCTGGAACGGCCCCTGCATGTACCACGTCGCGCCGTGCGCATACGGCGTCTCCATCTGGCGGTCGATGAATTCGGGCACGCCCGATTCGAGCGCGCCGGGGCCTTCGGCGTCGGCCGGGATCAGCCGGTCGACGGCGGCCTGGACGAACGCCCACTCCTTCGCATCGAAGAAGGTCGGCTTGTACGGGGCGCGTTCGGCGTTGGCCGATGCGGCGGGCGCGTTGCCGGCCGTCGTCGCGGATTGCGACGACGAGCGCAGGTCGCAACCCGCGACCGACGCGATCGGCACGAGCGCGACCGACGTGCGCAGGAAACGGCGGCGCGAGTTGGGTTTGTCAGGTGGCGTGGACATGGTCGGATGTTGATCGTTGGGGATCGGGGTCCGGACGCGCGCACTCCGCATGCGGCATGTCCGGCATGGCAGCCATGCCGCGCGCGGCCGGCCGTCCTGTTCTTTCGTGTGTTGCGAACAACCTCGATGCGGGCGCCCGCCGCGCTATCTGCAACGGCGCCTTCATGCAGCCGCACATCGCGCCGGTTCCGGCGGCGCTGCGCGGATCGGCCTCTTCGCGAGCCTTATCGTCTGACAAATGCCGGCATCGGCCTGCATCTGCCCCTCATCGCCCATGACCCTCATTCAACTTAGACGTCGCGTTTGCCGACAGCAAGCGCAACGTGCACGACCCTCTTTCGGGTCCGGCGACGAGTGCCGCGAATTATATATGGAACCGGTTCCATTACGAGGGGGATCAATGCAATTCAATGCATCGAAATTCGCAACAATTGAAAAATCCGGAAGCCGGAATGGGCAAGGATGGCGGGATCACAAGCGGATGAAGGTCGCGGGCGCGTTTGTTCCGCGCCGGTATCCGGCCGTGCAACCGCCCGAGCGCCTCTATCACGGCACGGCGACACGCTTCCTGGATTCGATTCGTGCACAAGGACTGAAACCCGGCACCCGGCATCACGTGCACCTGTCGTGCCGACATCCGGACTGCGCTGGCTGTCGGCGCGCGCTACGGCGTGCCGGTGATTCTCGAAGTCGCTGCGCAACGCATGCACCGGCAGGGCCACGCGTTCTTCGTCGCCGAAAACGGCGTCTGGCTAACCGATGCCGTGCCGGCCGATTGCCTTACGGCGATCGGTACGCAGGCGGGCTGAACCGTCCGCCCCTCACCACGGCCAGAACATCGACGCGATCGACAGCGACAGCGCCGCGCAAAGCGGCGAGTAATACAGCGTGTCCATCCGCGCGAAACGCGACCCGCGAATCCGCTTGAAGAAGCCGACGTAGCGAAAATCGCCGACGGCACGCACCGCGAAAATCAGTGCGAACGCAACGACTGCGAATGCGATCGTGCCGGGATACGCGTTGCGCCCCAGCCAGCCCGCCCGCGCGGCAACCACGCACGCACCGCCCAGCAGTGCCACCGCGACGGCAAGCGTGCCAATGGCGGTCGGCCGCAGCAGCGGCACGCCATCCTGTTCCGGAATCGCCGCACGCTTGCCGCGCCGCCCGCCCAACGCCCAGTAGACGTGCACGAGCGCGATCGCGCAAAGCGTCGGCACGCTGAAATACGCACCGGTCATGTCGGTAAATGTCCTCGTCTCGTTGTTCTGCCGGAACGGTTCCGGCACGCGGCCCCGGCCCGCGCCACGCATGACGATACCGAAACCCGGCATGGCGTGCATTGCGACGTCCGGTCGCAACCCGCGGCAGCGCATGGTGCGATGCAGTGCGCACGCATCGCCGCGGAGGCCGGCCGCTTGACTTCCCTCCGCGCACTACTACCCTGTTATTCCAGTGCTGCGCCGGCACGCCGCTGCGCAACCGGCTGCCCGCACGACAACGATAACGAAGGCCAAGGAGGCGACTCATGCTGATCGGTGTGCCGAAAGAGATCAAGAACCACGAATACCGCGTCGGCCTCACGCCGGCCGGCGCGCGTGAACTCACGCGGCACGGCCATCGCGTACTCGTGCAGCGCGGTGCGGGCACGGCGATCGGCCTGCTCGACGACGACTACACGGCCGCGGGCGCGACGCTCGGCGACGGCGCCGACGAAATCTTCGCGCGGGCCGACATGATCATCAAGGTCAAGGAGCCGCAGCCGGCCGAATGCGCGATGCTGCGGCGCGGCCAGATCCTCTATACGTACCTGCATCTCGCGCCCGATCCCGACCAGGCGGCTGCGCTGGTGAAATCCGGCGCGGTCTGCATCGCGTACGAAACCGTGACGGGCCCCGGCGGCGGCCTGCCGCTGCTCGCGCCGATGAGCGAAGTGGCCGGACGCATGTCGATCCAGGTTGCGGCGACCCACCTCGAAAGCCCGCGCGGCGGCCGCGGCCTGTTGATGGCCGGCGTGCCCGGCGTACCGGCCGCGCATGTCGTCGTGCTCGGCGCGGGCGTCGTGGGCACCGGCGCGCTGCAGATGGCGGTGGGCCTCGGCGCGCGCGTCACCGTGCTCGACAACAACGTGAACCGGTTGCGCCAGCTCGACCTCGTGTTCGCCAACCGGATCGCGACGGTCTGTTCGAATGCGCATACGGTCGACGAAGCCGTACGCGATGCCGACGTCGTGATCGGCGCGGTGCTCGTGCCGGGCGCATCGGCGCCGCGGCTCGTCACGCGCGACATGATCGCGACGATGCGTACCGGCGCGGTCGTCGTCGACGTCGCGATCGACCAGGGCGGATGCTTCGAGACATCGCACGCGACGACGCACGCGGATCCGACCTTCGTCGTCGACGGCGTCGTGCACTACTGCGTCGCGAACATGCCCGGTGCCGTCGCGCGCACGTCGACCTTCGCGCTGAACAACGCGACGCTCGGGCACGCGCTCGCGCTCGCCGACAAGGGCTGGAAACAGGCGATGACCGACGATCCGCATCTGCGCGCGGGGCTGAACGTCTGCGACGGGCACATCACGTACGAAGCGGTCGCGCAGGCGCTCGGCCTGCCCTACGTACCGGCGGCCGGCGTGCTGGCATGACCGTGCCGGCCTGACCTGGATGCACGGCTGGCGGCACGCGCCGCCGGCCGCGTTCACGCGCCCTTCGACCGGCTCCGCTTCGCCCCGCCGCCCGCGCCCATCGTGCGGGCCAGCAACGGCCGCAGTTGCGCGAGCGTGCGCGTGTTCAGCACATCCTGCCGCGTGAGCCAGCCGCGTCGCGCCTGATCGACCCCATACGCGAGATTGTCGAGTTCGTCGCCACTGCACGCATCCGAACCGATCGCGACCGCCACGCCGGCCTGCGCAGCCTCGCGGCACCAGATGTCCGGCAGATCGAGCCGCCGCGGCTGTGCATCGAGCTCGACGAAGCAGCCGCGCGCCGCGGCCTGCGCGATCACGCGCGGCACGTCGAGTTCGCATGCGTCGCGCTCGCCGAGCACGCGGCCGGTCGGGTGCGCGAGAATCGTGAAATGCGGATGGTCCATCGCGCGCAGCATCCGCCCGGTCTGCGCGTCGCGCGGCAGGTCGAAGCCGTCGCGCACCGCACCGACCACGAGATCGAGCCGGCCGAGCATCGCATCGGGCACGTCGAGACTGCCGTCCTCGCGAATGCCGGCTTCCACGCCCTTGAGCAGCACGAAATCGTCGAACGACGCGTTGACGCGATCGATCTCGTCGAGCTGCCGCGCGAGCCAGTCGAAGTCGTTGCGGCCGCCGCCGGCAGGCGGTGCGCGGTCGGTGACGGCCAGGTACGCAAGCCCGCGCGCACGGGCCGCATCGGCCATCGCGCGCAGGCTGTCGCGACCGGCCGACACGTCGGTATGCGCATGCAGGTCGCCACGGACGTGCTTGCGCTCGACCAGCGCCGGCAGCGTGCCGGCACGCGACGCGTCGATCTCGCCGCGATCCTCGCGCAGTTCGGGCGGCACGTCGTGCAGCCCGATGGCGGCGTACACCGATGCCTCCGTGTCGCCGGCAATCCGCTCGTCGCCGCGAAACACGCCGTATTCGTTGATCTTCAGGCCGCCGGCCTGCGCGATCCTGCGCAGCGCGATGTTGTGCGCCTTCGATCCCGTGAAGTAGACGAGCGTCGCACCGAACGCATCGGCATCGACCACCCGCAGGTCGACCTGCAACCCGCTGGCGAGCACGACGCTCGATTTCGTCTTGCCGTGCGCGAGCACGCGCGCCACGTCGCCGTAGCCGACGAACGCTTCGGCAACCGCCACCGGGTCGCTCGCGGTAACGAGGATGTCGAGATCGCCGACCGTCTCGCGGCGGCGGCGGAAACTGCCGGCCGGTATGACCTTGGCGACGCCGGCGACCGCACGCAGGCGTTCGAGCAACGGCATCAGCGCATGCGCGGCGTCGGGCAGCAGGAAGCGCTGCGGTCCGCGCTGCAGGCGGTCGTCGATCGCTTCGAGCAGATGGGCCTCGGTCTTTGCGCCGAAGCCCGGCAGTTCGCGCACATGCCCGCTCTTCGCTTCGGCGCGCAGCTGTTCGAGCGAATCGACGTGCAGCGCGTCATGCAGCGCCTTCACGCGCTTGGCACCGAGCCCCGGCACATCGAGCAGCTCGACGATCGCGCCCGGCAGCGCCTGGCGCAGCGTCTGCTGCAGTTCGCAGGTACCGGTCGCGGCGATCTCGCGCAGCTTCGATGCGAGATCAGGCCCGATCGACGGAATCTTCCCGAGATCGTCGCCGTTCGCGATCATCGCCGGGATATCGCGACCGTAGTCGGCAATCGTCCGCGCGGCATTGCGGTACGCCCGCACGCGAAACGGATTGGCGCCCTGGATCTCGAGCATGTCGGCGATCTCGGCGAACACGGCCGCGCACTCGGCATTGTGGATCGGCATGATCGGCGTGGCTCCCTTCCACGTGGATGGCGCCGCACGCGTGCGCGACGGCGTCTGCCCGCCCGGCGCCGCATGTCGACGCCGCCGGGCGCCCGTTCGTCATCGTACGCCGCCGGCGCGCCGCGTGCAGCGCCGTTGCGGCCGCGACGTCAGAGCGACGCGCGCGGTGTCGTCGCGTAGTGCCGCTCGTAGATCGACTGGCAATGCGTGCAGCGTTCGGCGGTCGGGCGCGCCAGCAGGCGCTCGTAGCCGACCGAGCTGTCGCAGTCGATGCATTCGCCGTAACTGCCGTCGCGCATCCGCTGCTGCGCACGGCCGATCGCGCGCAGTTCGGTCAGCTTCATGCCGATCAATGCATGATCGACGTCGACGAACAGATCCGCGTTCGCCTCGTCGCCTTCGTCCGGCGCCGCGCCGGCAAGGTCCGCATAGGATTCCGACGCACGATGGTCTTCGCTCGTGCGGATCTCCGCACGCAGCGCCTGCTCGCTCTCGTTCAGCCGCTGTTTGAGCGTCTGCCGTTGTTGTTGGTCGAGCGACATGGCCGTCTCTCCTGTTCCGGGTTCCGCGCGGAAAAATGCGGCGCGCGGTATCGCGCCGGTGCGCGGCAGGCAGGCGCCACCGCCGCTGCCGCGTCCGGATGTGCGCCCGGCAGCACGAAGCACCGGACGCCTTCGACGCAGGATAAACCCATTGAACACGCGTGTGTTGACCGGAATCAGCCCGCCGGTCGCGCGCGCGGCCGGCGCGCGAAAACTGGGGACGGACGCGAAATCGCGGCCGGCCACGCTCGCCGCGCAGCCCGTCGGCGCAACCGCAGCGCAGCAATTTTCCGTACGGCCCCATTGCTTCTTCGACGCGCGGCCCGGCATCCATCCGTCGACCGGATCGCTCGCGCAGCGCGCCGCCTCCTCAATGATTCGTCATCCTCAGAAAGCATTGCGCCCGATGAAGCCGCGCACGACCGTCAGCAAGATGATCTTCATGTCGAACCAGAAGCTCCAGTTCTGCATGTAGAACAGGTCGAACTTCACGCGCGCGGCCATCGCCTCGACCTTGCGGGTCTCGCCGCGATAGCCGTTCACCTGTGCCCACCCGGTGATGCCCGGGCGCACGCGGTAGCGGTACATGTAGCAATCGATCAGTTGCCGATAGAAGTCGTCGTGTTCGATCGCGTGCGGACGCGGGCCCACCACCGACATCTGCCCGAACAGCACGTTAAAGAACTGCGGCAGCTCGTCGAGCGACGTGCGCCGCAGGAACGCGCCGACGCGCGTGATGCGCGCATCGTTGCGCGACGCCTGCCGCACGACGCCCGGCTGCGCGCGATGCACGCGCATCGTCCTGAACTTCAGGATGTCGAACTCGCGGCCGTCGACACCCTTGCGGCGCTGCCTGAACAGCACAGGCCCCGGCGACGACAGCTTGACCGCGATCGCCAGCATCGACAGCAGCGGCAGCAACGGAATCAACACGCCGAACGCGAACAGCCGGTCGAACGCGAACTTCGCCCACAGCTCCGGCGCCGCGCGCGGCGTGGTCGCGAGATTGATCGCCGGCATGCCGAGGACGTCGGTCGCGGAGCGATCGACGACCGCCATCTGCCGGACGTCGGGCAACAGCCGCAACTCGACGAATTCGTCGCGCAACTCGCGCACGATGCGCTGGATCCGCCATTCATGCGACATCGGCAACGTGAGCCACACCTCGTCGATCCCGCCGCCGCGAATCAGGTCGCGCAACGCGTTCCAGTCGTCGATCACCGGGACGCCGCCGATGCCGCCCGCGGCAACCTGGGCATCGTCGTCGAATACGCATGCGGCCACGAACGGGCCATTCGGCGCGAGCTGCATCCGCTCGATTGCCACGCGCCCGTATGCGGTTGCCCCGACGACAGCGACGCGGCGCTGCCGTGCGCGCGGACCGTCACGCGTGAGCGCAAGGGCCAGCAGCGCCGCGCGGCCGAGCAGCAGCGCCGTGTCGCCGGCCAGCACCGTGCGCACGATCCAGCGGGTCGTGACCGTGCCGCCGCGATTCATGATCCACATCGCGGCGGCCACCGTCAGCACGCTCGCGCACACGACCGCCACCATCGTCTGCGTCAGCACGTGCGCGCCGCCCTGCGCCGCCACGCCGCCGCGCACGGTGCGCAGGTAGCGCGGCAGCAGCGCCACCGTCAGCACACACAGCAGCGCGATCGCGCCGCGCTGCGCGTCGGACAGTTCGCGCCACGCCAGCCCCGACGCCGCCTGCGCGGCAAGCGCCCCGGCCAGCACGAGCACGACGTCGGCCGCCGCGATCGCGGCACGCCGCATCGCATTCGTTCCACCGGACATCGACGGCATCGTCACGCACCATGTGCCGGAAATCCGCAACGCCCCTCCTGCAGGCGCGGGCGAACCGGCGCCGGCCGCACATTCCCGCGCGTGCCGAGCAAGCGACGATAGTCGGCGCGGATCAGGTCGTAACATTCGCACGCGTGATGTTCGAGGCCGTCGCGATCGAGCACCGTGATGCGGCCGCGGCGCTGCCGGATCAGCCCGGCTTCCTGCAGGTTCCCGGCTGCCTCCGTCACGCCCTCGCGCCGCACGCCGAGCATGTTCGCGATCGTCTGCTGCGTGACGGCCAGCTCGTCGCCGTCGATACGGTCGTGCGCGAGCAGCAGCCAGCGGCTCAACTGCTCGCCGACCGAGTGATGCCGGTTGCACAGTGCGCTGCGCGAGATCTGCGCCATCGCCGCCTGGCAGTAGTTGAGCAGCAGCCGGTACGTCTGCGGCGATCGCTCGAACTCGGCGCGCATCACGCAACTCGGCACACGATAGGCCATCCCGCCGATGCGCACCTCGACCCGGTTCGACGCCGCGACGCCCCCGACCAGCGTCCCCAGCCCGACCACGCCTTCGCGGCCGACCACCGCCACCTCGACCATCGCACCATCCTCCATCAGGTGCTGCACCGACATCATCGCCGTCGTCGGAAAATGCAGATGGCGCATCGGCTCGCCGACCCGGTCGAGCATCCCGGCCTTGATCCTGACCAGTTCGAGATGCGGTGCGATGGTGCGGATGCTGTCCTCCGGGAGGGCAGCGAGGATGGCATTCGCCGAGTAGCTCGAGTGAAGATGAAGCATGTCTGTATCCCTTTTATTGTCCGCGCCGCCTGCAGCCGCATGCACGGAACTCGTTATCGCGATGCGCGCCCGGACGTTGACAGCGGTTGCGGCCCACAACCCTGAATCCGACTGACCGTCGGCTTGTCATCACCGGATTGAGTCGACCGTCCCGTTTCGGCACGCGAGCCCGAATAAGCGATTTACGTGCCAATACCCGCCCATCCTTAATATATGAATCACATCCGATTTAAATCGGCCGAATAACCGGCCTCAAACCGTAAAAAGCGTCTCATTTCCGGACACTCTTCCATGCGATGGACACAGAACGCCATTCGACTGACTAATTCCCGCACGTCGCGGCGGCACAACCGCATTGCCCCGCAACGCTTACCGGTCAATTACTTACAGTCGATTTTCAATTGTTTCCGTGATGAACCGGGCGGTATTTTCGAGCGCCGCCACGCTTCACACGCTCGTTTGAAACTGTCTCAGGCCTGAATCGACGCACTCATATCCGGCTCTGTCACCTACCGCACATATTCCACGCAAGCCATTGATTTAAATAAACAATCTTTCAACACCCGTTTATTTGTCAAATAATGTTCAATGTCCAACCGACACTTTCGCAGTACGATGCGCGGCATTGCGCGATTGATTCCCGCTCGGAGCTGAATGACAGGAACGCAGGCCATTCCATTTCCCGATGATTAATTCCATGAAAATGAATCATTAAATCCGCATGACGTTTTCACCCAATCGCAATCGTCAAACTTTGTGAAATGACGTCATGCGCAATTGCCTGAATTCAATTGCGTGCTAGCCTTTTTGCCAGCATCGTCATTCTGTTTTCGATGAACACAAGTCCGCACGATCGTGCGAAATTCCCGCCCGGGGATATCGCCGCGACGACGCGCGACCGCCACCCTGCGAGGATGTGCCGTGACTCACCAGGCCCCTGACGCCGTCGCGTACGCGAACGGCATGATCGAGCTTTCCCACAGCTTCGAAGCCAACCGGTTTCTCGCGGCCATCGACCGCGAC
Organism: Burkholderia arboris; assembly: GCF_902499125.1. GTDB lineage: Bacteria > Pseudomonadota > Gammaproteobacteria > Burkholderiales > Burkholderiaceae > Burkholderia > Burkholderia arboris. Next base: position 56,791 of record NZ_CABVPX010000004.1, read on the forward strand.
GAGCTCGCCACGCTCACGCCCCACCTTCAACTGGTTCACCTGAAATCGGGGCAAGTGCTCTGCGAACCCGGCGAAATGCTTGCCGCGGTCTACCTGCCCGTCACGACCGCGATTTCGCTGCAGTACGTGTCGTCCAGCGGCATGACGCTGGAGGTCGCGGAGATCGGCAGCGAGAGCGTGGTTTGCGACGACGTGATCGGCGGCAGCGGCCGGATGCCCTGCCGGGCGGTCGCATGCCGCGACGGCTTCGTCTACCGGCTCGACCGGCGCGTGTTCGCCGCCGCGTTCGATGCATCGCCGGTGATCCGTCACCTCGTGTTCGTCTGCGTGCGGCTGCTGATGGCGCAGGTCTCGCAGATCACGTTCTGCAGCCGCCATCACGTGCTGAAACATCAGTTATGCCGATGGTTCCTGCTCGCGTTCGACCGCACGCGCAGCATCGAGATCCAGGTCACGCACAGCATGCTGGCGCAAATGCTCGGCGTGCGGCGCGAGACGGTCACGGATGCCGCCGGCGAAATCCAGAAGCTCGGCCTGATCCGGCAATACCGAAGCTCGATCGAGCTCGCCGACCTCGACGGCCTCGAAAAGATGTCGTGCGGCTGCCGCGCGATCGTGCGCGACGAGATGAAGCGCATCCTGTCGGCCGATTCGGGCGTACCGGCCGCCTCGCGCGCCTGATTGGCGTGCCGGACCGGAACGGCGCCGCGGCGCCGTCCGGGTTCCGGGTTAGCTGTTTGTAGGGTGGCGAACAGAACGTCGTGCCTGCCAATGGTCTACTGATGCCGGACTGCCGGGGGGACGTCAGCGCCTATCGCGCGTTTGCCCGAGCGGACGACACCACGCACGCCGGAGCAGCACGTGAAAAACGAAATCAGAACCATCCTGAAGCACGTCGCCCATCTCGAAGCCGCGATCGATTCGATCGGCGACGGGGACGACCTCTACGCAGCGGGCCTCTCCTCGCTCGACACGATCCAGCTGATGCTCGCGATCGAGAAGCAGTTCAACATCGAGATTCCCGACGAGATGCTGAACCGCAACCTGTTCCGCAGCATCGACGCACTCGCGGACACCATCGCCACGCTGCAACGCACCGAGCATTCCGCATGAGCGCGCTGCTCCCCGAACTCGCGGCCGACAGCGATTCGCATCGGCTCGACGAGGCCGCGCACGCCGTCGCGCAGATCGCCGCCCAGCATGCGGATGCGGTCGATCGCGACGCGCGCTGCCCCGTCGAGGCGATCGAGGCGATGCGCGCGCGCCGGCTGCTCGGCGCGATGGTCCCGACCCATCTCGGCGGCGCAGGCGCGTCGCTGGACGACATTGCGTCGGCCTGTTCGATCCTCGGCCAGGCGTGCGCATCGTCGGCGATGGTGTTCGCGATGCACCAGATCCAGGTCGCCTGCATCGTCAGCCACGCCGCCGACCAGGGCTGGCACAAGCTGTTCCTGCAGCAGCTCGTGCGCCACCAGTGGCTGCTCGCGTCGGCCACGTCGGAAGACGGCGTCGGCGGCAACCTGCGCGCGAGCCAGTGCGCGCTCGAAACCGACGGCGGCGGGTTCCGGCTGCGCAAATCCGCGCCGACGATCTCGTACGGCGACTATGCGGACGGCATCCTCGCGACCGCGCGGCGCGACGCGGACGCACCAGCGTCCGAGCAGGTGCTCGTCACGCTGCTGCGCGACGGCTATACGCTCACGCGCCGCGGCGAATGGGACACGCTCGGGATGCGCGGCACGTGCAGCAACGGCTTCGAGCTCGACGCGCAGGGCGCCGCCGTGCAGTGCCTGCCGGTGCCGTTCGCGAAGATCGCCGAAGAAACGATGGTGCCGGTCTCGCACATCCTGTGGGCCGCGGTCTGGATCGGCGTGGCCGGCGACGCGTTCCATCGCGCACACCAGTTCTTCCGCGCGCAGGCTCGCCAGACCGACAGCGCACCGTCGCCCGCGGCGCGCCGCATCGCCGAATCGCTCGCGCTGATGCAGGCGATGCAGGCCCGCGTCGACAACGTGCTGCGCCTCCATGCGAACGCGTCGGCCCGCTCGTGGTCGGCCGGCATGGCCTGGGCCGCCGAGATCAACACGCTGAAGACCTACGTGTCGGCGAGCGCGCTCGAAGTCGCGCACCAGGCGATGATGATCTGCGGGATGGCCGGCTACAAGCAAGGCTCGCCGTTCAGCATCGGCCGCCACATTCGCGACCTGCACGCGGCGCCGCTGATGATCAGCAACGACCGCATTGCCGCCAACACTGCGAGCCTGCTGCTCGCGCTGCGTCCTGCGACGCTGGAGAAACATACGTGAACGACCGCCTCGCCGTGCCCTCCACCGCCTCCCTTCCCGCCGACGCACCGCTCGACCGTGCGGGCGTCAACCCGCTGCGCGACGAACTGATCGACGCCGGCCTGCTGGTCTCGACCGGCATCCAGGGCCTGTTCGGCCGCAGCGAACGGTTCGAGCGCGTCGTCGAAGCGCTCGACGCGTTCGTCACGCGCCTCGGGGCTGACCAACAGGCCGAAGTGCTGCGTTTCCCGCCGGCGATGAGCCGCCCCGAATTCGAACGTAGCGAATACATGAAGAGCTTCCCGCAGCTCGCGGGCAGCGTGCACGCGTTCTGCGGCGACGAACGACAGCACCAGCGCGTGCTGCAATGCCTCGATCGCGGCGACGACTGGACGGAAAACCAGAAGCCGACCTACGTCGTGATGACGCCGGCCGCGTGCTACCCGGTCTATCCGGTCGTCGCGCGCGCGGGCGCGCTGCCCGCCGACGGCCGGATCGTCGACGTGTTCTCGTACTGCTTCCGTCACGAGCCGTCGCTCGACCCGACCCGCATGCAGCTGTTCAGGATGCGCGAGTACGTGCGGATCGGCACGCCCGAGCAGATCGTCGCGTTCCGTGAAACGTGGATCGAGCGCGGCACGCGCATGATCGACGCGCTGCGCCTGCCGAACGCGATCGACCTCGCGAACGATCCGTTCTTCGGGCGCGGCGGCAAGATCGTCGCGAACAGCCAGCGCGAGCAGAACCTGAAGTTCGAGCTGCTGATCCCGATCGAGCACGACGGCCGCCAGACCGCGTGCCTGAGTTTCAACTATCACATGGACCACTTCGGGCTGCTGTGGGACATCCGCACCGCGACGGACGACGTCGCGCACACGGGCTGCGTCGGCTTCGGCCTCGAACGGCTCACGCTCGCGCTGTTCCGCCACCACGGATTCGATATCGACGCATGGCCGCGCGAAGTCCGCGACGTGCTGTGGGGCACGCCATGAGATTCGTTTCCCGCGACGGCGAAGACGCGTCGTTCGAGGACGTGCGCCACCGCGCGCGCCACTACCGGCCACACCCGCTGCACAGCCAGGAGATGGTCTGGAAACAGACCAACTGCTACGTCGACATGTGGCTCGAGGTGCTCCGGTGGTGGGGCTTCAATCCGTATGCGGCACTGCCGTTTACGATCGCGCTCGATTTCGAGGGCGACCAGTTCACGTTCTTCAAGTTTCCGCACGACGAGCTGGAGCGGCTCTACGGGATCGTCGTGCAGGAACATTCGATCTACGAACCGCTCGACCAGCACATCGAAACGCAGGTCGCGCGCGGGCACCTGATGATCGTCGAGGTCGACGCATGGTTCCTGCCCGACACGCGCGGCAGCAGCTACCGCACGCAGCACACGAAGACGACGATCGGCATCGACGCGATCGACCGTGCGAAACGCCAGATCGGCTATTTCCACAACAGCGGCTATTACGTCGCCGAGGATTTCGACTACAACGGGCTCGTCGGCGCCAGTTCGCCGATGACGCTGCCGCCGTACGTCGAGTGCGCGAAGCGACGCTTTGCGCCACTCGACGAACGCGCGCTCTGCGAAGCGTCGCTCGCCGCGCTGCAGCGCCACCTGCGGCGCCTGCCGGTCGTCGATCCGATCGCGGCATTCCGGCGGCAGTTGCAGACCGATGCGCGGACCCTCGCCGATTCGCCGCTCGAACACTTCCATGCGTATTCGTTCAACTCGGTGCGGCAGCTCGGCGCGAACTTCGAACTGTTCGGCCACTATGCCCGCTGGCTGCAGGCCAGCGGCTGCGTCGGACCGTTCGCCGAGATCCGCGCCGCGTGCGATCGCATCGCGTCCGAAGCGATGGTGCTGGAATTCCGGCTCGCGCGCGCCTGCGCGCGCGGCAAGGAAGAGCGCGGCGATTCGACACTCGAAGCCATCGAGGCCGCGTATGCGGACGTCGTCGCGTGCGCGCGGCAAATCGGTTCGCCGCTGCGCCACGTGACGCCCGTCCATTACGACGCGGCCCCCGTGCCGGCCATGCGGTGACGCGCGCGCGGACCCTGCCCGCATGGTCGATGCTGGCGACGGCCGCGGGCGCCCTGCAGGCACCACGCGACCTTCCGGCCGACCACGGCGGCTGGATCGCGGCGCCGGTGCCCGGCACGGTCGCGCAGGCGCTTGCGCTGGCCGGCCGGCTCGACGAAGCCGGGTCGCTCGACGAGCGCGACCACTGGTACCGGATCGAATTGCGCGGGCGCGGGCCGCGCATCCTGCGCTTCCACGGCCTCGCGACGCTCGCGCAGGCGTGGCTCGACGACACGCCACTCCTCCGCTCGGACAGCATGTTCGTCGCGCACGACATCCCCGTGTCGCTCGACGGCACACACCGGCTGACCCTCTGTTTCCGCGCACTCGCGCCGCACCTGCGCGACGCGCGCGCGCCGCGCCGTGCGCGTTGGCGCACGCGGCTGGCCGAGCCGGCCGTGCTGCGCACGGTCCGCACGTCGCTGTTCGGGCACATGCCCGGCTGGTTCCCGCCGTATGTGCCGGCTGGCCCGTGGCGCCCGGTCGACGTGCTCGATCCGGCCGACGGGCCCGTTCTCGCCGATTGCAACCTGCACGCGCGCGTCGAAGGCGACACGGGCTGGCTCGACGCGGAACTGACGTTCGCCGCACCGCTGCCCGACACGCTCGCCGCGCGGCTGTCGTGCGGCGAACATCACGCGACGCTCGAACGGGCCGGCGCCGACCGGCTGCGCGCGAGCGTCGCGGTACCGAACGTGCGTCGCTGGTGGCCGCATACGCACGGCGAGCCGGCCCTCTACGCGGTCACGCTGCATCTCGGCGACGCACGCCGGCCGCTCGGCTCGACGGGCTTCCGCACGATCGAGATCGACACCGGTGCCGACGGCAAGGGCTTCGGGCTGCGCATCAACGGCGTGCCCGTGTTCGCGCGGGGCGCGTGCTGGAGCAGCGCCGCGCCGCTCGCGCTGCACGCGGACGACGCGACTTACGGCCGCCTGCTCGGGCTCGCGCGCGACGCCGGCTTCAACATGATCCGCGTCGGCGGCACGATGACCTACGAAGCCGACGCGTTCCATGCGTGGTGCGACCGGCTCGGCCTGCTGGTCTGGCAAGACTTCATGTTCGCGAACTTCGACTACGCGCTCGACGATCCCGCGTTCGCGGGCGACATCGATCGCGAAGCGAGTCAATTCCTCGTGCGTCATCGCGCATCGCCGTCGCTTGCGGTGCTGTGCGGCGGCAGCGAGATCGCGCAGCAGGCGGCGATGTCGGGGCTCGGGCCGAAGCAGCGCTTCGTCGAGCTGACCGCCGACCGGCTGGCCGGCCACGCGGCCGCGCACCGCCCCGATGTCCCGTACGTGCCCGATTCGCCCGACGGCGGCGTGCTGCCGTTCACGCCGCGCGAACGCGTGTCGCACTACTACGGCGTCGGCGCCTACCTGCGCCCGCTCGACGACGCGCGCCGCGCGGACGTGCGCTTCGCGAGCGAATGCCTCGCGTTCGCGAACGTACCGTGCGATGCAACGCTCGCCGAACTCGGCTGGCCGGGCGTGCACGAGCCGCGCTGGAAGGCGGCCGTGCCGCGCGACCCCGGCACGTCGTGGGATTTCGACGATATCCGCGACCACTACCTGCAAACGCTGTACGACGTTGCGCCTGACCGGCTGCGGCGTGAGGATCCGGCCCGCTACTTCGAACTGTCGCGCGCGGTGATCGCTGACCTGATGCGCGAGACGTTTTCCGAATGGCGACGGGCCGGCTCGCGGTGCGCCGGCGCACTCGTGTGGCAGTTCCTCGATGCGATGCCGGGCGCCGGATGGGGCGTGATCGACGCCGCGCACCGGCCGAAATCGGCGTGGTACGCACTGCGCCAGGTGCTGCAGCCGGTTCAGGTGCTGCTCGTCGACGAAGGCTTGAACGGGCTCGACGTGCATGTGATCAACGAGCGCCCGGCGCCGCTGTCGGCTGCGATCGAGCTGGTCGCGCTGCGCGACGGCCGCACGCCGGTCGCGCGGGCCGGCTGCCCGGTGCGGATCGCCGCGCACGATACGGTGCGGCTCGGCTCGGCCGAGTTGCTCGGCCGTTTCTTCGACTGGACCTACGCGTACCGTTTCGGGCCCTGCGAACACGATACGGTCGTCGCGACGCTTCGCGCCGACGACGGCACGCTGCTGTCGCAGGCGTTCCATTTCCCGTCCCGCACGCATCCGGCCGTGCTGGCGCGCCGCGAACCCGGCATCGAGGCATGCGTGTCGCGCACCGGCGATACCTGGCACGTCGACATCGACACGCGGCACGTTGCGCGCCATGTGCAAATCGACGCACCGGGTTTCATGCCGAGCGACGACTGGTTCCATCTCGCGCCCGGCATGCCGGCGCGCATCGCGCTCATGCCGCTGGGAACCGGCGGAAAGCAACCGGCCGCTGACGCCAACGTACCGCCTGCGGTGGACATCCGCGCCGTGAACGCCGCGCGCGCGGTGCGCGCCACGCAGGCGGATTGACGCGACGCGCGCGGCCCCGCGAGCGTCGCGCCGTCGAATCTCAGTCGGACGAGCCCGTCCCGCGCGGCCGCTCGATGCCGTACGCCTCCATCCAGCGATACAGCGTTGCGCGCGACACGCCGAGTTCGCGCGCGGAAGCCGCGACGCGCCCGCGCGTGCGCAGCAACGCGGTTTCGATCGCCTCGCGCTCGATCGACTTGCGGATGTCCGCCACCGACGGCGACGCCGCGTCGAGACAGTATTCGAGTTCGAGGTCCTGCGCGGTGATCAGGCGCCCCTCGGTCATCACGACCGCGCGGCGCACGCGGTTGATCAGTTCGCGGACATTGCCCGGCCAGTCGTGCTTGTAGAGTGCCGTGATCGCATCCGTCGAGAACCCGCGCACGCGATGGCGCGCGTCGCCGCGGAAGCGCTCGAGCATGTGATGCGCGAGCAGTTCGATGTCCTTGCCGCGTGCGCGCAGCGGCGGCTGGTCGATGCGCATCACGCACAGGCGGTGGAACAGGTCGGCACGAAAACGCCCCTCCTCCATCGCGTCGCGCAGGTCGACGTGCGTCGCCGATACGATCCGGACGTCGACCGGCACCGGATCGCTGCCGCCGAGACGATGGATCGCACGCTCCTGCAAAAAACGCAGCAGGCTCGCCTGGCTCTCGTGCGGCAGATCGCCGATCTCGTCGAGCAACAGCGTGCCGCCGTTCGCGGCTTCGACATAACCGATCTTGCGCGCATTCGCGCCGGTAAACGCGCCGCGCTCATAGCCGAACAGTTCGGATTGCAGCAGATGCGGCGGAATCGCGCCGCAATTGACCGCGACGAACGGGCCGTTGCGCCGCTCCGAATGACGATGAATCGCGACGGCCGTCAGTTCCTTGCCCGTTCCTGTTTCGCCGAACACGAACACCGGTGCGTCGGTGCGCGCGAAACGCCGCACCGTATCGAACAGCCGCAGCATCGCGCTGCAGGTGCCGACGATGCCCTTTTCTTCCGATTCGAGCTGCTCGCGATCGCGTGCGAACAGGCATTCCATGCCGTACGCGTGGCCGACCGTATCGGCGATCCGCTGGTGCGACGCGGGCAACGTGACGTAGTCGAAGCAGTAGTCGCGCAACAGCGCGCGCACGTTCGGCGACGCGGTCTGGCCGACGTCCACGAGCGCCACCCAGACGACGTCTCGCATCGACGCGCAGGTCGACGCGATGCTGCCGATCGCATCGGCATGACCGCCGCTCAGGTCGAGGATGCCGCAGGTGATTTCACCGGACGTGTCGCGCAACTCGTTCGCATGCGCGACGATCGACACCTTCCAGTCGCGGCGCGACAGTTCTTTTCGCAGCATCACGGACGGCGCCTGCGTCCAGTAGATCAGCGGACGTTGCCCGTTACCGCTCCCCGCGCCGGCGCTCTTATCGCGCGTTATTGGCATATTCATAACGAACCATCACTATCTCCACTCCGCGAACCGTTCGCGTGCGCTGCGGCCGGCGGCGCATGGCCACCTGTCCGCGCTGCGTTTCCGCAGCCTTGGCGAAGATCGAAACTGCACACGGCGAGAACCCCCGGAGGTCGAGCCGGATGTCATCCGGCCTCGTTGTCATCGAACTCGAACGGAATGCGCGGCTGCGGGAGTCGCGACATTCCGGCTTTGAAACGACCCGCCGTCAGGCAGGACACCACGGCAAACGGAAATGCCGTCCGCATGTGCGTCGCGTCGTACACGACAGTCGCGCCCGATGCTGAACCGGATGGCCGCCAAACCGCACGCGGATTGACTGCCCCATTTCATTCGCCCCTGAATTTACACCCCGTTTCGAGATGGTCTTGTTACCAAAAGATAATCCTGAATCAGGCGGTTACACCACCGGTCACCCCGCGCCATGCGTATTTGATCACTGAGATTTGATTATCTACGACCATTGCCGTCAATCAGTGGCAAATACTACTTTTCCGCAAGATTGGCACTGCCGATTGCCTGCGATTCTCGTCGAAATCCCCGAAAACGGCCGGCACCGCATGCCACGCACCGCATAATCACGCGCACCGCCGGGCCGCCGCCTCGCATCGCAGCGGCATGCGGCACGCTCGGCCGTTACACGTCGTAATCAACCGCGTCGCGGCACGCCGCCTGCTTGCAATGCCGGGCCCGTGCCTGCCATTTTGCGGCGACATGCCGTTGCACGGCGAGAAACCGGTGGCGCCGGCCGCCGCTTCCCGCAATGCAGCATGCCCCCGGCACACCGGCGGCGACACGCGGCCGTGACCGTTCAGATCGCGGGGCCCGCCGCGAGCGGACGCAACGGCAAATTGCTGCGGCCACATCTGCGCGCGAACGGCAGCTTGTGGACGGAGGACGTACGTGCCGCTCAGGCACGCAGGGTTCCGATGGAATTCGACGAGGCCAACGCAGCCAGCGCCACGGCCGGCACCGTCATGCACGACCGGTCCGTCGTGAACGATCGCAATCTTCAAGTCCTGCCCCCGGGTGCGTCATTCGCATGCGATGTCAGCCAGCCGCGCATCGCCGCGGGCCGCCACGATGAATCAATTATGAAAAAGCGCCGGCCTCGACGATGTGTGCTACCGCACATTGCGACACTCCCGCGGCGCGCGCATCGCCCCGCATCCCGCGCCGGCAGCGCGGATCCGGAGCGTGAGTACGCTTTCGAACAGACCGGTGCGCCGCGCAGCCGGATGATGAAGATCGCCGCGCAGCACGGAACGATCGCGTCCGTGCGGCGCGGCGTGCCGAAGGCATCACGCGAGGACCGCATCATGGAATGGCATTGTTGTGAATTCGAACATCTGAGCGCCGTCGATCTCTATGCAATCCTGCGCGCGCGCAACGCCGTGCTGGTGGTCGAGGACGCGCACACGCATCTCGACATCGACGGCAAGGACGCAGGCGCGCTGCATGTCTATGCGAGCGTGCGCGACGGCGACACGACGGAAGTCGCGGCCTACGCGCGCATCCTGCCCGGCGACGACATCGATCCGGACGTCGTGATCGACAAGGTACTGACGAGCGAGCACTGTCGCGACGACGACACGCTCGAGCGGCTGATCGGACGCGCGCTCGCGGCCGCGCAGGCCGCGTGGCCGGACACCGCCGTGCGCACGCACGTCCCCGCGCCGCGTCAGGCGTTCTACAAGCGTTTCGGTTTCCGCAAGGCCTACGGCCCGTATCTCGAACAGGGTGCGCCGTTCGTCGGCCTGGTCCGGTCGGCCGACCGCGCGGCCGGCACACTGCGCCACCTGCTGTCCCGGGCCGTGTCGGCCTCGCGCTCGCGCAGCGACGACACGCATGCGGACGGGCGCGCTCACAGCCGGCTGCCCGCCGATACCGGAGCCAACCGATGACCCGCACCCTTCGCCCGGTTCCCGAACCCGATCTGCCGAGCATCCTGCCGGTGATCCTCGCCGGCGGCTCCGGCACGCGGCTGTGGCCGCTGTCGCGCGAGCAGTATCCGAAGCAGCTGATCGAGCTGATCTCGAACGAGTCGCCGCTGTCGGCGACCGCGCGCCGCCTGAACGGCATCACCAATGCATCGCTCGGCGACACGCTGCTGCTGGTGTGCGGCGAGCAGCATCGCTTCATGAGCGCGGAGCAGGTGCTCGGCCGCTCGGCGCCGGCCCGCATCCTGCTCGAACCGGCCGCGCGCAACACCGCGCCCGCATTGACGCTTGCCGCACTCGACGCGAGCGCCCTCGCGGACGATCCGGTGCTCGCGGTGATGCCGGCCGATCACGTGATCGTCGACGTCGGTGCGTTTCAGGACGCGATCGCACGCGCGGCACGTTACGCGCAGGAAGGCGCGATCGTCACGCTCGGCGTGCTGCCGCGTCGCGCGGAGACCGGCTACGGCTACATCCAGGTCGGCGAGCCGCGCACCGGCAGCCACGGCGGCCAAGGCGGCTACGCGATCGGGCGTTTCGTCGAAAAACCCGACGCGGTGCTCGCCGAGCGCTACCTGCAATCGGGCGACTACTGGTGGAACAGCGGGATCTTCGTCACGCGCGCCTCGGTCTGGCTGACGGCGATCGGTGCGCTCGCACCGGATATCCACGCGGCCTGCGAAGCGGCCTGGCGCGCGGGTGTCGCCGACGATCCGTTCTTCCGGATCGATGCGGCGGCCTTCGACGCGTGCCCGTCGGATTCGATCGACTACGCGGTGATGGAGCGCCTCGCGGAGCACGGCGAACTCGGCATCGAAGGCATCGTGGTGCCGCTCGCGGCCGGCTGGTCGGACGTCGGCACGTGGGACGCGATCTGGGAAATCATGCCGAAGGACGACCACGGCAACGTCGCACGCGGCCCGATCGTGTTCGAGGACACGCAGGACAGCCTCGTGCGCTCGGAGGGCCGCCTCGTCGCCTGCGTCGGGATGAGGGATGTCGTGGTGATCGAGACGCCCGATGCGGTGCTGGTCGCGAACAAGCACGACGTGCAGCGCGTGAAGAACATCGTCGCGCGCCTGAAGACCGACCGGCGCCCGCAGGCGAGCGAGCACCGCAAGGTGCAACGGCCGTGGGGTCATTACGATTCGATCGATCTCGGCGAGCGCTTCCAGGTGAAGCGGATCGTCGTCGAGCCCGGCAAGCGGCTGTCGCTGCAAATGCACTATCACCGCGCCGAGCACTGGATCGTCGTGCGCGGCACCGCGAAGGTGACGCGCGGCAACGAGACGTTCCTGCTCTGCGAGAACGAGTCGACGTATATCGCGGTCGGCGAAGTGCATCGTCTCGAGAACCCCGGCCGGATTCCGCTCGAAATCATCGAGGTGCAATCGGGCGACTATCTCGGCGAAGACGATATCGTCCGCTTCGACGACCAGTATGGCCGGCCGACCTGCGCACCGCCGGAACCGGATGCGCCGACGCCGCCCGCGCTCGCGCTGCCGACGGCGAACGATGCGCGCTGACCGCGCGGCCGGCGCCCGCAGGCCCCGCGTGCGTCAGCGCACGACGATCGCCGCCGACACGACGTTCTCGATGAACGGTTTGCCCACCGCCTTGATGAAATAGGTACCCGCGCGGCCATCCGGAAGCGGGAGGCTCGTCGCATCGGCCGGATAGCGGCCCGCCAGCCTGAACGTCGCGTCGCCGACCTGCTCGTACAGCTCGAGATGGTCCACGGTGTCCGGATGGGTGATCCGGACGGTCACGCTCGCGCCCACCGGCTGCGCGTCGATCGCGGTGCAACTGGCGATGCCGGTTTCGAGCGCGCTGCCCTCCTCGTAGTCGTTCCACGTGATCAGCTGGACGAACGGCAGCTGCTGCCGCACGCTGTAGCGCTCGTTGATGCTCCTGAACGTGTCGAGCCAGGTCCGGCCGCACGATGGCGCAAGAAATCGCGGCGCCGCGGCGCCCCACGATGCCTTCGTATCGTCGAACCCGCTCCACGCGCCACCGACCGTAATCGTCCCGGGCGGCTGGTTGCGCGCGATGGTGTAGAAACGCTCGCGATACAGCAGGTCGTGCCGCGTGCCGGTGGCTTGCGGCGTGGCCCACGACGACGGTTGCGCCCAGACATACGCGCCCTTGCTGTACGGAAGATCGAAGCCTTGCGCGAGCGTATGAATCCAGTAGATGTCGGGGTACGCCGCGTGAATGCGCGCCCAGTCGGCCTTCCCGACCGCATCCATCCCGAACTCGGACACGACCGGATGGCCGTCGTAACGCAGATACTGATCCGACGTGAAGTATTCGCGGCTGATGTACGCCAGGTTGTGCAGGATCGTCCCGGTCAGGTCGCAGCCGCGGCACGCATTGAACTTGAAGGAGCCGCTGTCGATCATGATCGAGAACGTCATCCCGGGAAATTTCGCCAGTTCGGGCAGGGACGCCCGCCAGGCCGTGTCGACGAAATGCCCCTCGCCGTACCAGTCGACGATCACACCGTCGATGCCTCTCGAACGCATGTCGGCGAAGGTACGGAAGGCCTGGTGCGGATCGTCGGATCGATAGCCGACGTTCACGCCGCGCGGGTCGGGACCCCACCACGGCAGGTAGTGGGCCAGCACCTGCGTCGTGCTGCCCGGATACAGCAACGTATGCACGTCGACTTTCGATATCGACGACGTGCCGGCGAGCAGCCCGTTCGACGATCCCTTGAAATCGCGGCTGCCGGACGTATTGGCCGGCGCGATCTCCGCCACCCGCCCGCTGTCATGGCCATAGCCGCGACCGGCCGACAACGCCAGTGCGCCCAGCGCCACCGCCGCGATGCGTCTCAATGCCCGCATGACATTCCTCTTGCGTGAGTATCGCGGCCGCGCGGCGCGCGCGCGGCCCGTATGGTCGTGCTGGCCTTGTCCGATGCGACGCCTCCGCGTCGCGCCCTAGCGGCCAGGGTGCCCGCCGAGCTCCAGCCACGACGCAAGCTGCGCCGCGTAGCGCGACGTTGTGTAGGCCGAACAATCGTAGTGCCGGCCGGCGGTGCGCAAGTGACGGTTCAACTCGTCGAGCGCGCTCGTCAGGCCGGCCGGCGAATTCCGGTACAGGATCTTGTTGCCGATCTCGCTGCCGAACGTCGCCAGGCTGCCGATTTCGTGCGCGAGCACCGGCAACCCCAGCGTGGCGGCCTCGACCACCACGAGCGGCGCGTTCTCGGCCCAGACGGACGGCAGCACCAGCGCATCGTGAGCGCGCAGCGCATGAAACAGCTCGCCGTGGCCGAGCCGGCCCGCAAAGCGCAGCCGGCCGGCCTGCACCAGATCCTGGTGGCGCGTTTCGAGCTGCGCGCGCTGCGTCCCGTCGCCGTAGAGCGTCAGGCTGCCGATACGACGGAAATCCGTCTGGCGCGCCAGTTCGATGAACTCGTGGATACCCTTCTCCGCATCGAGGCGCCCCACGTAGGCCAGATCGAACCGTTCGCGATCGCATACGCGCGGCGGAAACGGCTCGGCCAGCGTGCTCACCGGGTTCGGCAACAATGCGCTTTTCGTGATGCCTCGCTGCGCCAGCGCCGTGCGCATGTAGGGACTCGGGCACAGGAACAGGTCGAATACGTTTCGCGGATTGCAGTATGCGTACACGGCATGCCAGTGCAGCTTCTTCACCGTGTCGTAGAGACGCCCGCGCGGGCTCGCAAGCGCGAACAGCCGCGCCGGATTCGACAGCGCATCGACCGGGACGGGCACCGGTTGCCCGTTGCGATAGGCCAGCAGATTCGGGTTGTAAAAGACCAGATGGTAGTCGTGGCACGTGAGATACGTGCGGAAGCCCTGCTCGCGGCGCCGCCGCGCGAGTACCGGCAGGATCGATTGCGTCAGCAGATTGTGGTAGTTGTGCACGAGAACGCGATGCGGACGCACTTCGTCGAGCAACGTCGCCAGCGCACTCGCCGCGGCCCGGTTCCAGCCGCGCGTGAGCGAGCCTTCGCCCGACGGGAAATTCGTCTCGTCGAACGAGTACACGTCGACGTCCGGCATGTTGCGCAGCACTTCGATGGAAGTCTGGTAGACCTCCTCCGCGCCGCCCTTTCTCGCGTAGTCGTTGATCACGACGATGCGCGTCGTTTCCGCGCGGGAACCGGTCGACGGGAAGCCGTTCAATTCGGCATCCCGAACACAGGTTGAACAATCCGGCATCGTGGCATGCCGCCGCAACCGTCAACCACCATCGCATTCGTCATCATCATTTGCATTCCGTACGGTCCATTCCATTCATGTCGGCAACCCGGGATTGCCGTTTCAAGCCGTCGATCGTCCGGGCCGGTCAGTTGCGGACCGGGTCTTGCGTCGCGTTGACCGGACGATTGCCGGCCGGCAGGTCGCCGCGTTGCCGCGACGCAGTCAGGCGGTGCGCGAGCCGCACACAGGGCGCTTCGCAATACCGGTAGCTTGCATACGACAATGCGATCAACGGCACGACGGGAACGATCATGTAGACGCCCAGCGGCCACCCGGTCCATCGGTAGTGTTCGCACAGCCAGTAAAACCCGAACAGCGGGATCGCATGAAACAGGTAAATCGAATAACTGACCTCGCCCAGCTTCGCCATCACGCGCAGGCGGATTTTCAATACCGTCGCCATCGTCACGAAGATCGCGATGCCGGCCACATACGCCAGCGACGACGGCAGATGAGCCATGTTGCGATGCCGCCAGTCGCTGGCAGCGCCGGCGAGCGCAACGCCGATAAGCATCGCCGTCAGCAGGCCCGCGACGGACCGGTACGTCAACGCGACGCCGCCGTGTCCGCCGCGCCGCCCTGTCACGCGCACCGTTTCGAACGGACGGTCGTAGGCCTGACGAAAACACGCGCCCCAGAACATGATCGCAAGGTGGTAAGGCATCGCTTTGTACTGGCCCAGCGTGTTCTCGGGGAAAACGCGCAACCCGAGCGTGATCACGAACACCGCGCACAGCGCGATGCAGGCGAGCGCGAGATCGCGCATCCGGTGCAACCCGCCCCACCAGAACAGCACGAGGCAGAGCCCGTAGAAATACAGTTCCGTTTCGAGCGTCCAGTAATGGCCCATCACCGGCTCCTGCCCGAACGCGGTCGGGATCATCGTCGCGTTGGCAACCAGCAACGCCGCGCTCACCGGCTTGCCGAACAACGTCCAGAAGACGACGCAGCCCACCGGAATGGACAGCCAGAATGCCGGATACAAGCGCAGGAAGCGGCGGATCAGGAAGCGCCGCGTGCCGGGTCCGGCGGGGCCGCGCAGGCTGACCGGAATCAGCAGGCCGCTGATGCCGAAGAAGACCACCACGCCGATCCGTCCGAAGTTGACGGAGCGCTGCAGCGTGTCGAGCCACTGCTGGGCGCCCGCCAGCGCCGCGAACCGTTCGGCGTAGTGCGTCCAGATGACGAGCAGGACCGCGACGGCGCGCATCGCGTCGATATGGTCAAGACGTCCGGTGTTTTCGGAGGGCATCGTAAGGGTCGCGCAGAAGCCGGGCGGGTTCGCCAGAAGACAGGCGAGTTACCGTATCACCGCCCCTGCGCGCCGACTGTGCGACATCTGACACAGCCCCGCCTGCCCCGGATCACGCGGGCGATTCCGCGTTGACGATCCTCCCCGTCGTCGCGCGACGCGCGTCGAGCCCCTTGACGAATTCGCTGCACAACCCGACCACGGCCTCGGCAGCATGCGCGCTGAAGAGGCTGTGATCGAGATCGTCGAGCACGACGGCGCGCGCGCCGGCGAAGCGCGACAGCCGCTTTCCGCGCGGGCCGAAATACATCGTCATCAGGTCGAGGCTGCTGTCGAATCCGCCGCAGACGAACAGCGTGCTTACCTCCTTGCGCTGCAAGGTGCGCAGGATGTCATGCGGATCGACCGGCATCGTCTCCGCGCACGACCATCCGGCGATCCGGCGCCGCCACGCGCCGGTGCGGACCGACACCAGCGTCGCCATGCGCTTCAGCACCAGCCGGACGAACGGCATGATCTTCCGGTCGCCGCTCAGCACCTGCTTCCATTTCTTCAGTTCGAAGAACGACGACCGGTAACCGGCCATCGAATTGGGGCGGTGCTGGCGCAGTGCGTCGGTCGAGATGCCGTCGGGCATGTGGAAACGCTGCAGGTTCACCGAGATGACGCCCGACAGCGCCCGCCCCACGAGCGCCGCACGCAGCGCACTGTACGCGCCCGAGCAGATGCCGAAGGACACGACCTGCCGGTACCCCTGCTCCTTCAACCAGTGGGCAGCCGTCGCGACATCCTCGACGACGGCACTCGAATAGACCGGCTGAAGCGCGTCTTCCGGCGCACTGTCGCCGCGCACCGGCGCACTGTCGCCGATCCCGCGCCCGTCGAACCGCAGCGATGCGATGCCGCGGCGCGCGAGCTCGCGGGCGATCCGCACCGACAGCCGGCTGTCGCCGACATGCGGACTCGCCGACGTGTTCGTGATCAGCAGCACCGGCCCACGGTCGTGCAACGCGTGCGGTGTGCACAGGATGCCGAACAGGCCGGCGACGCCGAACCGGACCGGCCGTTCGCAGGCTTCCGGCGTCCGGAGCATCAGGCCAGCATCCCAGTCCAGGTTCGACGCGGCGCGCGGCGCCGGGTCGTGCTGGCCCCCGGTGGCCGCGATCCAGTCGACGACCGCGTCGAAAACGCGCGTCGGCATGCTCGAGAAAGTCGTTTCCTGCATGAACGCCGCATAGCCGTCGAAAGACCGTTGCTCGACAGTACCGCCCAGCGCCTGGAGCCGCTTCTGCAGCGGTTCGCTGGCGCCGGCCGTCACGTCGACGATCAGCGTTCCCGAGGCCGGCGCGCCTGCGCCGTCCTTCAACGCGTCGACGGCGTCGAACGCATTGAGCCGCGTCCGGAACGCCGCACTGTAGACCTGTCCGAGCACGTTGAACGGCGCGTCTTTCGGCTGGGCCGCGCGCAATGGCGCGGCCAGCTGGTCGAGCCAGATATTGCGCATGATCGACAGCTCGCGCACGTAGCTGCGCCCGCTGGCCACCGGCGCCAGCAACACGAGCTGATCCACGTCGCGCGAGTTCGCCGCAAGCAGCGCGAATGCCGCGCCCAGGCGCAGGCCGCACAGCGTCACCCGCGTCACGCCGGTTGCCTCGCGCAATTGCGCGATGGCTGCGCACACGTCGTCGACGGCCGTCTCGAACTGGTCGCTCGCGCCGTCCGCCCCGGCGGAATCGCCCGTGCCGCGGTAATCGAAACGCAGCACCGGCATCCCGCTCGCGGACAGGCGGTCCGCCAGGTTCCGCATGCCGCCGTGACTCCAGACGGATTCGTGCCCGTAAGCGTTGCACAGGACGACGCCCCGCGTCCCGTTGCCCGGATGCAGCCATCCGAACCGTCCGCCAAATATGATCGGTCTCATTTTCTATTAGGTATCGGTGAAGAATGGGTACGGCGTCCTTCGGCCGGACTGCTGAATCGATCAGCCGCAGGACGGCAAATCGCTCGCGGAAGCCTTTCCTCTTTCCGGCATCCCCGCTGCACATGCAAGGTCCGGAAGCCGGCCGGCCGCGAGCCGTTCGGATCACGCCATCGAGGCCCTCCTGTCCGTTGCGCCGCCCGTCACGACGGGCTGCCTGCCGGCGGCGCGATCAGCGCGCGCCACCGGCGATCGAATACCGGCATGCTGAAATGCTGCTCGCAGTACGCGGCGAAGCGCGTCGCCGCTGCCACGACCCGATCCAGCTCCGCGGCCGGCTCGGCCACGAGCCGCTCGAGTCGCGATTCGCTCATCGCCAGCGCGTCGTCGTGGAATCCGAGCCCCTCGAAGGCGGCTTCGTTTCCGACCGGCACGCAACCGTACGACACGGCTTCCAGTACCTTCGACTTGATGCCGCCGCGCAGGAATGCGGGGCACAACGCAATTGAGCACCCGGTGTAGACATCGGCCTGCGTCGGCGCGAACCCGGCGAATTCGACGTTCGGAACGGCTGCGTAGCGGCCGGCCATGCGCCCGTAGATCACCAGCGGCGTGGCCGGCCTGACACGCGCCCACAGCGCCACCAGGTACTCGATCGCGAGCCGGTTCTGCAACTGGCGGTCCGAACCGATGAAGACGAACCGGAACGGCGCCGCCGGATACCGCATCGGCATCAGCGCATTCATCGGCGGCGCGATCACGTGCGTCTTCATGGCTTCGTCGCGCGTGAGGGACTGCCGCAGCGCATGCGCGTCTTCCGTGGAAACGAGCGTGACGGCATGCGACGACCCGATCGCCGCACGCTCCTGCCGCTTCAGCGCGAACGCTTCATAGCCCAGGAATGCGTTGCGGACCAGCCTCGCGTTGGCGAGCCTGACGAACGGCCGCGGAATCGACTTTTCCAGATACCCGGCCGACAACGGAAAATCCTGTTCGCGCAGGATGTTCGCGCGGCGCGACATCAGGTCGTCGAAATCCACGACGATCCGGCAGCCAGGCACGCTGCGCCGAACCAGGATCGCGTAGTCCACGAGCCGGATGCCGTCGAAATAGATCACGTCCGGCTTGAACGCGTCGACGGCGCGAAGCAGCGCCGTCCGCTTGCTCGGGTGCGAGAACATCGCCACCTGAAGCGCGCACGGCGCGCCGCGCAACACGCTCCATCCGACCCGCACCGCCGCGCCGACCTTTGCGCGCCAGCCGCCGTCCTCGAACACCGACCGGATCTTGAATTCGGTCACGTCCATGTGGTCGCCGATTGCCTGGCGGATGAAGCTCAGCGTGCGCTCCCGCCCGTTCGATACGTCTTGCGGAATGTCCCGCGTCATCACCATCAGCACCCGGCTTTTCACGAGTGGCCTCCCCGTCGATCCGAAACTTTCCCGATTCCATTCCCCGCCCGCACCGGCCCGGCTGCTCACGGCCGCGCCCGGTTGAAGACGAGATTCCCGAGCACCACGCACCAGAACGCGACGAGCGATACCGCGATGCCCGTCGAAGGCGCATACATCACCAGCGTGCGCGGCATGACGAACGGCGCGGCGACGATCGCCGCGACGATCAGCACCTGCTTGATCATGATGAGCCGGTAGCGGCGCACGGCCAGCAGCCACGTGCTCAGCCCCGCGTCGACGAACGTGGCGATCGCGCAGCCGGTCGCGTAGATCATGATCGGCACGCCCTGCACGAATGCCGGCCCGTAGATCATCAGGAATACCTTGCGGCCGACGAAATAGCTGCCGACCCATGCGACGCAGCCGACGAGGCCGAGATACAGGCCGAGCTTCAACGCCTTGGCACGCACGAGCGACTCGGTCCGCGCCGAAAAGACCATGCTCGGCGCCAATGCCAGCGCCAACGTCGTGCCGACCGAATTCCACTGCTCGACCAGCGACGCCGCCGACGCGTAAATGCCGAGATCGGCCTTGGAGACCAGCACGCCGAGCAACAGCCGGTCCATCCGCAATACCAGCACGCTGGCCGCAATGGCCGGCCAGATCCGCAGCCCGCGCACGACCAGCGCTTTCGTGACGGCCGCGCTGCCGCGAAACGATTTCGGCGACTTCAACGCCAGCGCGCGATAGCGGCTGAACGGTGCCGCGGCCGCCACGCATGCCTCGAGCGGCCACGCGAACGCGGCGACGATCACGCCCATCGACGCGTGTGCCGCGACGTACAGCCACAGCACGCGGACACAGCTTGCATAGGCCCGCGCCCGCGTGATGACCCACGGCTTGGATTCGGCATAGGCCATCAGCGAACCGAGCGCGATCGGCTCCACGATCAACGCGAAAGCCGCGATCAGCGTGAGTTCGGACACGCTCGACGGTCGCATGACGATCACCACGACGCCCATGAACAGCAGCATCACGGCCAGCGTCAGCGTGAGCCGCAGGCGGAACGCGCGGTAGACGACCATGTGCCGCAGGCGCGGGTGCTTGCCGAGGATCGGCTGGATCACCTGTGCGCCGAAAATCAGCGCGACGCTGCCGATCACGTAGGCCAGCGACAACGCGAACTGCAGCTCGCCGAACAGGCGTGCGCCGTAGATGTTCGCAAACAGGTGATTGCTCGCGATTGCCGCGAGCGCACCGATGATCTTTTCGCACACCACGCCCGCGAACGACGAAAACAGCAGCCTGACGAACGCGTTCAAGATGTCCCCGTCCGCGTCGCACCGGCGCGCTGGCGCCTCGCGTCGATGCAATGCCACCAGATCAGTGCGATCGCCAGGTAGAACAACGTGCGCGCGCCGAACAGCGTCCAGTAGTCGCCTTGCTGGATCGCATAGGTCGCGTAAGCGAACACCTTCGCGGTCAGCCACAGCATCACGACCCCGCCGCGCATCGCGACCTGGATCAGCATCGCGCTCGCCGCGCCGTAGACCGCGCCCGTCAACGCGACGAAGAGCGCACCGCCCGCGTAGCCGAACCAGTAGACCGGCACCGCCACGTTGCCCATCGTGAACGTGACATCGTCGAACACGTAGGCTTTCAGGATCTCGGGCGTGCCGTACGACAGCATCAGGTCGCGCAGGCCGCTCACGGGTGCATCGCTGAAGAAGGTCGGTTCGGTGAACGAGCCCAGCGAACCGATGAAGCGCCCGAACGCCGCCATGCCCCCGAACGCCGGCGCGCCGAACAGGTGCGCGTCGCCGTCCACCACGTACCACGCCTGCCCCTGTTCGAGAAATCGCGACACCACCGTCTCCGCGATGTCCAGCCCCTGCCCCCGGTACGCGTAGAACACGGACACGCTGCCGATCACGAGCGCGATGACCGAGCCGATCCCCAGGTAGCGCATTACCGGCTTGCCGTTCATCGCATGGATGGCGATAAACGGGATCAGAAAGGTCAGGCACACATGCAGTACGGCCATGAACTGCTCGCCGTGCAACGCCTCGAGCACCAGATCGGCGACGATCATGCCGACGGACACCCATCGCACCGTCTTGTTCGTGCTCGTGCAGAAGGTGCCGAGCAGCACGGCGACGAACGTCTGGTTGTTCAGGAACAGGTTGAACAGCGTGCTGTTCGACGCGTCGTTGCGCAGCGCGTAGCGGTTGACGCCGCTCAGCACCGCGAAGCCGCCCGTCAGGCCCGCCAGCACGCCCGTCGCGAGGATCGCGCCGACCAGCCCGAACCCGAGCGCGAGGCTGACCGGCACGCGCGTCATCCGCGCGCGGATCGGTTCGTGCACGGCGCGCTCGTTCAGAAACCGGCCGAATGCGAACAGCGCACATGCGACGAAAATCACGTAGAACGACAGCAGCCGGCTGAACGCGCCGTTCGCGACGCCGAAGATGTCCGTTTCCCGCAGGAATCCGCCGGATTCGATCCCCACGCCGGCGACGAATGCGGTCAACCCGATCACCAGCGTGTAGAGCGCCGACACCGCGAACACCGGGCGCGCGACGATCAGCGCGATCACGCCCGCCACCGCCACCAGCAACGTGCAGGTCGCGCTCGGCGCCATCGCGCCGAGCGCCGGCAGCATCGCGTTGAGTGTCAGCGCGAGCGCGAACAGCGTCGCCACGGTCAATCCCGTCACCGCCGCCGCGCGGCCGTCGGCTTGCCTCGCTCGCATCGCCGCCTCTTTCACGCTTGCGCCCGGCCCGCGCGCGGCCGCTCATGCACGGCCCGGTCGAGCGCACCGTGCAGTTGCGCGCTGACCGCGCGCGACGAGAAGCGCTGGGCATTGACCCGCCCGGCGCTCACCAGCGCGTCCCGCAGCGACGGGTCGCCCGCGACGCGTTCGATCTGCCGGCCCCATTCGGCGGCATCCATCGCGTCGGCGACCGCCACGAACGACTCGCCCATCGTGTAGCGGTACACCGGCAGATCCGACGCGACCACGGGAACGCCGACGAACTGCGCTTCGATCACCGTGCGGCCGAAGCCTTCGTGCAGCGTCGGCGACACGTACAGGTCCGAGGCCTGGAAGAAATAGCCGAGATCCTCGTCGCCGACGTTCTCGACGAAATGGGCGGCGATTCCCGCCTGGGCGGCAATGTCCCGGCATTCGTCGCGGTTGGTCTGGTTTTGCGCGCTGCCCACCCGCAGCACCATCACGTCCTTGCGCCCGAGCGACGCCAGCGCGCGAAACAGCGTCGCGTTGTTCTTGCGCGTTTCGTCGGAACCGACGTTCAGCACGACCAGCGCGTCGTCGATACGGATGCCGAAGCGTGCCAGCAGCGTCGCGCGCGCCCGTTCGCGCACGGCAGCGTCAGCCGGCGCATAGCGATCGTCGAACGCATTGGGCACGACCTGGATCCGGTCGGCGCGCAGGCGAAGGTCCGCCAGCGCTTCCTGCGCCGTCACGTCCGAGGGCGCGAGCACGACGTCCGCGGTCGCGATCAGCGACTGCGTGAGCCTCATGTACGCGTTCTTCAGCTTCTCGACCACGCCGCGCACCTGCCCCGGACGCTGCACGTGATGCAGCACGATGCCGACCCGGCCGCCCGCCCAGCGGATCAGCGGAATCATGAAGGCCAGGTCCTCCTGGTACAGCATGACGAAGTGCCCGGCACGCGCCGCCGCGACCGCGCGCAGCGGGTACAGCACGAACTGCGTCCAGTAGCGCCGGAACGAACGCGGCTCGGCCGGAATATCGACCGGCTCCACGTCGAATCCCGCCATTGCCGGAATGAAGTCGATGCATTTGAGGCTGTATCGCATGACGCCGTTCCAGCTCACCGGACGCGGCCCGAGAAACCACACGACCCGCACCGCGTGCGACGCGCGCCGCAACCCGCCCTTGCCTGCCATCGAATTGCTCATGCGCTGCGCTCCTTGCCCAATTGCATCGAATCCTCCGTGCGATCAGGCGCGCGCCGCTGCGAAGCCGGCGCCGATCCGGCGAACGCCGCGCAGCGGCGACGGCACGAAGCCGTTGAACACCAGTCCGTCGATGCGCACGCCGATCTTGCCCAGGCTGTCGAGCGCGTCCGTCACGCCGGCCGCGCTCGCCGAACCCTGGCGCGCCACCAGCAGCGTCATGTCGGAGACGCGCGACAAGGCGGCGAGATCGGCCACCGGCAGCGCGGACGGCGCATCCACGACGACCATGTCGTATTGGCTCCGCAACGACGCGGCCAGCTTGTCCAGACGCGCGAGGTCGAACAGGTTGCGCGTTGACGCGCCCGGCGATCCGGCCGACAGCGCATCGAGCTGGCCGGCGACGCGAGTGATCGCCTCGTCGGCCGGCAGCGCGCCCTTCAGTACGTCCGACAGGCCTTTCGTCGCCGTGACCGGCAGATAGCGATGCAGCGCCGGTGCGCGCAGGTTGGCATCCACGATCACCGTCCTGAGCCCCTTCTCGGCATACAGGTACGCGAGATTCGCGGCAATCATCGACTTGCCCTGCGCGGGCGACGCGGACGACACCAGCACGACCTTCGCGTCGCCGCCATACGCCGCCAGCCGGTGCCGCAACGTCAGCGCCAGGCTGTCCATCGCGTCGGCCAGCGGCTCGTCGGCCGGCTCCTTCGTCGCGATGAAGGCCGGCGTGCGGTTCGCATCCGCGTCCGCCTGGCGGCGCGAATTCGGGAGAATGCCGAGCATCGGGATGCCCAGCGCCGCTTCCAGGTCATGCGGATCGCGAATGCGCCCGGCCAGCAATGCACGGCCCTGCGCCGCGAGAAAGCCCAGCATCAGTCCGAT
This sequence comes from Burkholderia arboris, assembly GCF_902499125.1. Classification (GTDB taxonomy): domain Bacteria; phylum Pseudomonadota; class Gammaproteobacteria; order Burkholderiales; family Burkholderiaceae; genus Burkholderia; species Burkholderia arboris. The sequence goes on from NZ_CABVPX010000004.1 coordinate 80,625, forward strand.
CACCGCACCGGCGAGGATCGCGACCAGGCGCTTCGGCCGGACCGGCTTGTCGCTGACGACCGCCTTGTCGACGATCGACGCGTTGCCGACCGTGCCGGCTTCCGCGATCTGCAACTGCTGCGTGTTGTTCAGCAGCCCGACATAGAGCTGATTGTTGACCTCGACGTCGCGCGCCAGCCGCAGGTACGTCTGCTGCTGCGACGGCAGGCGCGCAGCCTTGTCCTTCAGCACCGCGGCCTGCTTGTCGAGTTCCTTCAGCTTGTTGGCCGCCGCCACGACCTGCGGTTGCCCCGGCACGTACTTCGACAACAGGTCCTGGTACGCGAGCTTGGTCTCGAGCCGCGACTTGTCGACGAACGCCAGCTGCTCGACGAGCAGCCGGATGTCGCCCTGCGCGTCGATCGACCCCTGCTGGTTGCGAAACGCGTTCAGCGCCTGCTCGGCCTGCTGCAGCCGTGCCTTCACGATCGGCAGCTGTGCGTTGAGGAACTTGAGACTGCGCTCGGCATCGTCGGCGCGGCGTCTCGCGTTGAAGTTCAGGTAGGCCGCCGCGATCGCATTGAGCATGCGCGCGGCAAAGTCCGGATCGGCGTCCTCGAAACTCAGCTGCATGATGCCCGACTGCCGCTTCGTCTCGGTCACGCCGAGTTTCTTCAGGATGGCTTCGAGCCGCACGTCGGTGGCGATGCGCCGCACACGGAATGTCGCGCCGGGGCGCGCGACGATCCGCGCCACGTCGACGCGATAGCCGTTGCTTGCGGCCGGCACGCCGACCGCGCCGCTCAGCACTTCCTGGCCGCTGCGATCCGTCAGCCGAAACCGGTTGCCGTCGAGATAGTCGAACGTCAGCGGCTTGCCGATCTGCGCAGTCGGAACCTCGAACGTGCGGAACTCGAGGCGCTCGCCGCCCCATGCCCACGACGACATCCCGAGCGGCGCGTCGACGAGCCCGTTCGCGTCCTTCGGCATGAACGCGCCGATGAGGCCGCCCACGAGCGGAAACCGGCTCTCGACCGATACTTCGGCCTGTGCGGCCGTCGCGGTCATTGCGTCCATGACGACCGTGCGCGAGCGGACGATGTCGATTTCGCCGACCACGGCCGAATTCTGGATGTCGAGCGCCTTCGAGATCGACGACAGCGAGCCCAGCGCGCTGGCCTTGTTCTCCTCGATCTGGATCAGCGTGTCGGCCGAATACACCGGCGTTGCCGCGACCGCATAGACGATCGCCAGCAGCAGGCAGGCCGCGAACACGGCGACGAAGAGGCGACCGTGGTCGAGCACGTTCTCCAGCAAATCGATCGGCGACAACCGCGTCGCAGGCCCGGCAGCCTGTTTCGGTTCGTTCTGGTGTCCGGTCAATGCAGGTCGGTCCATCTTCATGCTGAACTCCAGAATGGAAGATCCGGCTGGCTTCGCCGCTTTACGCGCGTGTTGGTTCACATTCATTTCATTGAAAATCCGGCTGGAAGCCCTTCAGTGCCGCTCGGGAAACCGCTGCGCCGGGAATCGGGATTCCCCGCGCGTTTCCGCCCGGCCGGCGCCACGGCCGGCGGTTCGTTTCGAAGGCGTCGTTCGATTCATTCCGGCCTGCAGCCGTCGATGCCGCCGCCGGCTACGCACGCATGGCGGCAATTTCCCTGCCTTGCAGCGCCGCGCCGATATCCGCCAGCCGTGCAACGACCTCGGCAGACGGATCGGCATCCGCATCGCCGGCCCGGTCGCCCACGAACAGGAAGCGACGCCCGACGCCGGCGCGCGCGCCGGCATCGAGATCGGACCGCTTGTCGCCGACCAGGATCGACGCAGACAGGTCGAGGCCGAGGTCGCGCCGCGCGTCGTGCAGCATCCCGGGCTGCGGTTTGCGGCATGCGCACGCCTGCCGGTAGCGGCCCATCCCGGCCACCGGGTGATGCGGGCAGAAATAGACGCGGTCGATTCTCGCGCCGCGCTCGTCGAACCTGCGGCGCATCCAGTCCATGAACGCGACGAACTGCGATTCCGAAAAATAGCCGCGGCCGATTCCGGCCTGATTCGTCACGACGACCACCTGGTGACCGGTCGCATTCGCCAGCCGCACGAGATCGAAGATGCCGTCGACGAATACGCAGTCCTGCTGGCGGTGGACGTAGCCGTAGTCGACATTGATCACGCCGTCGCGATCCAGGAACAGGGCTTTACGCTTCACTGGTTCGCGTCTCCAGCATGAGCGGAATGACGGTCTGCGCACGCCGGTAGTCCGCCGGTACGCCGATGTCGATAAACTCGGTGACTTCCGGGAACACACGGATGTCGAGCGCCTCGACCCGTTCGCCCAGGAAATCCTGCTCGAACGAAAATGTCGCCGGCAGCGCGAAACCGAGCAGCTTGCGCGCGTTGACGACATACGTGCCCGCATTGATGTAGCCCTGCGCCGGGCGCTTCTCCCGGAATGCCGACAGCCTGCGCGACGTCGCGTCGAAATCGAGCGTGCCGTAGCGCGACGCATCGTCGACCCGGGTTGCCGCGACGACCAGATCGGGGCATGTCGCGCGATAGAACGCCGACAACGCGCGCAGATCCAGATTCGACAACGTGTCGCCGTTCATCACGATCATGTCGTTCGCGCCGCATGCCTTCAGCGCGTGAACGATCGCACCGCCGGTACCGAGCGGCACGTCCTCCTCGATCACGGAAATCGCGATGCCGAAGTCGCGCGACGCCACGAGCGCCTTGATCGGGCCGCTGCCGTAGCCGAGCGACAGCACCACCTCGGTGACCCCCTGCTGCCGGAGCGCCCTCAGCATCCAGCACAGGAACGGCTCGCCGTCGATCGACGCGAGCGCCTTCGGCAACGCGTCGCCCAGCACCGGGCGCAGCCGCGTGCCGAGGCCGCCGGCGAGGATCAGGCAAGGCAGCATCGCGCTCATGCAAAGATCCGCTCTTCGACGATGCCGCAGATGATGTGGCCGCACACGAGGTGCCCTTCCTGGATCTTCGGGGTCGATGCGGACGGAATCTCGATGCAGATGTCGGCACGCCCGCGCATCTCGGCGGCGCCCGGCCCGTTGCCGGTGAACCCGACCGACAACATGCCGGCCGTCCTGGCCACTTCCAGCGCACGGAGAATGTTCGGCGAACGCCCGGACGTCGAATACGCCCAGAAGATGTCGCCGGGGCGCCCGGTCGCCTGGATCTGGCGCTCGAACAGTTTCTCGTAGCCGTAGTCGTTGCCGATCGCCGTCATGACCGAGCTGTCCACGGTCAGCGCAAAGGCGGCGAGACCCGGCCGGTCGAAGTTGAAACGGCTGACGAATTCGCCGGCGATGTGCTGCGCGTCCGCCGCGCTGCCGCCGTTGCCCGCGAGCAGGATCTTGTTGCCCGTGCGCAGCGCCTCCGTCACGCGCTCGGCCACCTGCTCGATGCGCGCCAGTTGCTCGCGGTCGGATACGAGCGCCGTCAGGACCGACAGCGTCTGGCGAATTTCGCTCTCTACTCCGATCGTCATTGGTTCTTTCTCCACGACTGGGCGCCGATGTCCGTGAACGTGCAGTTCAGCACCTGGCCATTGATCCCGTTGTATGCATCGAGCGCACGCATCACGGCCGGCCGTTCGACCGGATCGACGAAGAACATCATGAAGCCGCCGCCGCCCGCGCCGGATACCTTGCCGGCCTTCGCGCCGGCCCGCACCGCGACCCGGTACAGATCGTCGATCATCGCGTTCGAGATGTTCTTCGCCATGCGCTTCTTCGATTCCCACGCGTCGCGCATCGACGCGGCGAACGCGTCGAAGTCGGCGCGCAACACGGCTTCCTTCATGCGCACGGCCTCGTCCTTCACTTCGTGCAGCGCGGCCAGCGAATCGACCACGCCTTCCGTCACGTTGCTGCTCTGTTCCTTGATGATGTTGGCCGACTCGCGCGATACGCCGGTGTAATACAGCACGAGCGACGCCTCCATCTCGGCCTTGATTTCCTGCTTGATCCGCAGCGGATTGACGATCACGCGATCGCCGTAGAACTCCATGAAGTTCAGCCCGCCGAACGTCGCCGCATACTGATCCTGCTTGCCGCCGGCAAGCCCCAGATCCTCGCGCTCGATGTCGTGTGCGAGATGCGCGATGTCGTATTCGCCGAGCGGCAGCGACAGCAGCTCGCAGAAGGCCCTGACCAGCGCGACGACGATCGTCGACGACGATCCGAGCCCGGAACCCGGCGGCGCTTCGGAACACGTCGTGATCGTGACGGCCAGCGGGTGACCGCCGTGAAAGTCGCGGACGATCCGGTTGTAGACGCCGACATGCAGCCCGAGCCCGTTCTGCACCTCGAGCACCGGCGACACGGGGCCGATCCATCGGGTGTCCGTATCGGCCGCCACCAGTTCGACCTTCGCGTCGTCGCGCGGCGCGATCGACGCGTACGCAAACTTCTCGATCGTCACATTGAGCGCCAGACCGCCGAACCGGTCCGAATAAGGCGGCACGTCGGTTCCGCCGCCGCCCAGCCCCAACCGCAAAGGCGCCCTCGAACGGGCAATGAAGCGTGTCATGAAATCTCTCGCAGACAATGAGCCGGACGCCGGCACGATGCCGTTCCCGCCCCCGCACATTCCGCCGGGAATGCACGGCCATGTTCGTTGGCGCCACTATGCGATAGATGTCCGGGACGCTGCGTGCGATGGCTTACATTCAGCCGCCGCCGCGAAATCGAAGCGCCCAACCTGCGTTACGCTCTGTTCGCGGTCGGCACGGCGACGTGCGAACCGGCGGGGACATCGCCGATACGTCACCGGCCGCGCACGACGACGCCCTTCCGTCATTGCCAATTTTTGACAATCGCTTTCCGGAGCGATGCCGCGGTGGAACACGCGCCGGTCGATCGGTGCCGGAATGCCGCCAGGAAGCGTCATCACGATGTGCGGAACGAAGCGGGCACGCAATGACCGGCCCGCATTCGATCCGGATACCGTATCAATCGATTCATCGATGCTGGACACAAAAATGACAAACGCTCTATCGTTCGATTCCGTGGCGCCGGGCCACACTCGCACTGCCATGCGCGGCATGTGCATGGCGCTCTCCTTCGCGACCGTCGCGATGCTTTCCGCATGCACGGTGGTGCCGGGGCAGCACATGAGTTCGACCGCACTGCCGGTCACGACCGCCGACAACGGCGACGTGACGAGCGACATGCAGGTGCCGGTCAGGCAGATCGACCTGACGCAGATCGAGCAGATCCGCGCCGAGCAGAAGCGCGCGCCTGCCGCGTCCATCCCGCCGAACCTGTCCGCGAAGTCGGACATGTACCGGCTCGGCGCCGGCGACGTGCTGCAGATCACCGTGTGGGATCACCCGGAATTCGCGACGGCCGCCGGGCAACCCGTGCAGAACACGAAAGCCGCGGACGCCGCGCCGGGCTTCGTCGTCGACGGCAACGGCAACGTGCAGTTTCCATACGTCCCGCGGCCGATCCGCGCAGCCGGGAAAACCGTCGCGCAGATCCAGCACGAGGTCGGGACCGAACTCGCCAAGGTATTCGTCAAGCCGCAGGTCACGGTGCGGGTCGCGTCGTTCCGTGCGACGCAGGTCTACATCGACGGCGAAGTGCGCAACCCGGGCGCGCAGGCGATCAACGACATTCCGATGACGCTGATCGAAGCCGTGAGCCGCGCCGGCGGATTCGCGCCGACCGCGGATCAGAGCCGCGTCACGATCACCCGCAACGGCACGATCTATCCGCTGAACGTCGCGCAGATGATGAAGACGGGGAAGAACCCGGCGGACATCATGCTGAAACCCGGCGACATGCTGCATGTGAGCGCACGCGACGACAATCCCGTGTACGTGATGGGCGAAGTGGTCAGGCCGCAAGCCGTCGCGCCGCTGCGCGACGGTTCGCTCACGCTGAGCGAAGCGCTCACGCAGGCCGGCCAGCTCAACCAGCAGACCTCGAATGCCAAGCAGGTGTTCGTGCTGCGCAAGGCCGCCGACAGCGCGCCCGTCATCTATCACCTCGACATGCAGTCGCCGGTATCGATGCTGCTCGCGAACCAGTTTCCGCTTGCGTCGAAGGACGTCGTCTATGTCGACAACACCGGGCTCGTCCGTGCGAGCCGCGTGCTGAACCTGCTGCTGCCGGCGATCAGCGCCGGGTTGACCGGCGCGCTCGTGACGAAGTAAGCCGCCGCGTGTTTCAACCGGCCCGGTTCGATGCGCACGCAACGAACCGGGCCGCCCGCCTCGATCGGTTTCCCCGCAAAAACCCAGGTACTTCTTACCCGGCCGCCCCCGCGCCATCGGGAACGATGACCGCCTTTCCACCCTGCCGCGCCACCGCGTCGAAAAAAGATCGTACGTATCGGTAGAAACACCGATGCTGTAGTCAAACTACATTCGTACGATTGGTCGCTGCAGAGAATCGCTACATCCGATTCGGCAGTGTCGGACGGTCCGCGTCGCCGTCCTCGATGCCCGGTCGGGCCCAACCGGCCGTAACGATTCCCCGCCTGGCCTGGCATGCCGACGCGCAACCACCCTGCATCGCCAGCCGAATGCGTCCGGTGCGAATCCATCGGACGAGCGCAGCTCCAGACATCATTCGAACAACCGGCAATACGATCATGGAGAGCAACATGCGGGACAAACTCTGGCCGGCCGTCGTGCTGGCAGCAACCCTCTGCACCACCGCCTACGCCGGCGACGCCGGTTTCAACTCACCGGGCGACGCCACCGACGCATTCGCGTCGGCCGCCGCGCAACGGCGCGCCGACCTGCTCGTGCGCAAGATGACGCTCGACGAGAAGCTCCAGTTTATTCATTCGCAATACGAAATGTCCAAGGTGCCGGGTGGCGGCGCCGGCTATATCCAGGGCGTGCCGCGGCTCGGCATTCCCGATCTCAACATGGCCGATTCGTCGACCGGCTCCGGCAGCACGTCGCAAGCCAGCACGACGTTCCCGGCGACGATCGCCGTCGCCGCGAGCTGGGATCGCCGGCTGTCGTACGACTACGGCAAGCAGGTCGCGATCCAGTTGCGCGCGCAAGGCTTCGGCATGGGCCTCGGCGGCGGCACCAACCTCGCGCGCGAGCCGCGCGGCGGCCGCCTGTTCGAGTATCTCGGCGAAGATCCGCTGCTCGCCGGCGACCTGCTCGCCGAACGCACGCTCGCCACGCAGCGGCAGAAAGTCATCGCGACGATCAAGCACTACGCCGGCAACGAGCAGGAGCACGGCCGGATGGGCGGCAACACGCAGATCGACGAACGCACGCTGCGCGAGCTTTACCTGCTGCCGTTCGAGATCGCCGCGAAGCGCGGGCGGCCCGGCAGCGTGATGTGCAGCTACAACCGCCTGAACGGCGCGTATGCGTGCGAAAACAATCACCTGCTGAACGACGTGCTGAAGAACGAATGGGGCTTCCAGGGCCAGGTCCAGTCCGACTGGGGCGCCACGCACAGCACCGCCGCCGCGATCAACGCCGGGCTCGACGAGGAAGAAGACGTCGGCTCGACCGTGTATCTGACGCCGGCGGCCGTCAAGCAGGCGATCGCGAACGGCTCGGTATCGACCGCGCGCCTCGACGACATGGTGCGCCGCAAGCTCGCCGTGATGATCCGCGTCGGCGTGATGGACGATCCGGCCAAGGGCGGCGGCACGATCGATTTCGCGGCCGCGAACCGGTTCGCGCAGGCGGCCTCCGAGCAGTCGATCGTGCTGCTGAAGAACGACGGCAACCAGTTGCCGCTGGCCGCGTCGGCGCTGTCGCGTATTGCAGTGATCGGCGGTCATGCGGATGCGGCCGTTCTGTCCGGCGGCGGCTCGGGCAACACGCGCGATCCCGTATCGGGGTCGTTTGCAGGCTGCGGCGGCCTGACGTTCGGGTCGTCGACCGGCTGCAGCTGGTGGCGCAATCCGTGGCTCAAGGTCGACGTGCCGATCGTCGCGGCCATCCGTGCGCTTGCGCCGGCCGCGCAGGTCACGTACGCGGGCAACAGCGACCAGCAGTCGCCGTTCCGCGCGTACACGCAGCAGGAAATCGACCAGGCCGCAGCGCTCGCCGGCCGCTCGGATGTCGCGATCGTCGTGGTCGCGCAGCCGGCCGGCGAGGATTTCGGCGATCTGCAGAGCCTGAGCCTCGCGAACCCGTCGAACCAGGACGCGCTCGTCGAAGCCGTCGCGCGTGCGAATCCGCATACGATCGTCGTCGTCCAGAGCGGCAATCCGGTGCTGATGCCGTGGAAGGACAACGTGTCTGCCATCGTCGAGGCGTGGTATCCGGGCGAAGCCGGCGGCAAGGCGATCGCGAACGTGCTGTTCGGCGCGGTCAATCCGTCAGGCAAGCTGCCCGTCACGTTCCCCGCGCGCGATCAGGATTCGCCGACCTGGGGGCAGAACGGCGCGTTCGACAACGATCCCGTCTACGCGGAAAAGCTGAACATGGGCTATCGCTGGTATGACGCGCGCAACATCAAGCCGATGTTCGAATTCGGCTACGGGCTGTCCTATACGCACTTCGCGTATTCCGGGCTGTCGGTGTCGAAGCAATGGGACGGTTCGCTGAGCGTCGCGTTCACCGTGCGCAACGACGGGCGCGTCACCGGCGCGGAAACGCCGCAGGTCTATCTCGGCGTGCCGTACAAGGACGAACCGCCGAAGCGGCTGGTCGGCTGGGAGAAGATCCGGCTGAATCCGGGCGAAGCGCGGCGCGTGCGCGTGACCGTATCGCCGCGGATGCAGAGCGTGTGGGAGACGTCGCGTAACGGCTGGCGAGTCGTGCCGGGCGGAACCGTGTATGTCGGTGCTTCGTCGCGCGATATCCGCCTTCAAGGCCATTGATCGCCGATGAATCGACGGGGGACGCCGGGCATCGCATGCCCGGCGTCCCCCGCGCTGGCCGATCCGCGGATCGCGTCTAGCGGACCAGCAGTGCCAGCGTCGTCGCGAGCGCCGCAATCGCGGCGATTCCCGCCACCACACCCGCCAGATGCGCGGCAACCACCAGGCCGGCCGGCAATCGGGACGCGACGCCGGCCATCACGCGCCGCCCGCGTCCAGCGTATCGAGCAGCGGCCTCGCCAGATGCAGGACCTGGTACACCGTGCCCGCGCCGCCGCCGTCGTCGTCCGGTTCGTGTTCCGTGACGACGGCACGCGTCAGCCGCCAGCGCAGCGGGTCGAGACTGACGGCCGCCGCAACCACACCCCGCCGTGCCGCCACGTCGCGATTGCGCGCAACCTCGCGCGCAAGCGTCGCATCGAGGTCGGCATCCGCCGGAATCTCGATGGTTTCCAGGCGCGCGAACCGTCCCGTCGACGCACTGCCCTTGCGCGCATCGAGCGCAACCTGGGTGTCGATCGGCGCGCGGCCGAAGCTGTCCGTCACGACCCGATAGCGGCCGTCGGTCACGAAACCGGCGAACGCCTGTTCGTTGCGCCACAGATAGAACGACGCATAGCCGTTTTCCGTCGCGCCGTAGCGGCCGGCCTCGCGCAGCAGGAATCCCTTGAACAGCAGGTCCGGCGTGTCGTCCCACAGCCTGCCGCGCTCGCGCACGCGCTGGCGGATGATCTCGAGGTCGTAATCCGCCGGCAGGCGGTGCACGTAGTACGCGGTCAGCATGATCGGCTCCTGGCAAAAGAAAGGCGGGAATTCGGGACAGCCTGGAAACAGCGTAGAAGACCTTGAATCATTTGAAAAGACGATGGCAGAATATTTCAATGATTCGATTTTGAAATGGGTGCGTGTGCGATGAAAACGCTCGACATCGAAGCCGTGCAGGCGTTCGTGCTGACCGCCGACCTCAAGAGCTTCACGCGGGCCGCGGAAGCGATGGACACGACGCAGTCCGCGGTGAGCCTGAAGATCAAGCGGCTGGAAGACGGGCTCGGCCGCCGCCTGCTGGAGCGCACGCCACGGCAGGTCCGCCTGTCGGCCGACGGCACCGCGTTCCTGGAACCGGCGCGCGAACTGGTGGCGGCTCACCATGGTGCGGTCGGCGCGTTCGGCACCGGCCAGCGGCGGCTGGTGATCGGCGTCAGCCACCATGTCGTCGGCGCAGATCTCCCGATGCTGCTGCGGCGCATGAGCGAGGCGGAGCCGACGCTCGTGCTCGAGATCCGCGTCGCCGCGTCGCGCGACGTGCTTGATGCGTTCGATCGCGGGCAGCTCGACGCGGCCGTCGCGCTGCAACACGACAGCCGGCGGCTCGACGGCGAAACCCTCCTGTCGGAGTCGTTCGGCTGGATGGCCGCGGCCGATTTCGAGTACCATCCGCCGCAGCCGTTGCGGCTGGCCACGCAAGCCGAGCCGTGCAGCGTGCGCCGCATGGCGGTCGGCGCGCTGGACGAAGCCGGGGTCGCGTGGACGGAAGTCTTCGTCGGCGGCGGCGTGGCGACGATCGGCGCGGCGGTATCCGCGGGGCTGGCCGTCGCGGCGCTCGGGCATCGCGTGGCGCCCGCCGGCACGGTCGACGTCGGTGCGCGATACGGGTTGCCGCCGTTGCCGACGCGCGACGTGGTGCTTCATTCGAACCTGACCGATGCACGCGCACGGCAGGCATTGCGCACGCTGGGCGCGGCGCTCAGGTCATCGGTCGGCACGCGTTGAGGTCGCACGCGTGGGTGCTGGTCGTATCGCTCACGCCTGGCCGATTCCGAACCGCCCCTCTCGGAGAGAACAAACATGCGTCCGCTGGAAGAACTGGTCGACGAACGCGAGTCCGCTCTGCCGTCACTGCTCGAGTGGGCGGCGGCAGCGGGCCATCGTTGCGAAATATTGCCGCCCTCGGATCGGAACGGCGAGATTCTCTCCGCCCTTCAGGTCACCACGCGCTCGCCCCTGGGGACCATCGCCTATTCGACGGGCGGCGTGCTCGTGGACGGCGGCTACCTCCGTCTGCTCGGCTCGGGCCATCACAAGATGCGCAGGGACATCGTCGGCTGGAATGACGGACGGTCTTCCGGTTTTCTGCTGGTCGCGGACGATGCCGTCGGCGGATTCTTCGCGCTGAACGGGGGCGCACTCGGGGAGGACACGGGTTCGGTGTACTACTTTGCACCGGACACGCCGGGATGGGAGCCCCTTGAGATCGGCTACGGCGACTTCGTGCGATGGTCCCTCGGCGACAGGCTGCACGACTTCTACGCGAGCATGCGCTGGCCCGGCTGGCAAGCCGATGTTCAGGGCCTGACGACGGACCAATGCTTCAGCTTCTATCCGTTCTTGTGGACGAAAGAAGGCTCGGTCGAGCACAGCAGCCGTCGGGCGGTCAACGTTTCCGAGGTGTACGCGCTCCAGATCGGCGCCGGTCCCGTGGCATCAGGGCAACCGTGATCGGGTATCCGGGCGCCGGGATCCAGCGCGATGCCGCCGCCGGGTCGCGTTTTGACCTCGTCGACCTGCTTCGATGCGCGCCACGGTAAAATTCCCCGTTCATGTCACCCGCCCGTGCCGGCCAGCCATGCCTGCCCGGGTCAACATCAAAGCCGTCATCGCGTTGATTTCCTTGTACTTTTCATCTTGCGGCGCATGAGTTACTCGCTCGCCACCACCTACATCAGCGAACTCGAGATCCGCAAGAGCCGCTTCATCGCGTATGCGCTTCCCGTCGACGACCGCGACGCCGCCATGCAGGTGCTGCAACGCCTGCGCGACGAGCATCCGGCGGCCACTCACGTGTGCTGGGCGCTGCTGGCGGGCGGCCAGTCGGGCATGTCGGACGACGGCGAGCCGTCGGGCACCGCGGGCCGGCCGATTCTCGAAGTGCTGCGCCATCACGATCTCGACGGCGTGCTCGGCGCGGTCGTGCGTTACTACGGCGGCGTGAAGCTCGGTGCGGGCGGGCTGGTGCGCGCGTACACGGATGCGATCGCATCGGCGCTGCTCGATGCCGAGCGCGTCGAACGCATTCGCTACGCACGCCTCGCGATCGAGATCGGCTACCCGGAAGAAGCGCGCGTGCGCCGCTGGATCGAACAGGCCGGGTATGAACTGGTCGACAGCGCGTACGGCATGACGGTGAAGCTCGTGATCAAGCTGCCGGAAACCGCCCACGCCGATGCAAAAACCGAACTGTTCGATCTGACGCAGGGGCGCTCAGGGTTTCCGGACCTTTAAGTCATTGCGACGGCAGGCCCGCGCGGGTGCGACCGCCCATCCGGAGACTTCAACGGAAAGCCGGCCACGGCCCCGAGAATGCAAGAAACGGCGCAATCAGGATGATCAACGGCACCTGGCCGATCACGACCACGCCATCGGCTGCAAGGGTCAGCGGCGTCAACGGCAGCAACGCGATCTTCTGCCCTGCACTCAGCCGCTGCCGGACCTGGATGCTGTACGGCCGGTTGAAACGCTGGACATGCGCGGCGACGTTGTCGTTGCCCGCATTGAACACCTGCCCGGCAATCTCCTCGTCCAGCGTCAGCAACTGACCCGAGCGGGCAAATCCCAGTTCCGCAGCGCGACGTCGGATGTCGTCCGGTGCATCTTTCCTGAGCGATAACGTGAACGATCCGGATACCGCGCCGGCATCGACGGTGAAGGTCCAGAACCGGGCCGTCAGGTACTCGCGAACGGGAGATTCGAGGATGTTCGCCAGATTCGGCGGAATATCGAAGATGTAGTGACGCGTCTGCCCGATAACGACGAGCTTCGACCGATCACCGGTCATCGCGAAGGTCTCGATCTGCTCGGTGTACGGATGATCCGAGAACAGATCCTTGGTCATGTGCGGCGCGCAGGCGCCGACGGAAAGCGCGCCGACCGCAATAGCGCCTGCGACGACGAAACGTCTGCGTGCCGGGTTCATCGGGCCATCCCGTTCGCGTTGCCTTGCGCAATCGCGCAGGCAGGCGCTTCTTCATGGGGATCGCCGCTGCGATCGCTAGCGTCGACACGCTGCAACCGCGCCGCGGCCATGCGGACACGCTCCGGTTCATTCATTTTTTATGCAGGCTCTCAGGTTCTCGCGACCGCATGGATTTCCCGGTGCGATCATATTCTTCAGCGCGTCCGGACTGCCCGTTTCGACATCGACGACGCTCGTCGACGCGCACATTACGGCACGCTTTCGAAGCTGTCAATCCGACCTCGCGAAAGACTGTAAAACCCGTCAAGGCGAATCGCCCGCGCCCGGCGAAGACGCAAAAAAAGCGCGCCGCATGACGCGGCGCGCTTCTTCACATCAAATCCGGCCGGTGTGAACCGGTCAGTAAGTATCCGGCACGATCATGTTGTCCGGCACCGGCCGGCGGATGTAATCCTCGTGATGTTCACGCGGCGGCAGGTCGATCGGCGGGTGCGACACCTCGTGATACGGCACCTGGCCCAGCAGGTGGTGGATGCAGTTCAGCCGCGCGCGCTTCTTGTCGACGGCCTGCACGACCCACCACGGCGCCTCGGGAATATGCGTGCGCTGCAGCATCTCTTCCTTCGCGGCCGTATAAGCCTCCCAACGGCGACGGCTTTCGAGGTCCATCGGGCTCAGCTTCCACTGCTTCAGCGGATCCTCGATCCGGCTCTGGAAGCGCAGCTCCTGCTCATGATCGGTGATCGAGAACCAGTACTTGACGATCTGGATCCCGCTGCGCACGAGCATCTTCTCGAACTCGGGCACCGACCGGAAGAACTCCTCGTACTCGTCGTCGGTACAGAAATTCATCACGCGCTCGACGCCCGCCCGGTTGTACCAGCTGCGGTCGAACAGCACGATCTCGCCGCCGGCCGGCAGATGTGCGACGTAGCGCTGGAAATACCATTGCGTGCGCTCGCGGTTGCTCGGTGCGGGCAGCGCCGCGACGCGGCACACCCGCGGGTTCAGGCGCTGCGTGATGCGCTTGATCGCGCCGCCCTTGCCGGCCGCATCGCGCCCTTCGAAAATGACGACGAGCCGGTGACCCGTGCTCACGACCCAGTCCTGCAGCTTCACGAGCTCGCCTTGCAGCCGGAACAGTTCGCGGAAATATTCCTTGCGCGCCTCGCGACGCTCTTGCGAAAACAGCAGGTCGTCGCCCTCGTCGAAGCGGCGGTCGTCAAGCTCCATCTCGAGTTCTTCGTCGTAGGCGTCGACGAGATCTTCCTCGAAGCGGCGCTGGCGCGACTCCATCGACGCCATGTCGGCGCGGTCGTCGGTCTCGGTACGGGTATCGTTGTCGCCCATGGGGCCTCCTTCCATCATTGACGCAGCCAAACTCGGCCATTATCCCAGTGTCGCGCGTCAAATTCATGAAAATGGGCGGCCCCCGTCAGAAGCGGAAGTTCAGCAGCACGCTGGCCAGCACCGGGTTCGCCGAAATGTCGAACGTGTTCGATGCGAGTGTCCGGTTCGGCTGGCTGATGTCGAGCGTGATCTTCGTGCGCAGCGGGATGTAGGTGACCATTCCGGTGACCCAGAGCTGGCGCGTGATCTGGTAGCTCGCGCCGACGGTGAACACCGGCTCCCACACGCTCTTCACCTTCGCCGACACGTTGGTCCGCCCCGACAGCAGCAGGTCGCCGCCCGCGTCCCAGATCCGCTGGAACAGCGCCGGGTCGAGCAGCAGCGACTGCAGGCTGCCGATGTCCCCGCCCGCCGCGAGCAGCCCGCCGAGCGATGCCAGCTTGCGCTGGAACACGGGGTTCAGGTTCGTGTTCGTGAAGCGCGTATAGCTGATGCCGATGCCCGCAAATGGGCGAAAACGATCGTCGCGCTCGCCGAGGTAGTACTTGAACACGACGGACCCGAGCCATGCGCGCGTGGTCGCGAGCGGGTTGCTTTGCGTGTTCGCGAGGTCGATCAGCGGAAAGCGCCCCTGGACGCCGGCAAAAATGCGATCGAGCGGCAGCGCGATGCTGCCGTGCCCGCGCAGCGTCAGCACCGGCGGAATGCCGCCACCGAGTTCGGCCGCCCAGTTCTCCGAGAAAAAGTGAGTGAACGTGAACGCCAGCGTGTTCGAGTTGCTGAGCGACAGGCTCGACCCCGCGTTCTGGAAGCTGTTCAGCCCGAGCGCGTCGGTATGCGTCGTCACGGGCGTCGACCGGCCAGTCGTCGCGATGAAGTGCCAGCCAAGGCCGACCATGTTGCGGTCGTCGCCCATCAGCTGCTCGAGCAACGGCGGCGCCTGCGCGGCCGGCAGATCGGGCAGCCGCGACGGATCGACCGGATGCAGCTCGTACGGCATCCGGTCGGCGTGGACGACGCCGCCGGCCGGTGCGCCATCCGCCGCTGCATCGCGCGGCGCGGCCGGATCGCAGCCGCCGGGCGAACCGTTGTCGTCGAAGCCGATACCGTCCACGCCATCGTCGCGCGCTGTCGCGCACGCACGCCCCGCTCCGCCGGTTCGCTGCCCGAGCGTGATCTTGCGGGCGGTCAGCGGAACGGGGTCGGCCGGCGGCACGTCGACGGACGCACCGTCGCGCCCGCCGCGCGCCGGCCCTGCATCGGTTGCCCACGCGCTCGCATCGAACCCGTCCGCATCGCCGCCCGGCCAGAAGCCGATCCCGTCGGCGCCCGCCTGCCAGTGTGGTTGCGTGTCGCCGTCCTGCTGCGGCGCGCCGTGCGCGGCGGCCGCGCACGCGAACAGCGTCGCGCCGAGCCAGCGCGACAGCGGGCGCACGGTGCCCGGCCGCGCGCGGCGGCGGGTCGTATCGCGAGTCGTCATCGGCTCAGGCCGGCACGCCGAACAGGCGCTGGCGGATCCGGTACAACGGCTCGAACAGCCATTCGAGCAGGCTGCGCCGCTCCAGCACGACGTCGGCCTTCAGCATCATCCCGGCGCGCAGCGACAGCGGCCGCCCGTCGAACGACGGCGCGCGGTCGGCGAGTTCGACCCAGGTCTTGAAGTAGGTCTGCGGCGCAGCCGCGTCGCCGGGCAGGTTCAGCTCCTTCGCCGAGAACGCGACGGGCGAGATCGACAGCACCTTGCCGCGATAGGTGCCGAATTTCTCGACCGGATAGCTTGCGTACGCAACCTTCACCTCCTGCCCCTTCTTTACGAAGCCGGCCTTCGACGACGGAATGTAGACCTCGGCGATCAGCCCGTCGGCCTTCGCGGGCAGGATCTCGACGACGCGCGTGCCCGGCGGGTCGATCACGCCACCCTGCACGACGTCGAGCCGCACGATCTGCCCGTCGGCCGGTGCGTACAGCACCTGGTTCACGTTCTCGTCGATGTTGTATTCCTTTGCGTTCAGCTCCTCCTGCTTGATCTTCAGCTCCGCGTTCGCGCCGTCGTACTTGCTCTGCATCGTGTCGAGGTCGCCGCGCAGCTTCATCGCGTTCTTCGCGAGCTCGGCGCGGCGCAGCAGCAGGTCCTGGTACGCCTGCCCGGCCTGCAGGTACTGCGTGTTGACCTGGTTGTACTGCTCGAGCGTCACGACCTGTTCGTCGAGCAGCTGCTTCACGCGCGCGCGCCGTTCGCCGTACTCGTCGACGATGCGCTTCTGGTCCTGGATCTGCCGGTCGATCAACCCGCGGCTCTCGCCCTGCGCGGCGATCTGCTGGTTGATCTGCTGCACCGTCGACCGGTATTCGAGCTGCGCCGCGTCGATCTGCTGCTTCACCTCGACGCGCTGCCGGTCGAGCGCCATGCGCATCCCCTGCACGTTGTTCGCCTGGCTGACGAAGCTCGTGTCGCGCGTCACCGCGAGCAGCTTCTGGCCGGCCTTCACGTGCTGGTCCTTGCCGACGTAGATGTCGCGCACGGCCCAGCCCGGCGGCGCACTGACGCCGATCAGCCCCGAACGCGGCGTCAGCATCCCCGACACGCTCTCGGTATTCGCGTAGCTCAGTTCGACGAGCGCGGTCACGAACATCGCGAACATCGCGAGCGACAGGTAGCAGAAGAACCGCATCGACACCGGCACGTCGACGACGCCGTGGATCACGGTGCCGAAGGTCGTGCCGCGCGCGAGCTTGCGCGACGGCTTCTGTTCTCGGAGGGCGGAGTTCCAGGTCGGCATGGGGCAGGCTCGTCAGGCGCGACGCCGCGCGGCCGCATCGAGCAGCGGCGTCGGCATCAGGTAGGGCGTGAAGTGTTCCCAGAAATGCCATTGCTCGGGCTGGCGCACGAGCGCCTGCTCGAGGCGGTCGACGATCCGCTGGTGTGTCGCGCGCACCGGCGACGCGTCGTCGTCCGCGCCGAGCATCGGCGCGAGCGGGCTGGCCGCGAGTTCGGTGAAATGCACCGCGCAGCGATCGCGGAACGGCACGCCCGTCGCATACGCGACAAGCAGCGGAATCCCCTGCTCGACCGCGAGCTTCACGCCGCCGCCGGCCATCCGCACCCAGCGCCCGCCGAGCCGGCAGCGGTTGGTCTTGCCGAACTTGCCGTGCAGGTCGGAGAACAGCAGGAACACGGGCGCCTCGCGCCGCAGGCTCGTGATCAGCCGCCGCAGGTGCACGCGCTCCTCGATGTCGATGAACTCGACCTCACCTGCGCCGTATTCGGCGACGAGCCGCAGCGCATCGTCGAAGAACGCACCGGGCGCATCGCGGTGCATGATCACCATCAGCTTGCGGTCGTCCGGAATCATGAAGCGCAGCTTCGTGACGAACAGCATCAGGTTGCCGAAGTGCAGCCCCGCGAGCATCAGCGGGCCGCCGCGTGCAAGCGCCGCCCGCAGCTGCTCGTCGCCTTCGCACGCCATCCCGTCGATCATCGACTTCATCGATGCGAGGCTGTGCGTGCGCAGCTTGAGGCCGGCGAACTCGGCCTCGAACAGCTCGCGCACGACCGCAGCCGACACTTCCCGCACGCGCCGCGGATCGTCGTTCAGGTGTGCGCTCAGCATGTAGGCGACCGCGCGTTCGATCGATTCGCGAATGCACGGAAAGCAGCGCAGGCATGCCCCCGAGCACCAGCGCATCAGCCGCAGCCCGCGCGCGGGCGACGTGCGCAGCGCGACCGCACGCACCGCGCGGCGCACCAGGAACGCATACGAGAACGGATTCAGCAGAAAGAGTCGCCCGAGCATCACCGCATCTCCTCGTTCATGCGCCATGCGCCGGTCGCATCGGTCAGGACGCCCTCGTGCATCTGGTAGATGCGGTCGACCATCGACAGGATCGACGCATCGTGCGTGACGAGCACGATCGTGGACGGCAGCGTCAGCACGTTGCGGCAGATCTCGTGCGTCGTCGCCTGGTCGAGATTCGACGAAAACTCGTCGAGGATCAGCAGGCGCGGCTCGCAATACAGCGCCCGCGCGATCAGCAGCCGTTGCATCTGGCCGGCCGACAGGAATTTCTGCGTATCGCCGAGCGGCGTGTCGTAGCGATGGTCGAGCCGCTCGATCTCGTCGTGGATGCACGCGAGCTTCGCCGCGTCGAACATCGCGCCGATCCGCGGTGCCGGCGCGAAGTTCGTGATGTTGTCGCGAATCGTCCCGCGAAACAGCTGGTCGGACTGCGTGACGGCCGCCAGATGCTTGCGGTATTGCCGCAGGTTCACTTCCGCGAGATCGACGCCGCCGACGAACAGCGTGCCGGGGTCCGGCCGCACGAGCCCGCAGATCAGGTTCAGCAGCGTCGTCTTGCCGCTGCCGGTGCGGCCGACGATCGCGATCTTGCTGCCGGCCGGCACGTCGAGCGCGACGTCGCGCAGGATCGGACGGTTGCCGCCTTTCGGCGTGTACGACAGCGCGCGGATCGCCAGCGTGCCGTCGAACCCTTCGACCGGCCGCACGACCGCATCCGGCGCGGGCTCCTCGGTCTCGGTCTGCAGCACGTCCGCGACGCGGTCCATGTGCACCTGCAGCACCTTGCGGCGCACGTAGAGCTGGATCGAATCGATGAACTTGTCCGCGAACAGGTTCTTGTACTGGATGAACGCATAGATCACGCCGATCGTGCTCTGGCCGTGCATCACGAGCCACGCGCCGTAGGTCACGATCACCAGTTGCTCGACGTGCACGATCCCCTTGGAAATTGCATCGAACAGCAGTTGCAGCCGTTCCTGCTGGCGCATCGCCTGCAGCTTCTGCGTGAACGCGTTGACCCACAGGCTGCTGCGCGCGGTCTCGGCCGACAGCAGTTTGATCGAATGCGCGGAACGGATGTTCTCGATCAGCAGCGCATCGGCCTCCGCGCCGCGCGTGAGGATCTGCGACATCGCGTCCTGCAGTTGCGGCTGGATCGCGAGCCGGCTCAGCGCGAACAGCACCATCCCGGCGAGACTGATGCCGGCCAGCACGGGGCTGTAGTACAGCATCAGCACGAGCGTCAGCGTGCAGGTGACGATATTGAGCAGCCCGCCGACGAGCCCGTCGACGAGAAAGCGCCCGACCTCCGACACCGACGACACGCGCGAAATCGAATCGCCGGTGTTGTGGAACAGGAAATAACCGATCGGCAGCCGCGCGAGATGGCCGACCATGTTCGCCGACAGCTGCTGCGACACGATGTTGCGCAGGTAGCTCTTGATGTTGCCGACGAGGTTCGCATACAGCGTGTCGAACAGGAACACGATCGCGAACAGGATCGTCAGCAGGTACAGGATGTCGACGTCGGTCTTCTTCAGCGCCTCGTCGATCGTCAACTGCACGTACGACGGGCCGAGCAGCAGCAGGAGCTGCGCGGCGACGCCGCCCGCGACCCCGATCGCGAGGCTCTTGCGGATGCCCGTCAGCCCTTCGAGGTAGTCGCGCAGCCGGATCCGGTCGGCCTGCCCCGCCCGCGTGAAACCGATGTCCGGATTCAGCTCGAGTGCATAGCCGGTGATGTGCGTGAGCGCCTGTGCGAGCGGCAGCTTCGTCTCGCCGAGCGCCGGGTCGACGATGTGCACGCTGCCGTAGCCGATCTTCGTCAGCACGACATAGTGGTTCATTCCCCAGTGCAGGATGCACGGCGTCTTGAGCGCGTCGAGTTCGCCCGCGTCGAACTGCAGCCCGCGGGCGCGCAAGCCGAGATCGTTCGAGATCTCCATCAGGTCGAAGAACGACAGCCCGGAATCGATCCGGACCGGATAGCGGTTGCGCAGCGTGCGCAACGTCGTTTCGCGCCCATGCCACGACGCGATCATCGCGAGGCAGGCGAGGCCGCACTCCGTCACTTCGTCCTGCAGGACCGGACGGACTTTACGCGTATTGAAGAGCATGGTCGGGCACCCGGGGCGCGACGACGCGCCGCCCGGGCCTGACGGTGCGGGCCCGCGGCGGATCGTGCGCGATACGCATGGGCGCAGCCGGCACGCTGCCGGCTGCGACGGAAGATCGGTGTTACCGGCCGCTCAGCGCGACGAACCGAGCGACATCCGGAACTGTTCGACGGCGCGGGTCTGGTACTGGGTCATCAGGCCCTGCAGCGTGGTCCCGATCGACTGATTGACGAGATCGACCGTATAGGCGGCCGAATTGGAGTAAAGCGACGCGCCGCCGCGAATCTGGCGGGCCTGTTCTTCCGTGATGTCTCGCATTTGTTGTGGCCTTTATATTTTCGGAATGCCTTCAGCTGTCAGCCAATCGCAAACCCAATGGCCGTTTGCTTTATTACGGAGATAATCCGGCACTCCTGCCTCCCGATAATCGCCCGATCCCGAAACAATGCATTTCGGAGTCGCTTTATTTCCACTGCGGCGATCGATTCTTTTCCTTCTGTTTCGCAGCATTTCGCGCGGGGGGCGCCTCCCCGCGCACGGCGGTTACTTGCCGGTGTTATTGAACGTCTTCGGGTTCTGCAGGTAATTGCCGAGGCTCGGCAGGAACTGGCCGAGCGCGGTTACCACCGGCGCGGCGTCAACAGCGAGGCTACCCAGCGAGCTGATCGCACCGCCGCCATGCACATTCCTGACCTGTTCCGTCGTCATGACCTTCATCATTCTCTCCTCGTAAAAATAAAGATGATGCAAAGAACCTTCATTGAAAGACAAACGGCCTTTAATCCCTAGCGACTTGTTAATCTAATAATCACTGCGATTACGAGCCGAAATCAGGCTATCATGCGGTCGCATCGGAATTCAATGGAGGACACACTCTTACAGGTGCGTTTTCCGATGTGTGACAGGTGGCAGACATTCACGCTGTTTGAATTTCAATTTCAAAACGTTTAAATCCCGCCGCAATGCATTGCGGCACGGGCAGGAGACGGAGACGGCCATGTTTGAAACGAGGCGCGCGAATCGCGGATCGGCGGCACCGGATACGGGTAATTCCCTATCAAGATTTTCGACTAGGTGGAATCCCCGACTTGCAACCATGACAGCGTTCGCTGTAACGATGGCCGGCATGTCGGCAAGCACGCAAGCGTTCTGCCTCGATACGGCCTACCAGTACGCGGCCGTGCACGATCCGCGCTACCTGCAGGCGCGCAGCGAATACGATGCGGCTCGCCAGAAATTCCCCGAAGCGCGCGCGCAGATGCTGCCGCAGGCCGCCGCGCAACTCGAATGGGGGCGCTACGGCACGCACGCGAACCTGTTCGGCATCGACGTCAGCGGCTCGAGCAATGCCGCGTACGGTTCCGCGCAGGTCACGCAGGCGCTGTTCAACGTGCCCTACCTGTACGACATGCGGCGTGCGACGGAGTACGAGGAATCGGCGAAGCAGAAGCTCGAGGTCGCGAAGCAGGACCTGATCCTGCGCGTCGCGAACGCGTGTTTCGACCTGCTGAGTGCGCGCGAGAAACTGCAGTCGGCCGACGACGAGGTCAGCGCGCTCACGCGGCTCGAAAGCGATACGCGGCGCATGGCGCAGCTCGGCATGAAGACGATCGGCGATACGGCCGAGATCGAGGCGCGCCGCAGCCTCGCGCAATCCGACGAGGCACTTGCGCAGACCGACGTCGACGCGCGTCGCGCCCGCTACGAGACGCTGCTCGGCTCGACGATCGACTTCACGCGCTGGCCTCGGCTCGCGATGCGCGGGTCGTCGCCGCGCATTCCGTCGGGCGAGTACGCGCCGCAGGACAACCCCGCGTACCGGCAGGCGTATCGCGACGTCCAGGTCGCGCGGCTCGCGGCGAAACGCGTCAGCGCCGAGCATTTGCCGACCGTCGACCTGTTCGCGTCGTATTCGCGCGGGCTCAACCCGAACCTGCGCGGGCTCACCGATCGTTCGGACTTCCATCAGAGCGCATTCGGCGTACAGGTGACGATCCCGATCTTCTCCGGCGGCAGCGTGTACTACCGGCAAGTGGAAGCCGAGCACGTGACCGAGCAATACCGCAACCGGCTGCGCGAGGTCGAGGAGCAACTGGGCACCGATCATCGCGAGGCGTTGTCCGCGCTCGAATCGGTCGGCAAGCGCATCCGCGCGCTGCAGCAGTCGCTGCAGGCCGCACGGCTCGCGTACGATTCGTCGATGAAGGCGCATCAGGTCGGCTACAGCACGACGTACGAAACGCTGAACCTGCGACGCGACATCTCGGGCATCCGGCAGAAGCTGTTCGACAGCTACCTCGATGCGCTGAAGCTGCAACTGAAGCTGAAAAGCGTGCTCGGCACGCTCGACGAACAATCGCTGATCGCGGTGGACGGCTTCCTCCAAAGCAACGCGGCGACCGACCGGAGCTGAACGCAATTCGATGCGCATCGCACATGCCGAATAACGTTGTGTACGCAACGTTATCGAGGAAGGCCGATTCGCCGGCCGGTCGCTTCATCGACACCCGCGCATCGCGATTCCGTCTCGTCGCTTCCCGCAAGCTTGCGTCCGACCCTGCACGTTCGTGCCGCGCAATGTCCGGTCCCGACCGCACATGACACCGGCCGTCGCCCCTTCACGACGTGCAGGGGTATACGCGGTGTTGCGTCGGAAAAAAACTTTGCATAGAGTGCTTCCCATCGATCCGGCGGACAAAGACGTCCCTCGATCGTGCGCAGCGCGATCCCGATAGCCCGCGCTTCGCTGGCCACGCATCCGGCCACCCATCCGCATTCCCGTTATCCGACAGCGTTGTCGGATGAACGGACCGGCAAAGAAGCCCTTGCCTCGCTCGTCGAGGCAAGGGCTTTTTTTTGTCTTTCGAAAACGCACGTCTTCACCTGAACCAGGAGCACACCATGCGTCATGGCGATATTTCCAGCAGCAACGACGCCGTCGGCGTCGCCGTCGTCCAGTACAAGATGCCGCGCCTGCACACCCGCGCCGACGTGATCGCGAACGCCCGCGAAATCGCGGAGCGCGTGGTCGGCATCAAGCGCGGCCTGCCCGGCATGGACCTCATCGTGTTTCCCGAGTATTCGACGCACGGGATCATGTACGACGCGAAGGAGATGTACGACACGGCATCGACGATCCCCGGCGAGGAAACCGACATCTTCGCGGCCGCGTGCCGCAAGGCGAACGTGTGGGGCGTGTTCTCGCTGACCGGCGAGCGCCACGAGGAACACCCGGACAAGGCGCCGTACAACACGCTCGTGCTGATCAACAACCAGGGCGAGATCGTGCAGAAGTACCGCAAGATCATGCCGTGGGTGCCCGTCGAAGGCTGGTATCCGGGCGACTGCACGTATGTCGCCGACGGGCCGAAGGGGCTCAAGATCAGCCTGATCATCTGCGACGACGGCAACTATCCGGAAATCTGGCGCGACTGCGTGATGCGCGGCGCCGAGCTCGTCGTGCGCTGCCAGGGCTACATGTACCCGGCGAAGGACCAGCAGGTGCTCGTGTCGAAGGCGATGGCGTTCATGAACAACTGCTACGTCGCGGTCGCGAACGCGGCCGGGTTCGACGGCGTGTATTCGTATTTCGGCCACTCGGCGATCGTCGGCTTCGACGGCCGCACGCTCGGCGAATGCGGCGAGGAGGAAAACGGCGTGCAGTATGCGGAGCTGTCGGTGAGCCTGATCCGCGACGCGCGCCGCAACATGCAGTCGCAGAATCACCTGTACAAGCTGCTGCACCGCGGCTACACGGGCAAGATCGGCTCCGGCGAATCGCCGAACGGCGTCGCGCAATGCCCGTTCGAGTTCTACGCGAACTGGGTGAACGACCCGGACGGCACGCGCCAGGCCGTCGAGCGCCTGACGCGCGCGACACCCGGCACACCTGAATGCCCGATCGAAGGCATTCCGTCCGAAGCGCCCGCGCACCGCTGAGCCCGCGCCCCGCCCGGCCGTTCGCGCCACCTGCGCGAACGGCTCCGCCTCACTCTGGAGCCCTCATCATGCTCGGTGTCGCTCTCTTCTTCATCGGCGCGGTGCTGGTCGTCAACGGCGTCGCGCTCACCGGCCGCATCGAACCGCGCGACGCGGCCGGCCTGAACCTGCTCGTCGGGCTGCTTGCGCTGCTGATCAACCTCGCCGGCCTCGTGCAGGCATCCGCGCCGCCGCAATATTTCTCGAGCGCGGGCGGCCTGCTGTTCGCGTTCACGTACCTGTACCTCGCGGCCGTCCAGTGGCGCGGGCTGCAGGGCGCCGGCCTCGGCTGGTACTGCCTGTTCGTCGCGATCAGCGCGCTCGTCTATGCGGGCACGTCGAACGACATGCGTTTCGGTGCGATGTGGCTGCTGTGGTCGAGCCTGTGGTTCCTGTTCTTCGTCGCGCTCGGCCTGAAGCGGACCGTACGCTTCCTGCCCGGCTACACGATCGCGATCGGCGTCGGCACCTGCTGGCTGCCCGGCATGCTAATGATGACGGGGAGGTGGTAATGAGCGCACGCGATACGCCGCTCGCCGCCGATCCGCTCGCCGGACACCGCATCGCCGACGCGCCGTTCTACCAGGCGGCCGGCGCCGAAGCCGACTGGTTCGAGACGGCCTGCCGGCATCGCCTGCCGATCCTGCTGAAAGGGCCGACCGGCTGCGGCAAGACGCGGTTCGTCGAATACATGGCGTGGCGCATGGGCCTGCCGCTGATCCAGGTCGCGTGCAACGACGACACGTCGGCGGCCGACCTGACGGGCCGCCATCTGCTCGACGCCGACGGCACCTACTGGGCCGACGGGCCGCTCACGCTCGCGGCGCGGCATGGCGCGATCTGCTATCTGGACGAGATCGTCGAAGCGCGCCCCGACGCGACGGTCGTGATCCACCCGCTGACCGACTCGCGGCGCGTGCTGCCGCTCGACCGGCTCGGCGAGGTCGTGCACGCGCATCCGGATTTCCATCTGGTGATCTCGTACAACCCCGGCTATCACGGCGAACACCGGCGGTTGAAGCCGTCGACGCGGCAGCGCTTCGTCGCGATCGACTTCGGCTATCCGGATGCCGCACACGAGGCCGATGTCGTCGTGCGCGAAAGCGGCGCCGACCGCGACACCGCACGCCGGCTCGTCGATCTCGCGCAGCGCACGCGTGCGTTGGCGCAGGCCGGCAACGGCCTCGACGAAGGCGCGTCGACGCGCCTGCTGGTGCACGCGGCCCTGCTGATTGTCGCGGGGCTCGCGCCGCTCGACGCGTGCCGGATCGCGATCAGCGACGCGGCAACCGACGACGCCGACACGCGCGCCGCGTTGCAGACGATGGCCGCCGCGCACTTCGCGACATGAGCGCGCTGCACCTCGCCCGCTTCCTGCACGGAATGAGCGCGCAGGAGACCGACGTGCGACTCGACGATGCGGCATTGCGCGCGACGCTCGGTCACGCCGCGTTGCGCGTGCCGGGCACGTTACCGCCCGATGCGCGCATCGCGGCGGCCGCGCACGCGCTTGCGCACTGGCGGCATTCGCCGCCCGGCGAACCGGCCGACACACTGACGCCGATCGGCATCGCGGTTGCCGGCCTGATCGAGGATGCGCGTGTCGAGACGCTGCTCGCCCGGACATGGCCGGGGCTGACGACCTTCTGGGCACCGGCGTTCACGCCGATCGACCGCGAAGGGCTCACGTTCGGTTGCCTGTGCGCGCGGCTCGCGAAGGCGCTGTTCGATCCGTCGTATCGCGACGGCAATCCGTGGGTCGACAAGGGTGTGCAGCTGTTCAACGCGAAACGCGATGCACTCGACGACTACCGCGCATTCCGCTCGATCGCGTCGCGGCTCGCGAACGATCTCGGCCAGATGCGCGTGCGCTTCGAGCCCGACGACGGCGCATGGCTGCGCTATCGCGACGACAACGCGTGGCTGTGGGCGCAACCGGCTGCCGCGTCGGAACGAGCGGGCAACGAAGGCGTCGAGACGTCGGCCGCGACAGGCGGCCACAGCGACGAACCCGACGACGAACCGCACCCGGCACCCGACGCGCCGCGCTATCCCGAATGGAATTGCCACACGCAACGCGAGCGCCGCGACTGGGCGACCGTCGTCGAACGCGCGCCCGTCACGTCGGCGCCGCCGCGCTCGCTGGCCACACTGATCGAAGCCGACCGGCGCGCCGCGAAACGGCTGCCGTCCCCGCGCGCGTCGGAGCCGATGCGACGCGTCGGCCGCCAGCTCGACGGCGACGCGCTCGACGTCGATGCCGCGATTGCCGCACGCATCGCGCGCCGCGCCGGGCATGCTCCCGATCCGCGCGTGTTCCGCCGCCGCGTGCCGCACGATGCGCACGGGCCCGTGCTGATCCTGCTCGACCTGTCGGCGTCGACGGCCGCGCACGTCGCCGCGCTCGAAAAACGCGCCGCATTCGTGCTCGGCGACCTGTTCGACCGGCAGCGGCGGCGTTGGGCGGTGCACGGCTACACGTCGGACGGCCGGCATCGCGTGTACTACGCCCGCTTCAAGGATTTCGGCGATGCGTTCGACGCCGGCCGCCGCGCGGCGCTGCTCGCGGCCGACGCCGGGATGAGCACGCGCACCGGTGCGGCGCTGCGTCATGCGCTGGCGCTGCTGCGGCGTGAAGCGGCCTGCGCGCGCGCCGCCGTGCTGATGATCGGCGACGGCGAAGCGGCCGACATCGACGTGTTCGACCCGCGCTACCTCGTCGAGGATGCACGTTACGCGGCACGCCAGGGCCGGCAGCGCGGCGTCGCGATCGCCGGTTTGTCGTTCGGCGCGCCGCCCGGGTTGTCTACAATACTTGGCATCGGCCCGCGCTGCGTGCACGCGGCGAACGGCGACGCCCTGCCCGCCGTCGTCGCGCACGCGGCCGGCCGGCTGACCGCGTGACGGCCCTACCCGCAAGCATCAGGATGGACGAATGAACAGTGTGAAGGTTGGCGTATTGTTCTCGCAGAGCGGATGCACGTCGCACCTTGGCCAGAGCCAGTTGCGCGGCACGCTGCAGGCGATCGCCGAAATCAACGAAGCGGGCGGCGCGAACGGCTGCGAGATCGTGCCCGTCGTGCGCGACGCGTGCTCGGACCCGGCCGTCTACGCGCGCCTCGCCGAGGAGCTGATCGCCACCGAGCGCGTGAACGTGCTGTTCGGCGGATACATGTCGAGCAGCCGCAAGGCGTTGATACCGATCGTCGAGAAGTGGGACAAGCTGCTGTTCTACCCGACGCTCTACGAAGGCTTCGAGTTCTCGCCGAACGTGATCTACACGGGCGCCGCACCGAACCAGAACAGCGTGCAGCTCGCCGCGTTCATGACCGCGCAGTTCGGTGCGCGCGTGTACCTGGTCGGGTCCGACTACATCTACCCGTACGAGTCGAACCGCATCATGATCGACCTCGTCACGCAACACCCTGAAGGCCAGATCCTCGGCGAGGTGTACATGCCGCTCGTCGCATCCGAGCAGGATTTCGCGGCGGTCGTCGAGGACATTCGCGCGAAGGCGCCCGACTTCGTGTTCAGCACGCTCGTCGGCGACAGCACGGCCGCGTTCTACCGCGCATACGCGCAGGCCGGCCTCGATGCACGCAAGATGCCGATCGCGAGCCTGACGACATCCGAGATCGAACTCGGCCAGATGGGCGCGGCCGCGGCCGGCCACTACACGTCGTCGCCCTATTTCCAGACGATCGATTCCGACGTGAACCGCCGCTGCATTGCACAGCTCAAGGCGCGCTTCGGCGACGATGCGAGCGCGTCCGCGCCGTGGGAAGCCGCGTATTTCCAGGTCCACCTGTTCGCCAACGCACTCGCGCGGGCCGGCACCGACCAGCGCGACCGGCTCGTCGAACATCTGGCCGATGCGGAGTTCGATGCGCCGCAGGGGCGCGTGAAGATCGACCGGCTCACGCAGCACACGTGCCTGTACCCGCGCATCGGCTGCGCGACGGCCGACGGCAACTTCACGATCGTGCGCGAAGCGACGCGCCGCGTGCATCCCGATCCGTACCTCGTCACGCATTCGCTCGGCGACCGCGTGCACACGCCCGACGAACTGAAGGCGTAACCGACGATGCGCGCCCGCACCCCGATCCGCTCGACGCCGCGCCTGCTCGCCGAACTGCGCTCGCTCCGCGTGATGGTGTACTACCCGGACGACGACAACGGCCTGCTGCTCGTCGAGCAGCTGTCGCGCATCGGCTGCCCGACCGAGCAGCGCTGGCCGCCGCCCGCGGCGCTGCCGGAGAGCGTCGATCTCGTGATTCTCGCGGTCCGGCCGGACCTGCTGCACCTGTCGATCCCGTGGCTCGAGGACGACGCGCGGCCGCCCCTCATCGCCGTCACGACCTACGAAAGCCCCACGATCCTCGAACTGATGCTGCGCATCGATGCGCAGAGCGCGGTCACGACGCCCGTCCGCTCGTTCGGCCTGTTGAGCGCGATGGCGCTCGCGTGCCACCAGAGCCGCCGGCACGACGAATACCGGCGCCGCATCGCGCAGCTCGAACAGCGCGCGATGTCCGTGCGCACGCTGCAGGAAGCGAAGGCGCTGCTGATGCAGCACAACGCGATCAGCGAGGAAGAGGCGTACCAGCAGATCCGCTCGCAGGCGATGGAGCGGCGCATCTCGATCAACCAGCTCGCCGAGCAGATCGTGCAGGCGCATGCGCTGCTGAAGCGGTGATCCCTGCCCGTGCGCCGCGCGTCAGTCCGGCGGCGGCAGCACGACCGTGTCCTCCGGCCCGAGCACGCGCCCGTCCTGCGCACGCAGCTCCAGCTTCCTGACCGGCAGCCCGGCCTTCCGGTCGACGAGCAGCACGTGCGCCTCGTCCGGTTCGAAGAAGAAATCCTCGCCCCACTGCCGCAGCGCGACCAGCAGCGGAAACAGCCCGCGCCCCTTCTCGGTCAGCACGTATTCGTGATGCGCGCCGCCGTCGACGGCCGGCACGATGTCCATGATCCCGTGCGCGACCAGGTTGCGCAGGCGGGCGGCCAGGATGTTCTTCGCGAGGCCGAGGTTCTTCTGGAATTCGCCGAAGCGGCGCAGCCCGTCGAACGCGTCGCGCACGATCAGCAGCGACCACCAGTCGCCGATCGCGTCGAGCGGGCGGGCAACGCCGCAAAGGGAATCTTCGTGCGTGGTTCGTCTGTTCATCGATGCGTGCGGCGATGCCGCTCCCGAAGCGCCGGCTGGATGGCGGTCGTTTCCGTTGACATAAATGGTTGCAATATAAAACCCGTTCAGCAAAAGATCAATTCCGGGAGCCGGACTGTTCGCGATCGATGAACGGCACGACGGCTTCATCCCGGATTGATGTGCACAGCGATCATATTCAGGCGATATTCCCCCGCGTTTTCACCCTCCGTCGCGCCCTCCCGCGCCATCGCCCTCGCCATTCGGCAAGTGGACCGACGATCGAATAGGTTGCAACTTGAAACCACATATCCTACGCTTCGACTTGGTTTCAACTTGAAACCAATCTGTCCGACTACCGAAGGAGCGCTCGATGATCCGGTCCGATGCCACGTTCGACGGCACCTTTCCTTTCGCCCCGCATTTCGACGACGCATCCGGCTTCCGGATGCATTACGTGGACGAAGGCCCGCGCGACGGCGAAACCGTCCTGTGCCTGCATGGCGAACCCACGTGGGGTTATCTGTTCCGTCATCTGGTGACGGCACTGCGTCCCCGCTATCGCGTCGTCGTGCCCGATCACATGGGATTCGGCAAAAGCGCGACGCCGCAGGACCGCAGCTACTGGCTGCAGGACCACATCGACAATCTCGAGCATTTCGTGCTCGCCCGCGGCCTCGACCGCATCACGCTCGTGATGCACGACTTCGGCGGCCCGGTCGGCATGGGGCTCGCCGCACGGCATCCGGACCGGATTCGCCGTATCGTCTCGGCGAACGGGCCAACGCCGTTCGGCCAGCCCGACCTGGTCGAGCGACTGACGGCGAACGGCCGCGATGCGCCGTGGTTCCAGTGGATCATGCGTGCAGCGGCCGACGACACGCTCGAAACCGTGCTCGGGCAGCTCGGCTTCAACATCCTGAGCACGCTGAAGCTGAACGGTTTCGAGAATCACGCGATCGTCAACGACACGTGGATCGCCGCGTACGGTACGCCGTTCGCGCAACCGGCCGACTGTCTCGGCGCGATTGGATGGGCACGCGGGTTCGCGGCCGGCGCGCACCGGTTCGAGGCACCCGATGCGGCGGCACGGCGCGCGATACGCGACAAACCCGCGCTCGCGATCTGGGGAAACGCCGATCGAACGCTCGGCGCAGAACACTTCCTGCCGCTCTTTACCGCACTGTTTCCGGCCGCGCCCGTCGAGCGGCTGGCGGGCGTCGGACACTACTGTTTCGAGGATGCGCCCGACACCATTGCCGCGCGGATCGCCGGTTTCATCCGGACGACCGGCTAAAAAAATCGGCAGCCGGACCGACACACCCGGCTGCCGAACGGCGTGCGCACCGCTTCCGCCAGCGCGCACGCATTGCTTCACGTCAGCGGATGATCCGCGTCACGCCACGCCCGCGCGGATCGGCCATCGCTTCCGGCGTCTTGCCGTCGATCTTGATGACCTGGATGTCGCCGCTGAAATCCTGCCCCTTCAGCGTATAGCCGCGCGCCTCGATCTGCTTCGCGAGTTCGCCTTCGATCGGGTGGTACGGCTCCCAGAAGATCGTGTTCGGCGGCAGCAGCTGGTGATGGAAGCGCATCGCACCGACCGCTTCCTTCAACGGCATCTTGAAGTCGTAGATGTTGTTGATCACCTGGAAGATCGACGTGAAGATGCGCGAGCCGCCCGGCGTGCCGATCACGAGCGACACCTTGCCGTCCTTCGTCATGATCGTCGGCGACATCGACGACAGCGGGCGCTTCTTCGGTTCGATCGCGTTCGCGTCGCTGCCGACCACGCCGAACATGTTCGCGACGCCCGGCTTCGCGGAGAAGTCGTCCATCTCGTCGTTCAGCACGATGCCGGTGCCGTCGGCGATCACGCCCGAGCCGAAGTAGCCGTTGATCGTGTACGTGTTCGACACCGCGTTGCCCCACTTGTCGACCACCGAGAAGTGCGTCGTTTCGGCCTTCTCCGGCATCGTCGTGCCGAGGCCCGGCTGCACGCTCTTCGTGTCCGACGGCTCCTTCGGGTTGACCTCGGCCGCACGCTTCGCGATGTACGCGTTGTCGGTCAGCTGCGCGATCGGCACCTTGTAGAAGTCGGGATCGCCGAGATACTGCGCGCGATCCGCAAACACGCGCTTCTCGATTTCCGCGACGAGGTGGATGTACTGCGGCGAGTTGAGCTTCACGCCCTCGAAATCCTGCTTGAGGTCGGCCTTCATCTTCAGCAACTGCACAAGGCCGATGCCGCCCGAGCTCGGCGGCGGCGCGGTGATCACGTCATAGCCGTTCCACTTCGCCTGCACCGGCTGGCGCCATACCGCGCGGTACTGCGCAAGATCCTCGGTGGTGATCAGCCCGTTGCCGTCGCCGGTCTTCATCGACGCGGCGATCAGCTCGGCCGTCTTGCCCTTGTAGAAGCCTTCCGCGCCGTCGTTCGCGATCCGCGTCAGCACGTCGGCGAGGTCCGGCTGCTTGAAGTTCACGCCGGCCTTCAGCCCGGCGAAATACTTGTCGAAGTTGGTCTTGCCGCCGAACTCCTTCGATGCATCGACGCCGCGCTGCGCGAGTTGCTCGTCGACGACGAAACCGTCGCGCGCATAGTGGATCGCCGGCGCGAGCACCTGCTTCCACTTCAGCTTGCCGAAGCGCTTCTGCGCTTCCCACATGCCGGCCACCGTGCCCGGCACGCCGACCGCGCGCGGACCGTACAGGCTCATGCCCTTGACGACGTTGCCGTCCTTGTCGAGGTACATGTCCTTCGTCGCGGCAAGCGGCGCGCGCTCGCGGTAGTCGATGAAGTACGGCTTGCCGTCCTTGTAGATCGTCATGAAGCCGCCGCCGCCGATGTTGCCGGCTT
This sequence comes from Burkholderia arboris, assembly GCF_902499125.1. Lineage (GTDB taxonomy): Bacteria > Pseudomonadota > Gammaproteobacteria > Burkholderiales > Burkholderiaceae > Burkholderia > Burkholderia arboris. Next base: position 112,657 of record NZ_CABVPX010000004.1, read on the forward strand.
CCGGATACGTGACGGCGAGCGTGAATGCGATCGCGACGGCCGCGTCGATCGCGTTGCCGCCCTCCTTGAAGATCCGCTCCGCGGCATCCGCGCTGTACTTGTCGGCCACCGCCACTGCCGAGCTCGTCAGGACCGCCGGCTGCGGCCCTTTCGCATACGCGGGCGCGTTCGGCAGGAACCCGATGCCGGCCACCGCCGCAAGCACGGCAGCGGATGATTTGAAGCGATTCAGCGTAGTCATTGCATGTCCCCCATGTGGATCTCCTTCAGGCAGGAAAAGCGCCTGATCCGCGGATGGCCGCCGGCACGCCAACGGCCATATGCCGGCTTCGTAGTATAGGGGGACAAAAAGGGTCGAACACGTGGCATGCCACGAAAGCATGCCGATCGGGTGCGCCCGGTCACGTTGCAGCGCCGCGACGTGCAAACGCATCGGCCGAAACGGCATGCGATGCACGTCATCACGCAGCGCACAAAACCGAAAGTTGCGAACCTCGCGGCATGCCATGCAGCACGCGCAAAAAAATCTGCAAACGCCCCTCCCGCAGCGCGGGTCGATCTGAGAAGATAGCGCCCCTTTCGCACGGCATCACCGTTTCGTTCACGTGCCGCTTCACGTTTCTTCGTCTCGCTCCCTATGGCATCACACAATGCGCATCATGCGTCCGGCTTCGCGGCCGGCGTCGCCGCCGCCGTCCTCGTCGCTCAAACCGGGGCAACCGGCCCGTGGCACACCGGCATGCTCGCCGCGTTCGCGGCGGGCGTCGCGGGCGGCACCGCGCCCGACTGGCTCGAAGTCGCCTGGTGGAGCCGCAAGCGCCGCCTGTGGATCACGCATCGCACCGTCACGCACTGGGGCATCGGCTGGATCGCGCTGCTTGCGCTCGGGTGGCACGGGCTCATCCATCATCCGCATCCGCTGTGGGCCGCACCGCTGTTCGGCTTCGCATGCGGCGGTTTGATGCACCTGCTCGCCGACTGGCCGAACCCGCTCGGCGTGCCGTGGATCTGGCGGCGCCACTCGCTCAACCTGTGGAACAGCGGGAATTGCGACCTGATCGTCGTGGCCGCTGCATGGGGCGGCACGCTGTGGCTCGCGCAGTCGCTGTGGTCGCGCGCACCGCTGCTCGAACACTGGCTCGGCTGGCTGAATCGCGTCTAGTTGCGATTCGAAGCAATTCGGCGCGATATCGGCGCACCGAATGGCACGCAACTTTCCGTCCGTTGAAAGTGTGGCGCGAGCCCCAACTGAATTGGCTTCGTCGACATGCATGCCCGGCACGCACGCGCGACGTCTGGCACACTGACGATTCGATTCAGGCGCGGTTCGTCCGCGCACTCGCACCCCATTTCAACGCTCCGATGGACGTCACCGCTATCCGCCCTGCCGCCCGTGCGCTCGACGTGTTCCACCCGGCCGTCGCCGCATGGTTCCAGCGCACGTTCGCCGCGCCGACCGGCGCGCAGGCGCTCGCGTGGCCGCACATCAAGGCCGGCCGCTCGACGCTCGTCGCCGCGCCAACCGGTTCCGGCAAGACGCTCACCGCTTTCCTGTGCGCGCTCGACGATCTGGTGCGCGATGCGCTGGCGCACGACGGCACGCTGCCCGACGCGACGCTGGTCGTCTATGTGTCGCCGCTGAAGGCGCTGTCGAACGACATCCACGTGAACCTCGACGCGCCGCTCGCCGGCATCGCCGAATCGCTCGCGCACCTCGGCCTGCCGGTGCCGACGATCCGCACCGCGGTACGTACCGGCGACACGACGCAAGCGGAACGCGCCGCGCTGCGCAAGCGTGCGCCGCACATCCTCGTCACGACACCCGAATCGCTGTACGTGCTGCTGTCGTCCACGTCGGGGCGCCAGATGCTGTCGAACGTGCGCTCGGTCATCGTCGACGAGATCCATGCGCTCGCGTCGTCCAAGCGCGGCAGCCATCTCGCGCTGTCGCTCGAGCGCCTCGATGCACTGTCCGGCCGCGCATTGCCGCGCATCGGGCTGTCGGCCACGCAAAAGCCGATCGACGCGGTTGCGCGCTTCCTGGTCGGCGGGCCGGCCGATGCGCCGCGCGACTGCACGATCGTCGACACGGGCCACACGCGCGAGCGCGATCTCGCGCTCGAACTGCCGAACGTGCCGCTCGAACCCGTGATGGCGACCGACGTGTGGGAACAGGTGTACGACCGCATCGCCGGGCTCGCGGCCGCGCATCGCACGACGCTCGTGTTCGTCAACACGCGGCGCACCGCCGAGCGCATGGCGCGCCATCTCGCCGACCGGCTCGGCAAGAACGCGATCGCCGCGCATCACGGCAGCCTCGCCAAGGAACACCGCTTCGATGCCGAGCAACGTCTGAAGCGCGGCGAACTGAAGCTGCTCGTCGCCACGGCCTCGCTCGAACTCGGCATTGACATCGGCGACGTCGATCTCGTCTGCCAGGTCGGCTCGCCGCGTGGCATCGCGCCGTTCCTGCAGCGCGTCGGCCGCTCTGGGCACCATGTCGGCGGCGTGCCGAAGGGCCGGCTGTTCCCGCTGTCGCGCGACGAACTCGTCGAATGCGCGGCGCTGCTCGATTGCGTGCAACGCGGCGAGCTCGATGCGCTGCGGATTCCCGAAGCGCCGCTCGACGTGCTCGCCCAGCAGATCGTCGCCGAAGTCGCGTGCACGGAATGGCAGGAAGACGCGCTGTATGCGCGCTTCACGCACGCGGCGCCGTACGCACGGCTGACACGCGAACGCTTCGACGAAGTGATGAAGATGCTCGCCGAAGGCTTCACGAGCCGGCGCGGCGTGCGCGGTGCGTACCTGCATCGCGACGTGGTCGGCGGCACCGTGCGCGGGCGCCGTAACGCAATGATGACCGCGACCACGTCGGGCGGCACGATCCCCGACATGGCCGACTATGCGGTGCTGCTCGAACCGCAAGGCATCCAGGTTGGCACCGTCAACGAGGATTTCGCGATCGAGAGCCTGGCCGGCGACGTGTTCCAGCTCGGCAACCAGTCGTACCGGATCATTCGCGTGGAAACGGGCCGCGTGCGCGTCGAGGACGCGCAAGGCCAGTCGCCGAACATTCCGTTCTGGCTCGGCGAGGCGCCGGGGCGCAGCGACGAACTGTCGGCGGCGGTCGGCCGGCTGCGTGCACGGCTCGACGGGCTGTTCGCGGACGGCGACCGGCAGGCCGGTGCCGGTGCCGGTGCCGGTGCCGGTGCCGGTGCCGGTGCCGGTGGACGCAATCGTGCGGGCAGCAACGCCGAAGCCAAAGCGAATGGCGAAACCGGCACGGCACGCGCCTCCGCCGAAAGCCGCCTCGCGCCGGCGCTGCGCTGGCTCGTCGACGAGCTCCGCCTGTCGCCGGACGCGGCGCGCCAGATCGCCGACTACCTCGCCCGCACCCGCGCCGCGCTCGGCGCACTGCCGACGCAGGACACGCTCGTGATGGAGCGTTTCTTCGACGAATCGGGCGGCACGCAGCTCGTGATCCATTCGCCGTTCGGCAGCCGCATCAACCGCGCCTGGGGGCTCGCGCTGCGCAAGCGCTTCTGCCGCAGCTTCAACTTCGAGCTGCAGGCCGCCGCGACCGACGACGCGATCATCCTGTCGCTGTCGCTCGCGCACAGCTTCGCGCTCGACGAGGTGTGGCGCTACCTGCGTTCGGCCAGCGCCGAGCACGTGCTGGTCCAGGCGCTGCTCGACGCGCCGATGTTCGGCGTGCGCTGGCGCTGGAACGCGACGACCGCGCTCGCGCTGCCGCGCTTCACCGGCGGCCGGCGCACCGCGCCGCAACTGCAGCGGATGAAGAGCGAGGATCTGCTCGCGACCGTGTTCCCCGATCAGGTCGCGTGCCTCGAGAACATCGTCGGCGAACGCGAGATTCCGCATCATCCGCTCGTCGACCAGACGCTCGACGATTGCCTGCACGATGCAATGGACACTGACGGCTGGCTCGCGCTGCTGCGCCGGATCGAAAGCGGCGCGATCGAACTCGTCGCGCGCGACCTGCCCGCACCGTCGCCGCTCGCGGCCGAGATCCTGAACGCGAAACCCTACGCGTTCCTCGACGACGCACCGCTCGAGGAGCGCCGCACGCAGGCCGTTCAGTCGCGCCGGTGGAGCGATCCCGAATCGGCCGACGATCTCGGCGCGCTCGACGCCGACGCGATCGATGCAGTCCACGACGAAGCATGGCCGCTCGTACGCGACGCCGACGAAATGCACGATGCGCTGCTCACGCTCGCCTGCATCGCCGACAGCGAAGCACAAGCCCACGCAGGCTGGCCCGACCGGCTCGCGGAACTCGCGGATCGCCGCCGCGCGACGAAACTGGTCGCGCCGGGCGGTACCGCGCTGTGGGCGCCGGTCGAACGGCTCGTATGCCTGCGTGCGCTGCATCCCGACGCGCGCCCCATGCCGGCGCTCAAGGTGCCGGCCGCATGCGCGCAGCCGTGGGAAGCCGATGCGGCACTCGTCGATGTGATCCGCGCGCGGCTGACCGGCTTCGGGCCGCTCACGCTCGACGCGATCGCGACACCCGTTGGCCTGCCGCCCGCGTCGGTCGCGACGGCGCTCGCGGCGCTTGAGCGCGAAGGCTACGTGATGCGCGGCCGCTTCACGCCGGGCGCGACGACCGACGAATGGTGCGAACGCCATCTGCTGGCGCGCATTCACCGCTATACGGTGAAGCGGCTGCGCCGCGAAATCGAACCGGTCGAGCGCGCCGACTTCATGCGCTTCCTGTTCCACTGGCAGCACCTGACGCCCGACACGCGCGGCACGGGCCGCGACGCACTCGCGGCCGTGGTCGAACAGCTCGAAGGCTACGAGGCCGCGGCAAGCGCGTGGGAAGACGCGCTGCTGCCCGCGCGGCTCACCGACTACATGGCCGGCGGCCTCGACGAGCTGTGCCGCTCGGGCAAACTCGTCTGGACCCGCATCGGCGCGCCGGCGCGCGCGGCCGGCACACCCGTGAAGACGACGCCGATCGTGCTGCTGCCGCGCCGCCACCTCTCCGCGTGGCAGGCGCTGCGCGATCCCGATGCGCAACCGGCGCTGTCCGCGCGCGCCACGCAGGTGCGCGACGCACTCGCCGCGCACGGCGCGATGTTCTTCGATGCGCTGCTCGACGACCTGCACGTGCTGCCCGTCGAACTCGAACAGGCGCTCGGCGAACTCGTGTCGGCCGGCCTCGTGAATGCGGACAGCTACGCGGGACTGCGCGCGCTGCTGAAGCCCGCCGTCAAGCGCAGCGCAACCTATGCCCCGCGCACGCGACGCGGCGGCGCGCTGATCGGCGGAATGGACGACGCGGGCCGCTGGGCGCTCGTGCAGCGTCAGGCGCCGCGGGACGATGCGCCCGCGCCGAAGCGCGGCCCGGCGGCGACCGATCCCGACGCGCTCGAGCACATCGTGTGGACGCTGCTGCGCCGTTACGGCGTCGTGTTCTGGCGACTGCTCGAACGCGAAGCCGACTGGCTGCCGAGCTGGCGCGAACTCGTGCGCGTGCTGCAACGGCTCGAAGCGCGCGGCGAGATTCGCGGCGGACGCTTCGTTGCCGGGCTCGCGGGCGAGCAGTTCGCGCTGCCCGAAGCGATCCCGATCCTGCGCGAACTGCGGCGGCAACCGGGCGACGGACAGTACGTGTGCGTGACGGGCGCCGATCCGCTGAACCTCGCCGGCACGCTGCTGCCCGGCGACAAGGTGCCGGCGCTCGCCGGCAATCGCGTGCTGTTCCGCGACGGCGTGCCCGTTGCATCGCTGGTATCCGGCACGTTCCATTACGCCCCCGACCTGCCGCCCGCCGCCCGCGAGGATGCGCGCCTGCGGCTCGCGCGTTACTGCTGACATCGGCTGACACGCACGCCGCACAGACTACTGATCGCCGGGCCGCGCAGCCGCCATCGTTCAGGTAGCATCGGACGATTGACTGCGCGGGCTCCCGCGCGTCGCCCAGACAAAACAAGACTTCCGGAGACTGCCGCTCATGGCTTCGCATGCCGATTCGCCCGTCGCTCATCACGCGGGTTCGCTGACCATTTTCCAGGGTGCCGCACTCTATATCGGCGCGGTGCTCGGCACCGGCGTGATCGCGTTGCCCGCGCTTGCCGCCGAAGTCGCGGGGCCGGCCTCGCTGCTCGCGTGGGCTGCGCTCGTCGTGCTGTCCGGGCCGCTCGCTGCCACCTTCGCCGCACTCGGCGCCCGTTATCCCGATGCCGGTGGCGTATCGACCTACGCCCGGCGCGCATTCGGCCCGAAGGCCGCTGCCATCGTCGGCTGGTGCTTCTATTTCGCGGTGCCGGCCGGCGCGCCGGCCGCCGCGATGTTCGGCGGCGCATACGTTGCGGCCGTCACGGGCGGCGGGCACACGACGATCATCGTCACGGCCGCCGCGCTGATCGCGACCGTGTCGGCCGCGAACGCATTCGGCGTCACCGTGTCGGGCCGCATGCAACTCGTATTGTCGGCGCTGCTCGTCACGCTGCTGCTCGTCGCGGTGCTCGCGTCCGCGCCGCATGCGCGCCCCGCGAACCTGCATCCGTTCGCGCCGCATGGCTGGCTCGCGGTCGGCCAGGCCGCCGCGCTGCTCGTGTGGAGCTTCGCCGGCTGGGAAGCGATCACGCATCTCGCGGCCGAATTCCGCCGGCCCGCGCACGACATGCCGCGCTCGGCCGGCATCGCGGTCGTGGTCGTCGGATTCCTGTACCTGTCGGTCGCCGCCGCGAGCGTGATGGTGCTCGGGCCATCGGCCGGCGCATCGGGTGCCCCGCTCGCCGAACTGATCGCAGGCGGCATCGGCGGCCACGCGCAGGTGCTGGCGGCCGCGGCCGCGCTGCTGCTCACGCTCGGCACGATGAACGCATATTTCGCGGGCGCGGCCAAGCTCGGCGCGGCGCTCGGTCGCGACGGCGCGCTGCCGGCGTGGCTCGCGCAGGGCAGCCAGATCGGCGGCGTGCCGCGCCGCAGCCTCGGCGTGATCGCCTTGCTCGCGGCCGTCGCGCTCGCTGCAACGACGCTCTCGGACGTCGGGCCGAAACCGCTCGTGCTCGTCACGTCCGGATGCTTCGTGATGGTGTACGGGCTCGGCGCAGCCGCCGCGCTGAAGTTGCTGCCGCGCGGCAGCATCGCCCACCGTTGCGCATGGGTTTCGCTGATTGCGGTCGCGGGGCTGTTCCTGACGACCGGATGGTATTTCCTGTTCCCGCTGCTGCTCGCAGGCGCCGCACTGCTTTATCTGCAAGTGACCGGCCCGCGCAAATGACCTGGCGCGTGCACGGGCATCGCCCGCCCGCTCGCTGCGCACGGCGCTTGCCGGGTCACGCCGATCCGGCCAGGCGCCGTTTCGTCGCGCCGGTCAGGCCGGCACCAGTTCGAAGCTGAGCCGTTTGCCGAGTGCGGCGGCCGCGCTCGCGAGCGTCGCCAGCGTGAGGCTCGTGTCGGTTTCGTCGAGCAGGCGGTTGAGTGCGGCGCGGCTGGTTTTCATCCGCGCGGCCATCGCGGTTTTCGTGATGTGTTGCGCCTTCATCTCCTGCCCGATCTGCCACGCGATCACGCGCTTGATTGCCGTGGCGGTGGCCGCTTCGAGATTGCCGTCTTCTTCGAGGAAGCGATCGAAATCGCTGCCGATATGCGGGTTGTTCGTGGTCGTCATGTCGTACTCCAGGTGCATGGCGTTGCCGGCTGCTCGACCGTCGGAGACGGCGCGTTCCGGCACAACCGGGGAATTCAGATGGCGTGCGTCAGCACCTTCAGGCGCGCGACGGTGACGTCGAGATCGTCCGACGGCGTGGCCCGCGATTGCTTGAAGAAGCCGTGCAGCAGGACCATCGTGTCGCCAGCGACCGTGAACAGCACGCGAGCGCTTCGCCCCGGCAGCATCACGCGGATCTCCCATAGATCCTTCGCCATCTTCCGGACCAGCGGCATGCCGAGCGGCCAGCCGAGTTGAACGGTCTTGATCTCTTCGCCGATCGCCGTTCGCTCCGCCTGCCCGAGCGCCTTGAGCCATTCGCGCACCGGCTCGTTGCCTCGGGCCGTCCGGAAGAACCGCACGCCGAGCGTGACCTGTATCTGCTGTCTCGCCATCGTCTTGTCGCCAATCGTACCAAAAACGGTACGATATGCCAAGTGCCCCGGTGGCGGCTACTGACCGGATGGCCAGTCCTGCGGCAAGGAAAGGGATCGAGCTGCGCCCGACGGGTCAACGGTTGCCGCGGGCCGGCTTGCGCGCCGCCCGAGGCGCCCGGTGCGGGCGTGTGTCGCCGAAGCGCGACCGCGCGATGTCGCGCACCGCGTCGATCAGCGTTCGCGCCACCGGCGACGGCTGCGCATCGGTCCGCAGCACGAGCCCGACCGGCTCGTCGGTGCCCGCCGACGGCAGCGGCAGGCGCGCCAGCGCACCGGCCGACAGATCGTATTCGGCCGCGTAGAGCGGCACGAACCAGACCGCGTCGTTCTCGAGCGCAAGCGCACGCGCGACCGAGACCGACAATACCTCGATGAACGAATCCAGCGGCGGTGCGCCGCATGCGCCGAGCAGTTGCTCGGCCGACTGCCGGATCAGCGTGCCGAACGGCGGCAGCACGACCGGATAGCGTGCAAGCTCGGCAGCCGGCGCCGCGCTTGCGAGCAGCGGATGCCCGGCACGCACGACCGCGACGAGCGGTTCGTTGTACAACTGCTCGAACGCGAGCCCGATCATCCGCTCGGGCTCCGACAGCCGCCCGATCGCGCATTCGATCGCACCGGACTTCAGGCGCTCGAGCAGCTCGGCATTCGCGGCCGTCGCGATCCGTACGACGATGCGCGGCCAGCGTTCGGCCAACGCCTTCATCAACGCCGGCGCGAGCGAGGCCGCGACGGTCGGCAGCATGCCGACTTCGAGCGTCGCCGCCGCGGCCCCGCCCTCGCGCGCGAGCAGCCCGACGCCCTGCCGCAACGCGAGCACGCACGCATTCGCGTGCGGCATGAACAACTGCGCTTCGCGGGTCGGCTGCGCGCCCTGCCGGCCACGTTCGAACAGCTTCACGCCGAGGATCGCCTCCAGTTCGGCGATCGTCTTCGACACGGCCGGCTGCGTGATCGACAGGCTTTCCGCCGCCTTCTGCACGCCGCCCAGCTGCGCGACCGCGAGAAAGCACTGCAGGTGCCGGAATTTGACGCGGCCGTCGGCAATACGATTATTCATAACGAACGGTTATGCGGATGACGATGAAATGCCATTTTGCATAACTTTCCGGAGAGTCCCAAGCACTCGGTGATCCGTCATGCTTTCCGTCGCAGCGCCTGGAAACCCGTCGGCTCCCAGATCCGCTTCGCGATCAGCAAGCCCGTTCCGTGCTTTTGCCCGAGCGGCGCCGACGCCGATTCCGCATGCAGCGCGGCCGCCTTGCTGCGCAGCCGGCGCAACTCCAGTTCGAGCTCCGCGGCGGCGGCTTCGGTCAGCATCCCCTGCGAGAACGTCATCGTCTCGCCCGCGCCGTCGAAGCGGCTGTCGAGGAAATCGCCGAGCGCATGCGTATGAAAGTAACGGCGGATCGGCCCGCCCGGCAGCCAGTCGAAATCGCGCGCGACACGCACGCGAATCCGGTCGCCCGGCAACAGCGCCACGACGTTCATCCGGTCGAGCATCAGCAGGTATTTCACGCACTCGGCCTGCGACACCCGATACGCCGACACGATGTCCTGCACGGTCCAGTAGTTGATCGCGCAGACGGCAACGAGCAGCAGCTTCTCGTCCGACACGAGCAGCGCCTCCTGCTGTTCGGTCAGCACGTGCAGCCTCGGCGCCGAAGCGGACGCCTCCTGCACGAGCTCGGCCAGCGTATAGCCGAGCAGTTGCGCGATCTCCACGACCCGCTCGAGCGTGAAGCGGCCGCTGGCGAACAGCCGCTTCACGCTCGTCTCGGAGACGTCGAGCGACCGCGCGACGTCGCGGTAGGTCATGCCCTGCGCCTTCAACTGGCGCTTCAGCGTTTCGATGAGCTGGGCGGTTTCGGTCATATTGGTATCGAAAAATGGTGCTCACGGTCGAATGTTAGGCTACCTGCGCAGGCAAATGAACACTTTTCGTTACTTACCCGCATAATCCGCTCCGTCCTGTCACTCAACGACGGAGCCGAAATGACCACCCGGACCGAAACCGCCGCGTACGAACCGCACGACACCGCACCACGCGATGCACGCGACACCGATCGCACGATGCCACTCGCGACCGTCCGCACGCTGGCCGCCAGCGCGCATGTCGGCGATCTCGTGTTCATCCGCGTGCCGGCCGGGGCGCAGCGCGACGCGGCCGGCACGACGGGCCCGGCCGGCGCGTGGGCCAATCGCTGCGGGATCGTCGTCGATACGTCGGGCGACGAACCGTTGATCGCCGAATCCGCGGCGTTGGCGTGGACGAAGCTCTCGCCGCTGTCGCGCTTCGTCGCCCGCACCGCAGGCGGACGCATCGCACTGGCACGCCGCATCGCGGCACCCACCGCCGATGCGCAGCGCCAGGTCCATGCCGCGGCCGAACAGCGAATCGACGCGCTGCTCGGCAACCGCTTCAACCTGCGGGTGCGGCGCGGGTTCTGCGCGCGATATGTAAGCGACGTGCTCGGCATGGACCAGGCTGCGACGCCGGCCGCCCTGCTGCGCAGCGGCGCGCTGACACTCGAATTCGACGGGATCGTGTTCGATCCCGGCCGCCGCTGATAACGGGCACGCTCGGGGAGACCGGATAACGACAAGAACAAAAGACAAGAAATAGCGACGGGCTGGCTGGAGGGCCGTGCACGGGGTCGTCACCGACGACGCGAAGCCCGATCGCTTTTTCCGCCGGACAGGCATCCTGTCCGGCGGATTTTTCATGGGCGCGCCGAACATAACGAATGGTTATGCGATTCGCGAAAAAAGGTCATTTTGCATAACTTTCCGGATTGGCTAAAGTCGTGCCATCCACTTTGCGAAAAACCTATCAGGAGACGCCCGATGGATTCCCCCACGATCCTCACGCCGCGCGACTGGCCGTCGCATCCGGCCTATGTCCACCCCGAGTACCGTTCGTCCGTGAAGCGCGGCCCGACCCGAGCGCTGATCCCGCTGAAGGAGAAACTGCGCGACCAGTACGCCCCCGTCTACGGCGCCGAAGATCTCGGCGCGCTCGACCACGACCTGACGAAGAACGCCGTGAAGAACGGCGAGCCGCTCGGCGAGCGCATGGTCGTCACCGGCCGCGTGCTCGACGAAGGCGGCAAGCCCGTGCGCAACACGCTCGTCGAGGTGTGGCAGGCGAACGCGGCCGGCCGCTACGTGCACAAGGTCGACCAGCACGACGCGCCGCTCGACCCGAACTTCCTCGGCGCGGGCCGCTGCCTGACCGACGACGACGGCCGCTACCGCTTCCTGACGATCAAGCCCGGTGCGTATCCGTGGGGCAACCACCCGAACGCGTGGCGCCCGAATCACATCCACTTCTCGCTGTTCGGCGATTACTTCGGCTCGCGTCTCGTCACGCAGATGTACTTCCCCGGCGATCCGCTGCTCGCGTACGACCCGATCTTCCAGGGCACGCCCGAGGCCGCGCGCGATCGCCTGATCTCGCGCTTCTCGATGGACATCACCGAAGAAGGCTATGCGCTCGGCTACGAATTCGACATCGTGCTGCGCGGCCGCGACGCCACCCCGATGGAGCGCTGAACCATGACGACGCTGAAGCAAACCCCTTCGCAGACGGTCGGCCCGTACTTCGCGTACGGCCTGTGCCCGCAGCAATACGACTATGACCTGAAGAGCCTGTTCACGCCGACGATCGCCGCGGCGCACGCCGAAGGCGAGCACGTGCTGCTGGTCGGGCAGGTGTTCGACGGCGACGGCAACGTGGTCGGCGACGCGGTGCTCGAATTCACGCAGGTGGACGGCGCGGGCCGCTACCCCGCCTCGCGCGACGACATCGCGAAATCCGGCTTCACGGGCTTCGCGCGGGTCGGCACGGGCACCGACCCGCAGCAGCGCTTCGTCGTCGAGACGGTGAAGCCGGGCCGCCTCGCCGCCGACGAGGCACCGCACATCAACGTGACCGTGATGATGCGCGGGATCCTCACGCATGCGTTCACCCGCGTGTACTTCGACGACGAAGCCGCCGCGAACGCGGCCGACCCCGTGCTGAACGCCGTGCCGGCCGAACGCCGCGCGACGCTCGTCGCGAAACGCGACGCGCAGCCGGGCCGGCCGGTCGTCTACCGCTTCGACATCCGCATGCAGGGGCCGGACGAAACCGTATTCTTCGACGTTTGACGCATGCGCCGGCACTCGCCGGTGTCGACAGCATCCACGCCGTGTGGCGCGATACCGACAGGCATCGCGCCACACGGCGTTTTTCATGCGCCGTCGCCATCATTCGATGATGCGTCGCATCGTGGCGCATTGCGACGACGGATGCCTGTTGACCAAGGCTTCCCGCCCCAATATCAAACGATCGTTTGAAACGCATGCTGCGACCGCACATGAATCGTCGGGCCGACAGGATATCGTTTGCGCGTTATGCGGCGTATCCTTCGCTATCTGCAACGAGTCAGCGGGATTGAATCGGACGAGGCAACAATTACATGAGTCATGCGCGACACTGCCCGGCAGGCCGTTCGCGCATTTTTTCTGACCGGGTGCCTTTAAACGCGTCTGACCGAATTTGGCGGACGCGTATTTTTTTTCCTGGCCGGCCCCGCTAGCGGCGAATCTCCAGATACCGGCTCGGCGTGTCGCCCAGGATGCGGCGAAACGCCGACGTGAACGCGCTTGCGCTCGCGTACCCGAGATCGAACGCGACGCGCGTCACCGGCTGCCCGTCGGTCAGGCGGGCAATCGCCGCGAGCATGCACACCTGCTGGCGCCACGCGGCAAAACTCACGCCCGTCTGCGCGCGGAACTGCCGCGTGAACGTCCGCCGGCTCACACCGGCATCGGCCGCGACCCGGTCGAGATCGGCCGCGATCGACGGCGACGCGAACAGGTGCCGGCACACCTTCGCCAGCCGTGCGTCGGCCGGCAGCGGCGCATGCAGCGACAGGCGCGGCATCGTCGCGATTTCCGCAACCAGCAGATCCATCAGCTTGCCCGCGCGCCCGTCGACGTCGTACAGGGCCGGCAGGTCGATCGCATCGTCGATCAGTTGCCGCAGCAGCGGCGACACGCCATGCACGCCGCACTGCGCGGGCAGCCCGGCAGCCTGCGCGGCGTCGGCGGACACGAACGTGTTGAGCATCGTGACCGGCCCGGTCATCGTCATTTCGTGCCGCACGCCGGCCGGCACCCAGCACGCGCGCTGCGGCGGCACCAGCCAGCGGCCGTGCGGCGTCGACACGCTGATCGTGCCGCGCGACGCAAACGCGAATTGCCCGCGCACGTGCGCGTGCTCCGGAAACGTCGTGCCCGCCGCAAAGTCGTTGGCGGTCACGACCACGCTCCGGGGAATGTGTTCGTAAGGATCTAGCTGCGTATTTCTCACGGCCCGAATTCCATCATCAATGACCCGATATCGAAGGCGGGTCGCCTTCGATCGATCTACGATCCGCTCCACCGTTGCGCGACCTCGCGGCCGCAAGACCCGTCGGCCCGATCGGCCGGATTGCAACCTCATCGGAGCGGAGATGCCGAATACGTTTCATCGCGTGGGGGACGGCCCCCACCCTGTTCTCGTGCTGCACGGCTGGTTCGGCGACGCCCGCGCGTTCGAGCCCGTCGAAGCCTGGCTGTCGCGCGAGCATTTCAGCTATGTATTCATGGACTACCGAGGTTACGGCCGCATGCGCGACGCACGCGGCGACTACACGATCGACGAGATTGCCGCCGACACGCTCGCGCTCGCCGACGCACTCGGCTTCCCGACCTTCAGCCTCGTCGGCCATTCGATGGGCGGCATGGCGATCGAGAAGATTGCCGCCATCGCGCCCGACCGCGTGCGCGCGCTGGTACCGATCGCGCCCGTGCCGTGCGGCGGCCTGCCGTTCGACGCCGTGCGACGCGCGCTATTCGAGCGTGCCGCCGGCCACCTTGCCGATCGCAGGACCATCATCGATCGCAGCACCGGCAACCGGCTGCCGGCCGCCTGGGTCGAGTGGAAAGCCGCGTATTCGGCCGCCTGTTCGTCGGCGCAGGCATTCGGCGCGTACTTCCGTGCGTGGGCCGATACCGATTTCAGCAGGGAGATCGCGGGGCGCCATCCGGTGAAAGTGCTGATCGGCGAACACGATCCCGCTTTCGACATGGCGCTGATGGCGCGCACTTACCTGCAACGCTACCCGCTCGCCACCGTCGACGTGCTGCGCAATGCAGGCCACTATCCGATGAACGAGACGCCGCTCGCGCTGGTCGCGGCGATGGAAGCGTTCCTGCTCGCCGCGATGGCTCGCCCCGCCGCCATCGACTGACCGGCCGCGCGCCGGCGGCATGGCCGCGGCACGCATCACCGCAGCATGAACGACATCGCCGACAGGCTGTTCAGCGTGCGCACCACGTGCTCGACCGACGGCCCGTCGAAGCGCAGCGTCACCGCATCGACACGCTCGAGCGAAGGCAGCACGCAAAACAGGTCGGCCAGCGCGGCCGTCTGCACGCGCAACGTGCAGGCGGCCGGTGCCGGCCGATGCGCGCCGGCGCGCACGCCGGCCGACAGCGCCCGCGCAACCGTTTCGCGCGCCGCGGTCGCGATCCGCGCACACGACGCGGCGGGCGTGAGCGTATCGCCGCTCGAGGCGCCGCCGGCCGTCTTGACCGTCTCGAAACGCGCATCCGGAAACAGCGGCTGCGTTTCCTCGGCGAACACGTCGTCGCCCGTGGCGAGCGCGACGTGCGCGCCATATTCCCGCGCCAGCGCGCCGTACAACCCGGCTTCGCCAAGCTCGACGCCGTTCAGCCACACCTGCGTGAACGCAAAGCTGTTGATCGTGTGCGCGAGCACGCCGCGCGCCTGCGATTTCGCGTGATAGCCGATCATGAACACGAGGTCGGGCTGCTGTTCGACGCCCGCCATCATCCCGAGCATGCGCGGCTTGCCGAGCACGACGCGCGCACGCGCATCGAGCCCGTCGGGCAACAGGTTGCGAAAGCCGCCATGCGAATCGTTGACCCAGACGCTCTGCGCACCGCCCGCGAATGCGCCTTCGATCGCCGCGTTCGCCTCGGCGGTCATCCAGCGGCGCGCCCGTTCGTACTCCGGATTGCCGGCGCGCGTCTGCTCGGTGGCGAATACGCCGGCGACACCCTCGATGTCGGTCGAGATCAGGATCTTCATGACTGGTTCACAGCCCTTCGTTAGGTTCGTTGAACAACCGGTCGAGATCGGGCACCGCGTCGCGCAGCGCTTGCCGCACGTGGCCGTCGCGCCCGGCGACCGTCACGGCCTGCAGCATCGCGTCGGCGATCGCGTGCTCGACGCTTTCGGCCGCGGCCATGAACAGCGGGTCGAGCGCCGCATCGGCCACGAGGGCCGGCAGCGCGATCGTCGATGCGTCGTGCGCGATCGTGTAGGCGGTCGAGAAGGCAAGCGCGATGTCGCCGCTGCCATGCCCGTAGACGGAACCCGTGCGGGCCAGCCCCGCGCCCGCGCGACGCGCGAGCCGCGACAGCTGCCGCGCATCGAGCGGCGCGTCGGTGGCGAGCAACAGGATGATCGAGCCCTGCTCGGGCGGCGCCGCATGCGCGGCTTCAGCCGCGCGCCGTTGCGCGACGATGCGCCCGAGCGGCACGCCGCCGAGCGTCAGCATCGGCAGCCGGCCGAAATTCGCGAGCACGAGCGCACCGACCGTATAGGGCCGGCCGGCCGCGACGGCGACGCGCGACGCGGAGCCGATCCCGCCTTTCAGGTCGAAGCACGACATCCCGCGCCCGGCGCCCACCGCGCCGCGTGCGACGTCGCGCGACGCGGTGCGGCACGCATCGTCGTAATGCGCGGCGGTGACCGCGAACGCCTGGATATCGTTCAGGTAACCGTCGTTGCACTCGAACACGAGTGGATTGACGGTCGACCAGTCGCGGCCGACCTGCGGATTCGCGGCGATCGCCG
Source organism: Burkholderia arboris (assembly GCF_902499125.1). Classification (GTDB taxonomy): domain Bacteria; phylum Pseudomonadota; class Gammaproteobacteria; order Burkholderiales; family Burkholderiaceae; genus Burkholderia; species Burkholderia arboris. The sequence goes on from NZ_CABVPX010000004.1 coordinate 128,693, forward strand.
CGCGGATCTGCGCCTGCGCGACCGCGCCGACGCCGAACGTATTGGTCAGCGCGATCGGCGTATCGAGCGTGCCGAGCTCGTCGACCTGCACGAGCCCGACGCTCTTGCCGAACCCGTTGATCACGGCAGCGCCCGCCGGCACCTTGCTGCGGTACACGTCTCCCGGATGCGGCTTCACGACGGTCACGCCCGTCTGCACGTTGCCGGCATCGAGCGTGCAATGGCCGACCGTCACGCCCGGCACGTCGGCGATCGTGCCGCGCGGCCCGGCCGGCAGCGTCGCACTCCACATCGGAGCAGCATGCATCAGCGGCGCTCCAGTTTCGGATCGAGCGCGTCGCGCAGCCCGTCGCCGAGCAGGTTGAACGCGAGCACGGTCAGGAAGATCGCAAGGCTCGGGAAAATGGCGATGTGCGGCGCCGTCACCATGTCCGCGCGCGCTTCGTTGAGCATCGCGCCCCACTCCGGCGTCGGCGGCTGCGCGCCGAGCCCGAGGAACGACAGGCTCGCGGCCGTGATGATCGACGTGCCGATGCGCATCGTGAAGTAGACGACGACCGACGACACCGTGCCCGGCAGGATGTGCCGCATGATGATCGTCCAGTCCGACGCGCCGATGCTGCGCGCGGCCTCGACATAGGTCATGTGCTTGAGCATCAGCGTGTTGCCGCGCACGAGCCGCGCGAACGCCGGGATGCTGAAGATCGCGACCGCGCAGATCACGTTGACCATCCCGTTGCCGAGGATCGCGACCACGCCGATCGCGAGCAGGATACCCGGGAACGCGAACAGCACGTCGGCGACGCGCATCGTGATGCGGTCCCACCAGCCTTCGTAGTAACCGGCGAGCAACCCGAAAAACGTGCCGATCACCGCGCCGAGCGCAACCGAGAAGAAACCGGCGGCGAGCGAAATGCGCGTGCCCGCGATGATCCGGCTGAAGATGTCGCGGCCGAGCGAATCGACACCGAACCAGTGCACGGCCGACGGCCCCGCGTTCAGCGCGTCGTAGTCGAAGTAGTTCTCCGGGTCGAACGGCACGATGTGCGGGCCGACGAACGCCAGCACGACGAGCGCCAGCACGAAGCCGCCCGCGACGAGCGCGACGGTCTGCTTGCGGAACTTGCGCCAGAATTCGCGCCACGGCGTGCGGATCGCAGTCGGTGCGGCCGGCGCCGCGGTCTGGACAGTCGCGTTCATACGCGCCTCACTTGAACCGGATGGTCGGGTTGATGACCGCGTACAGCACGTCGACGGTCAGGTTGATCAGGATGAATTCGAGCGAGAACAGCAGCACGATCGCCTGGATCACGGGGTAGTCGCGCATCGTCACGGCATCGACGAGCAGGCGGCCGAGCCCCGGCCAGTTGAACACGACCTCGACGACGATCGAGCCGCCGAGCAGGAAGCCGAACTGCAGCCCCATCATCGTGACGACCGGGATCATCGCGTTGCGCAGGCAGTGCTTGAGCACGACCATCGGCTCGTGCACGCCCTTCGCCCGCGCGGTGCGCACGAAGTCTTCGTTCAGCACCTCGACGAACGACGCGCGCGTGAAACGCGCCATCACGGCCGCGACCGCGGCGCCGAGCGTCAGCGACGGCAGCACGTAGCTTTTCCAGGTACCGTCCGGCACGACCGGCAGCCAGCCGAGCTTCACCGAGAAGATTTCCATCAGCAGCATGCCGAGCGCGAAGGCGGGAAACGAGATGCCCGACACCGCGACCGTCATGCCGAGACGGTCGGGCCAGCGATTGCGCCACACCGCCGACGCAATCCCGATCGCCATGCCGAACAGCGTCGACCACACCATGCTGACGAGCGTCAGCATCAGCGTCGGCATGAAGCGTTCGCCGATCTCGGTCGAGACCGGCCGCTTGCTGCGGGTCGACATGCCGAAGTCACCGTGCGCGATCTTCGTGAAGAAGTTCACGAACTGCGCGGGCAACGGCCGGTCGAGCCCGAGATCGGCACGCACGAGCGCGATCGTCGCGTCGTCGGCTTCGGGGCCGGCCGCGAGCCGCGCCGGGTCGCCCGGCAGCAGATGCACGAACAGGAACACCAGCACCGCGACGATCGCGAGCGTGGGCAGCAGGCCGAACAGGCGTTTGACGAGGAAATTCAGCATGGGGCACCGATCGAATCAGCGTACCGGCGGCGTGCGCCGCCGGCACCGCGTGGCGGGCAAACCGCCGTCATTTCAGCGAGATCTCGTCGAAGTTGAACGAGCCGTCCGGCATCACGTACGCGCCCTGCAGCCGCTTGCTGCGCGCATACACGATCTTTTCCTGCACGAGGAAGATCCACGGCGCATCGGCCCAGATCTGCTTCTGCGCATCGGCGTAGAACTCGGTCTTCTTCGTCCGGTCGACCGTCTCCAGCGCCTTCGTCAGATCGCCGTCGACCGTGTCGTTCTTGTAGTACGCGGTATTGACGAGCTTCGGCGGCGCCGACGCGCCGGCGAGCAGCGGCGTGATCGCCCAGTTCGCCTCGCCCGTCGACGACGACCAGCCGATGTAGTACATCCGCACCGGCGCCTTCGCCGGATCCGGCGCGCTCTCGACCTTCGCGACGCGCTCGCCGGCTTCCAGCGCCTGCACCTGCACCTTCACGCCGACCTGCGCGAGCTGCTGCTGCACGAACTGGATCGCCTTCTGCGACGTCGAGTTGTTATAGGCGGACCACAGCGTCGTCTCGAAGCCGTTCGGATAACCGGCTTCCTTCAGCAGCGCACGCGCCTTCGCCGGGTCGTACGGCCAGGGGCCCAGCTTCGTCGCAAAATCGACGCCCTGCGGCACCACACCGGTCGACGGCGTCGCGAAACCGGAGAACGCGACCTTCGCGAGCGCTTCCTTGTTCACCGCATAGTTCAGCGCCTGGCGCACCTTCGGGTTGTCGAACGGCTTCTGCAGCATGTTCAGCGACACATAGCGCTGCACGATCGACGGCCGCTCGACAACGTCGACCTTCGCGTTGCCCTTCAGGTCCGCCGCCTGCTCGAACGGAATGCGGAATGCGAAATCGGCTTCGCCCGTCTTCATCAGCGCCGCGCGCGTGTTGTTGTCGACCACCGGCTTCCAGTCGATCGCGTCGATCTTCGGGTAGCCCTTCTTCCAGTAGCCGGCGAACTTCTTCACCTTCAGGTCGTCGGTCTGCTTCCATTCGACGAACTCGAACGGCCCGGTGCCGACCGGATGCAGCGCGATGTCGCGGCCCCACTTCTTCAGCGCGGCCGGCGAGATCATCACGGCCGACGGGTGCGCGAGCGTGTTGATGAACGCCGAGAACGGCTCGCGCAACGTCACCTTCACCGTGGCCGGATCGACGACCTCGGTCTTCTCGATCACGCGGAACATGTTGTAGCGCTTCAGGTGGTTCGCGGGATCGGTCACGCGGTCGAAGTTCGCCTTCACGGCCGCCGCGTTGAAATCGGTGCCGTCGTGGAACTTCACGCCCTGGCGCAGCTTGATCGTGTACGTCTTCGCGTCGGCGCTCGCGTCGTAGCTCGTCGCCAGCACGTTGACGAGCTTCATGTCCTTGTCGAAGCCGAACAGCCCCTGGTAGAACGACTTGACGACGGCCTGCGACACCGTGTCGTTCGCGTCGTACGGGTCCATCGTCGTGAAGGTCGAATCCACCGCCATCACCGCGGTCTGCTGCGCGTACGCGGGCAGCGCGGCCGACAGCGCGAACGCGCCGGCGAGCGCAACGAAGCATGCGCGCGGACGAAACATCGGGAACGGATGCTGCTTGGTCATTTTGCTGGGCTCCTATCGGTGAATCGGTGACGCCTCACGGGCGTTTCGGTTTCGACTGCCTGCTGGTTCGCGCGCCGTCATCGCGGCGCACGCACTCAATAAAGCGATGGATCTGGGTGCACCTCAATACGCGCCGCCGACGCGATGCGTCGCGACGTAATGATCGGGGCCGACCGCGACGAGCGGCGCGACGACCGGTTCGTCGCCGATCGTGCGGATCGGGCTCGGAATCTCGTCCGCCGCGAGCTGGCGCGGCGCATGCCGGCGCGCGGGGTCGGCCACCGGCACCGCGCTCATCAGCTTCTTCGTGTACGGGTGCTGCGGCGCCTCGAACACCGCGCGGCGCGGGCCGATCTCGACGATCTGGCCGAGATACATCACCGCGACGCGATGGCTGATGCGCTCGACCACCGCCATGTCGTGCGAGATGAACAGGTACGCGACGCCGAGCTCGCGCTGCAGGTCGAGCATCAGGTTGACGATCTGCGCCTGCACCGACACGTCGAGCGCCGATACGGACTCGTCGGCGATCACGACCTTCGGATTCAGTGCGAGCGCACGCGCAATCGCAATCCGCTGGCGCTGCCCGCCCGAGAATTCGTGCGGATAGCGGCGCGCGGCCTCGGGCGGCAGGCCGACCTTGTCGAGCAGCCAGTCGACGCGCGCCTGCGCCTCGCTGCCGGTTGCGACGCCGTGCACGAGCAACGGCTCCATGATCGAGAAGCCGACGGTCAGGCGCGGGTTCAGCGACGCGAACGGGTCCTGGAAAATGAACTGGATGTTCCGGCGCAGCGCCTGCAGGTCCGGGCCCTTCATTGCGCTGATGTCGCGGCCGTCGAATTCGATCGAACCGCTCTGCGATTCGACGAGGCGCAACAGCGAACGGCCGGTGGTCGACTTGCCGCAGCCCGATTCGCCGACGAGCGCGAGCGTCTCGCCCGCGCGCAGCTCGAAGCTCACGCGCTCGACCGCATGCACGTATTGCGACACGCGGCCGAACACGCCGCTCTTCACCGGGAAACGCGTGACCAGATCGCTCACGCGCAGGATCGGCGGCGCCGCCCGATCGACGGGCGGCTGCACATCGTCGTTCGCGGCAGGCGCCGTGGCCGGCGCCGTCGTGTTCGCGTCCACCTTCAGCAGCGGGAATTTCTCGGGCGCGTCGGTGCCCTGCATCGAGCCGAGCCGCGGCACGGCGGCGAGCAGCGCGCGCGTGTAGCGATGCGCGGGCGCCGCGAAGAGGCGGTCCGACTCGCCCTCCTCGACCTTCTCGCCGCGATACATCACGAGCACGCGGTCGGCCACTTCGGCCACCACGCCCATGTCGTGCGTGATGAAGACCACGCCCATGTTCATTTCGTCCTGCAGCCCGCGCACCAGTTGCAGGATCTGCGCCTGGATCGTCACGTCGAGCGCGGTCGTCGGCTCGTCGGCGATCAGCAGCGCGGGCCGGCACGACAGCGCCATCGCGATCATCACGCGCTGCCGCATCCCGCCCGACAGCTGGTGCGGATAGCGCGCGAACACACGGCGCGCTTCCGGGATGCGCACGAGATCGAGCAGCCGCAGCGCTTCCGCGCGGGCTTCGGCCGCGCCCTTCGACTGGTGCAGCGCAATCGCTTCGCTGATCTGGTCGCCGACCGTGAACACCGGGTTCAGCGACGTCATCGGCTCCTGGAAGATCATCGCGATGTCCGCGCCGCGGATGCCGCGCATCGTCGCGGCGCTGGCCCGGGCCAGATCGACGAGCGCGCCGCCACGGCGCCGGAACGCGATCCGGCCGCCCGTGATCGCGCCGCCGCCGTGCTCGACGAGCCGCATCAGCGCAAGCGACGTGACCGACTTGCCCGAGCCCGATTCGCCGACGATCGCGAGCGTCTCGCCGCGATCGACGTGAAACGACACGTTGCGCACCGCGTCGAACGTCGCGCCTTCGCGGCGGAACGTGACCGACAGGTCGTCGACGGCCACCACGCGCTGCTCGGGCAGCGCCAGGGTCGACGGGTTACGGCTCGAAGTCATGCGTGTCTCCTCGTGCGATCCGGCATCAGGCCGCATCGTCGCTGTAGATGCCGACGACCGGCGCCTCACCGACGCGCGCGTAGCCGCGGTACATCCCTTCGGTGTTGAACGGCATCGCGACGTTGCCCTGTGCGTCGACCGCGACGATCCCGCCGCGGCCCGCGAGGCGCGGCAGCTTGTTCATCACGACGTCGTGTGCCGCATCGGCCAGCGACGCGCCGCGATAGGCCATCTGCGCGGCCACGTCATGCGCGGTCGCGAGCCGGATGAACATTTCGCCCGTGCCCGTCGACGATACCGCGCAGGTCGCGTCGTCCGCATAGCAACCGGCTCCGATGATCGGCGAATCGCCGACCCGTCCGGGCTGCTTGTTCGTGATGCCGCCCGTCGACGTCGCCGCCGCGATGTGGCCGTTCAGGTCGCACGCGACCGCACCGACCGTGCCGTGCTTGCGGTCCGGATCGAGCGGCTCGGCCGGCTGCGGCTGCGGCTGCGACTTGCCGAACGCAAACGTCGCCGCATCGTGGTCGAGCATCGCACCGGCCGCCGCACGCGCCTTGACCCACTGCGCATGCCGCGACTCGGTATCGAAGTAGCCGGGTTCCGCGAGTTCGAGCCCCTGCGCGGCGGCGAACGCATCGGCGCCCGCGCCGGCGAACAGCACGTGCTCGCTCACCTCCATCACGCGTCGTGCAGCCAGCACCGGATTGCGCACGCGCGTCGCGCAGCAGATCGCGCCGGCGCCGAGCGTCGCGCCGTCCATGACCGCCGCGTCGAGTTCATGCTTGCCTTCTGCCGTATAAACGGCGCCGCGTCCGGCGTTGAACAGCGGACAGTCCTCGAGCATGCGCACCGCGACCGTGACGGCGTCGAGCGCACTGCCGCCGTCGGCCAGCACCTGCTGCGCGGCCTGCAGGATCGCGGTCAGTTCGGCACGGTATCGACGTTCGGTGTCGGTATCCATCGCTTCGCGCAGGATCGTGCCTGCGCCGCCGTGAATTGCGACGATCGCGGATGAAGTCATGATTTTTTCGGACGTGGGGAAGAAGGGTTGGCGGCCGGCAACGCCGCTTGCGGCTGCACGAGCCACGGCAGCAGGAATTCGGTCATCTCGGCGGCGGATTTCGCGGACCGGTGCGTGCGCAGCGCGACTGCATCGATCAGCGCCTCGATCATCGTGAGCACGGCGGCTTCCGACGTGGCCGCGAAACGCCGTTCGGCCTTGACGTACAGGTTCAGCGATGCGATCGGCGCCAGCGGCGATTGCGGCCCGTCGGAGATGCCGAGCACGCGCGCACCGCGCGCCGCCGCACGCCGGGCCAGCTCGATCGTGTCCTTCACATAGCGCGGAAACGCGAGCGCGATCACGAGATCGCGCGAATCGGCCGTGTACAGGCGCCGCGCCGCGTGCGAAGGGCCGCCGAGCAGCGCGAGCGATTGCACGCTGTCGTGGCACACGGACAGCCCGTGCTCCATCAGCCCGGTCAGAAACGCGCTCGACCCCGCGCCGAGGATCAGCACGCGCCGCGCGCCGACGATCGCCTCGACCGCGGCCTCGACATCGGCCGCGTCGAGTTGCGCGCGCGTGCCCTCGATGTTGGCGACAGCCTGGTCGAATACCGCGTCGATCCACGCGGCGCCGCGTACGCCGGGCTCCTGCTCCTGCGCGGAACGCAACCGCTCCACCGGCCCGAGCGTCGCTTCGAAGCCCCTCACGAGCGCCGCGCGCATCGCCGGATAGCCGTCGAAACCGAGCGCCTTCGCGAAGCGGTTCGCAGTCGCGATCGACGCATTCACGGCCTGCGCGAGTTCGTCGATCCGCATCGTCGCCGCGCGAAACGGGTTCGCGAGCACGAATTCACCCATGCGCCGGTGAATCGGCGTCATCAACGGCATCGCCGACGCGATCCGCTCGGCGATCGCGGGTTCGTCGTGACTGGCGTCGTGCGGAACGAGAGGCGTCATGCGAAGGGTCATTGCAAGGTGAATGAAAATCAATTTACACAATCTGTCTCCAGAAAAGAAATAAATTTTCATCAGGGTTGTCACGCCCTGCCCGGCGTCCGGCGTTCGTCCGGAAACCGCTCAGCCCCGTCGCGCGGGCCTTTGGCGCGCGATCTCGATGCGTCGCCGCACACGCCGCACTCACCCGCTCATCGGGAAAACCCCGAGCAAGTTCGTTCGAATGCAGATTCACGTTGACCGGATTCGAATTCGAACATAGGATGTTCGAAAATGATCAGTCGTCAGATAACATGGCGATTGAATGACAGATAAATGTTCGCTTGAACACCGTATTTTCGGCATAACCGAGGAAAAACGGCGCGCATCAAGATCGGACATCGTACAAATAAAGCGAAACAAGCCATCCCGGACGGATGGCCCTCATGGATCGGGCAGGCGCCGCGCGCCCGCCCTGTCTGACAGGAGACAGCAGTGAAGACAGTCAAGGCGTTGCGCTGGTGGATCATCGTGCTCGTGTGTCTCGGCACGATCCTCAACTACCTCGCACGGAATTCCCTCGCGGTGCTGGCACCCGAGCTCAAGCAGGTGTTCTCGATCTCGACGCAGCAGTATTCGTACATCGTCGGCGCATTCCAGATCGGCTACACGATCATGCAGCCGGTGTGCGGGTTCGTCGTGGACCTGATCGGGCTGCGGCTCGGCTTCGCGCTGTTCGCGATGCTGTGGTCGGTGGTCGGCGTCGCGCACGGCTTCGCGTCGGGCTGGCTGTCGCTCGGCATCCTGCGCGGCTTTCTGGGGCTGTTCGAGGCCGCCGCGATTCCGTCGGGGATGAAGGCCGTCGCCGAATGGTTTCCCGATCGCGAGAAATCCGTCGCGGTCGGCTACTTCAACGCGGGTACGTCGCTCGGCGCCGCGATCGCGCCGCCGCTCGTCGTGTTCCTGTCGATGCGGTTCGGCTGGCAGGCCGCGTTCATGGCCACCGGTGCGCTCGGGTTCGTATGGGCCGCGCTCTGGTACACGCAATACCGGTCGCCGGCCGATCACCCGCGCATCACGCCGCAGGAGCGCGCGCTGATCCGCGACGGCCAGGCCACGATGCCGGCCGTGTCGACGCGCCGGATCCGCGACGTCGTCACCGCGCGGCGCTTCTGGGCCATCGCGCTGCCGCGCTTCTTCGCGGAGCCCGCGTGGCAAACCTTCAGCTTCTGGATTCCGCTGTACCTCGCGACCGAACGCCACATGGCGCTCGCGCAGATCGCGATCTTCGCGTGGATGCCGTTTCTCGCGGCCGACCTCGGCGGCATCGCGGGCGGCTACCTGTCGCCGTATCTCGCGAAACGCTACAAGCTGCCGCTCGTGTGGTCGCGCGTCGCCGGCGTCGCGCTCGGCGCGGTGCTGATGCTCGGGCCCGCGATGATCGGCCTCGTGTCGTCGCCGTACACGGCCATCGCGCTGTTCTGCGTCGGCGGTTTCGCGCACCAGATGATCTCCGCGCTCGTCAACACGCTGTCGGCCGACGTATTCGATCCCGAGGAAGTCGGCACCGCGAGCGGCTTCGCCGGGATGGCCGCGTGGATCGGCGGCCTCGGTTTCTCGCTGCTGGTCGGCGCGCTCGCCGACAAGATCGGCTATGCGCCGCTGTTCGCGTGCCTCGGCCTGTTCGACATCATCGGCGTCACGCTGCTCGCGGTGCTGATCCGCGGGCAGTCGAAGCAGGAACGCCTGCTCGCGCGGCACGCCTGACATTTGCCCTCACCAGGAATCGCATTCATGACTTCGCTCCTTCATCCGCCCGTGTTCCGCGTCGCCGGCAAGCATGCGAACCGCGTGCTGCTCGCGTCCGATGCGGGCGCCACCCTCGAGATCTTCGTGCTCGAGGACGACATCGTGCGGGTACGCGTGCTGCCCGACGCGACGGCGCACACCCCGCGCACATGGACGATCGCGCCGGGCCTCGACGACGTGCCGCTCGACGGGCGCGATCGCCTCGACCTCGACGGCTTCACGCTGCCCGCCTTTACCCTCGCCGAAGACGACGACGGCCTGCACGTCGAAACCGCGCAGATCCGGCTCGCCGTGCGCTGGCAAGGCGGCCATTGCACGTGGTCGATGCGCGGCGCGGACGGTACGTGGCGCGTCGCGCTCGCCGATCGCGCGACGCAGGCGTACAACTTCGGCTGGTGGGACGGGCGCGCCTATCACTACGTCGCCCGCGAACGCGGCGACAAGGTGTTCGGCCTTGGCGAACGCGCGGGCGAACTCGACCGCACGGGCGCGCGCTTCGAGATGCGCAACATCGACGCGATGGGCTACAGCGCGAAGCATACCGACCCGCTGTACAAGCACATCCCGTTCTACATCACGTGGTCGCCCGATGCGTGCCAGGGCTTCGGGCTGTTCTACGACACGCTGTCGGACTGCTCGTTCGACATGGGCCGCGAGCTCGACAACTATCACGGCCCGTACCGCTACTTCGTCGCCGAGCATGGCGATCTCGATTACTACTTCATCGCATCGCCCGATACGCCGCTCGCGGCCGCGCGGCGCTTCACGTGGCTCACCGGGCGCCCCGCGCGCACGCCGAAATGGGGGCTCGGCTATTCGGGCTCGACGATGAGCTATACCGACGCGCCGGATGCACAGCAGCAGATGAACCGGTTCGTCGAGCAGTGCGACGCGCACGACATCCTGTGCGATTCGTTCCACCTGTCGTCGGGCTATACGTCGATCGGCGCGAAGCGCTACGTATTCAACTGGAACCGCGACAAGTTTCCCGACGCGAAGGGCTTCGCGAAGCACTATCGCGACCACGGCATCCGCCTGTGCGCGAACATCAAGCCGTGCCTGCTGCGCGACCATCCCGCGTTCGACGATGCCGCGCAACGCGGCCTGCTGATCCGCTCGGCATCCGGCGAACCCGCGTGGGTGCAGTTCTGGGACGAGGTCGGCGCGTACGTCGACTTCACGCAGCCGGACGCGTACCGCTGGTGGCGCGAACAGGTCACATCGGCACTGCTCGAGTACGGGATCGAATCGACCTGGAACGACAACAACGAATACGAGATCTGGTCGCCCGATGCGATCGCGCACGGCTTCGGCCGATCGTTCCCGGCACGCGAAGCAAAAGTGTTGCAGACGATGCTGATGATGCGCGCGTCGCGCGAAGCGCAGCGTGCGCATGCACCGGCGCAGCGGCCGTTCCTCGTGTCGCGCTCCGGCGGCGCCGGCATGCAGCGCTACGTGCAGACCTGGTCCGGCGACAACTACACGTCGTGGGAAACGCTGCGCTACAACCTGAAGATGGGCCTTGGGCTCGCGCTGTCGGGCGTATCGAACATCGGCCACGACATCGGCGGCTTCTCCGGCCCCGCGCCGTCGCCCGAGCTGCTGCTGCGCTGGGTGCAGTTCGGCATCTTCATGCCGCGCTTCAGCATCCATTCGTGGAACGACGACGGCACCGTCAACGAGCCGTGGATGTATCCGGAGATCACCGCGCAGATCGCGTCGCTGATCAAGCAGCGCTACCGGCTGCTGCCTTACCTCTATCACCTGCTGTGGCTGTCGACGACACGCTACGAGCCCGTGCTGCGGCCGACCCTTGCGGATTTCCCCGGCGATGCGCGCTGCTACGACGCGTGCGACGACATGATGCTCGGCGACGCGCTGCTCGTCGCGCCGGTCGTCGATCCCGGCCAGACCGAGCGTACGGTCTACCTGCCGTCGGGCGCGCGCTGGATGTGCTGTGCGAGCGCGCAGGCGTTCGACGGCGGCGCGAGCGTGACGCTGCCCGCACCGCTCGACACGCCGGTGATGCTGCTGCGTGAAGGCCGCGTGCTGCCGCTGAACGTCGCGGCGCAGCATTTCGGCACGCGCGCCGACACACGCGGCTTCCTCGTCGCGCCCCGCATCGAGGACGGCGTCGCATACGGCGAATGCGTCGAGGACGACGGCGAAACGGAAGCGTGGCGCGACGGCGAATACGGACTGTGGCGCATCGAGACCGGCCGCGAGGCGTCGGGCGTGCTCGGCGTGTCGGTCCGCTGGGACGGCCACCCGGGCCGCCCGGCCAGCCGCGTCGAGATCCTGCTGCCCGCGTCGCTGCAAGGCCCGGTTGCCGTCCGCGGCGCCCGCGCCGAACAGGACACGCGGGACGGCGCATGGCGCCGCCTCGTCGTGACGTTCGACAACTGAAGCAAGCCCGATCAGGCGGGCCGTTCGCGCGGCCCGCCGCCCGTCATAGAGGAGGCGCTGCAGCCTCCCGCCCCGTTGAAAAGATGATGAGCCCCGGAGATCGACCATGAAAGCACCCGTCAACCGTTATGCAATCCTGATTTTATCGGCCGCATCGCTCAGCGCGACCGCCGCCCACGCGCAGAGCAGCGTGACGCTGTACGGCGTCGTCGACGATTCGCTCGCGTACGTGAACAACCAGCAGGGCCATTCGAACCTCTACATGCGCGACGGCAACCTGTACGCGTCGAAGTTCGGGCTGCGCGGCGACGAAGATCTCGGCGGCGGCACGCACGCGATCTTCGACCTGCAGTCCGGCTTCAACCTGAACACGGGTGCGCAGGCCGCCGCCGGCACGATGTTCAACCGCCAGGCCTTCGTCGGCCTGCGCAACGATCGCTACGGCACGATGACGGCCGGCCGCCAGTACACGCCCTACTTCCTGTTCGTCGGCCCGTACGCGTCGAGCAGCTGGCTGACCGGCGCGACGGGCGCGCATCCTGGCGACATCGACGGCCTCGACACGACGATCCGCGTGAACAACTCGGTCACCTATACGTCGCCGACCTTCGCCGGGCTGACCGCGAGCGCGATGTACGCATTCGGCGGCATCGCCGGCGCGACCGGCAAGGGCAACACGTTCAGCGCCGCGCTGCGCTACGCGAACGGGCCGATCGGGATCGCGGCCGGCTACCTGCGGATCAACAGTTCGGGCTCGTCCGCGGGCTTCCTGAATCCGGCCACCGCACCGTCGGGCAGCTTCGCGGTGTCCGTGCTGAACCAGGGCTACCTGACCGCGAAAGCCGTCGAGCAGGTCGCGGCAGCCGGCAACTACACGCTCGGCGACCTGACGATGGGTCTCAACTATTCGAACGTGAAGTACCTGCCCGGCAACGGCTCCGCGTTCACCGACACGGCCGTGTTCAACACCTACGGCGCGCTTGCCGCATACCGCTTCACGCCGGCGTTCTCGGTGGCCGGCGCATTCGCGTACACGCTGGCGTCGAGGGCGAACGGCGTCGCGAACGCGGCCCGCTACCAGCAGTATTCGCTGAAGGAGTCGTACAGCCTGTCGAAGCGCACGACGCTCTACGCGCTGCAGGCGTACACGCATTCGAGCGGCCAGACGCTCGGCGCGCAAGGCGCCGGCCACGTCATCGACGCCGCGCCGATCGTCGGCGATTCGCAGCAGCTCACGCCGTCGACGACGCACGGCCAGTTCGTCGGCATGGCCGGCATCGCCGTCACGTTCTGAACCCGCCCCGCAGCGCCTTCGGCGCGCAGCCCATGCCCCGGACGATGCGCGTTCCGCGCGCGCCGTCCGGGCGCCCGATGTCCGTCCGCCACGACGTCTTCCGCGTCCCGCCGGCCCACCCGGCGAATCGCCCGGGTTTTCCCGATCGCCCCGATACCTTACAATTCGTCAGGTTCATCCCTTCTGCATGCCCCTTCTTGCAGTCCTGACACCGCGGTACACTCGACGCACGCCGTATCAGGGTCCGACGCGCGACGCGCGCGCCGGGCGGCGTCGCGCCTCGTTGCGCCCACAACTGGATGCCCGCCATGCCAGATTCCCGCCCCTCGCCCCGCACGACCTTCAAGCCGCAGGTCGTCCTGCCCGCGCTCGCGGTCATCGGCGCGCTGCTCGTCGTGTGCGCGCTGCGCCCGAGCGAAGCCGGCGCGCTGTTCGCCGCCGGCCAGCAATGGGTCATCGCACGCTTCGACTGGTTCTACGTGCTCGCCGTCACCGGCTTCCTCGTGTTTCTCGTGCTGATCGCCGCAAGCGACTTCGGCAACATCCGCCTCGGCCCCGACGATGCCGAGCCCGAATTCAGCTTCGTGTCGTGGACGGCCATGCTGTTCGCGGCCGGCATGGGCATCGGCCTCATGTACTTCGGCGTCGGCGAGCCGATGCAGCATTTCCTGAAGCCGCCGACCGTCGATCCCGGCACGCCCGCCGCCGCGCGCGAGGCGATGCTGATGACCTTCTTCCACTGGGGTTTCCATGCGTGGGCAATCTACGGGCTGATGGGGCTCGTGCTCGCGTATTTCGGCTTTCGCTACAACCTGCCGCTGACGCTGCGCTCGGGGTTGTATCCGGTGCTGCGCGAGCGCATCAACGGCTGGATCGGCCACACGGTCGACGCGTTCGCGCTGGTCGGCACGGTCGCCGGCATCGCGACGACGCTCGGCTACGGCGTGATGCAGCTGAGCGCGGGCCTGCATACGGTCGGCGGCTGGGATACCGGCAGCAACCTGTTCCGCATCGGGCTCGTCGCAATCGTCGTGATCCTCGCGGGCGTGTCGGCCGCGACCGGCCTCGACAAGGGCGTGCGCCGGCTGTCCGAGCTGAACCTGCTGCTTGCGTTCCTGCTGCTCGCCTTCGTGGTGGTCGCCGGCCCGACGGCGTTCCTGCTGCGCGCGCTCGGCGACAACATCGGCCAGTACCTGTCGAGCCTCGTCGACCTGTCGTTCCGCACGTATGCGTACGCACCGCCGCGCGAGGAAGGCTGGTTCGGCGGCTGGACGATCCTCTACTGGGCGTGGTGGGTGTCGTGGTCGCCGTTCGTCGGCATGTTCATCGCACGCATTTCGCGCGGCCGCACGATCCGCCAGTTCGTGATCGGCGTGCTGCTCGTGCCGACCGCGTTCAACCTAGTGTGGATGACCGTGTTCGGCAACAGCGCGATCTGGCTCGACACGCACGGCGCGGCCGGCGCGCTCGCGCAAACGGCCACCAACGTCGACGCGCTGCTGTTCCGCTTCTTCGATTTCCTGCCGTTCCCGCAACTGCTGTCGATCGCCGCGATCGTGCTGATCGCGGTGTTCTTCGTCACGTCCGCCGATTCGGGCGCATTCGTGATCGACCAGATCGCGACGCGCGGCAACCCGCATTCGCCCGTGTGGCAGCGGCTGTTCTGGGCCGCGCTGCTCGGCGTGACCGCCGCGGTGCTGCTCGTCGCGGGCGGCCTCGGCGCGCTGCAGGCGATGACGCTGATCGCCGCGCTGCCGGTCGCGATCATCATGATCGCGCTGTGCTACGGGTTATGGCGTGGACTTGCCGCCGACCGCGCGCACTATTCGCAGGACGTCGCGCCCGCGACGAGCTTCTGGACCGGCCAGCACTGGCGCCATCGCCTCACGCACATCCTGCGGCAGACGACCGAAGCCGAGGCGCGCCAGTTCGTCGCGGAAACGGTCGAGCCCGCGCTGCGCAAGGTCGCCGACGAACTGCGCGCGAGCGGCGTCGATGCGCACGTGCAGCGCGACAGCGACGATGCGGTGCGGCTCACCGTGCCGACCGCCGAGCATCGCGACTTCGTGTACGGCGTGCGCGTGACCGTGAAATCCGCGGCCGCTTTCCTGGTGCGCGAGGCGGCCGAGCCGGATCCGGCACGCGAGCACGTATACGGGATCGTCACGTTCTTCGAGGACGGCCGGCTCGGCTACGACGTCGAATACCTGCGCGGCGACGAGGTGATCGCCGACGTGCTGCGCCAGTACGAACGCTACGTGTCGCTCGCGGCCGACAAACGCACGCATCTGCTGAGCCGCGCGCCGGGACATGCCACGGAGGCCGAATGAACGGGTTCCTGCAAAGCCGCGCGTCCGACGTCATCGCGCTCGGCACGCTCGCCGTGCTCTACCTCGGCGGCTCCGGCATCGCGCTGTGGCGAATCCGGGCCGCGGCGCCGCGCGGCAAGATCTACTGGATCGCCTGCGCGGCGCTGCTCGCCGGCGGCGCCATCGCGATGGGCGGCAACCTGTCGCCAGTGCCGGACAGCGGCGACATGCCGCCCGGCTTCGCGCTCGGCGCCGAGGCCGTCCTGCTCGGTCTCGCGCTGGTTGCCGGCGGTTGCGCCTGGCTGATGCTGCGCGCGCGGAAACGCTGACGCGCGCACCGCACGGCCCCGCTTCGTCACGCGCGAACGGCAACGCGCGCGGCGAACCGGCAGCCGCGCCTTCCCCGATCCGCTTCTCTGCCGCACTACGTCATGCGGACGGCGCGCGCGCCGTCACGAGCCAGCACGCCGCGTCGAAGCGCACCTCGGCGCCGTGCACGTATTGCTCGAACGCCGCACGCACCGCATCGACCACGCGCCGCCGCGTCGCTTCGTCCGTCTCCAGCAGCGCAAGGCCCACCGGGCCCAGCCGCGCAATGTAGTCGTCCAGCGCGGCCTCAGGCAGCGCACACGCCCTGTCGACCGGTTCGATCACAATGCCGGTCCAGCCGCTGTCCGACAGCACCGACGCGATCCGCTGCCGGTCGCCGAACGCGAACTGGCCCGGCGCGCCGGGCTGCCGGGCGGGCAGGTTCGGCAGCAACGGCGCGGCCACCCGCTCGGCCGTCGTCATGAACGGGTTGTCGGCCGGCCCGCGCCACGCGACGAACTGCATCCGCGCGCCCGGCCGCGCCGCATGCCGCAGGTTCGCGAATGCGCGGACCGGATCGTCGAAGAACATCACGCCAAGGCGCGACACGATCAGGTCGACGCTCGCGGGCTCGAACGCATGCGTCTGCACGTCCGCACACACGAAACGGGCGTCCAGGCCGCTGCGTCCGGCGCGCCCCCGCGCGGCGTCGATCATCCGCGCCGAGATATCGATGCCCGTGCAGCGCGCGTTCGCCCCCAGCCGCCGTGCGACCGCGAGCGTGACGGCGCCCGTGCCGCAGCCGACGTCGAGCACGCTGCGGGCCGACGACGCGGCCGCTGCATCGGCGAGCAGCGTCTCGAACGGTTCGAACATCCGGTCCATCGGCGCCTGCGCATCGACCCATGCGCGCCCCGACGGGCCGTTCCACAACGCGGATTGCGCTGCGTTGGGCCGGTTGGTTTCCATCGTCGATCTCCTTCTGGTTCATGGTTGATGAACCGCACTGTGCTGCTTCAAGCCGGCTTGAGGTCAAGGCCGGCCGGGTTGCGCCCGCCGTCGCGCCCCGCTTTTCACATTTCTTACATTCACGCTGCGTATCGTTGACGACTTTCCTACGGTGCCTCCCATGCGACGACTCCTCACGCGCACGCTGCTCATGCGCTGCGCTCCCCTTGTTGCCCTCGCCGCGCTGTCCGCGTGCTCGAATCACATCGATACGCCGGACGATCCGGCCAGCGCATCGGTCAACGTCCAGGCCGCATGGGTCGAAATCGGCGACGCGAACCAGGCGATCGCGCGCGTCATCACGAACTACACGCCCGCGTCGGCCAGCGATCCGCTGTGCCCGCAGTTGACCGTCGACGGCAAGCTGTCGCGCATGGCGCTGCGCGCAGGCGCCGCGACCGTCGCCCAGCGGCCGACCGCCAGCGATCCGGCCGATTCGAAACCGTCCAGCTTCCCGGTCTCCGTGTGCGAAACGACACTGCCGGCCGGCGCGCAGGCCGCAAGCGTCGCGGGCCGCACGCTGCCGCTGCCGAAAGCGCAGCCGCAACGCGTCGCGATCATCGCCGACACGGGCTGCCGGATGAAGAAGGCCGACAACGCATGGCAGGCGTGCAATGACGCATCGGTCTGGCCGCTGGCCACGATCGCGGCCAGCGTCGCGAAGCTGTCGCCCGATCTCGTGCTGCACATCGGCGACTACCACTATCGCGAGAACGCGTGCCCGCCGGACATCGCCGGCTGCAAGGACAGCCCGTGGGGCTATGGCTGGGATACGTGGCAGGCCGACCTGTTCCGCCCGGCCGCGCCGCTGCTCGCGAAGGCCCCGTGGGTCGTCGTGCGCGGCAACCACGAGGAATGCGCGCGCGCGGGCCAGGGCTGGTTCCGCTTCCTCGATCCGCGCCCGTATTCGGCGGCCCGCTCGTGCGACGATCCGGCCAACGACAACAACGCGAACTATTCGGAACCCTATGCGGTGTCGCTCGGCGGCGGCTCGCAGGTGATCGTGTTCGATACCGCGAAGGTCGGCCGCACGCCGCTCAAGACGACCGACGCGCAATTCGGCATCTACCAGAAGCAGTTCCAGACGGTCGCATCGCTCGCGTCGAAGGCCGGCATGACGACGACGATCTTCACGAACCATCATCCGATCCTCGCGTTCGCGCCGATCGCGGGCAGCACGCCCGCGCCGGGCAACCTCGCGCTGCAATCGGTCATGTCGAGCCTCAACGCGCAGGCATACTACCCGCCGGGCGTGCATGTCGCGCTGCACGGTCACGTGCACGATTTCCAGGCGATCAACTTCTCGTCCGGGCACCCGGCGACGATCGTGTCCGGCAACGGCGGCGACAACCTCGACGTTGCGCTGCCCGACCCGTTCCCGGCCGGCCTGACGCCCGCACCGGGCGCAGTGATCGATCGGCTGTCGCACAACAACAGCTTCGGGTTCCTGATCATGGAACGCAGCGCAGCGCCGGCAACGGGCTGGGTATACCGTGCGTATTCGGCGGCCGGCAAGCTGCTCGCGTCGTGCAACCAGTCGGGCACGACGCTCGCCTGCGACAAGACGGGGTTCATCGCACCGTGAGTGAAGCAGTCCGATGTGACGGCCGCGGGGTACGCGGCCGGCAAAAGCGGTACGCGCTTGCCGCAACCGTGCTCGCCGGCCTGACGCTCGCGGCCCACGCCGCGCCGGCCGAAACGGTGCTGCTTCCCGGCGCACCGCCGTCGCGGGTCGTCGACACGATCGGCAACGGCACGCCGCAGGTGACGGGCAAGATCGACGCGGCCACCGCGCGCTTCGCGCCCGACCCGACGCTCGTCGCGCTCGGCCGCCGGATCTTCTTCGATCCGCGGCTGTCCGAGCCGCGCGGCATGTCGTGCGCGAGCTGCCACGATCCCGGCCGCGCGTTCGCGCCGACGCTGTCGGCGGCCTCGCTCGCGGGGCCCGGCGTGCCGGAAGGCAGCCGGCCCGGGCGCTTCAGCCAGCGCAATGCACCGTCGCTGCTCTACGTGCGCTACGTGCCGCGCCGCCACTTCTACCAGGACGACGATGCGCCCGCGCCGTCGCCGTTCGGCGGGCTGTTCATCGACGGCCGCGCGGATACGCTCGCCGAGCAGATCCGCGGGCCGCTGTTCGATCCGGACGAGATGAACAACCGGTCGCCGGCCGCGCTGCTGCGCAAGGTCAACGCGACCGAACTCGCGCCCGATCTCGCCGCGCGCTTCGGCGCGCCGGTGCGGCGCGATCCCGAGCAACTGGTACGCGCACTGGGTTCGGCTGTCGAGGCGTATCTGCAGAGCGACGAGATGGCGCCGTTCACGTCGCGCTTCGACGCATTCCTGCGCACGCGCAAGCCGCTCGCGCCGGCCGAGATGCGCGGCCTCGCGCTGTTCCGGAATCCGGACAAGGGCAATTGCATGACTTGCCACACGCTGTCGGAGACATCGAGCCGCCCGGAGCGCTCGCTGTTCACCGATTTCGGATACGACGCGATCGCGGTGCCGCGCAACCGCGCGCTGCCGGCGAACCGCGATCCGCGCCATTTCGACAACGGGCTGTGCGACACCGCGCGGCGGCTGCGCTGGCCCGAACCGACGCAATGGTGCGGCTACCTGCGCACGCCGGGGCTGCGCAACGTCGCGGTCAAGCAGACGTTCATGCACAACGGCGTGTTCACGACGCTGCGCGACGCGGTCGCGTTCTACAACACGCGTTCGACCGACCCCGGCTTCTGGTATCACGGCGCCAAAACGTTCGACGACGTGCCCGCCGCCTATCGCGGCAACATCAACGTCAACTCGACGCCGATGAACCGCCGGCCCGGCACGCCGCCCGCGCTGACCGACGCGGAAATCGACGACATCGTCGCATTCCTCGGCACGCTGACCGACGCGCGCTATACGGGGGTCGCGGCCCCTGCTGCCCGCCTCGCCCGGACCGCCGCGCCGGCACGCTGACCCTGGCCGAACGGCCAGCCGGATGCGCACCCGCTTGCGGACAGCGAAAACACTGGTTATATTTACAGTACTGTATTTATGAACAGTGAGGTGCGCGATGGAACATCTGGTCCGTATCGTCAACGACACCGATCGCCAAGTGCTGGCGTGGCTGCGTTCCCAGGTCGGCGATGCCCGCGTCGAACGCGCGGCGCGTCAGCTCGGGCATACACGCAAGCCCTTTCCGTCTGCCGTCTGCCGGTATCTGGGCATGAGCGCGCCGGCCACGCTGCGTCCGGCGGCCCGGCCGCGCGCCGCACGCGATTTCTCGGTAGGCGATCGTTACCTGTCGCTGATCCGCCAGCATCTCGCGTCGCACTCGGCCAGCCGATGAAATGGCGACGGCTTGTCGCGTCGGTGCCTTGGCAAGCCGGGGCGCTCGCCTATTCGCAAGCCCGGCTCGTCGCCGCCACGCTTACGCAGCCGCCTTGGCTTCCCGTACGAGGCGGCCGAGCGTTTCGAATGCCGCTTCGTGCGCCACATCGAACACGCGCGTGCAAGCGAGCCGGATATAGCCGTCGAAGCGGTCGGAATTCGAGAAGATCGACCCGGGCGCGATCCTGATTCCGTGCGCCAGTGCGGCGTCGAACAGCGCATCGGAGCGCACGCCGTCCGGCAATGCGATCCACAGCAGCATTCCGCCCGGCGGCTGGTTCATCCGCGTGCCGGCGGGGAAATGCCGCGCTATCGCGTCGATCGTCACGTCGCGCTGCACGCGCAACTGTTCGCGGAACCGGTGCAGGTGGCGGTCGAACGCGCCCGAGCCGACGAATTCGGCCGCAACGGCCTGCAGCAATGCGGCGTTGTGCCGGCTGTGCGCGAACTTCAGCATCCTCACACGCGCCTGCCAGCGGCCCGCAGTCATCCAGCCGAGCCGCATCCCGGGGGCCAGCACCTTGTTGAACGACGGGCAGTAGATCACCGTGCCGTCGCGGTCCCATGCCTTGACCGGCTTGACCGCCTGCGGCGCCTCGACGAGCTCGCGATACGGCTCGTCCTCGATCACGGCCACACCGTGGCGCGAACAGAGCGCGACAAGCCCCGCCTTGCGCTCGTCGGGCATCACGCAGCCGAGCGGGTTCTGCAGGTTCGGCACGACCACCACGGCCCGAATGTCCGGATACGCGGCCAGCGCCACTTCGAGCGCCTCGATCGACAGGCCGGCCGTCGGGCTCGCCGGGATTTCGAGTGCACGCAGGCCGAGGCTTTCGAGCAACTGGATCAGCCCGAAGAAGGCCGGCGATTCGATCGCGATCGTGTCGCCGGGGCGCGCCACCGCACGCAACGCGAGATTCACGGCATCGACGCCGCCGCTCGTCGACATCACGTCGTCCGGCGTCACCGTCACGCCATAAGACAGCGCGCGTTTGGCCATCGTCTGCCGGAATTCGGGCGAACCGCCGACCGGCCCCGCATCGGTCAGCAACGTGGGCTTGCGCCGCAGCAGCCGGATCGCCAGCGTCTGCAGGCGCTCGGCCGGATACAGCGTGGCGAGCGCGGACGCGCCGCCGAGATTCAATGCATCGGTCGCCGCATTCGCGCGGTCGATCACGCGCGACACGCGCTCGTGCAGCCCCGCGAACGGCGGCTCGACGCTCAGCGGCGGCCCGTCGCTTTCCGGCAGTGTTGCAAGCGCGGCCGCCGCGCGGCGGCGCACGAAGTAACCGGAGCGCGGCTTCGCCTCGCACCAGCCCGTATCCTCGAGCCGCCTGAATGTCTGGATCGCGGTCGACAGGCTCACGCCGTGCTGCGCCATGAACGCGCGCACCGACGGCATCCGGTCGCCGGGCGACAGCGTGCCGGCCGCGATGATCCGGCGGTAATGTTCGGCGAGCCGTTCGTAAAGCGGCTCGCCGTCCAGCGGCAAAGGCGTGCGGGATACGTCGGCGAAAGGCGTGCGGGATACGTCGGCGAAAGGCGTCATGCGGATCATCGTGCCCGCTCGCCCAGGCGCTCGCCAGATACAGATTCGGGGAAAACCCACCGATACAGCCGCTCGAAATCGCTGCCTGCACCGCAACAGATTCCCGTCCCCTGAATCTGTCGTGCCTGTGCCCGTTTCCCTAACCTGATTGCACGCCAGCGCCTCGCCGTCACGAGGCCGCGCAACCGGGGCCACCGGGAAAAGGAATCGCGATGCGAACGCAACACATCCGGCTCGACGCCGGGCAAAGCCACTTTGCGTGGTTCGACAAGGGTAGCCAGGTGATCGTGCTGGACGGCGCACTCGCGGTCACGCTGCGTCACCGCGCGCTCGACTGGCTGCCCGACGCGCCGCAATACATACGCCGCGAACTCGACGAAGGCGAATGCCTGACGTTCGAGACGGCCGGTCACGCGGCGCTGTCGGCTGGCAACGCCGGCGCGGTCCGTACAACGGTCGTGGAACCTGCGGGCCGGAACGGCATGCGCGCGGCGTGGCGACGCATCCTGCGCCGGCTGTCCGGGCGAGTGCGCGGCGGCATTCATGTGCGCGAGCATTCCTGACATCGCGACTTGCCGCGACTTGCCGCGACTTGCCGCGTCGCACCGCGCACCTCCCCCATTGTCACTGCAACCGGCGAACGCACGCTTTGCCGGCCACCCTCACCGGAGCGTCCCCATCGCCCACCATTCGACCGCCGCAGCCTTCCCGGCATCGCGGCGGTCACCGCCTCACCGTGCGCTCCGGCGACGCTCGATCCACTCGAATACGGCCATCCCCACCAGCATCGCTGCGACGAACCCGATCCCCTTGGCCGACCCGAAGCCGATCGACACGATCGCGGGTCCCGGACAGAACCCGGCAATTCCCCAGCCGATGCCGAACACCGCACTGCCTGCGACGAGGCGCACGGTAATCGCGCGCAACGCCGGCAACTGCATCGGCAGGCCGAGCCATGACCGTGTCCGGCGCTTTGCCCACGCGAACGCGAATACCGCCACACCTGTCGCACCCGCCATCACGAACGCAAGCGACGGATCCCAATGGCCGGCCAGGTCCAGAAAGCCGAGCACCTTCTGCGGATTGGCCATGCCCGACACGATGAGGCCGACGCCGAACAGCAGCCCCGCCAGAAACGCGCATCCTGCCTGCATGTCAGCCTCCCGGCACGTGCAGCCGCACGAAGACGGTCACGAAACCCGCGACCATGAAGGTCGCCGTCGCGACCACCGAGCGCAGCGCACCGCGCGACATCCCGCATACACCGTGGCCGCTCGTGCAACCGCCCGCGTACCGCGTGCCGATCCCGACCAGCAGACCGGCCGCCAGCAATTCGAACCAGCTTGCGTCCACCTGCGGCGTCAGACCGGCTCCGGCAACGCGCATCAGGACCGGCGCGACGATCATCCCGCCGACGAACGCCATGCGCCAGTCGCGCTCCCCGCCACCCGCCGTCAGCAGGCCGCCGACGATCCCGCTGATGCCGGCAATCCGGCCGTTGAACGCGACGAGCCACGCGGCCGCGAACCCGATCAACACGCCGCCCGCCAGCGACAGCCACGGCGTGAAGTGAAGTGCGTCAATCTGCATCGCGCTTCTCCTTCGCGGCCGGGCCGCAGAACTGTTCATACAGCACGCCCATCACCGCGATCGCGGCCGGACTGTCGAGCGAATAGTGGATGGCCTTGCCCTCGCGGCGCGTACGGACCAGCGCGTTGTCCCGCAACACGCCGAGCTGCTGCGACAGTGTCGGCTGACGAATGTCGAGCCGTGCCTCGAGATCGCTGACGCAACGCTCGCCCTGCGACAGTTCGCACAGCAGCAGCAGCCGGTCGGGATTCGACAGCACCTTGAGGAGCGCGCAGGCCGATTCGGCGGCAGCGCGCATTTGATCGGGCCGGGGCGGCCCGGCGGGAAGCACGGCATTCATCGGAGCAAAAAAATCAATTAACGAATTGATATTATATCGTTTTATATAATATTGCACCCTGCCGCTCGTTCACCGGCAACCCGGCCTTGTCCCCTCCTTCGCTCAGGCCTGCTCGCCCGCGATCCCGTCGACGCCCGACGCCCGCGCCGCATCGGCGCGAACCCTCCCGAGCGCCAGCACCGCGACCGCCGCGATCACGCACGGCACCGCCACGACGGCAAACGCGGTCGACAGCGGTACGCCCATCGCGAGCATCGCACCGCCCGCCATCGATCCGACCACCGAGCCGCCGCGGCCGATCCCGTTGGCCCAGCTCACGCCGGTGGTCCGGCACTCGGTCGGATAGAACGCGGCCGACAACGCGTTCGCACCGACCTGCGAGCCCGACACGCAGAAGCCGGCGGCGAACACCGCGAGCGCGGCGCCTGACGGCGACGCGGCAAACACGCCGATCGCCGCGACGAAGATACCGGCCGCCGCATAGCTGCAGGCCAGCACGCGATGCGGATCGAAGCGGTCCATCAACCCGCCGAGGACGATCGCGCCGAACGTGCCGCCGACCTGGAACATCGCGGTCACGCGCGCGGCCGTCTGCAGCGTTGCACCGGTCGTGCGCAGCAGCGTCGGCAGCCAGCTGGACAGCAGGTAGATGACGAGCAGGCTCATGAAGAACGTCAGCCACAGCAGCAGCGTGCCGCGCAGCAGGTCGGCGCCGAACAGCCGGCCGAGCGGCGACCCGGCCGGCTTGCCGGCCGGTGCGACGAACGACGCGTGCACGAGGTGCGGATCCGGTGCGATGCGGCCGAGCATTGCCGCGATCCGCGCGGAAGGCGCGCCCTGGTTGACGAGATAGCGCACCGATTCCGGCAGCCGCCATGCCAGCACCGGCAGGAGCAGCAGCGGCGCGGCGCCGCCAACGACGAGCACCGCGCGCCAGCCGTGGTGCTCGATCAGCGACGCGGCCGCGAGCCCGCCGAGCGCGGAACCGATCGTGAAGCCGCAGAACATCGTCGTCACGAGCAGCGAACGGCGGCGCGCCGGACAGTATTCGGACGTCAGCGTGATCGCATTCGGCATCGCGCCGCCGAGCCCGAGCCCGGTCACGAAGCGCCACACGATCAGCTCGGTCAGGCCGCCGGCGCTTGCCGACGCAGCACTCGCAATGCCGAAGCACGCGACGCACGCGAGCAGCAGGCGCTTGCGGCCGAACCGGTCGCCGAACGGCCCGAACACGAGCGCGCCGGCCATCAGCCCGGCGAGCCCCGCGCCGAACACCGGGGCGAGCTGCGCGGGCGACAGGCCCCACTCCGTACGGATGACGGGTGCGATGAACCCGATCGATGCGGTATCGAATCCGTCGATCGCGACGATCAGAAAGCACAGAACGACGATCGCGGCCTGAAACGGCGCCACGCGATGCCGGTCGATCCATTCGCTGACGTCGATGGACAGCGTATCGGCCATAAGGGTGTCTCCTCCAGGAAGGCGGTCGCGCGTCGTATGTCGTTGGAATGCGCGCCGCCGGAATCGGGCTGAATGTATGCGTTATGCGACAGTCTTCAGGCAATCCTCCGCGCGCCAGCCGTGCAGCCAGTCGAGCGCGTCGTAGAACTGCGCCTGCGTGCGGCCGACCCAGAGCCCGTTGCGCACCTGCCGCTCGACGCCTTTCGCGTGATAGATCCGCCCCATTTCCCGTGCCGAATACAGCACGCGTGCGGTACGCGGAATCCGCACGCGTTCGTACCGCGCGAACGCGGCCTCGAAATCACCGTCGGTCTGCGCAACGGCCGCGCCGAGCGTCACCGCGTCCTCGAGCGCCTGGCATGCGCCCTGCGCGATGTATTGCGTCATCGGATGGGCCGCATCGCCGAGCACCGTCGCACGGCCCGCGCTCCAGCCCTCCACCGGATCGCGGTCGGCGGTCGCCCAGCGTTTCCACGACGTCGGCCGGTCGAGCATCTGTTTCGGCAGCGGATGAATGCCGTCGAAGTACGACAGCACCTCTTCCTTGCTGCCCTCGCGCACGCCCCAGGTTTCCTGCTCACGGCTGTGGAACGTGACGACGAGGTTGTACTGCTGCCCGCCGCGCAGCGGATAGTGAACCAGATGGCAATGCGGGCCGGCCCACACGACCGGTGCATTGATCTGCAGATCCTTCGGCATGTTGTCGACGTCGACCACCGCGCGATACACGACGTGGCCCGTCACGCGATGCGCATCGCCGATCAGCGCCTGACGGATCGCGGATTTCACGCCATCGCAACCGATCACCGCGTCGGCGCGATAGCGCTCGCCGTGCTGGTCGATCACGGTCACGCCGTTGCCGTCCTGCTCGAACCCGCACACCTGCGTGCTCGTCCGGAATTCGATCAGCGGGTGATCCCGGACCGCTTCGTAGATCGACAGGTGAATGTCCGCGCGATGGATCACTGCATACGGATTGCCGAACCGTTCGCGATACGCAGCCCCCGTATCGATGCGCGCGACTTCGCGTGCATCGATCGCGTCCATCAGTTGCAGCCAGTCGGTGAACACCGCGCGACCGCGTGCCGCCTCACCGACACCCAGCGCATCGAGCGCGTTGAATGCGTTCGCCGCAAGCTGGATTCCCGCGCCGATCTCGCCGATCTGCCCGGCCTGTTCGAGCAGCTTCACGCGGATACCCTGGCGCGCGAGCGCCAGCGCCGCTGCCAGCCCGCCGATACCGCCGCCGATCACGAGAACGCGCCGGCCGTTGTGGTGTGTCTCACCCATGTTTGTCTCCTGCTTTGTGTTACGCGACGTAATCCGGTTGCCGCTGCGGTTGCGCGGCCTCGAAAGCCGGCTCGTGCCGCGCGTGTTCAAACACCGCGAGGCTGCGCGGAAACGCGCTCAGGTCGCAATCCATCCGCAATGCGTTCGCGACCTGCGGCACGAGACACACGTCGGCGAGCGTCGGCGTGTCGCCGAAGCACCACGGGCCCTCGTCCGCGCGGGCCAGCAGGCGCTCGACGCCGGCCATCCCTTCCGCGATCCAGTGCCGGTACCACGCGGTCTTCTGCTGCGGCGTGACCTTCAGTTCGCTGTCGAGATAGCGCAGCACGCGCAGGTTGTTGACCGGATGGATGTCGCACGCGATCAACGTCGCCAGTTCCAGTACGCGCGCCCGGCGGCGCAGCTCGAGCGGGATCAGCCGCGGTTCCGGCCGGATCCGGTCGAGGTAATCGAGGATCGCAAGCGACTGGCCGAGGCGGAAATCGCCGTCAACCAGCGCCGGCACCGCGGCTGACGGGTTCACCTGCGCGACGTAAGCGGCGTCGCGCTGCTCGCCGGTGCGGATGTTCACGGGCAGCGTGTCGTACGGCAGCCCTTTCAGCGCGAGCGCAATGCGCACCCGGTAGGATGTCGAACTGTTGAAGAAGCTATGCAGTTGCACGATGTGACCTTTCGGGGAAACGCGTCAGACCACGCGCACGGTCAGTTCGCCGAGACGCTCGACGCCGACCTTCATCACGTCGCCCGCCACCACCGCGCCGACACCTTCGGGCGTACCCGTGAAGATCACGTCGCCCGGTTCGAGGCGGAAGAACTTCGACAGGTCGGCCACCGTCTCCGCAACCGACCAGATCAGGTGCGACACGTCGCTCTTCTGCTTCGTCGCGTCATTGACCGTCAGCCACAGGCCGCCCTGCTCGAAATGACCGACGTCGCTGGCCGGATGCACGGGCCCGATCGGCGCCGAGCGGTCGAACGCCTTGCCGATTTCCCACGGCCGGCCCATTTCGCGCATCTTCATCTGCAGGTCGCGGCGCGTCATGTCGAGGCCGACCGCATAGCCCCACACGTGCTCGAGCGCGCGCTCGAGCGGGATGTCCGAACCGCCCTTGCCGACCACCGCGACGAGTTCGGCTTCGTAGTGATAGTTCTGCGTCTGCGACGGATACGCGAGGTCGAGCGTTTCGCCGTACGCGACCGGCACGATCGAATCGGCCGGCTTGCAGAAGAAGAACGGCGGCTCGCGATCGGGATCGAAGCCCATTTCACGCGCATGAGCCGCGTAGTTGCGGCCGACGCAATAGACGCGGCGCACGGCGAATTGGGCATCGCTGCCGGCAACAGGCAGCGCCACGGGTGCTTCGGGCGGGAAAACGAAAGTCATGAACGGCTCCAGCTTAGACATGAATGAAGGGGCGCGCCGCCGCGGCAGCGCACGGAAAACGGATCGTTGAAAGCGCCGGCGTCAGTCGCGCGCTTCGCGCAGCAGATTCAGCGCGGACAGCACGGGCCGGTCGGAATAGCTGAACAGCACGCTGTCGGACGACGCCGACAGCCGCACCGGCGCCCACGACGGCGCGACGAAGATGTCGTGCGGCTCGAACGCGAATGCGCTGTCGCCGACCCATGCGGTGCCGGAGCCTTCGACGACGCAGTAGATCGTCGCGTCGGTGCTGCGGTACGTGCGGCCGTCGAAGCCGGCCGGCAGGAACTGCATGAAGGTGGCGATGGTCGGCATCGGCCAGCCGCCCGTCGCGGGGTTCACGTAGCGCAGCTTCACGCCGTCCCACGCGTCAATCTCGCCGTTCCGGTACAGCGCGTCGAGCGCCTCGCGGGTACGGGCATACGGATAGCTGAACACCGGCGACGTCGGGTCGCTCACGCGATGCCGCACCGGCACCATGTTGTGACCGAAGCGCGCGAAGCTGTCGCCTTCCGGGCGATTCACGGGCTGCACGGCTTCCGGGTAGTTCTCCGCGAAACCGGCGTCGAGATTCGCGACGAGCGGGATGTCGAGCCCGTCGAGCCACACGACCGGCTCGCCGCCCTCGTCCGCCGACGGATTGCCGTGGTCGTGCCACGCCCACGACGGCGTGATGATGAAGTCGCCCGGATGCATCGTCGTGCGCTCGCCGTTCACGGCCGTCCATGCGCCGCGCCCTTCGACGATGAACCGCAGCGCCGACTGCGTATGGCGGTGGCTCGGCGCGATCTCGCCCGGCAGGATCAGCTGCAGCCCCGCATACAGGCTCGGCGTCATGCTCGACTTGCCGGGCAGCCCCGGGTTCTCCAGCACCAGCACGCGGCGCACGGCTTCTTCCGCGCTGATCACGCTGCCGGCCTGCATCACGAGGTCGCGTATCTGCGCGTACTTCCAGATCGCGGCCTGCGCAGCCGGCTGCGGCGATTTCGGCACGAGGTTGTGCAGCGATTCCCACAGCGGCGCGAGGCGCTGCTCGGCGATCCGTGCGTAGTAGGCGGCGCGCGACGCGTCCGGATGGGTCGTCATGATGTCTCCTTGCAGGCGGCCGATCGGCGTCGGCGCCGGGTCTGTCGGGTCGGGGACCGTGCTGCGGTCCGTGAGTGGATTTATATTCGACGCAGCCATACCCGGTAAAATGATCAAATCATCTGATCCATATAATTCTGGATATACCTTCTCGAGACAAGGCATGCGATGGACTGGACCCACCGGCTGCGGCTGCGGCATCTGCAGGTACTGTTGAGCCTGGCCGGCACCGGCAACCTGAGCCAGTCGGCGCTGGCGCTCGCGACCACGCAGCCGGCGCTGTCGAAATGGCTGAAGGAGCTGGAAGAGGATGTCGGGCTGCCGCTATTCGAGCGGCATGCGCGCGGCCTGCGGCCGACGCCCTACGGCGAAGCGTTGATCGAGCACGCGCGCCGCGTCGAAGCGCAGCTCGACATCGCGCGCGACGACATGGCCGCGCTGCGCGAAGGCGGCAGCGGCCTCGTGACGATCGGCACATCGGGCGTCGCGGCGGCCGATACGGTGCCGCTCGCAGTGTCGCAACTGCTGAAGCGGATGCCGCGCGCGCAGGTGCGGCTCACCGAAAGCACGATGAACCAGCTGATGCCGCAGCTCGCACGCAGCGAACTGGATATCGTCGTCGGCCGCTCGGGCTCGACCTACGTCGATCCGCTGCTGCATGCCGAAGCGCTGTATGTCGATCCGGTCGTGTTCGTCGCGCGGCCCGGCCATGCGCTCGCCGGTGCGACGTCGGTCGGCTGGGACGACGTGCTCGCCTACCCGTGGATCGTGTGGCCGTCCGGCACGCCCGTGCACAACGCGCTGGAAGCCGCACTGAATGCCGCCGGCCGCGTGCAGCCGCCGCACTGCGTCGAATCGAATTCGTCGATCCTGAACCTCACGCTGCTGAACAACACCGACCTGCTCGGTGTCGCGTCACATCGTGCCGCGCGGCGTTTCGCGCAACTGAACGCGATCCGCATCCTGCCGATGGAGCTCGAGGGCCAGGGCGCGGTGTCGATCTACTGGCACCCCGACAGCGCGAACCGCGCGGCCGTGGCCGCGACGATCGAGTGCCTGCGCGCCTGTGCGGCGCCGCAAGTCGGCGGCTGGGAGAAAGTGAAGGTGGAGTGAATGGCGCGGCCCGGCGCGAACCGGGCCGCCTGGAGGCGCCACGTCACGCGCCGTCGCAGGATGCCGTGCCGTCGAGCATCAGCGTGCCGACCCGCGCAGGCACGAGCGGCGTACGCGGCACCGGCGGCGTCCAGCCGAACAGCGCCTGCGCGGCCGCACCGCAGACGCGGCCCTGGCACGCGCCCATCCCGCAACGCGACTGCAGCTTCGCGGCCGTCCAGCCTGGCTCCTGCACGACCGCATCGACACGCACATCCTCGCAACGGCACAGCAGCGTATCGGGCCGCGCGAGCCGGCGGACCGGCTCGCGGATCGCGAAGCGCTCGCGTACCGCGTCCGCGAACGCCTGCCAGTGCGCGCGCCGCGCGACGAGCGCAGCCAACGGCGCCGTTTGCCCGGTCGCCGCGTAACCGGCGATTTCGCCTTCGACCATCGCCAGTTCGCTGCCGCCGACGCCCGTACACTCGCCCGCCGCGAAAACCCCGTCGCGGCTCGTGCGCTGGTGCGCATCGACCGCCACCGCACCGTTGTCGATCCGGCAGCCGAGATGGCTCGGCAGCACGGTATTCGGCACGAGGCCGAAGCCGCACGCGAGCCGCTCGCAATCGACGTCGAACTCGCGATCGCCCTGACGGATCCGGACACGTTCGAGCCGCTTGTCGCCGAATGCCTCGACGACGTGCGCATCGGGCCGGTAAGCCGCCGTGACGAGCTTCGCGGCCTGCGCGAGCTTCGACGGCCAGCGCCACAACCCCGCGCCGAAGCCCGCCACGTCGCCCCATGCGGCCTGCTCGAGCACGTGCGACACGCGTGCCCCGGACTGACGGGCCGTCGCCGCGCTCGCCAGCAGCAGCGGCCCGCTGCCCGCGATCACCGTGCGCTGCCCGCGCACATCGAGGCCGTACTTGATCAACGCCTGCAAACCGCCCGCGCCGGTGACGCCGGGCAGCGTCCAGCCCGGAAACGGCAGCAGCAGTTCGCGTGCGCCGCAGCAAAGAATCAGCGTCCGGAAATCGAGCAGCAGCCCGCGCTCGTCGTCCTCGAGCAGCAGCGTGCCCGGCTGCGTTTCGGCGACGATGCGCGTCGCCGCGAGATGCGTGACGTCCGGCTGCCGCAGCACGGCGAGGCGTTCAGCGGCGACCGGTACCGGTGTGGCCGCTGCGCCTTGCCGCCAGATCTGCCCGCCCGCCCGCGGGTTGTCGTCGACGATCGCGACCGTCGCGCCGCCTTTCGCCGCGGCCCGCGCGGCCGACAGCCCGGCCGGGCCCGCGCCGACGATCGCGACGTCGACGCTCAGTCGTTCCTGTTTCATCGCGTACGCTCCACCTGCATCCCGTCACGGCACAATGTCTGGCAAGCCAGCCGGCGCCGGCCGTCGATCGTCATCCGGCATTCCTGGCAGACGCCCATTCCGCAAAACGGCGCGCGCGCCGCGCCCGTGCACGACACACGTGTCGTGTCGTCGCCGCTCGCCGCGACAGCGGCCGCGACGGTCGCGCCGTCGGCCACCGTCAGCGCGCGGCCGTCCAGATGAATGATCATGTCAGCGCTCCGGCGACGGGGGACGCGGTCAGGAAGCGTCCCGGCAAATACGGTTCGATATCGATCGGCGGCCGCTCGCCGGCCATCAGCGCGGCAATGAGCCGCGCGCTGCCCGGCGCGGTCGTCACGCCGAGCCCTTCGTGCCCGACCGCGAGCCACACGCCCGGCCGCGCCGGGTGCTCGCCGAGCAGCGGCAGGCCGTCGGGGCTCGCGGAACGGAATCCTGTCCATGAACGGATGCCGTTCAGGTCAGCCAGATCCGGCAGGTAGCCGACCGCGCGGCGCAGCATCCGCGCGAGCACGGGCGGCTCGACACGCGCATCCTCGGTGTCGAACTGGCGCGACGAACCGATCAGCAACTGGCCGGTCGGCCGCGGCTGCACGTTGAACGCGACCGACGTACCGTCGCTCGCATGCGCGCTTGCGGCATAGCCGAGTTCGACGAGCTGGTGCGACACGTGCCCCGGATAGCGGTCGGTGATCAGCAGGTGGCCCTTTTTCGGGCGCAGCGGCAGTTCGGGCAACAGTGTGCGTGCCGCGACACCATTCGCGACGACCACGCGTTCGGCGCACAGCGTGTCGCCGCTTGCAAGCACCACGCCCGGGCCGTCAACCGCGACGGCCCGGTCGCGACGCAACGTGATGCGCGGCGCGCGCTGCAGCAGCCAGTTCGCGGTGACGGGCGCGTAAAGAATCGCGTCGCCGGGAATCTTCAGCGCACCGCCGAGCCCCGCGCGCAGCATCGGCTCCAGTTGCGCGAGCGCCGTCGCGTCGATCAGTTCGCCCGCCACGCCGTGTGCGGCGAGCGTCGCCTGCTTCGCGCGTGCCAGATCCATCTCGTGCGCATCGGCCGCGAGCCACAGCGTGCCGCAGTTGCGGTACGCGCAGCCTTCGGGCATCTCGCCGCTCAACGCGCGCCACAATTCGATCGAGTAGTGACTCAGCGCGAGCTCGGCCGCGTTGTCGTCCATCGCGACGAGGTGGCCCATGCCCGCGCCGGTCGCGCCGCCGCTCGCGTCGTCGACGACCAGCACGCGCAGCCCGCGCTGCGCGAGTTCGTGCGCGCACGCCGCGCCGACGATGCCGGCGCCGATCACGACGACGTCGGTCTTCGTTTCGCTCACGACCCGATGCCCCAGCCGAACGGATCGTCTTCCTCGATCAGCAGCGTCGCTTCCGCGCTCAGGTGCGCGCTGCCGCGAATCGTCGGCACGATGCCGCCGTCGGCCTGCTCGTAGCTCGCGTGGAACACGCTGCCGATCACGCTCGCCTGCCGCCACACGGCACCCGGCGCAAGCTTGCCGTCGGCCGCAAGGCACGCGAGCTTCGCGCTGGTGCCGGTGCCGCACGGCGAACGGTCGTATGCAAGGCCCGGACACAGCACGAAGCTGCGGCTGTCGTGCTCGGGGTCGCCGGCAAACAGCTCGATGTGGTCGATCTCGCCGCCGTTCGCGCCGGTGATGCCCGCACGTTCGAGCCCTTCGCGCACGGCCGACGCGTACGCAGTGAGCGCCGCGACGTTGTCGCCGGTCACGCGCTGCCTATGGTCGCTGATCAGGAAGAACCAGTTGCCGCCCCACGCGATGTCGCCCTTCACGGGGCCGTATCCCGGCACGTCGAGCGCGACGTCCTGCGCATGACGATATGCAGGCACGTTGCGCACGCTGACCGACAGGTCGTCGTGCAGCGTCGCCTCGACGGTGCCGACGGGCGTTTCGATCCGGTGCATGCCGGGCGCGATGCGCCCCATGTGATGCAGCGTGCGCACGACACCGATCGTGCCGTGCCCGCACATCCCGAGATAGCCGCTATTGTTGAAGAAGATCACGCCGGCCGCCGCGTCGGGCGATACGGGTTCGCACAGCAGCGCGCCGACCAGCACGTCGCTGCCGCGCGGCTCGAGGATGCACGCGGTGCGGTAACGGTCGTGCTCGCGCGCGAGCACGTCGCGTCGCTCGGCCATCGTGCCGCTGCCGAGCGACGGGAAGCCGGACACGACGAGCCGAGTGGGTTCGCCGCCCGTGTGCGAATCGATGATCTGGATGCGCTTCATCATGAGCCGTCCGAAGTGGGGAAAGGAGCATAGCTTCCTCCGTCGCGCGTCCGCCCGCTTGTGGCTTTTCGATGAGGACGACGACGAAATCGGCATAGTGCAACGCGCCCGCCGCGCCCCTGCCGGCCGCTGTGCCGATTTCGTCATTTTGCTCCGCGATACGACTCAAGCGTGATGGGCATTTGCGCGGCGATACTGGTTGCCACACCGACACACCTGTCGGCCGACCGATACAAACGTAGGAGATTTCAGTGAGCCGAAACGCCATTCAGTGGACCGGGGTTTTCCCGGCCGTCAGCACCCAGTTCAAGCCGGACTTTTCCCTCGACATCGACGCCACGCACCGCGTGGTCAAGAACCTGGTGAACGACGGCGTGTCGGGCCTCGTGGTCTGCGGCACGGTCGGCGAGAACACGTCGCTGTCGACGAGCGAGAAGCTCCAGGTGATCGAGGCTGCGCGCGACGCGGCCGGCGGCAAGATTCCGGTGATCGCCGGCATCGCCGAATTCACGACCGAATTCGCGCGCAACACGGTGCGCGAAGCGCAGCGCGTCGGCGTCGACGGCGTGATGGTGATGCCCGCGCTCGTGTACTCGGCGAAGCCGCACGAAACCGCCGCGCACTTCCGCGCGGTCGCGACGAGCACCGACCTGCCGGTGATGGTCTACAACAACCCGCCGATCTACAAGAACGACGTGACGCCCGACGTGCTGATCGCACTGCAGGATTGCGAGAACATCGTCTGCTTCAAGGATTCGTCTGGCGATACGCGCCGCTTCATCGACCTGCGCAATGCGGTCGGCGATCGCTTCGTGCTGTTCGCTGGCCTCGACGACGTCGTGGTCGAGAGCATCGCGGTCGGCGCCGAAGGCTGGGTGTCGGGCATGTCGAACGCGTTCCCGAAGGAAGGCGAGACGCTGTTCCGCCTCGCGAAGCAGAAGCGCTTCGACGAAGCGCTCGCGCTGTACCGCTGGTTCATGCCGCTGCTGCACCTCGATGCACGCCCCGACCTCGTGCAGTGCATCAAGCTGTGCGAAGAACTGGTCGGCCGCGGCAGCGCGATCACGCGTCCGCCGCGCCTGGCGCTGCAGGGCGACACGCTCGCGGAAGTGAAGGCGATCGTCGCGAAGGCGCTCGAAACGCGCCCGGTACTGCCCGACGTCGGTCTCTGATCGACTCCCTTGCGGCGGCGCGCAGGCTTCCCCTGCACGCCGCCGTCTCCGGTCCGGCATGGCCTGCGGACCCGTTCGCCCCGGCGCCAGCCCGCGCCGCGCGTGAACGGCCCGAGCCCCGCCCCGGTCGTTCGAACCGGGCGACGCCGGCCGGCAGGCAAGCGCCGCTGCTCCGTCGGAGCGCGGCGCACCTCAAGCCTGTGCCGATATTCCCCCTAGGAGACAAGCCCATGCCAGGCCAAGGCAACGCTCACCCGTCTGTCCCGCTTTCCCGTTCCGCGCACCCCGACGCGGGTCACGGCAAGTTCAAGAAACAGCTGTCGCTGACCGATCTCACGTTCATCGGTCTCGGCGCCATTTTCGGTTCGGGGTGGCTGTTCGCCGCGAGTCACGTGTCGACGATCGCGGGCCCGGCCGGCATCTTCTCGTGGCTGCTCGGCGGCTTCGCGGTGCTGCTGCTCGGCATCGTCTATTGCGAACTCGGCGCCGCGCTGCCGCGCGCCGGTGGCGTCGTGCGCTACCCGGTGTTCTCGCACGGCCCGCTGCTCGGCTACCTGATGGGCTTCATCACGCTGATCGCCTTTTCGAGCCTGATCGCGATCGAAGTCGTCGCCGCGCGCCAGTATGCGGCCGCATGGTTTCCGGGCCTGACGGCCGAAGGATCGAGCGACCCGACCACGCTCGGCTGGCTCGTGCAGGCCGCGCTGCTCTGCTTCTTCTTTTACCTGAACTATTCGAGCGTGAAGACGTTCGCAAAAGCGAACAACATCATCAGCATCTTCAAGTTCATCGTACCGCTCGCGGTGATCGGCGTGCTGTTCACGTTCTTCAAGCCCGCGAACCTGACCGTGCACGGCTTCGCGCCGTTCGGCATGCCGGGCATCGAAATGGCCGTGTCCGCCGGCGGCATCATCTTCGCGTACCTCGGGCTCACGCCGATCGTGTCGGTCGCGAGCGAGGTGCGCAATCCGCAACGCACGATCCCGATCGCGCTGATCCTGTCGATCCTGCTGTCGACGCTGATCTACGTGCTGCTGCAGCTCGCGTTCATCGGCAGCATCCCGACCGCGATGCTCGCCGCCGGCTGGCACGACGTGAGCAAGGCGTTCTCGCTGCCGTACCGCGACATCGCGCTCGCGCTCGGCGTCGGCTGGCTCGCGGTGATGGTCGTCGCCGACGCGATGATCTCGCCGAGCGGCTGCGGCAACATCTACATGAACGCGACGCCGCGCGTCATCTACGGCTGGGCGAAGACGGGCACGTTCTTCAAGGTGTTCACGCGCGTCGACGAAGCGTCGGGCATCCCGCGCGCGGGCCTGTGGCTCACGTTCGGCCTCGCGATCTTCTGGACGCTGCCGTTCCCGTCGTGGGAAGCGCTGATCAACATCGTGTCGGCCGCGCTCGTGTTGAGCTATGCCGTCGCGCCGGTGTCGGTCGCCGCGCTGCGCCGCACCGCGCCCGACCTGCCGCGGCCGTTCCGCGCGAGCGCGTTCGGCATCACCGGCCCCGCGTCGTTCGTGATCGCCGCGCTGATCGTCTACTGGTCGGGCTGGAGCACGGTGTCCTGGCTGCTCGGCCTGCAGATCGCGATGTTCGTCATCTATCTCGCGTGCCGCCGCTGGGTGCCGACCGCGCACCTGAGCCTCGCCGAACAGGTGCGCTCGTCGGCGTGGCTGATCGCGTTCTATGCCGCGATGATCGTGCTGTCGTATCTCGGCGGCTTCGGCGGCACGGGCCGGCTTGCGCATCCGTACGACACGGGCGTCGTCGCGGCCGTCGCGCTCGTCATCTACTACTGGGGCGCCAACACCGGCGTGCGCGCCGACAAGCTGCAGCTCGACGACGACGAGGACTGACGCGCCCGCGCCCTTTTCCCCTTTCCATCGGCCGGGCGCACCACGCCCGGCCCCTGCTTTTTCCGAGGCACACCATGCAACTCACAGGTCAGCTCCTGATCGGCCAGTCGGCCGTCGCCGGACAGAACGGCACCCTCCATGCGATCGCCGCCGCAACCGGCGAACCGCTCGAACCCGCTTTCGGCGGCGCAAGCCTGCATGACCTCGAGACGGCCTGCGCGCTCGCCGACGACGCGTTCGACCGCTATCGCGAAACGTCGCTCGAAGCCCGCGCCGCGTTTCTCGATGCGATCGGCCGCCACATCATGGCGCTCGGCGACGACCTGATCGAGCGCTGCGTCATCGAAACGGGGCTGCCGCGCGCACGCGTCGAAGGCGAGCGCGGCCGCACGGTCGGCCAGCTCGCGCTGTTCGCGGCGCTCGTGCGCGACGGCGGCTTTCTCGACGCGCGGATCGATCCGGCGCGCCCCGAACACAAGCCGCTGCCGCGCGTCGACCTGCGGCTGCGCAACGTCGCGGTCGGGCCCGTCGCCGTGTTCGGCGCGTCGAACTTCCCGCTCGCGTTCTCGGTCGCCGGCGGCGATACGGCGTCGGCGCTGGCGGCCGGCTGCCCGGTGATCGTCAAGGCGCACTCCGCGCATCCGGGCACGTCGGAACTCGTCGGCCGCGCGATCCAGCAGGCCGCGCGCGAATGCGGCATGCCGGCCGGCGTGTTCTCGTTGCTGTTCGACGCATCGCGCGAGATCGGCCAGGCACTCGTCGCCGATCCGCGCATCAAGGCCGTCGGCTTCACCGGCTCGCGGCGCGGCGGCGTCGCGCTGATGCACATCGCGGCCGCGCGCCCCGAGCCGGTTCCGGTCTATGCGGAAATGAGCTCGATCAATCCCGTGCTGCTGTGCCCCGCCGCGCTCGACGCGCGCCACGACGCGATCGCGCCGCAGTTCGTCGCATCGCTCACGCTCGGCGCCGGCCAGTTCTGCACGAACCCCGGCCTGGTGCTCGCCGTCGACGGCCCGGCGCTGCGCGCATTCGAAGCCGCGGCGGCCGTTGCCGTGCGCGCGGCGGCCGCGCAGACGATGCTGACGCCGCATATCCACGCGAGCTATGCGCAAGGCGTCGCGGCGCTGCGCAATCACGATGCGGTCGAGCCACTGGCGGAAGGTGCCGAAGGCGGCCGTCTGCAGGCCCGCGCAGCGCTGTTCGCGACGTCCGCCGACGCGTTCGTCGCGCGCCCCGAACTGCGCGACGAAGTGTTCGGCCCCGCGTCGCTGATCGTCCGCTGCCCGGATGCCGACACGCTGCATCGCGTGCTGAAGTCGCTCGAAGGCCAGCTGACGATCGCCGCGCACCTCGCCGACGGCGACTCGGCGCTGTTCGCCGCGCTGCGCCCGACGCTCGAGCGCAAGGCCGGCCGCATTCTCGTCAACGGCTTCGGCACGGGCGTCGAGGTCGGTCATGCGATGGTGCACGGCGGCCCGTTCCCGGCGACGTCCGACACGCGCACGACATCCGTCGGCGCACGCGCGATCGAGCGCTTCCTGCGCCCCGTGTCGTACCAGGACCTGCCGGACGCGCTGCTGCCGGACGCGATCCGCAGCGGCAATCCGCTAAACGTGCCGCAACGCATCGACGGCGTGCCCGCGCCGCGCGAGGTGAATCATGGCTGAGCAAACCGCCGAAGTCGTCCTGTCGCTCGATGAAGTCCATGCGCTCGCGCTGCGCGTGCTGACGCACCACGGGATGTCCGACGCGCATGCGCGGGCCATCGCCAACGTCATCACCCAAGGCCAGCGCGACGAATGCCATTCGCACGGCGTGTACCGGCTGCTCGTCTGCGTGCGGTCGCTGAAGAAGGGCAAGGTCGATCCGCAAGCGGTGCCGACGCTGCGCCGGCTGTCGTCGTCGATCGTCTCGGTCGACGCGCATCGCGGCTTCTCGCTGCTGAGCTTCGAGACCGGGCTGCCCGTACTCGTCGAGATGGCGAAGCAGCACGGCATCGCTGCGATGACGATCAATCACTGCTACCACTTCTCCGCGTTGTGGCCCGAGGTCGAGGCAATCGCGGCCGAAGGGCTGGTCGGCATCGCGATGAACCCGAGCCATAGCTGGGTCGCACCGGAAGGCGGCCGCGAACCCGTGTTCGGCACGAACCCGATCGCATTCGCATGGCCGCGCCCGGGCGGCACGCCGTTCGTGTTCGATTTCGCGACGAGCGCGATCGCGCGCGGCGACATCGAGCTGCACGCGAAGCAAGGCAAGGCGATTCCGTCGCACTGGGCGATCGACGCCGACGGCCAGCCGACC
The DNA here is from genome assembly GCF_902499125.1 of Burkholderia arboris. Taxonomy (GTDB): domain Bacteria; phylum Pseudomonadota; class Gammaproteobacteria; order Burkholderiales; family Burkholderiaceae; genus Burkholderia; species Burkholderia arboris. The sequence continues at coordinate 167,703 of NZ_CABVPX010000004.1, forward strand.
ACCGACCCGAAGGCCGCGCTGCAGGGCGCGATGCGCACGTTCGGCGGCCACAAGGGCTCGGCGCTCGCGGCGATGGTCGAACTGCTCGGCGGCGCGCTGATCGGCGACATGACGAGCCGGGAATCGATGGACTTCGACGAAGGCGTCGGCGCAACGCCGTGCCACGGCGAGCTCGTGATCGCGTTCGACCCGAAGGTGTTCCTCGGCGACGATCTCGACGCAGGGCTCCAGCGCGGCGAACGGATGTTCGAATCGATCGTCGCGCAGGGTGCGCGGCTGCCGTCGCAACGGCGCTTCGACGCCCGCGCGCGCAGCATCGCGAACGGCGTGCGGATTCCGCAGGCGCTGTACGACGAGATCCTGACGCTGCTCGACTGACGCGGGGCACCGGGGGCCGCGCGCGCTCGTCATCGTCAGGAAGGCGCCTCGGCCGCCTCCCGAACCGGCCAGGCGGGCAGCCCGCAGCCCCCGTTCGTCACGCCGCCCGGCCCACCCCGGCCCCGTGAGCGCCACGCCCGCGGCGGCTGTGGGATAATCGCCGGGTTTGCCCAGGGCGCAGCTCAAGAGGTTGTTCGCACGGGCGCGAGAGAGGCCTTTATTCCCGTGCCTCCACCCTTTTCCCGCGATATTTCTTCAGCAACCACCATGCCCACTTACCGTTCCAAAACCTCCACCGCCGGCCGCAACATGGCAGGTGCGCGCTCGCTGTGGCGCGCCACCGGCATGAAAGACGACGATTTCTCGAAGCCGATCATCGCGGTCGTCAACTCGTTCACGCAGTTCGTGCCCGGGCACGTGCACCTGAAGGATCTCGGCCAGCTCGTCGCGCGCGAGATCGAAGCCGCCGGCGGCGTCGCGAAGGAATTCAACACGATCGCGGTCGACGACGGCATCGCGATGGGTCACGACGGCATGCTGTATTCGCTGCCGAGCCGCGACATCATCGCCGACTCGGTCGAATACATGGTGAACGCGCATTGCGCGGACGCGATGGTGTGCATCTCGAACTGCGACAAGATCACGCCGGGGATGCTGATGGCCGCGATGCGCCTCAACATTCCGGTGATCTTCGTGTCGGGCGGCCCGATGGAAGCCGGCAAGACGCGCCTCGCGAACCCGGTCACCAAGACCGTCGAACTGAAGAAGCTCGACCTCGTCGACGCGATGGTGATCGCGGTCGACCCGTCGTATTCGGACGCCGAAGTCGCCGAAGTCGAACGCTCGGCCTGCCCGACCTGCGGTTCGTGCTCGGGCATGTTCACCGCGAACTCGATGAACTGCCTGACCGAAGCGCTCGGCCTGTCGCTGCCCGGCAACGGCACGGTGGTCGCCACGCACGCCGATCGCGAACAGCTGTTCAAGCGCGCCGGCCGTCGCATCGTCGAACTGACGCGCCAGCACTACGAGCAGGACGACGAACGCGTGCTGCCGCGCTCGGTCGGCTTCGCCGCGTTCGAGAACGCGATGACGCTCGACATCGCGATGGGCGGGTCGACCAACACGATCCTGCACCTGCTCGCGATCGCACAGGAAGCCGGCATCGACTTCACGATGAAGGACATCGACCGCCTGTCGCGCACCGTGCCGCAGCTGTGCAAGGTCGCACCGAACACGAACAAGTACCACATCGAGGACGTGCACCGCGCAGGCGGCATCATGGCGATCCTCGGCGAGCTCGACCGCGCCGGGAAGCTGCACACCGATGCACCGACCGTGCACGCACCGACGCTGAAAGATGCGCTCGACCAGTGGGACATCGTGCGCACCCAGGACGACGCGGTCCGCACGTTCTACCTCGCCGGCCCGGCCGGCATCCCGACGCAGGTCGCATTCAGCCAGAACACGCGCTGGCCGAGCCTCGACCTCGACCGCGCCGAAGGCTGCATCCGTTCGTACGAGCATGCGTTCTCGAAGGAAGGCGGCCTCGCCGTGCTGACGGGCAACATCGCGCTCGACGGTTGCGTGGTGAAGACGGCCGGCGTCGACGAAAGCATCCTCGTGTTCGAGGGCGCGGCTCACGTGACCGAATCGCAGGACGAAGCGGTCGAGAACATCCTGAACGACAAGGTCAAGGCCGGCGACGTGGTGATCGTGCGCTACGAAGGCCCGAAGGGCGGCCCGGGCATGCAGGAAATGCTCTACCCGACCAGCTACATCAAGTCGAAGGGGCTCGGCAAGGCCTGCGCGCTGCTGACGGACGGCCGTTTCTCGGGCGGCACGTCGGGCCTGTCGATCGGCCACTGCTCGCCGGAAGCGGCAGCAGGCGGCGCGATCGGCCTCGTGCGCAACGGCGACAAGATCCGCATCGACATCCCGAACCGCACGATCGACGTGCTGGTGTCGGACGAGGAACTGGCGCGCCGCCGCGAAGAGCAGAATGCGAAGGGCTGGAAGCCGGCGCAGCCGCGTCCGCGCAAGGTATCCGCGGCACTGAAGGCGTACGCGAAACTGGTCATGTCGGCCGACAAGGGCGCCGTGCGCGACTTGTCGCTGCTCGACGACTGACGCAGCGGGCGACCGGCGACGGCCGGAAGGAGGCTACGCAGCCGACCGCTCGCCCGAATCGAAAACCGCTCTCCGGAGCGGTTTTTTTTCGTCCGGTGCCCGGATAGATCCAGGCACCGGCGACATCAATGGCGGAAATCCTCGGGGCCACCGCCTCCACCGCCGCCCCCGCCGCCGCCGTGGTTACCGCCACCGTTTCCGCCGCCTTGCGGCCGCGCATAACCGCCGCCGCCGCCACCGCCACCACCGCCACCACCGCCCTGACGCACCGGCGGCATCGTGCGGACCTCGCCGCCCGGTGCGGGCGGCGGGCGCAACACGGCCGGCGGCGGGCCGGCAGGACGCGCATTGCCCGCCCCGCCCGGCATCGGCGCAGGCGCCGGTGCTGCCGGCGGCGGTGTGCGGATCGCACCGTTCCAGCCGCCGCGTGCAGCCGATGGCCGCGCGTCATGCACGGGCGGCGGGCCGCCCGGCGCAACCTGCATCGGCCCTCCCGGTTGCGGCCGGCCTTGCCCCGGCGGCCTGCCCCCGGGGCCGAGCCTCGGTTCCGGACGATTCGCCCAGCGATCGCGGTCGTGATACCACGGGCGGTGCCGGTAATAGCGATCCCAGTACGCGGCGATCGCGAATCCCGTCACCGGGACCCCGATGATCGCGCCGTATTCGAGCAACGGCACGTAGTTGCCCTGATACGGATACTCGAGCAACTGCGCATCGATCCAGCCGCGCACGCCCGGCAGCGCGACGTCGCACCACGAGTAGTCGCTCAGGCAGCCGAATACGTCCAGCGCGGTGTCGGGCGGGATCTGCGCGACCACCGGATAATCGGGCGCCGGCCCCGCAAACAGCTCGGCCGGCGAGTTCGTGTAAGCGCTGCTCTGCGCATCGGCGATGCCCGGCGCGGCCGCAAGGCCGGCCAGGACGACGCACAGACTTCGGACAATCGTGTTCCTCATGATGCTCTCCCGCGCGGTGCCGCCGCGCGCCGGTCAATCTCGATCAGTGCCGATGGCCGCCGCCCCAGTGGCCGCCGCCCCAATGCCCGCCGCCCCACGGGCGATGCCAGTACCCGCCGCGCCCGCCCCAGTATCCGCCGCCCCAGCGGCCCCAGAAGCCGATCGTGACGGGCGGCCCGTACCAGCCCGAGTAATACGCGGGGTAGTAGTACGGATACGGCGGCGGCACATAGGCCGGTGCGACATACACGGGCGCCTGCGCATCGACGTAGTCTGGCGTGACAGGCACCGTGGAAGGGGCCGGACCGGGCGTCGCCGGTGCGGCCGGGATTTCACGCTGCGTCACCGTGGCGGGCACCGGCGCGTAATAAGGCGCATAGCCGTACGGACTCGAGTAGTAGCAGCCGCCCAGCGTCAGGGCGGCCAGCGCGATGACGGCGGGTCTCGCGGCGGGAATCGGGTTCATCTGTTGCTCCGGCAGAATCCGCGCGCCGCCGCCGGGCGCGCGCCTGACTCTAGCTTACGTCCCCTGCAGATTTCCGCGCGTATGATCGGTTACTTTTTGTTTCCTGCCCCGGACGGCCGCGCAGGCACGCCGCGTGCTGGCCCGTCCACCGCGCCGGCGTTGAAGTTGGCGCAAATGCCCTCAACTTGAACGATGTCAGGCTGACCGGCGCGGACGAGCGTTCGCGAGCAACCGGCAACCGCAAACCGGCGAGCTTCGGCCCGCCCAGACAGGAACGCGGCTCGCGCCGCCATCGACATGACTACGCCACGCCCCACTCCCCGGGCGGACACACCGCTCGATCCGATCATCCAGTTGCTGGCGCTCGCCGGCGAGCAGGGTTATCTGACGCACGCCGATCTCGTCGACGCGCTGCCGCCGGAAAGCGACAGCCCCGACGCGCTCGACGTCGTGCGCGCCGCGCTTGCCGACATCGGCATCGCCGTGCTCGACGAGCCGGCCGCGCCCGCGCCGTTCGCCGGCGCGGCGCCGGTCGACGTCGATCGCGACGCGCTCGACGAAGGCCGCGCGATGCTCGGCGACCTGACACGCGGCACGGCCGCGTCGACCGATCCGCTCGCGCTCTACATGCGGCGCATGCAGGCCGTGCCGCTGCTCACGCGCGAAGGCGAAATCGTGCTCGCCCGAGAGATCGAGACGGGCCGCCACCAGATGCTGCACGCGATTGCCGGCTATCCGGCGGCAGTCGATGCGCTGCTGGTGCGTCACGGCGCGACGGGGGCGACCGGTGCAACCGCCACGGCCGACGACGACGCTGCCGATACGCCCGCCCCTGCCCGCTACGACGCGCTGCAGGCCGCTGTCCCGGCGTTGCGCGACGCGTTGCAGGCGCATGGCTTCCGTTCGGACGACTACCGCGACGCGCGCAACCGCGTGGCCACCCTGCTCGGTTCGCTTGCGTGGGTGGCACCGGCCGTCGACGATGCCGGCCGCGTCGTGCGTACGCTCGCAACCGCGCCGCATGGCGACGCAACAGGCGAAGCCGCCCGCTTCGACGCGGTCGCTCGGCGGGCCCTCGCGGCGGCGCTGAACGACGGCCAGCAGAAAGTGCGCGATGCGACGCGCGCGATGCTCGAGGCGAACCTGCGGCTCGTGCTGTCGATCGCGCGCAAGTACATGAACCGCGGCGTCGACCTGTCCGACCTCGTGCAGGATGGCTCCCTCGGCCTGATGCGTGCGATCGAGAAGTTCGAATACCGGCGCGGGTTCAAGTTCTCGACCTACGCGACCTGGTGGATTCGTCAGGCGATCACGCGCGCGGTCGCCGATCGTTCCCGCACGATCCGCGTGCCCGTGCACGTCGGCGACCAGTACCAGCGCGTGCAGCGGCATGCGCTGCGCTTTCGCCAGCGTACGGGCCGCCGGGCGACGCCGGCCGAACTCGCGGCCGAAACCGGCCTCGACGAGGACAAGCTGCGCGCGGTGCTCGCGCTGCCCGCCGAGCCGCTCTCGCTCGATACGCCGCTGCCCGACGCGGACACCGGCCTCGTGGAGCTGATCGAGGACCAGACGTCGGCCAGCCCGTTCGAGCAACTGGCCGACACCCGCATGCGCGAATGCGTGCGCTCGCTGCTCCGGTCGGTCACGCCGGCCGAAGCCGACGTGCTGCGCCGGCGGTTCGGCCTTGGCGGCACCGAACCCGATACCTACGACGCGATCGCGCAGGACGCGGGGATGTCGCGGGAACGCGTGCGGCAGATCGAGAAACGGGCGCTCGCCGCGCTGCGCACGGCCGCCGAGGCCGAAAACGCGCAGTCGTTCCTCGACGCGTAACCGCGCCACGCGACGCACGGCCGTGCCGCTTCATGGCACGACCGTGCGCTTCGCGCCTGTGCTACGTTTGCCATTGACGTGCATCAAGTTTTCTTCATCGCGCGTCGCGACAATGGTTGAAAGCCGACCGGCGCATCGCTCGCCGCGTCCATTCCGTTTGTGCTACCCCGGGTCCTTTGCCATGCAGTCGGCCGTCAGCCAAACGCACGAGGAAAACCGGCATATCGCGGCCTGCCTGCGCGAGGCCGCGCAGTGGCTCGTCGACCAGGGCGCGAACCCGTACCGGGTCGCCGCATATCGCGCGGCGGCCGATACGGTCGACGCGCTCGACCGTGATCTCCGCACCTTGTTCGAGTCAGGCGGCATCGACACGCTCGGCGCGCTGCCCGACATCGGCACGGGCGTCGCGCAGGCGATCGCCGAGTTGCTGGTGACGGGACGCTGGCGCCAGCTCGACCGCCTGCGCGGCGATGCCGAACGTACGTCCGCTTTCGAAGCGGTGCCGGGCATCGGCCACGCGCTCGCGCTGCGCATTCACGACGCACTGCACATCGACACGCTCGAGGAACTCGAACGCGCGGCCCGCAACGGCCAGCTCGAAACGATCGCGGGCGTCGGCCCGCGGCGTGCGGTCGGCATCCGCGCCGCGCTCGACGACGTGCTGAGCCGCCGGCGGCGCTGGCTGGGCCACATGCAAAACGCCGGTCCGGGCACGGAGCCGCCCGTCGAACTGCTGCTTTACATCGATCGCCAGTACCGCAACAAGGCCGCCGCCGGCGTGCTGCCGACGCTCGCGCACCGGCGCCTGAACGCGGACGCGTACGTCCCGCCGCCCGTGATGCACATGACCAAGGGCGGCTGGCATTTCACCGCGCTGAGCCTGCATGCGTCGATGCGCACGCCGGAAGCCGTCCGCCCGACGGACTGGGTTTCGCTCTACTTCTACGACGCCGCGCAGTGCGAGCACCAGCGCACCGTGTTCACCGAAACGTTCGGCTCGCTCGTCGGCAAGCGCATCGTGCGCGGGCGCGAGATGGAATGCCGCGTGTATTACGCGGGATGAATCATGCGTCGGAGGATTCGCTGACGTCGAACGCTGCGTCGAGCAGCGACGCGATCTCGCGACATGCACGGGTGAGCGTGCGTGAACGGCGACGTGCGTGTTCGAGGTCGAGATTGAGCGATGTCCAATGCGACACGTAATCGTCCGCCTTGCCCCGCTTCGGCACGTCGAACGTGAGCGACACCATGTAGCCGCCGGCCCAGCGAACCGGCATCACCAAGTCGAGCTGGAACTTCGTGATCGCACCATGGCGGAACCGGAACCAGTCATCGCCGGCGCGGAATCCCGACCACGCACCGTCGTTCGACGCGAACACCGTCAGCGTGTCGTCCGTCGACGTGGCCAGCATGTGCCCTGACGCCGCCAGTTCGGCCGCCGACACCATCGCCGCATCCGATCCGCCGCGACCGGACTCGACCTCCACGAACGCTTCGATCTTCCCCTTCAACCCGTCGTAGAAACGGCGCGTGATACCGCATCGCGCCTCGTCGTCAACCAGCACCAGTTGCTTGAATCGCGCGTGTTCGCCGTATTGAAGCGGCACGTCGGGTTCGTCGCCCAGCTCGTCCGCGGACTCATCGTCAGGCTCGGCCCCTGCATCGTCGCCTGGCGCGGCCGGCGCTGCGGGTTCAGGCTGGACGCCGCCCCCGCGCCGCCGCTCCAACCAGCCCACGCTCCACGTCAGCAGCGCGGTCTGCGCTGCCAGCACGGCCGCCATCGTTGCGCACCCCGCGAGAAATCCGTAATGCGGCCCGATCTTCGATGCCGCATACGCGGCCGGAAGCAGGTAAAGCACAAGTAATGGCGCAAGCAATAACGACACGTGGCAACCCTGTTGTTTCTGTTTTCGTGTGCGACGTCCGGCTGCGCATGGCGGCGGCGCTCCCTGCGGCCGGGCCGCTACGCCCCCCGCGCATCGCGTGGGCTCGCGGCCTACGCGCCTTCCGCCTTCGTGCGGCGCGCCGGATGACGATGCGCGGCGATGCGCAGCAGTTTCTGGAACGACGGGCATTCGAGATGGTTCGCCGCCGGGCACGCGACCGCATGCCGCAACGCATCGCGTACCGCACCGAGACGGCGGATCGTGCGGTCGAGCTCGTCAGCCTTGCCGTCGAGCTTCGCGCGATCGATTGCGGGCCGGCCGTCCGCGCCGACCATCGCGAGGATGTCGTCGAGCGAGAAGCCGGCCTCGCGGCCAAGCGCGATCAACGCCAGGCGTTCCAGCACCGACTCGTCGTACTGCCGCCGCAGCCCGTGCCGGCCGATCGGCACGATCAGCCCCTTTTCCTCGTAGTAGCGCAGCGTCGACGCGGGCAATCCCGTGCGCCGCGCGACGTCCGCAATGTCCAGTCGGCTCATGCTTGACCTCAAGTGAACTTGAAGTTGCAAGATAACCGCTCGACTCCATCGAGACAAGCACGAACCGCCATGAAACCGTTGAAACCGCCTTGCATTCCGCTGCGCCCCGCAGCCATCGCCGCCTGCCGTGGAGGTGCGCAATGAGTTCGCCCGACGTTCTGTTGAACCTGCTGCTGATCGGCGCGGGCGCGACGTTCTTGATGGATCTGTGGACGCTGTTCCGGCGGCGTGCATTCGGCACTCCGTCGCTCGATTACGCACTGGTCGGCCGCTGGATTGGCCACATGATGCACGGCCGGTTCCGGCATGCGTCGATCGTCGCCGCGTCGCCCGTGGCGGGCGAGCGTGCGCTCGGCTGGCTCGCGCATTACGCGATCGGCATCGCGTTCGCGGCGTTGCCCGTCGCGATCGCGGGCACGGCATGGATCGACACGCCGACCCCCCTTCCCGCGCTCGTCGCCGGCGTCGCGAGCGTGGTCGCGCCGTTCTTCGTGATGCAGCCGGCATTCGGTTTCGGCATCGCGGCATCGCGCACGCCGCATCCGGGCATCGCGCGCCGGCGCAGCCTCGTCACGCATCTGTCGTACGGGGTGGGACTCTATCTCGCGGCTTTCGCGCTCGCGGCGCTGGCCCGTTGAACATCCGGCTTCACATGAGCGGTGCCCGGCCGCGCGCATACAACCGGCAGCCGTCGGCGATTCATCGTGCGAACGCGCGATCCGTCGGCGCTCCCGTTGTTTCCAGCCCTCCGGCGCCCCGCGCAGGCGCCCACGTCACTCCCCGCCGCAATCGATCAGGTTGTGGCGTACGCGGCCGAGCAGCCGCACCAGCGTATCGCGTTCGTCGGGCGTGAAGCCGCGCAGCCCGTCGTCGGCGACGGTATCGCCCACTTCCAGCATCTGCGGAAAGATCTCGCGCGCCTTGTCGGTCAGCCGGATCACGAACGCGCGCCGGTCGTCGTCGTTCGCGACGCGTTCGATCCAGCCGTAACTTTCCATCCGGTCGAGCAGCCGCGTGAGCGAGATCGGCGTGATCTCGAGCCATTCGGCCAGCCGCGCCTGGTTCATCTCGCCCTTCCACGTCAGGTACGCGAGCACGCGGCTTTGCGCCCGCGTCAGCCCGATGCGCTTCGCGCGCCGGTCGAACAGGCGTCCGTTCAGGCGGGCCACGTCGGCGATCAGGTAACCGATCCGGTTCTCGTAAGTCTTGTCCATCCGCCGATTATAGGGTCAAGCCGTCAACCAGCCGTGGCTCGCGCCCTGGCGATAAGCAGCTATATAATAAGTGTGCTTATAACTTGAGCCATACCGGATCGCCGCCCACGGCGACCACCCCACGGAGACACCCGCTTGAACCCCGCCGCCGACGCCCCCGCCTCGCCCGCCCTGAACCGGCCGATGCTGACCCTGTCGATCATGCTCGCCACGCTGATCCAGACCCTCGACAGCACGATCGCGAACGTCGCGCTGCCGCACATGCAGGGCACGCTGTCCGCGTCGCAGGACGAAATCACGTGGGTGCTGACCTCCTACATCGTCGCCGCGGCGATCGCGACGCCGCTCACCGGCTGGCTGTCCGACCGGCTCAGCGTCAAACGGCTGCTGATCGTGTCGATCGCGGGCTTCACGGTGGCGTCGGCGCTGTGCGGGCTGTCGGAGACGCTCGTGCAGATCGTCGGCGCGCGGCTGCTGCAGGGCGTGTTCGGTGCCGCGCTGGTACCGCTGTCCCAGTCGATCCTGCTCGACATCAACCCGCGCGAGAAACAAGGCCAGGCGATGGCGATCTGGGGGATGGGCGTGATGGTCGGCCCGATCCTCGGCCCGACGCTCGGCGGCTGGCTCACCGACAGCTACAACTGGCGCTGGGTGTTCTTCATCAACGTGCCGATCGGCGCGTTCGCGCTCGCCGGCGTGATGACCTTCCTGCCGGCGCGCGCACCGCGCCCGCACGTGAAATTCGACGCGTTCGGCTTCGCGACGCTGGCGCTCGCGATCGGCGCGTTCCAGGCGATGCTCGACCGCGGCGAACAGCTCGACTGGTTCGGTTCGTACGAAATCCGCATCGAGGCGCTCGTCGCCGCGCTCAGCTTCGCGTTCTTCCTCGTGCACACGGCGACCGCCGGCAAGGCGTCGTTCTTCAAGTCGGAACTGCTGCGCGACCCGAACTTCGCGACGGGCACGCTGTTCATCTTCGTGGTCGGCGCGGTGCTGTACGCGACGCGTGCGCTGCTGCCGCCGATGCTGCAGAACCTGATGGGCTACCCGGTCGCGACGACGGGCCTCGTCACCGCGCCGAGCGGCGCCGGCACGATGATCGCGATGCTGTTCGTCGGCAGGCTGTTGAAGTACGTGGATGCGCGGATGCTGCTGCTCGCGGGGCTGTCGATTTCCGCGCTCGCGCTGTGGCAGATGATGCAGTACACGGTCGTGCTGTCCGAATCGGACATCGTGTGGCCGGGTGTGGTCCAGGGCTTCGGGCTGGGGCTCGTGTTCGTGCCGCTGAGCGCGCTGTCGTTCTCGACGCTGCCGCCCGACCTGCGCGCGGACGGCACGGCCACCTACAGCCTGATGCGCAACATCGGCAGCAGTATCGGCATCTCGATCGTGCAGACGCTGATGACGCGCAACACGCAGGTCGCGCATGCCGACCTCGCCACCCACATCACGCCGTTCAACCCGGCCGTGCAGGCGATGACCGGCAGCCGCCTCGACATCGCGCTGCTCGACCGCACGATCAACCAGCAGGCGACGATGATCGCTTACCTGAACGACTTCAAGCTGATGTTCGTCGCGACGCTGCTGATGATCCCGCTATTGCTGCTGATCCGCCCGCCGCAGAAAACGGCGAGCGTCGACGTTGCGCACGCGGCGATGGACTGACGGGCGCACGCGCGGCGCGCGCCCGATCCGCATGTGGCCGCGTCAGACCTTCATCGTGCCGGTCCGCACGTAGCGCTCGTGCCACGACAGCGCCTCGGCGAGCAGGTGCGGCGTGTGCTTGCCGAAGCTCTCGTGCGATGCGCGCTCGAAGTAGTCCTCGAGCATCGGCCGGTAGTCGGGATGCGCGCAGGTCGCGATGACCTTGCGCGCGCGCTGCTTCGGCGACAGGCCGCGCAGGTCGGCCAGGCCCTGCTCGGTCACGACCACCGCGACGTCGTGCTCGGTATGGTCGACGTGGCTCGCCATCGGCACGATCCGCGAGATCGCACCGCCCTTCGCGGTACTCGCCGACATGAAGCACGACAGGTAGCCGTTGCGCGCGAAATCGCCCGAGCCGCCGATGCCGTTCTGGATCTTCGTGCCCATCACGTGGGTCGAGTTCACGTTGCCGTAGATGTCGGCCTCGATCATCCCGTTCATCGCGATGCAGCCGAGGCGGCGCACGAGTTCCGGATGGTTGCTGATCTCCTGCGGGCGCAGCACGATCTTCTCGCGGAACGTCGCGATTTCGTCGGCGAAGCGCTGCACGGCGGCCGGGCTCAACGACAGCGCAGTGGCCGACGCGAAGCTCAGCGTGCCGTCGTCGAGCAGGTCGAGCATGCCGTCCTGGATCACTTCGGTGTAGGCGGTCAGGTTCGAGAAGCCGGCCGAGCTGAGTTCCGCGAGCACCGCGTTGGTGATGTTGCCAACGCCGGACTGCAGCGGCAGCAGGTTTTCCGGCAGGCGGCCGCGCTTCACTTCGTGGCGCAGGAAGTCGATCAGCTGCAGCGCGATCTGCTTCGACGTCGCGTCCGGCGCGGAGAACGCATTGCTGCGATCGGGCGCGTCGGTCTCGACGATCGCGACGATCTTGTCGGCCGGGCAGCGCAGGTACGGCTCGCCGATCCGGTCGTCGCTCTTCGTCAGCGGAATCGGCTTGCGGTGCGGCGGCAGCGCGGTGCCGTAGTAGATGTCGTGCATCCCGTCGAGGCCGAGCGGCTGACGCGAGTTGACCTCGAGGATCACGTGCTTCGCGCGCTCCAGCCAGGTCTTGTTGTTGCCGATCGACGCGGACGGGATCAGCAGGCCGTCCTCGCGGATGCCGGCGACTTCGACGATCGCGACATCGAGATCGCCGTACAGCCCGAACCACGCGTACTGCGCGACGTGGCTCAGGTGGACGTCCTGGTAATCGACTTCACCGCTGTTGATCTTGTCGCGCAGCGTCGGGTCGGACTGGTACGGCAGCCGCATCGAGATGCCGTTGGTGCGGGCAAGCGCGCCGTCGAGTTCCGGCGCGGTCGATGCGCCGGTCAGCACGTTGATCCGGAAATCCTCGCCGCGCGCGTGCGCCGCGTCGATATGGGTGGCAAGCGCGGCCGGTACGGCCTTCGGGTAGCCCGAACCGGTGAAGCCGCTCATGGCGACGGTCATGCCGGGACGGATCAGCGCGGCGGCTTCGTCGGCGGTGCGGACGAGCGAACGCAGGGCGGGAGCGAGGATGCGTGATGAAGACATGGCTGGTTTCTGACGCTTTGATCTGTCGTTGACGTCGCGGGGGGTGTCTCCTGAGCGACATGAAGCCCTTGGGGCCGCGCGGGGCGGCCGGCACCACAGGCACGGTCGGAGTATCGCAGAGGCCATCGCCGCGAAATGTCCGCTGGATGCAAAAGATCCTTGCCGAATATGCCGGGTATCGAACGACCGTTCTGTGACAGGCAATCCGCACGCGCCGGATGCACGCGAAAGGTGCACGAAAGCATCGGAACGAATGACCGGACACGGATCGCCAACCTTCGCGCATCAATCGGCGGATTTTCTTTGCAATTTGCCGCCCGGCGATCGGTAATCGCCGATGAAACCGCGGCGCGGCCAATTGTCACCCGATGCGGCTTTTCCGGACCTGACGCACATCAACGTCGCATGCGCTGCGCGCCGCCCGCCGGCTCGCTCGAAAAGCTCCGGCGGATCGGCCTGCGAGGCCCGTCCGTCCTTGACAGCCGCGTGACGCGAGCCACACTGGAATACGGGTCCGGCCGCGCCGTTTGCCGTCCCGATCGCCCGCGCTTGCGCACGTCCGGGATCGACCGGCCGATACGAGCAAGACGCGGTAACACTCCCGCATGTCAGGACATTGATCGAATAAAAAGCACCAAATTACAATTCCGTATATATTTCGCCGATGGACCAAAGAAAAACCGCCACACGCTCCGAGCCCCCCCTGCCACGCACCTGGGATGCGCGGCTCGCGCGCTCGCTTGTCCGACCGCTCGTCGATACACCCGTCACCCCGAATCACCTCACTACCGTTCGCCTGCTGATCGGCCTCGCCGGCGCCTGGTGCCTTGCGCACGGCGGCTTCGGCTGGAGCAACGCAGGCGCGTTCCTGATCGTGCTGTCGAACTTCGTCGATCACACCGATGGCGAACTCGCGCGCATCAGCGGCAAGTCCAGCAAGATCGGTCATTTTTACGATCTCGCGGCCGATGCGCTCGTGACGGTCGCGCTGTTCGTCAGCATGGGCCTCGGCATCGTCGCCCAGGGCGGCCAGATGGCAGCATCGCCGGTGCTGCTCGGCGCCGTGGCCGGCGCGGCCGTCGCGCTGATCTTCTTCCTGCGCATGCGGATCGAATCGATCGCCGGCAAGGCCGGCACCAAGCAGGCATTCGCAGGCGGCTTCGAAACCGAGGACGTGCTGTACCTGCTGCCGATCGTGACGCTCGTGGACGGCGTCGAGCCGTTCCTGCTCGCGGCGTCGATCGGCGCCCCGCTGTTCGCCGCATGGGTCGTGATCGACTGGTGGCGCATCGTCCGCCGCGGCAACGCCCCGCAGAATTCAACTGAAATCCAGGCTTCCAAATGACTCCTAGCACGCGCGACGACTCCGTGCTGAGCCCGGCACGCCCCGCGCCCGTGCGCGCGGCCGCGGCCGACCCCGATCGCACCGTGGCCGACCGCGTCGGCCATCTCGACCTCGACCGCCTGCGCAGCGACTACACGCGCCAGGGCTCGTTCCTGTACCTCGATGCCTTCCTGCCGGCCGACGCGCACGCGAAGCTCGCGGACGCCGCCCGCGCGATGCAGGCCGGCCTGAACCGCAATTACCTGCCCGGCCACAAGCAGGGCGGCAGCGTGAGCCGCCATACGATCGACGAGCAGGCGCCGTACATCGCCGAGCTGTATCGCTCGAAGGCGCTGATCGGGTTCCTCGAGAAAGTCACGGGCGACAAGCTGATGCTGTCGCCGGACGACGATCCGCATGCCTACGCGCTGTACTACTACACGAAGCCCGGCGACCACATCGGCTGGCATTACGACACGTCGTACTACGACGGCCGCCGCTACACGCTGCTGATCGGCGTGATCGACGAATCGTCGTGCCGGCTCGACTACGAGCTGCACACGCGCAATCCCGACGTGGCCGACGAACCGGGCTCGGTGCAGATCGCCGACGGCGGCATCGTGCTGTTCGACGGCGACAAGCTGCGCCACCGCATCACGCCGCTCGGCCAGAACGAGATGCGCGTATCGCTCACGTTCGAATACGTGACGAACCCGGGCATGCGGCCGTGGAAGCGCTTCATCTCGAACATGAAGGACGCGATCGCGTATTTCGGTTTCCGCCAGGTGTTCAAGCAGCTGGCCACGCGGCGCACGACCGGATCATGACGCGCGCGGGCCTCATCCTGCTGTCCCTCGGGACGGCACTCTTCATCGCACTCCTTGCCTGGCAGGGCGTCGGCGCGGTCGCGTCCACGTTCCTCGCGGCCGGCTGGGGCCTCGCGCTCGTCGCGGCGTTCCACGTCGTGCCCCTCGTGATCGATGCCATCGCGATCTCCGTGATGTTCCGCCGCGGCCAGCCGGGCGCCGAGCTCGGCAACGCACTGCGCGCGCGCTGGGTCGGCGAATCGGTGAACAGCCTGCTGCCCGCCGGGCAGATCGGCGGCCCCGTGCTGATGGTGCGCCACCTCGCGCAGCGCGGCACGCGGATGGCCGACGCGGCCGCCGCCGTGACCGTCAGCACGACGATGCAGGCGCTCGCGCAGATGGCGTTCGCGCTGATCGGGATCGCCGCATTCAGCCTGTATGCGACGCACGAGTCGGTCGCGCACCTGCGCACGCCCGCGCTGATCGCGACCGGCGTGCTCGGCGCGCTCGCGGTGCTGTTCTATGCGGCGCAGCGGCGCGGGCTGTTCGGCCGCGGCCTGCGCCTCGCGTCGAAGCTGCTCGGCCCGCGCGACTGGTCGTCGCTGGCCACGCGCGCCGACGCAATCGACGACGCGGTCGGCGCGCTGTACCGCGATCGCGCGAAAGTCGCGAAGACGTTCGCGTTGAGCCTCGTCGGCTGGATCGTCGGCACCGCGGAAGTGTGGCTCGCGCTGCACTTCCTCGGGCACCCGGTGAGCTGGCTCGACGCGCTGCTGCTGGAAAGCGTCGGCCAGGCGATCCGTGGTGCGGCCTTCGCGATCCCGGGCTCGCTCGGTGCGCAGGAGGGCGGCTACCTGCTGCTCGCCCCGCTGGTCGGACTGCCTCCCGACGCGGCGCTCGCGCTGTCGCTCGCGAAGCGCGCGCGCGAACTCGCGCTCGGCCTGCCCGGCCTGCTCTATCTGCATTTCAGTGAAAGAAACTGGCAGCGGCGCCGTGCGCCGCAGCCGCTCGCCGACTGATCGTTCAGATCGCCGGCTTTTTGGTTGGAGAACCCATGCGAGCCATCATTCTTGCGGCAGGCCTCGGCTTGCGCCTGCAACAACCGCCCGAAGCGCAGTTCCCGAAGTGCCTGCTGCGCTTTGACGACGTTTCGCTGCTCGAGCGCCATCTGCGCGTACTCGACGCCGCGGGCGTCGACGAGATCGTGCTCGGGCTCGGCTTTCAGCACGAGAAGGTCGAGCAGGAACTGAAGCGCCTCGGCCGCCAGGCCGAGATCGTCATCAACGACCGCTACGACCTCGGCAGCGTGCTGACCGTGCATACCGTCGCCGATGCGATGACGCGCGGGGGCGACGTGCTGCTGATGGACGCGGACGTGCTGTACGACGAGAACATCCTGCACGCGCTGGTGGCCGATTCCGACAAGACGGTCGATCGCCTGCTGATCGACCGCGACTTCGAAGCCGGCGACGAGCCCGTCAAGCTGTGCCTGAAGAACGGCGTGCCGGTCGAACTGCGCAAGCAGCTCGCGGTCGATCTCGAATACGACACGATCGGCGAATCGGTCGGCTTCTTCCGCTTCACCGAAGGTACCGCGCGGCGCCTCGCGACGATCGTCGCGGGCTACGTCGACAGCGGCCGCGCAAACATGCCGCACGAAGAAGCCGTGCGCGACCTGCTGCTCGAAGGCGGTCACTCGTTCGACGTCGCCGACGTCACCGGTTCGCCGTGGATCGAGATCGACTTCCCGAACGACGTCGCCCGCGCCACGCAAGAAATCCTCCCCCTGATTCAACGCACCACCGCAGGAGCCGCACGATGAACGCACGCGAACCCAACTTCACCGAATCGCGCAGCGCACGCCTGCGCCGCATGCTCGTCAGCAGCGACCTCGAATTCCTGATGGAAGCGCACAACGGCCTGTCCGCGCGAATCGTCCGCGAAGCCGGCTTCAAGGGCATCTGGGCATCGGGCCTCGCGATCTCCGCGCAGTTCGGCGTACGCGACAACAACGAAGCGAGCTGGACGCAGGTCGTCGACGTGCTCGAATTCATGGCCGACGCAAGCGACCTGCCGATCCTGCTCGACGGCGACACCGGCTACGGCAACTTCAACAACGTGCGCCGCCTCGTGAAGAAGCTCGAACAGCGCGGCATCGCGGGCGTCTGTATCGAAGACAAGCAGTTTCCGAAGACCAACAGCTTCATCGACGGCGAACGCCAGCCGCTCGCCGAAATCGACGAATTCTGCGGCAAGATCAAGGCCGGCAAGGACTCGCAGACCGATCCCGACTTCTCGATCGTCGCGCGCGTCGAGGCGCTGATCGCGGGCTGGGGGATGGACGAGGCGCTGCGCCGCGCAAACGCGTATGCGGAAGCCGGCGCCGACGCGATCCTGATCCACAGCAAGCTGTCGCGTCCGGACGAAATCCTGCAGTTCGCGCGCGAATGGAGCGGCAAGGCGCCGCTCGTGATCGTGCCGACCAAGTACTACAGCACGCCGACCGACGTGTTCCGCCAGGCCGGCATCAGCACCGTGATCTGGGCGAACCACCTGATCCGCGCGTCCGCGTCGGCGATGCAGGCCGTCGCGCGCGAGATCCACGAGAACGAAACGCTGATCAACGTCGAAGACCGCGTCGCATCGGTCAACGAAATCTTCCGCCTGCAGGACGCCGACGAGTACTCGGCGGCCGAGCGCATCTACCTGTCGTCGTCGTCGCGCGCGTCGAACGCGGCGGTCGTGCTCGCCGCCAGCCGCGGCAAGG
The DNA here is from genome assembly GCF_902499125.1 of Burkholderia arboris. Lineage (GTDB taxonomy): Bacteria > Pseudomonadota > Gammaproteobacteria > Burkholderiales > Burkholderiaceae > Burkholderia > Burkholderia arboris. The sequence continues at coordinate 185,218 of NZ_CABVPX010000004.1, forward strand.
GCCTCGAAGCCGTCACCGAAGACAAGCCGAAGGTCATGCTGCCGGTCGCCGGCAAGCCGCTGCTGCGCTGGCTCGTCGACGGCTTCAAGAAGCAAGGCGTGAACGACATCACCGTGGTCGGCGGCTACCGCGCCGACGCGATCGACACGTCGGGCATCAAGCTCGTCGTCAACGAGCGCCATGCGCAGACGGGCGAACTCGCGTCGCTCGCATGCGCGGCCGAGCGCCTGACGGGCGACACCGTGATCTCGTACGGCGACCTGCTGTTCCGCAGCTACATCCTGCGCGACCTCGCGGAGAGCGAGGCCGAATTCAGCGTCGTCGTCGATTCGTCGCTGACGGAGCCGTCGAACCAGAGCGTGCGCGACTTCGCACTGTGCTCGGCTGCCGACGATCGCGGCCTGTTCGGCCAGAAGACCTACCTGCAACGCGTGTCGAGCGACGTCGCCGCGGGCACGCCGCACGGCCGCTGGATCGGCCTGCTGAACGTGCGCGGCGCCGGTGTCGACCGCCTGAAGGCGATGCTCGCGACGCTGCAGGCACGCCCCGACTTCGACACGCTCGACATCCCGTCGCTGCTCAACGAACTGATCGCCGCCGGCGAGAAGATCGAAGTGCAATACGTGCACGGCCACTGGCGCGGCGTCAACGATCTCGAAGACTTCCGCCGCGCGGGCGACTTCGCGCACGGCCAGACGCCGCTGTCCGAACCGGGCGCCGGCAACGGGGGCGCGCAATGATCGAAGCGGCCCAGTTCGTCGAGGCCGCGCGCGAACGCGGCTTCGACTGGTACGCGGGCGTGCCCTGCTCGTACCTGACGCCGTTCATCAATTACGTGCTGCAGGACCCGACGCTGAACTACGTGTCGGCCGCGAACGAAGGCGACGCGGTCGCGCTGATCGCGGGCGCGACGCTCGGCGGCAAGCGCGGGATCGCGATGATGCAGAACTCCGGGCTCGGCAACGCGGTGAGCCCACTCACGTCGCTGACCTGGACGTTTCGCCTGCCGCAGCTGCTGATCGTCACGTGGCGCGGCCAGCCGGGCGTGGCCGACGAGCCGCAGCATGCGCTGATGGGCCCGATCACGCCCGCGATGCTCGACACGATGGAGATCCCGTGGGAGACGTTCCCGACCGACCCCGAACAGGTCGGCCCGGCACTCGACCGCGCGATCGCGCACATGGACGCGACGGGCCGCCCGTACGCGCTCGTGATGCAGAAAGGCAGCGTCGCGCCGTATGAACTGAAGGCGAACCCGGCCGTGCAGCCGCGTGCACACGTCGCCGCGCAATCGTCGTCGCGCGCAGCGTCGGCCGATGCGTGGCCGACCCGTCACGACGCATTGAAGCGCGTGATCGCACACACGCCGGTCGATTCGACCGTCGTGCTCGCATCGACCGGTTTCTGCGGCCGCGAACTCTATGCGCTCGACGATCGCCCGAACCAGCTGTACATGGTCGGCTCGATGGGCTGCGTGACGCCGCTCGCGCTGGGGCTCGCGCTCGCGCGCCCCGACCTGCACGTGGTGGCCGTCGACGGCGACGGCGCCGCGCTGATGCGGATGGGCGTGTTCGCGACGCTCGGCACCTACGGCCCGGCCAACCTCACGCACGTGCTTCTCGACAACGGCGCGCACGAATCGACGGGTGGCCAGGCGACGGTGTCGCAGCATGTGTCGTTCGCGGGCGTCGCTGCCGCGTGCGGCTATGCGTCGGCGGTCGAAAGCGACACGCTCGACGTGCTCGATACGACGCTGGCTGAGTCGAGCGATGGCGCACGGTTCGTGCGCGTTGCGATCCGCACGGGCGTGCCCGACGGCCTGCCCCGCCCGACCGTCACGCCGGTCGAGGTCAAGACCCGTCTGATGCGGCACATCGGCGCCGCGCAGACCGAAGCCCACGTTGAAGGAGCCCTTTGATGCTGCTGCTGAACCCCGGCCCGGTCACGCTCACGGAACGCGTGCGCCGCAGCCTGCTGCAACCCGATCTGTGCCATCGCGAAAGCGAATTCTTCGATCTGCAGGATGAGGCGCGTGCGCGCCTCGTCGCCGCATACGAGCTCGATCCGGCCGAATGGTCGGCCGTGCTGATGACGGGTTCGGGCACGGCCGCCGTCGAGAGCATGATCGCGGCACTCGTGCCGCAGGACGGCAAGCTGCTCGTGATCGAGAACGGCGTGTACGGCGAGCGGATCACGCAGATCGCGACGCAGTACGGGATCGCGCACGACGTACTGAAGCATGAGTGGATGCAGGCGCCCGATCTCGCGCAGATCGGCGCGCGACTCGATGCGGGCGGTTATACGCACGTCGCCGTGATTCATCATGAAACGACCACGGGCCGGCTGAACGATCTCGGCGCGATTGCGGAAGTCTGCCGCGCGCGTGGCGTGAAGATGCTCGTCGACGGCGTCAGCAGCTTTGGCGCGGAAGCGATCGATTTTGCAGGCGGCGATATCGATGCTGTTGCTGCGACGGCGAACAAGTGCCTGCATGGCGTGCCGGGCGCGGCGTTCGTGATCGTGCGTCGCAGCGCGCTTGCGAAGGCTGCGAGCCGGACTTACTACCTCGATCTCGGTCGCCTCGCGAAGCTGCAGGATCAGCGGAATACGCCGTTCACGCCTTCCGTGCATGCGTATTACGCGCTTGTCGAGGCGCTGCGCGAGTTTGACGAGGCTGGCGGCTGGCGTGCGCGGCACGCGCATTACAAGGCGCTCGCCGATCAGGCGCAGGCCGGGCTGGCGGCGCGCGGAATGCCGCTGGTGCTGCCGGAAGGTGCTTCGTCGGTCGTGCTGCGCGCGTATCGGCTGCCGCAAGGCGTCACGTACGAGACGCTTCACGACGGGCTGAAGGCGCGTGGCTTCGTGATCTACGCGGGGCAAGGTGGGTTGTCGAAGGAGCTGTTCCGGATTTCGACGATGGGCGCGATTCAAGCGGCTGATGTTGAGCGGTTGCTGGAAGGGTTTACGGCGTTGACGCGGTAAGCGTTGCTCGTACCTTCGTCTATGAAAGGCCCGCAAGGGCCTTTTTTCTTGTTCTTCGCAAATTTCGGCGGGAGATGAGACACGCTGTCGCCATTCGGCCAAAAGCAGACATCAGGGGCATAACTGTCATTGCGAGTTATGCTGCCGGATGTACCTCCAGATGAGCGTCGAGGAGAATCCGCTCATCTTCCTTCCAGAAGAATGACATGACATCGCCGCCGCTGCCTTCAATGATCGAACAGTTCCGCCAGTACGCACGAGAGGTGCGTGAAGCGCTGCCCAACGAGTCGTCGGCGAACCACGTCTATACCTTGGCGGTGAGAGTCCTGAACTCGACCTTTGGCAACGGCTGGGTGGACCGTCACGTACTAGCCAGTGATGATCAATCCCCCTTCTTTCGCAATCTCGAGGCGGCAGCTGGAGACGAGGCGTTGCATCGCGCGCGCGTGGTTGATCTCGCCGAGACCATCATCAACCTTCAGAAGGTTCCGGGCTTGATCGACGTTCTCCGCGCGATGAAGTCGGGCCACATCGAAGACCGCTTTGCCGAGCTTGAGGTGGGCAAGATGCTGGCTTTGGCAGGTTCGCAGTTCAATTTCGTGACACCTGGCGGCCCCCGCGGCAGCAGCTACGACCTGGAGATCGTGACGCCAGCGGGCAAGGTATGTGCGGACGTCAAGTGCAAAGTTGAGAGCAACCTCACCCCCAGTGCGAGCGCGATCCTGAACACCCTCAAAGCTGGGCGCACACAGCTGCCAAATGATCAAATGGGAGCATTCTTCCTCAAGTTTCCGCAATCCTGGGCGCCCGACGGCGACATCAAGCCGCTAATTGCGATACTGGAGCAAGCTGCGCTCGACTTCCTGCGCGGAACGAAGCGCGTCGTAGCCATCGTCATGTACTTCAACATCGTCTTGCCGGTGAACGGTGGTTTGGGCGTCTACAACGTGTATCGACAGGTGCTCAACTCGCGGCACCGGTTTGGGAACAACGAGGTCCCCGTCCTTCCTCTAAACCACGAACCGTTTATGGCGCCGCGTCCAGACTGGATCCGCTTGGCGGACGTCTTTAGGTGAGTGCTCAGGTCGAGCATGCACCTCCTAACCCCGCGGGCGCCGCCACTGGCCCGTTTGGCGGGGTGTAGTTGAACATGCGCAATGCACGACGTCTGCTTTGGGTCGGGAAGCGCCATTCGCTGGCGCGAGATGGCACGGCGACCAAGGTAGCCGCTTTACACTGCAACAAATGAGCGACCCTTCCCTGCAACCCCAGCCCCAAAACGTCCTCACCTCCTATTTCTGGAGCGGCGACGCCATCCGCAGTCGGCGCGTAAGTGACATCGTGCTGTCCGGCACGGTCGCCGTGCCAGAGCCGCCGGCGCGTCTGCTCGCGGATTGGGCCAGGGAGATTTCGTCCCGCATGACCCTGGAACCTGGGGATGTTGAGGCGTTACCTCTGGCACGAGCACGAGCGCGCTGGCCGGACTACTCGCACTGCGTGCAGGCAGTGGCTGATTGGGCGAGCAAGCTTGGACTGCCCGGAGTACTTGCCTCCAGTGACGTCGCGCTCATGGCTTGCCGCGGCGCGAGGTATCACCACGACGGAGAGCAGTATGGCGGCGCAGCCTTCTGCAATCTCTTCCTGAGCGAGGATAAGGGTCAGGACGTACACTTTCCGTCGTTGGGTCTTCGAATCCCCCTGACCCGCGGTTCGGTTCTGATATTCGATACCTGCCAGTCTCATGGCGTCATTCGGCGCGGCAGCAGCGGTTTTGACGTGGACGACTTCCCACCCGACCAGGATTGCACTCAGCTATTCCTGACCTGGGAGCTTCCCGTTGAGGCTATCCATGTCAGGCAGGCACTCAATGTCGCCTTCGACATTGATCTTTCGACCTCGCTGAAGGTAAATGAGGAGCAAGTCCGGCTGAATGATGAAAGAGTCAGCGTGTGTGACAAGTCAGGTCGGTGGCACCGAGCTGACTAATCGCCAGGACTAGTCGCGATCCCACCTGGTCGGCTGCATCGATCTCGCCGTCGCCTGCCGGCCAGGAGCAGCCGCTGGACTTACCCGTGGCAGCACCCGGCTCCTACTAAAAGCGATCATTCGACAGGATGCCAGCAAACTCAAAAGCCTGTGCGACCCTCGACGCGATTATCAGGTTTAGGCGCGATACTCCTTGCCCTTTGTGCTTCAACTTCAGCCAGAATTCGCTGGCCTACCGCGCCGTAAAAGCGCAACCCAGTAGCGCAACCGTGGATACGTAACGTGACCGTGCGTAAAAAGAACATCTGTCTTTGTGATGCGCTGATGGCATCCCAGGGTATGGAGATCGCGGGAAGTCGCAAGTTCAATGGAAAGCTGGGTCGTAGCCATAAGTGTTGAGGATAGAGTTCAACGGCCACAGCGAAGCTGGTCCATTTTATTCGGCATGAAACCCAGCGATAGGATCCATTGGAGATTTGCCTTTCGTTCGGGGCATCCCGCCTCGTCTTGTACGGCTCAAGATCCTTCCAGCCGGACAGCCACCGCACAGCCTGGAGCCCGGAACCAAAGAAAATGACCACGACGAAGATAAATCGGAAGGTATCGCGCATATTCCGTGGAGTTAGGATGCACTCGCCATGAATCGCTTCGTCGGGTGCATGTTGCCGAACACGGGTGCGGTGTTGGGGCGATGACTCGCTCGGGCGAGAGGAAACCCTTCTTACCGGGCATTCCCGGCCCCACCAATCGTGATCGTCCGCTTTGCGGATCAAGGATACCCAAAGCTTGATGGCGCCGAAGGACCGTAACGGGTCGGTAGCGGCCCATCCATAAAAGTGCGGGCGTAGGTTTCAGCGTAGCTTTGTGCGTCGGACCTTGTCAGATAAGGCGCAGGTACTGCTGCATCATTGGAGTGACGGGTGCACGTGCTGCTGCGGGTTGCGTGCTCATGTGACCGGGGAAAGTTGCTTTGGCTGCCCGAGTTTACCAGTGGCACTGACTGCGCCGCGCGAATCTAGTCATTTGGCCAACTAAGGCAATTCGACAATCGGTACCGGATCGGCAAGAATTGCATCATCGAGTCAACGCGGCGGCTTGCACGGCTGCCTACTTTCCCATCATGAACGCTAATGGACCCTCTATCGGACAACTCGGTTTCGTCGCCGCAATCCTGATTTCGGCGATAGTTCGATGGAATAGTTGGCGCAAGTCGCGGGCGCAAGGTCTGAACCGCGCTCAGTTTGCCCTGGCAAGCGGGCTCACGGCTCAACGAGTGCGTGAACGAGCACGAAATGCACGTCTGTTAGGATGGGGCCTGATCTGCTTTCCGCTTGTACTAGCTGCCGTATCAATGATCCACCGTCGAGATCCGTGGCCGGTTCTAGTTACAGGTGTGATCCTATTTCAAGTTATCTTCGGGGGGCTCGGATGGATCTTTCTCTGGATCGCGAAAAGCAATGATGAGCTCGCTCGTCAGATGTAGGTAAGGGGGGCGCAATGGCGGAATTGAATATCGCGGAAGTTTTGTATCCAAGCGGTGCGCTGAGATACCGCTACAGCAGATACATGGCTGCTGATGGGCGGCGATGGATTCGGCACGGCCTCTTCGTTGAATACAGAGAGGACGGCACTCTCGCGTCTGAAGGAACCTACGAACACGGCGTTGAGCACGGAGTCTGGAAGGATTTCCATCCAAACGGACAACTAGCCGCCCTTGGGGACTACGATCACGGAACCGAAGCCGAGAACTGGACGTATTGGGATGCTGAAGGGCAACGCGAGATGAAGTGACGGCCGATCTCGACAGCGGCGAGCGTAGGTCTCAGCGTAACTTTCTACGCTAACCTTTGTCAGATAAGGCGCAGGTACTGCTGCATCATTGGGGTGACGGGTGCACGTGCTGCTGCGGGTTGCGTGCTCATGTGACCGGGAAAAGTTGCTTTGGCTGCCCGAGTTTACCAGTGGGCTGGACGGGATCGTCCGAAGTTTGCCATCCGGCCAGGTGCTGGGAGGCAAGCGGCGGCTGCCGGCCACAAACGGCCGTTCGACACTGCTTTTTAGATCGTCGACAATCGGTGCAGATAAGGTAAGGGCGTAGCCTTTAGCGGTTACCGTCGATCAGATCGTTCAGCAGCGCATCGAACGCGGCCTGTGCGTCTTCAAGTTCCTGCAGGGCGGCATCGAAGGTTTGCAGCGCGAACGGCGAAGGCTCGCCGCTGCCTTGCGGCGGAAATTGCTTTTGCATCGAGGCGAACGTACTCTGCACGCGCAGCGTGGCGGCCACCATGCGCTCCATCGCCTGGGTTTCTTCGGCTCGGGCCTGTTCCGGATTCATTCCTCTCTCCTTGGATGGTTTTCTTGAAGACCAGATCGTACACGCTGTGTCCGTTCTTGCCGCCCTTGGCAGAACGACTCCGTTGAAGGTTCCAACGGCACGCTGTGGGAGAAGCGATTAAATCGGGAATGATTCCGCAGTCGCGCCGAGGCCAAGATACTCATCGAGCGTGGCTACAAAATCCCGCTGCAGGTCACAACGATTGGCCGCTTTGGATAAATCTAAAGGGCCATTCAGGGTCGGTAGGCAACACCCACGAACATCCATGAAGAAACATTTCCAATCGCGACAATGAGAATCCTGCGCTTCGCCCCATTACTGGCGCTCGCCGCCGCCCCCGTCGTTCACGCCACCGACAGCCAGCCGTGCGGCGACGACACCGTCACGACCATCGCCCGTTGGGCCGGCATCGCCAGCGCCCGCATCGCCACGCGCGACGCGGACCGGCTCGTCGTCGCGTCGGCGTGCAAGGTCATGCCGAACGCGCCGGAAACGACGATCGCGGCCGTTGCGTTCGATTCGCTGCCAAAGAGCAAGAACCCGGACGAAAGCAGCAAGCTGCAGATCATCGCGTTAGTCGAAGGCGGCAAGGTCGTGGCGGCCGCCCGGTCGGTGGTCGTTGAAGACGCGGCGACGGCAATCAATGAGAACAGCTATCGCATCGACACGGCGCCGTATCGCTTGTCGCCCGAAGTACGGGCGTTCGGCGTCGTGTTCACCAGCGGCGCGCACGGGCCGAACTGCCCTGACGCCTACATGGAGAACGAGTTGACGCTGTGGATTCGCGATAGTGCCCGCATCCGTCCGGTGTTCGGGACCAATCTCCATGGCTGGGTAGCCACCACAGGCACCGCATGTGGCCCCGATACCAGCGACCTGCGCAGCGAATCTGCACGCATGACGATTGCTGTCGAGAAAACGGCTCACAACGGTTTTGCGGATTTGTCGATTACGGCGCACATCGCTGACAGCGACGACTCAACCACGGGAAAACGTACCGTGCGCACGATCATCAAATACGACGGCAAGTCGTACGGAATCGATATGTTCCGCGACTTCTGGTATTCACCCGCCTCAAAGAAGCGCTTCAAGTAAGACGCCGCCCCGCCCGCCTACTCCACCACCTTCGGCCCGATTGCATCGCCCGACGCCGGCATCCGCAACGCGTCATCCCGCACGCGTCGCACCTCGCGCGCGGTATAGCGATCCTTCAACCGCAGGAACGGTTTCTCGACGAGGAAGTAACTGGCCGTCGCGGCCAGCAGCGCCCACACGATGCCAAGCGGAAACGCGTGCGGAACCGCCAGATCCGGGTTCGCGAACGGCTGCTGCCACAGATAGAGGCTGAACGAGATCGTGCCGACGAACACCACCGGCCGCGCGCGCAGCCAGCGAGCGCACCAGAACTCGTTGCGGAAATTCAGCACGACGATCACGATCGCGATCAGCGCGGCTTCGAGCGTCACACCATACGTCGCATTCCAGAACCCGCCGAGCCGATGCTCGGCGAGCGGCATCCCGAGCAGCACGATGAAAACGAGCGCCGTCACGATGCGCGCCTCGCCGCGCCACGAGCCGATCCACGCTTCGAGCCGTTCGCGGTTGAGCGATGCATAGCAGCCGATCAGGATCGGATCGACACCGGTGTGGAGCATCATCCCGAGTTGCCCCCGCAGCGCAGGCGCAACGAAGTACGTGACGGCGCGCACCAGCGGCACGATCAGGATCAGCGCGGCCAGCCAGCGCGTGCCAGGGCGGCGCGTGCCGAACCCAAACAGCAGCGGCCAGAACCAGTAGAACTGTTCCTCGAGCGCAAGCGACCAGAAATGGCCGAGATACCACGCACCGTCCGGATGCAGCGCGTTGTCGCCGGTCAGCCCGAACCACGCCGAGTAATTCCACAGGTGCAGCGCCGCATACAGCCACTGCCGGCGATCGACGTCGAACCAGCCGGCAAACGCCACGATCGCGACGGCCGCGAGATAGACATAGCAAGCCGGCCAGATCCGCAACGCGCGGCGCACATAGAACGACGTCAGCGCGATGCCGCCGGTGCGCGCGAACTCGGCGCGCAGCACGTTGGTAATCAGGAAGCCGCTCAGGACGAAGAAGATCAGCACACCGAGCCGGCCGTCGGCGATCAGCCGCAACGGCGCGTACCAGCCCGTATAGCCGCCCGGCAGTACATGCTCGGCGTGTCCGACCACCACCATCGCGACCGCGACGGCGCGCAATCCGGTCAACTGCGTGACGCGATGGTTCATCGGCTGGTTCCCGTTGGCACGGTAAAGGAGCAGGAGATGGCCGGCGCGCCGACTGGCACGCCGATATGCCGCCGGGATTTTGTATGAAAAATATCGGAATGAAATTGCTTCAAAAATCCCCGGGGCAAATACCGGCGGCACCGCTGCGCCGCAACGCCCCGACGTCCGGCGCGGCGAATGGGCATAATGACTAGCCTTGCCCGGCGGCGGCCGGACCGATGCCCACGCAACGATTTTTGCGGCGCAGCAACACCCGACGTACCGTACCCGCCCGCGCACCGGCCCGCGCCTCGCCCGCCCCCTGTCGACCCTCACCCGGAGCCTGCCTGTGTACCCACCGATCGAACCTTACGCCCACGGCCACCTCGATACCGGCGACGGCCATCGCATCTACTGGGAGCGCTGCGGCAACCCGGCCGGCAAACCCGCCGTGTTCCTGCACGGCGGCCCCGGCGCCGGCTGCAGCCCCGACCATCGCCGCCTGTTCGATCCCGAGCGCTACGACATCCTGCTGTTCGATCAGCGCGGCTGCGGGCGCTCGACGCCGCATGCGAGCCTCGAGAACAACACGACGTGGCATCTGGTCGCCGATATCGAACGCCTGCGCGAGATGGTCGGCGCCGAGCAATGGCTCGTGTTCGGCGGATCGTGGGGCAGCGCACTGTCGATCGCGTACGCGGAAACGCACCCCGAACGCGTGAGCGCATTGATCGTGCGCGGCATCTTCACGATGCGCCGCGCAGAACTGCTGTGGTACTACCAGGAAGGCGCATCGTGGCTGTTCCCCGATCTGTGGGAAGACTTCCTTGCGCCGATTCCGGAAGCCGAGCGCAGCGACCTGATGGCCGCCTATCATCGCCGCCTGACCGGCGACGACGAAGTCGCCAAGCTCGAAGCCGCGCGCGCATGGAGCATCTGGGAAGGCCGCACGATCACGCTGCTGCCCGATCCCAGGCTCGCCGCGCATTTCGCGGACGGCCACTACGCGCTCGCGTTCGCGCGGATCGAAAACCACTACTTCGTGAACAAGGGCTTCGTCGAGGAAGGTCAGTTGCTGCGCGACGCCCATCGCCTCGCCGGCATTCCGGGCGTGATCGTGCAAGGCCGCTATGACGTCGCGACGCCCGCACGCACCGCGTGGGAACTGTCGAAGGCGTGGCCGGAGGCGACGTTCGAGATCGTGCCCGGCGCCGGGCACGCATACAACGAACCGGGGATCCTGGAAGCGTTGATCGCGGCGACGGACAGGTTCGCCGCGTAGTCCGCACAAGCGCAACACAACGCGGCGCGGCGCGTGCTGCCGTGCCTGCCGGCACGCCCACGCGCCGCCCGGTCAGAGCGCGGTTTCGACGATCGTCCTGCCGCTGATTGCCCGCTCGACGAGTTGTTCGTCTCCGACCTTGCGGATCGCGTCGTCGAGCAGCCCCTCCGGTTCTTCGGTCGCCACCTTCAGCAAGCCCGACAGGCCGCGCGCGTCGAGCACGACCAGCGTTTCCATCGAATCCGCGCGGCTCACGAGCACGCGGCGCAGCGCCGGCCCCGCGCCGAAACTCGCGCAGAGTGCAATCGTCTCGCTGCCGAGCGTGTAGTCGAAGTGCTTGATCATGGTCTGCCGCCGTTGCAAGGACAGGGTGACGCGCGACGGCGCGGCGCCGTGACGTCGACGCACCCGCGCGTGCCGCCGGCGCGCCGGACCAGGGTCCGGACCGTTCACCGGCATCACCATGCTAGGCGTGCAGTATTAACGAAGACTTAAAGCACCGGCCCGGTATCCGGCGCCGCTCGGACGAGCATGGTGGAGAGCCAAACCAGCCGGCCGTTGCACTGCCAACACTCACCACGAATAGCCCTGCATGCCGTAGTCGGTGTCGTGCCGGCGTCCCCACCACGGCAGGTAGGCGTTGTTTCCGCCGCGTGCGCGGAACCAGTCCTTGTCCGGATCGATCGTCGTAAGCGTCGACGGTGGCAAAACGACGACCGCGACCGGATGGTCTGGATCGGTCGTACCGGCGACCAGCGCATTTCCGCCATAGTGGTTGATCCGCCCGATCGCGAGCGCAACATCGGTCAATGCGCTCCCTGTACCCATGTCACCGAGGAGTGCGGCCGTGTTGAACGACTGCTTCGAGTGGTCGTATTCGGGAATCGTTTCCGTCAAGGTCTGGGCGAGCGCGGCAAGACGTGCCGACGATGCATTGCTGCCTGTACCTGCGTCGTGAACGATGAAATGGAGGTCCGGTACCGCGACACCGGCATTGCGTGCGGCTCGATCGATGGTCGCCTTCCACGCCTGCACGATGCGCGTCGTGCCAACCTTCGGCGGAAAGTCACGCGAGTTGCCGGTTGCGGCCCGGCCGATCCAGGCGAGCGGTTCGCGCTCGGTGTTGAAGGTTGGGCCCGTGAGAAACAGCACGACAAGGTTTTCGTTGATCTGCGCATCCGTGGGCGGGAAGCTCGGTGCATCCCAGTTCATTACCCAGACGCTCTTGTCGGGGTTCGCCTGCAAGTAGTCCAACGCCTTGTTCAGCGATGTGAAGCCGGCGTTCGCACCGCCTTGCGTGATTTGTACATCGGGGAGCGTGCCGCTGCTCCACATCGTCGGGAAATTTGGATTACCGATCGAGAAGGTCTTTCGAATTGAGTCCCGCAAGTAGCTTTGCGACTCGGTTGCGTCAAGTCGCTCCGGAATGGCAAGTTCGACACGGATGCCAGCCAATTCGCGCCAGTCGTGTTTATTGTCAGGTTTTACCGTGTAGAAATATTTCGCGTTGCTCGCATAGCGTGAGCGAAGCAGCAGCGGAAACTTGTACATGTACTTGTGATAGAAACCCTTGAACGTCTCCGTTCCACGATTACCGTATACCAGCGCGCCAATTGATTGAAGCTTCGCAAATGACTTCGGATCGGTGCGAACCATGTCATCGTTCGTATTCGGCGTGGCAAGCCCCTGTGTCCACAACAATTGCCATTCGGTTGGGTAGTCCATGCGTTGCAACGGATTCAACCAGATCAGGCCGACAACCTGTGCAACAAATGGCTTCGCTGGCGCTTCTGCAGTCGGGGTTGCATTTGACGCTGGCTCCGGGACAGGTGCGGAATGTGCCGAACGCACTATGGCCGTCGTGAACAGAAATGCCATGAGCGCCACCAGGCTGGGCACAACGACAAATCGCTTCATCCAATCTCCTACTTCCAATTGTGTTGGATCTGGTTGTTCTACGTGCGCCATCAGCGAGGCCATGACCAGGGCCGCGATCGTCCATGCTGCGACCGCAACAGCGACACGTCGCGGCCATGTAGCGATCAGCGCCTTCATACCGCCCTACCGACCTTCAGATAAAACTGCCCTTCGCGTTCATCCACGATTGCGGTTGGCATCCTGCCTTCGCTGTTCTCCTCATGTATCCAATCCTGTATCGATAGATCGTCAAGTTCACCACGTGCAAAATAGTCGTAGTACTTCTTGTTCGGATTGTCATCGGGGACGCCGTCCCCCATCCTCCAATCTGCCTCAATCCGCAAGTCGTAGAGCTGATCCGGCGTCAGATAGCAAAGCCCGACCGCGACGTCGTTCGCAAGCGCCTTTTCAGCATGCTCCGGATTGGTCATCGTCGTGGAGTGGTTCGTCGGGCTGTTCGTCGAGCCACGATCGAGCCAATCGACAATTTGCTTGTCGCGCCATTCCTTGTAGCCATCGGGCATTGCGCTCTTGCCGTCCTCGCCGATCACGCGGCCTTCGCCATCGAGCCAATCCGTGTTCAGTGTCCGCCGCGCCCCCATCCGCATCAGCGCGCGGTCCTCATAGCGCTGTCCGGCTTCACTCTCCGCCGTCCCTTGCGCGACGCTGTCCTGATTCCTTGCCTTGTACTGATCGTACGGATCGTCGGCCCGCTTGTCGGTATCGGTCTTGCTCGCGTCGCGCCATGCAGCGGGCGGATCATTGCCTTCGTTGAAATCGCTTGTCGCGTCGCCGTCCTTCGTTTCGACCCGCTGGCCGAACCGCAACGCCTTCGGCTGGAACGGCTCGTCAAGTGCCGGGGCGTCCGCCACCACGGTCCAGCCCTTCGGCGGATCGGCATTCACGCGGAGCATATTCAACGCCGAACTGATCCCGGTCACGACGAACATGAGCGGCGCAGTTGCTAGCGTCGCCGCCACGCCCCAGACAGTCTCGTTCCCTTTGAGCGCACCGACGAGATTGAATTTGGCGGGTGGCGAAGGCGGATACCAGAATCCCGACGTCTTTCCCTTCTGCACGCGCCGCCAGTCATCTTCCCAATACCGGTAGGGCTTCTGCACGCCAACCGGGAAACCAGACGCAAAGACGCGCTGCGTCAGAACGCCAGCCGCACCGATATCGTCGAGTTCGTGCTTGCCGATGCCGCGCCAGCCGATGCCTTGCACCGTCACCGCCGAAATCACCTGATCGTGCGGGCAGCAATAGGCCGTGACGCGCCCATACGTCGATTCATTCAGGCCGTACCGCACACGATCCTCTTGTGTCGCGTAAGACCTGTTGCTTGTCGGTGATACCCGCTCGTTGGCCATCTCTTCATCGATCCTGCTGGCGGGTAGCCCGTGGGCTTTGCGCGTGCCGACGATCGACAGAAACGTGCCGAACGTTATCGCGCGCGCGGCGTAGGTCTGCCGCCCGCGACGGCCGCTGCCGTCCTTCGTCGCGCGTTGCGACCATGTATCCATGAACGTATCGGATGGGTTGGGACCGTCTGCGCGCGCCAGACTATACGGCGCATTCGCCAGCACGTAGGCGTCCGCCACGCAATGCCCGCCGCGTCCCCAGGGATCTTCGGCATCCGGCAGCGCATCGCCGAAGAACGCGGCCGTCAGGCCCACGATATTGCCCTGGCTATGGCATACGACGGTAATCGGGACGTCGGCCTGCATTCGACGAATCGACTCGATCAGCCGGGCCAGGCGCAACGCGGCGAGCACGCCATACGCGCGGGGCGGCGCGCGATACAGGGGCCGGTTGGTCGGATTGATACCCTGCACGGTCATCCATCCGGCCGTGCGATCGTCGAGGCCCCCGTGCCAAAGATCGGGCAGGCTCGCACAGCCATTCGTGAACGGACCGCCGCCCCAATAGTCCTTCTCGTTCAGGAAAATCTTGTCGCCGTACTCTTTCAGCTCTTCGGCTGTCGCCCGGTAGCCCCATCGGAAATGGATGACGGGCGAAAACGACGGATCCGGCTTGACGTAGTTGTCCGCAAGCAGCTTCGGATTCAGGAATCCGTCCGGCGTCACGCTTTTCGTGTACTTCGCAGGCTTCAACTGCCCGGCATCGATGCCGCGATACTTCAGTTGATCGTCCAGGCGCCCGAGCCGCCGATTCAGGCCGTCGCACAGTCCCTGCTCGGATGCCGCGAACCATTCGCCTTCGGAATTCACACCGTGTACGAAGATGACGATACCGGGCAACGGCAATTGCTTGATGCAAATCAGCCGGGTGTCCTTTGTCAACATCGCCACCCCTTCGCCCCGGCCGACCATGATCGGTGGAGGCTTGCGTGACGTCGCGGTGCGGCCTGATTCGGTTGCATCGACCGATCGTGCGACGGGTTCTGCCGTCGTCGATTGAAGATCGGGATAAAGCTGGGTCACCCTGGCTCCTGCGCGCGGTTCGGTGTTGTTCTGCCGTTCTGCCGCCAGTCATTCAAGCTGACCGTACATGAACGTAGACCCGG
Organism: Burkholderia arboris; assembly: GCF_902499125.1. Lineage (GTDB taxonomy): Bacteria > Pseudomonadota > Gammaproteobacteria > Burkholderiales > Burkholderiaceae > Burkholderia > Burkholderia arboris. Next base: position 200,490 of record NZ_CABVPX010000004.1, read on the forward strand.
ATCATCGGAAATCCGCGCACCAGCGCACAAGTGCAGTTTTCTCTTTTCCTAAGAAATTGAACCCGTCTGATTAAATTGCCGCGAATGTCATCCGACATTCCGGTCATGTCTCACGGTCGAGTACTAAGCCTCTACCGAGCCACGAGGTTGCGACTGTCAAATTCGTGTCGCCGTCATCGGCATATGCACCCACCGGCCGCAGTCAACCAACGACCGGTCCGATCAGCGAGCCCGCGCTGCGGACCCGCGTCAATCGACGTCGAGCGGTTCGACCGTCACCCCGACCTTCAGCTCCTGATCCGCGCCACCGCCGCGAATCACGCCGCGCAACGGCGTCACGTCGGCATAGTCGCGGCCGATCGACAGCATCACGTAATCGTCGCCCGGCGCACGATCGTTGGTCGGATCGAGCTGCAGCCAGCCGTTGTCTTCGGGCCACGCCGGGTCGTACACCTCGACCCACGCATGCGACGCATCGGCGCCGATCAGCCGAGGCTGACCGGGCGGCGGCTGCGTGAGCAGGTAGCCGCTCACGTAACGCGCGGCCAGCCCGAGCGAGCGCAATGCGCCGATCATCACGTGCGCGAAATCCTGGCAGACGCCCTTGCGCAACCTCAGCGCGTCGAGCGCCGACGTCGTGATGTCGGTGCTGTTCGGCGTGTACGCGAAATCGGCGTGCACGCGCCGCATCAGGTCCCAGGCGGCCTGCACGAGCGGCCGCTGCGGCGTGAAGCTCGCGGCCGCATACGCGGCGAGCTCGGGATCGCACGCGACGTGCGGCGACGCGAACACGAATTCACTCGCCGCGTCGTACGGCTGCCCCGCGCGGAACCGCAAGCGGTCGCGCACGGCCTCCCACGTGGTCGCACGTCTTGCGTCGGGATTCGCGATCGCGGGCGGCGGCTCGCCGCGCGCGCCGAGCGACCACACGGGCGGCGTCACGCGCACCGTGCTGCGGCTGCGCACGAGCAGCGCGTCGTGCGGCTGGTTCAGCGCGAACGACGCACGCGCATTGCCGAATGCGTCGATCTCCGTGCCGACCGATTCCGGTGCGGGCTCGATGTCGAGCGAGAACGACAGCACCTGCTGGCGCGGCGTCACGAGCGGTTGCAGGCGCGCCTGGTGCTGCGCGGATTCGACACGCGCAGCGTAACGGTATTCGGTGTCGTGCGTGACGCGCAGCAACCGGCCGGGTGCAACGGCGGCGGGTGCAGCCGCTGCTTGTCGTGCATTGCCGGCGCCAGGCGGCGCCTTTCCCGCGCCTTTCGTTGTCACCATAGCGTCCTGCCCGCCTCGCGCACGTGGCTGAAGTAGCGCTCGCCGATCCGGTTCGACAGTTCCCAGACCGCTTTCACGGTCGTGTCGAGCGCGGCGAGCAGCTTGTCGTGCCGGCCGCCTTCCGCGGTTTCGCACAGCTCGTGCAGCGACCACGCGGGCACGTCCGGAATCGTCTCGGCCAGCTCGGACAGCGCATAGCCTTCGCTGCGCTCGACCTTCGTCAACCGGCCGCGCAGCGCCTGCACGACCCAGCCGAGCGAGCGCGGGTTGTCGGTATCGAGCACGACGAGCGACAGCAGCGGCGCGACGTCAAAGCCACGCTGGAACCGCGAACGGAACGTGATCGTGCTGTCGAACAGCTCCAGTACGAGTTCGAAACCATCCTGCCGATGCACCGCCCCTTCGTCGAATGCGAACTTCAGCACGCTGCACAGGAAGTCCAGCCGGTCGATCTGCCGGCCGATCGACAGCAAGCGCCAGCCGTCGTCGCGCGTCATGTTGTCGGTCTGCGCGCCGGTGATCGCGCCGAGCAGCAGGCCGAGGCGCTCCAGCAACTGCAGCGCCTCGTTGCCGATCTGCTCTTCGGCCTCGGGCAAACCGGCACTGTCCGCGAACAGTTGTGTCGCGTCGTCGATCAGCCGCCATTGATCGCTCGACAGCCGTTCGCGGATCGCGGCAGCCGCACCGCGCATCCCGAACAGGCACGACGCGATGCCCGACGTGCGATCCGCGCCGCGCGTCAGCGACGTCGCGAGCGCGTGCTGGAACGCGCGCGGCGCATCGACGGCATTCGGCGCGTCGGCCGCGATCAGGCCCGTGTCGCGGCACAGCGTGTCGATCAGCTCCAGATGCGCGGGACTGTCGACGTCGTCTTCGCCGCGCAGCCGTTCGAGCGCGGCGCGCGCCAGCCGCATCAGGTTGGTTGCGCGCTCGGTGTAACGGCCGAGCCAGAACAGGTTCTCGGCCGCACGGCTCGCGATCGCGCGCGGCCGCTCGACGAGGTCGTCGGGGCCGAGGTGCGTCTGCAGCAGCGTCGTCGAATCGACGATGCCCTCGGTCATCACCCACGTATCGACGGTGCTGCCGCCGCGCGGCATCGGCGCGTTGAACAGCGTGTCGCGCGTGCCGACCCGCGACAACCCTCCCGGCAGGAGCCGCCAGCGCTGCGCGCCGTCGGCGAGCGCGAAGACGCGCATCAGCACCGGCTTCGGCACGATGCGGGCACTGCCGTTGCCGTCGGGTGCGTCTTGCCGCGGCCAGGTCGGCGCCTGCGACAGCGGCAGGTCGGCCTGCACCGTGTAGTGTTCGGGCCGCGCGAGGATACGTGCGCGCCATTCGGCCAGCTGTGCCTGCGTGAGCCGCGCGCCGATCACCGGCTCGAACGCGCCGCCGGCCTGCACGTCGGGTGGATAGGATGCCTTGACGATACTGCGCGCGAGCTGCGGCAACGCATCGTCGCAGGCAGCCGCCTCACCGCACCACCACGAATGCACGGCCGGCAGCGTCAGCGTTTCGCCGAGCAGCCCTTCCGCGAGGCGCGGCATGAAGCCGAGCATCGCCGGCGATTCGAGGAAGCCCGAGCCGGGCGCGTTCGCGAGCAGCACGTTGCCCGCGCGCACGGCCTGCAGCAGCCCCGGCACGCCGAGCATCGAATCGGGCCGCAGTTCGAGCGGATCGAGCCACGCGTCGTCGACGCGGCGCAGGATGCCGTGCACCGGTTCGAGCCCGCGCAGGGTCTTCAGGAAGACGCGGTTGTCGCGCGCGGTCAGGTCGCCGCCTTCGACGAGCGTGAGGCCGAGGTAGCGCGCGAGATACGCGTGCTCGAAATAGGTCGCGCTGTGCGGCCCCGGTGTCAGCAACACGATCCGCGAATTCTTGCGGGCCGGGCTGAGCGACTGCATGCTCTGCAGCAGCGCGCGATACGCGGACGCGAGCCGCTGCACGCGCAGCCCGCGAAACCCGCGCGGAAAGAGCCGCGACACGATCAACCGGTTTTCGAGCAGGTAGCCGAGCCCGGCCGCGCCCTGCGTGTGCTGCGCGACGATCCGCCACTGCGCGTCCGGGCCGCGCGCGAGATCGAACGCGACGACGTGCAGCCACGTGTCGCCCGGCACGCGCGCGCCGCGCATCGCGCGCAGGTAGCCGGGATGCCCGGAGACGAGCGCCGGCGGCAGCAGCCCGCGCTGCAGGATCGTCTGCGGCCCGTACAGGTCGGCCAGCGTCGCGTTGAGCAGCCGCACGCGCTGCAGCACGCCGCGCTCGATCGCGACCCAGTCCTCGGGCGTGACGATCAGCGGCAGCAGGTCGAGCGACCACGGGCCGGCCGCGCCGTCGCCCGCGCGCTGCTCGTGCAGCTGGTAGAACAGTCCGTTCTCGCGCATGCGCCGGTGCAGCGCGTCGGCGCGGCGATCGAGGTCGGCCACGCCGTCGCTGCCGATCGATGTGAAGAAACTGCGCCATGCGGGCGCGAGCGCAGGCGCGTTCAGGCCGGCGGCGCTGCCGCGCAGTTCGTCGTAACGGCCGGCCGCCGCCGGCGCCGCAAGCGCGGCGGCCAGTTCGGCGGCGTCCGGCTGCGCGCCGGAATCGAAAAGCGTGGGCATCGCGTCGGGGGCGGCGAGATGATCGGTGTCAATGGGCGGCACGATGTCGTTCCGTCGTCAGGGTGCAACCGCGCACGCGCGCCGCCGCACCGGCGGCAAGCTGCTGCGGTGCGCGGCCGCAATCTGCCCGCATCCTAGCATTCCGGCGAGGCCGCCGGGAGGTCGCGAGCCGCGCATCGTCGTCCGCCCCGTCATCGATGGATCAAGGCCGCCGCAAGTCGAGCGTGAACGGGAATTCGCGGCTCGGCGCAGCCGCCGCGACATCCATCCGCCCCGGCGTATGCCCCATCTCGACGAAGCGTGCGAGCCGGCGGCTCTCGGCTTCGTATGCATTGACCGGGAACGTCGCGTAGTTGCGCCCGCCCGGATGCGCGACGTGATAGCGGCAGCCGCCGAGCGAGCGCTGCAGCCACGTATCGACGATGTCGAACGTGAGCGGCGCGTGCACGCCGATGGTCGGATGCAGCGCGGACGGCGGCGACCACGCCTTGTAGCGCACCCCCGCGACGTACTCGCCGACGGTGCCGGTCGGCTGCAGCGGCAGCGCGCGGCCGTTGACGGTCACGACGTGCCGGTTGTCGTTCAGCCCCGTCACGCGCACTTCGAGCCGCTCGACCGACGAATCGACGTAGCGCACCGTGCCGCCGGGCGCGCCCTCCTCGCCCATCACGTGCCACGGTTCCAGCGCACCGCGCAGCGACAGCTGCATGCCGTTCACCGCGATCTGGCCGAACAGCGGGAAGCGGAACTCGAAGTGCGGCGCGAACCACGCCGGATCGAACCCGAACCCGGCATCGCGCAGTTCGGCCAGCACGTCGTCGAAATCCATCTGAAGAAACTCGGGCAGCATGAAGCGGTCGTGCAGCGCGGTACCCCAGCGCGTGAGCGGCGTCGTGTACGGCACGGCCCAGAAACGCGCGACCAGTGCGCGCAGCAGCAGTTGCTGCACGATGCTCATCCGCGCATGCGGCGGCATTTCGAACGCACGCAGTTCGAGCAGGCCGAGCCGGCCCGTCGACGAATCCGGCGAATACAGCTTGTCGATGCAGAACTCGCTGCGGTGCGTGTTGCCCGTCACGTCGATCAGCAGGTTGCGCAGCACGCGGTCGACGAGCCACGGCGGCATGTCCTGCCCGAACAGCAGCTTGTTGCGCTGGATCTCGGCGAATGCAATGTCGAGTTCGTAGAGCTGGTCGTTGCGCGCCTCGTCGACCCGCGGCGCCTGGCTCGTCGGTCCGATGAACAGCCCCGAGAACAGGTAGGACAGCGACGGATGGTTGTGCCAGTACGCGATCAGGCTCGCGAGCAGGTCCGGGCGGCGCAGGAACGGGCTGTCGGCCGGCGTCGCGCCGCCGAGCACGAAGTGGTTGCCGCCGCCGGTGCCGACGTGGCGGCCATCGACCATGAACTTCTCGCTGCACAGCCGCGACTGCCACGCGGCGTCGTACAGGAATTCGGTGTGGTCGACGAGTTCGTCGAAGCTCGCGGCCGGATGGATGTTCACCTCGATCACGCCGGGGTCGGGCGTCACCTGCAGCAGCTTCAGCCGTGCATCGCGCGGCGGCGGATAGCCTTCGAGCACGAGCTTCACGCCGAGCGCGTGCGCGGTCAGCTCGATCGCGCCGAGCAGGTCGAGATAATCCTCGAGCGCGGCGAGCGGCGGCATGAACAGGTACAGGATGCCGTTGCGCACTTCGACGCACAGCGCGGTGCGCGTGATCCACGCGGCCGATTCGAAGCGCTCGGGCCGGCGCTGCGGATCGTGCGCGGCGGCTCGACCGCCCGCGGCCGTGCCGTCGCTGCGCCGCTGCATGACCGTCTGCGCGGACGCTTCGCGATGCACGCCGGACAGGTAGCGCGGCGCGTCGGCCGGGCCCGCGTAGTGCGCACGGATCGCGGCGGCGTCCGGCAACGCGGTGCGCGGCGCGAACGGATCGCGTTCGACCAGAAACGGATAGTCGGCACTCGCGACCCACGGCAGCGAATCGAGCGGCAGCCGATAGCCCATCGGCGAATCGCCCGGCACGAGGTACATCCGCTCGTCGCGGAAGAACCACGGGCCCGTCTGCCAGCGCGGCCCGTCGAGGCCGGGTGCATCGTCCACGCGCTTCATCGGCAGCACGTAGCCGACGACGCTGTCGAGCTGCTGATCGAACACCTTGCGCAACCGCGCGCGCTCGAGCTCGTCGTCGAGTCGCGAGTCGAACGGATCGACGTTGACGGGCAGCCGGCGCTCGCGCCACAGGTAGTACCAGACATCCTCGTAGCCGGGCCGGATGAATTCGCCGGTCAGGTTCAGCCGCGCGGCAAGCGCATCGATGAAGCGCTTCGCGTCGCCGGTCGTATACGCGGACGGCTCGCGCTCGTCGGCGAACAGCGACGGATCGTGCCACACGGGCTGGCCGTCCGCGCGCCAGAAAATCGACAGCGCCCAGCGTGGCAGTTGCTCGCCCGGGTACCACTTGCCCTGCCCGAAGTGCAGGAAACCGCCGTCGCCGTACTCGGCGCGCAGCCGCTGCACGAGTTCGGTCGCGTAGCCTCGTTTGGTCGGGCCGAGCGCATCGGTGTTCCACTCGGCGCCGTCGCGATCGTCGATCGACACGAAGGTCGGCTCGCCGCCCTGCGTGAGCCGCACGTCGCCGGCCGCCAGCGCGCCGTCGACCTGCGCGCCGAGCGCCAGCACGGCGTCCCATTGCGACTCCGTATACGGCTTCGTCACGCGCGGCGATTCGTACACGCGCGTCACGCCCATCTCGTGCTCGAACGACACCTCGCATTCGTCGATCAGCCCTTCGACCGGCGCGGCGCTCGTCGGCTGCGGCGTGCACGCGAGCGGGATATGCCCTTCGCCGGCAAGCAGGCCCGACGTCGGGTCGAAACCGATCCAGCCGGCGCCGGGCAGGTAGACCTCGCACCATGCGTGCAGGTCGGTGAAATCGACCGACGTGCCGCTCGGGCCGTCGAGCGATTTCACGTCGGGCGTGAGCTGGATCAGGTAGCCCGACACGAAACGCGCGGCGATGCCGAGATGACGGCACAGCTGCACGAGCAGCCACGCGCTGTCGCGGCACGAGCCGGACGCGAGCTCGAGCGTCTGCTCGGGCGTCTGCACGCCGGGCTCCATCCGCACGAGATAGCCGATGTCGCGCTGCAGCTGCTGGTTCAACGCGACGAGGAAGTTCACGGTGCCGGCCGGCGTGAGGTCGACACCGTCCAGATACGTGCGGAACAGCGTCGACGCGCTCGTCTGCGGATCGCACGCGAGATACGGCGCGAGCTCGGTCTTCAGCGCGTCGTCATAGCTGAACGGGTATTGCTCGGCGCTCGCTTCGAGGAAGAAGTCGAACGGGTTGTACACCGACATCTCGGCGACGAGATCGATCGTGATTTCGAAATGCTCGGTGCGCTCCGGAAACACGAGCCGCGCGAGATAGTTCGAGAACGGATCCTGCTGCCAGTTGATGAAGTGCTGCGCGGGCTCGACCGTCATCGAATACGCGAGGATCGGCGTCCGGCAATGCGGCGCGGGCCGCAACCGCACGACCTGCGGGCCGAGATTGACGAGCCGGTCGTAGCGATAGCGGGTGGTGTGATGCAGCGCGACGTGGATGGACATGGGAGCTCGGTTCGGGTTGGGCCGGCCGCGCACGCCGCGTCGCACTCGACGCGGCGGCCCGGCATGGCGGATTCGGCGAAAGCGTGCGCCGGGTCAGACGAGCTCGGGCGTCTGCACGACGCTGATCTCGACGCCGACGGCCGTCGCGCCGAGCCCCGTCACCGGCTGCGCGTCGCGAGAATCGAGGCCGGCCGCGATGCGCACGTAGCGCTCGTCCGGGCAGCGGTTCATGAACGGATCGAACCCGACCCAGCCGAGCCCTTCCACATACGCCTCGGCCCATGCATGGCCAGCCGGCTGCTGCATCAGCGCGGCGGCCTGCGGCTGCGCGCCGAGCGCCGGTTGCGGCATCCCTTGCGATTGCGCGGCGTGCGACGCGCCGAGCGCCTGCTGCATGCCCTCGCCGCTCTGCAGCGCGAGCGCTTCCTCCTCCTCGACGTCGCCCGTGTTCTGCTTCGCATCGGCGATGCGCTGCATCGCGCTGTCGGCGAGCACGTAGCCCGAGATGTAACGCGCGGGAATCTTCAGCACACGCGCGGCGGCAATGAACGCATGCGCATGGTCGCGGCTCGTGCCCTCGCCGCTTTGCAGCGCGGTTTCCGCGTCGACCGGCGCGTCGGCGGCCAGGTTCGGCGCATACGCGATGCGGCCGTGCACTTCCGTCATCAGCCAGTGCAATGCGTCGAGGCCGAGCGGCTCGATCGGCAGCGCTTCCGTGAGCGCGCGTACCGTATCGCCCGCCTTCGTGAGCGCGGTCTCGCGCTCGAAGATCCACGGCGGCGCATAGCCTTCAGGATTCCCGATGATGCCCGCGCGGTCCTGCGTCTCGACGACACCGGCCGCGATGACGACGATCTCGGCCTTCGCACCGCGGTCGTGACGCACGAGATCGATCCGGTTGCCGAGCCCGTCGGCGTACGACAGCGACGGCTCGACGCCGTCGATCGTGACCTGCCACGCGCGCACCGTCTGCCCGGGGCCCGACTGCGGGCGCAGCCGCAGCCGTTGCAGCGCATGGGTGGCTTGATCGTCGAACTGATAACGCGAGATGTGTCGGATGGCGAGTCGCATGGCAAGTTCTCAGTCGAAGTTGTAAGCCTGGGCGATTTCGAGCCCGAGACTGTTGTTGCGGCCGATGAAGTCGGTCAGGAATTCGTGCAGGCCGCTCTTGAAGATCCGCTCGACCGAGGTATCGGACAGCATCTGCAGGATCTTCGTGGCCGTGTCGTGACACGGGTGTGTCACGCCGTAATCCTTCGCGAGCAGGTTCAGGCTCGACACGACGCGCCCGTAGCAATAGCGCAGCGAACGCGGCATGCGGCCGTTCAGGATCAGGTAGTCGGCGATGTTCATCGGCTTGTACTGCACGTCGTACACCCAGCGGTACGACCGGTGCGCGGCGACGCAGCGCAGGATCGTCTCCCACTGGTAGTTGTCGAGGATCGTCCCGACGTGCGACACCGACGGCAGCAGCAGGTGGTATTTCACGTCGATGATCCGCGCGGTGTTGTCCGCGCGTTCGATGAATGCGCCGATCTGCGCGAAATCGAAGATCTCGTTGCGCAGCATCGTGCTGTAGAAGCTGCCGAGGATCAGCGCGGTTTCGCGCTTCACCTGGTCGAGCACGGCCGGCAGCTCGCTCTCCGGCACCGGCTGTGCAAGCGCGCGGCGCAGCGAGAGCCACGCGCCGTTTACGCTCTCCCACGCCTCGCGTGTCAGCGCCGTGCGCACCATCCGCGCGTTCGAGCGCGCGGCCTCGATGCACGCCAGCACGCTCGACGGGTTGTCGCGGTCGCGCAGCAGGTAGTCGGTCACGGTATCGGCCGCATACGCATCGTATTTCTGCCGGTAGCCGTCGTCGGTGCCCGAGCTGACGAGCACCGACGACCATTCGGCCGGCGCGTCGGACGTGCGCGTGAGCGCCATCCGCAGCCCGGCATCGACGATGCGCGCGATGTTCTCCGCGCGCTCGATATAGCGGTACATCCAGTAGAGACCGCTTGCAGTACGTCCCAGAAGCATCTCGTGTCCACTCCGTCTTCGTTCGGTTGGCGCGCCGGCTCCGGCGCGCGCGGTCGCGTCCGGCTCAGTCGGCCAGCACCCAGGTGTCCTTGGTGCCGCCGCCCTGGCTCGAGTTGACGACGAGCGATCCCTCTTTCAGCGCGACGCGCGTGAGCCCGCCCGGCGTGATGCGGATCCGGTCCGACACCAGCACGAACGGCCGCAGGTCGACGTGGCGCGGCGCCAGGCCGGCGTCGGTCAGGATCGGTGTCGTGGACAGCGCGAGCGTCGGTTGCGCGATGTAGTTCGCGGGGCGCGCGCGCAGCTTCGCGGAAAACGCCTCGAGCTCGGCCTTCGACGCGCAGGGCCCGACCAGCATCCCGTAGCCGCCCGAGCCGTGCACTTCCTTCACGACCAGTTCGTCGAGATGCTCGAGCACGTACTTCAGGCTGTCGGCCTCGCCGCAACGCCAGGTCGGCACGTTCTCCAGCAGCGCCTTGCGGCCCGTGTAGAACTCGACGATCTCCGGCATGTACGAGTAGATCGCCTTGTCGTCGGCGATGCCCGTGCCCGGCGCATTCGCGATCGTGATGTTGCCCGCGCGGTACACGTCCATGATCCCCGCGACGCCGAGCACCGAATCGGGGCGGAACGTGAGCGGATCGAGGAACGCGTCGTCGACGCGGCGGTACAGCACGTCGATCGGGCGGAACCCTTCGGTCGTGCGCATCGCGACGCGGCCGTCGATCACCTGCAGGTCGCTGCCCTCGACGAGGTGCACGCCCATCTGGTCGGCGAGGAACGAATGTTCGTAGTACGCGGAATTGTGGATGCCGGGCGTGAGCACGGCGATGGTCGGGTTGTCGGCGTTGCCGCCCGGCGGGCACACGGCCGCGAGCGACTGGCGCAGCATCTGCGGATAGGTTTCGACCGGGCGCACCTTCACCTGCTGGAACAGCTCCGGGAAGAGCTGCATCATCGTCTCGCGGTTTTCCAGCATGTACGACACGCCGGACGGCGTACGCGCGTTGTCCTCCAGCACGTAGAACTCGTTCTCGCCGGTGCGCACGATGTCGACGCCGATGATGTGCGTGTAAACGTTTCCGGGCGGCCGGAAGTCGATCATTTCCGGGATGAATGCTTCGTTGTGCGCGATCAGGTGCTTCGGCACGATGCCCGCGCGCACGATTTCCTGCCGGTGGTAGATGTCGTCGAGGAAGGCGTTCAGCGCCATCACGCGCTGCTCGATGCCGAGCGACAGCCGGCTCCATTCCGCGCCCGAGATGATCCGCGGGACGATGTCGAACGGAATCAGCCGCTCGGCGGCCTCCGCGTCGCCGTAGACGGCGAACGTGATGCCAGTCTTGCGGAACACGCCCTCCGCGTCGTGGGCCTTCTGGGCGAGGCTCGCGGGATTCTGCGTGTCGAGCCATTGCTTCAGGCGCGCGTAAGGCGCCCTTACCATGTCGCCGGATTGCAGCATTTCATCGAATGGCTTCATCGATCTTTTCTCCATCGATCGTTTTCCCCGGCATTGCGCATGCCGGACCGGCGTAATCAATGCGTCGCAAGGAACGTGCCTTGCGCAATCTCCTCGATATCCCCCCGTTTTTGCGCCGCGCCAGGCACGCCCGCGCGGCATTGCGCACCACAACGGTGCAGCGCCCGACGCGACGTGCGCCCGCATGCGCCGCGAGCGCGCACGGCCGATGCTGCGCCGCGTCTTTCAAACATAGTTCCCCCGCGTGTCACGACTGTGCAATCTGCACTGCACAAAAAAACGGCGCGACCGGGCACCGGACCGCCGCGATGGAGGCGGGCCGGCACGCATCCAGCGCAGCCGGCCCTGGGGGAAGTACCGTCTGCGGCGCGCCGGCAGTTCGACGCTGTGAACTGTCCGGTTAGCCGGGTCCGGCACCTCAACGCTATGCAGCCGTAATCCCGCCGACAACGCTCATGCATATTTCGACTGACACCCATCGAAAAAAAACATCGCGCCGACCCACGCGAGGCGCGGTACGCTAGAAAATTGGTGCAGCACACGGTGCCGCCGCCCTCAGGCGCCCGACTATAAAAAGCGACGATCGAAATGGAAGCAAAGTGGCTGGAAGATTTCCTGAGCCTTGCGGATACCAAGAGCTTTTCCCGGGCCGCACGTCACCGGCACCTCACGCAGTCGGCATTCAGCAGACGAATCGCCGCACTCGAAACGTGGATGGACGCGAAGCTGGTCGACCGGAGCATCAATCCGGTCGCGCTGACGCCGGCCGGCCAGATGTTCCGCGGGCTCGCCGCGGACATCCTGCGCAGCATGTATGCGGCGCGCAATCTCGTGAACGGCTATGACCAGTTCGCGGCCAGCGACCAGGTCGTGCGTTTCGCCGTCGCGCATACGCTCGTGTTCACGCTGTTTCCCGAGTGGCTCAAGCAGCTCAACGGCGAGGTCGGCCACGTCACGGCACGCGTGAACGCAGTGAACGTGCCGGAAGGCGTGCAGCAGCTCGTCGAAGGCGAATGCGACCTGCTGCTCGGCTATCACCATCCGCAACTGCCGATCGTGCTCGACCCGAACCACTTCCCGTTCGTCAGCCTCGGCGTCGAGCGGATCCTGCCCGTATCGACACCCGATGCACGCGGCAAGCCCGTGTTCCAGCTGCCCGGCACACCCGATGCCCCGCTGCCGTTGCTCGCGTATTCGTCGGGCGCGTTTCTCGGCAACATCGTCGAGATGCTGCTGTTGAATGCGACCGAGCCTTACGTGTTGCACCGCTGCTTCGAGACACACATGTCCGAGGCGCTGAAAGGGATGGTCGTGGCCGGGCACGGGATCGGCTGGCTGCCGGAGAGCTGCGTCGCGAAGGAGCTCGCGGACGGCACGCTCGTGTGCGCGGGCGCCGGGGACTGGATCACCGAACTCGAAATCCGCCTGTATCGATCGGCACGCCAGCGCGGGCTCGCGGCCGAGCAGCTGTGGACCTACATCATGAACCGGCCACGCGCGGCGGTCGAAGGTGCGGTCGCCGCCGAGCAAGCCGCCGCGCCGGCGATGCGCACCGCGCGGCGAATCGCCGGCGGCAGCCGCTGACTTATGCATGCGCGCGGTGCGGATTCGCCGCGCGAGTGCCCTTTCGACAGCAATCGGCACTCCCGCCGCAGTCCGTAATATCCCTGTGCCCGACCCGTAATCGATATCAGACGAAATGCAAACGTTTGCGTTTCAATATCGCATTTTTTACTGTCACGTCATTACATCCGAATATTCAGCCTGATTTTTCGGACAGAAATACCCTGTTACAGAACAAATCAAAAGTTTCCATTTACCTGCGGCAGTCAAAAATTACAAAGACGTCGCACCCTCTTTTCACAATGCGCGGCCTGTATCCGGACCTTCATTGATTCGCCGCGAACACAGCCGCAAAAATTCCTTTTATCAGTCGTTATTATTCGGCACGAACGTCGATACCTCCGACGTGATTCAATGCGTGCTCGATCATCACTGCCGACGAGCAATAATCATATTCGGCAATATCGACTTTCTTCAGCGTTAAACGAGTCATACGAATCCGTCGTTATCCTATTTAAATAAGATTATTCACCCTCGTCCCATTCGTGCCACACGCGGTTGTTGGTTCAAAAGTCATCGTGTATCAATAGCGTGTCGCAAAAAAACGCTGGCAAATCTGACTCGGAATAAATGCATGTCATTGACTCCAGACGGGAGGTTGCAATGTCTTCCTCGTTTCGACAGCATGCTCGCCCTTTCCTGAGCGTCTTCATCTCCGCGCTCTGCATCAATGCAATGGCTCAGGCCCCCGCGTCCGGTCCGGGCGCGGGCCGCTACGTGATCTCGTATATCTGCGGCGACGCACGAATCGACGGAACGGCACCGCTTCCCCCCGACGGCCGGCCCTACAACCTGGGCGTGTCGTTTGCTTCCGCCCGTACCGGGCAACCGCTGGCCGACGTGCAGGTACGCCTGCGGCGACATGGCCGCGTACTCGTCGAATTCAACGCATCGGGGTCGCGCTGCCTGTTCAGCGTACCGGATGCGAGCTATCGGGTCGAAGGGACCTATCAAGGCGCCACCCAGTTCGCGATCGTCGAGACGGGCGCGCTCACCACGCAGTTGCGATGGTGAACGTCGCCTGAATCCACGCCGATCGCGTCATTCACCGCAGCGTATCGAATCGAGGAGCATTGAATGACTCGTGCAGAACGACCGGACGACTCACCCGCCCGCCAGCCGAAGCCCTCGTGGGGGCCCGGAAAGAACGCGGCACTCAGCATCGTCGCGTTCGCCGCGATCTTCGGCCTCTTCGCGTATGCCGAGCGGGACTCGGTGGTCGGCCACGCGAGCATCGCGCACGACATCTCCCGCGTGATCGCCACCGCCGTCGGGAAATACCGCAACGCGATCGTGGCGGCGACGTCCCGCGCAACCGGTGCATCCGGCGCGACGGTCGCCACCGCACCCGCATCGACGATTGCACAACCGGTCATGCCGCCCGCGCCGCCGGTGCCGATTCCGGGACCCTCCGCGTCGACGGCACGCGCGGTGTCGACCGTGCGGGCCGCCCCGATCGTGGTCGAGCCGGAAGCCGCGCCGCGAACCACGCCATACATCGTTGCAAAACACCGGCAACCGTCCCATGCGACGCCCATGACATTCGCCGCCAATACGGGTGCCGCGCCGGCCTCCGGTCGTGCCATCGCACGGCACGGCGCGGCGCATCACGCGCAGCGAACCGAAACGCTGGCGGGCACGAGAAAGCGCCTGGACGACACGGCGAAGCCGCGCTCGTATGGCACCGACACGGCGCGCATGCAGACGGCAAGCGTCACACCTGCGGAACTGGAAGGTGCGCGTGCGCTGGCAAAGGCGCGCTCGTGCGCGCAGATCGACGAATGGAACTGTGTGGAGCAGAACGCGAGCCGTGCGCTCGCGATCGACCCGAAGAACAGCGAATCGCGCGCGTTGCTTGGACAAGCGATCCGCAATCGCCTGTGAACCGGTCGGATGCCGCCGGGCCTCGCCGCCCGGCGGTGCGACGGCCGGCGACGCGCGTCGTCGGGCGTGCAACCGACGTGATCGTTTCAGAGTGAGGACACACCGTGGACAGCAATCGGAAACAACAATGCCCCACCGTCGCTCCGCCGAACCGGCGGATCCTCCTGCATGCGCCATTGCTGCTCCTGCTCGTCGCGTCCGGCCCCTGCTTTGCCGCCGAAGGCGACGCGGAACCGGGCGGCGCGAGAGAAATCGCCGGGGCGGCCCCCGACGCGCTTGCGCCCGACATGCAAGCAGCCGGGACGCCGATGAAGATCGCCCTGGGTTCGGGCACGCTGCCCCCTCATGCGCCGACACCGATCGCACAGGCGTCGGATGCGTCGATGCAGATCGCACCGGCACCGAACCCGGCGATGCCGACCACGGTCGTGGTGGACCCGGACGCGCCGCAGCCGGGTGATCCGGGCCCGGGCGCGACATCGCCGAATACGCCGGCCCCGGTCGCGCAGGCGTCGAACCCGACGATGCGGCTTGCGCAGGCCTTCGACACCGCGCCTCCGAATACGTCCGCATCGCACGCACAGACGTCGAATGCCCCGATGCAGCTTGCCCAGGCATCCGGCACCGCGCAGCCGGAGACGCCGGCGCCGGTCGAGCACACGTCGGGCGCCCCGCCGCAGTTCGCCCAGACCGCGACCGCCACGCAGCCAACCACGCCGACGCCGACCGCGCAGGCCACCGGCACCCCGATGCCGAACTCGCCTGCGCCCGTCACACCGCCCCCCGGCTCGCAACCGCCGTCGTCCCAGGCACCGAATTCAGCGACACCCGGCGCGCAGCTACCCGGCGAAACGATCCAGCGATCGCAAGGACCCGACGTCGAAACGCCGAATGCGCAGGCGCCGAATCTTCATACCGCCGATGTCGCGACGGTGCGCAACGACGTGTTCGGCCTCGCGGCGAGCGGCGGCGCGGTCAAGGCGCTCGATGAAGCGAAGGCCCGGCCCGACGCCTTCTCCGCAGTCGACATCGCGCAACTGGAAGAACTGTCGATTCGCCAGCAAGTACGCGGCGGACGCGACAAGTCGCGTTCGATGACGAGTTCGGACCGCTTCGACGGGCTCGACAACGCGCTGCGCGCGGCCGACGACCTCGACAGGCGAATGCCGGCCACGCCGGAATACACGCCGGTCCGGACGGCGCTCGCGGGCGACCGCACGGTCGCCTATGCGGCACGCGGCGACATGAAGACGGCCGTCGCGACGTTCGAGACGATTCCCTCCAACGCGGAAATCTCGATCGACGCGCTGGCCGCCGTCGGCGATGCGTACCTGTACCTGAGCGAACCGGTCAAGGCCAACGCCGTGTACCGGCGCGCGCTGCAGCAGGCCACCGCGTCGCCGACCGACCGCGCGACCCGCGGCTTCCAGTACGGCGCCCGCACGCGTCCGATCGAACTGCGCGAAGGGCTGTTCTGGTCGTACGTCGACCAGGGACGTGCGCCGGAAGCAAAGCAGGCGCTCGACGAGATGGGCAAGTCGCTGCCGCCCGCCAAACAGGTGACCAGCGTCGGCCCGGAAGAAGGCGACTACCTGCGCTACTACCGGCTGCGCGCGCAATACCTGATCTTCACGGGTCATGTCGACGAAGGGATCGCCGCGCTCGAACAGCTCGAGAAACAGGTGCCGTTCAACGCGGAGATCCGCGCCGCGCACGCGGACGCGGTCTCGGGCCAGTCGCATCCGCGTCAGGCGATCTCGATGTATCGCGCATCGCTGACCGATCATCCGGACAGCGTCGAGATGCTCGCGGGCCTCGGTCGCGCGTCGCTCACGGCAGACGACTACACGGCCGCGAAGACCGTCGACCAGACCCTCGGCAACACGTTCCCGGACAGCGGCGCCGTGCGCAGCTTCAAGCGCGACTACAACGCGTACCGCAGCCCCGTGTTCACGACCGACCTGAGCTACGAGCACGGCAACAGCGCGCTGGCGGACAACAGCTTCTCGTCCGACAGCTATGTGTATTCGCAACCGTTCGGTGACAACTGGCGGGTCTTCTCGCATACGTTCTTCGGCTATGCGCAAACCGACAGCGGCAACATCAGCCGCACGCGGACGGGCATCGGCGGCGACTACCGGCACGGCCCGCTCACCGTGCAGGGCGAAGTCACGCGCTCGCTCGGCACGGACGGCCGAACCGGCGGCCGCGGGACGGTCGCGTATGCGCTGAACGACTACTGGACGGTCAGCGCCGGGCTCGACACCAACGACAATTCGCTGCCGTGGAAGGCCTATGCCGCTCACATCTGGGGACGCTCCGCGAACGTCGAGGTCGTGTATCGCCAGAACGACCGCCGCCAGGTCAAGCTAAGCTACGGCGTGAGCCGCTACAGCGATTCGAACCTGCACCAGGAGATCGCGGCGAACGTCACGCAGCGCGTGTACACGTCCGCGAACCAGCTCGTCAACGTATCGCTGGATCTCGGTACCGACAGCAACACGCGCCAGGACGCACCCTACTTCAACCCGGGTCGCGACTATGCGGCCGCGGCAACCGCCATGCACCAGCTGACGCTGTGGAAGAAAGGCGACATGTCGCTGCAGCAGCGCGTGTCGGTGTCCGGCGGCGTGTACAACGAGCGCGGCTTCGGCACCAGTCCACTGTGGAGCGCGCGCCTCGAGCACGCGTGGACGTTCAAGCACGACATCACGCTGACCTACGGCGTCGAAGTCAGCAGCCACGCGTACGACGGCCAGCGCGAACGCTCCGAAACCGGCTTCCTGTCGGTCAACCTGCCGTTCTAGCAAGGAGATCGCGCAATGCAAACCAGACGGACCTTCATGTGCGGATGCCTCGGCACGTTTGCCGCCTGTTCGTTGTTCCCGGGCGTGACGAACGCCAAGATGATCGACCTGCTGCCGCCGTCCGATCCGGCCGACGGCAAGACATTTCGCGTGATCTGCATGCACGATGTGCGCGACAACCTGATGGCGTCGTTTTCGTCGCCGACGGCGATGGTCGATCCGTTCGCGGTCGATACCGGTACGCTGACCGCGATCTTCTCGTGGCTGCAGACCAACAACTACCACACCGTCACGGTCAGGCAGATCGAGGAGTCGCGGCACGGCGGCAGGCCGCTGCCGCCGCGCGCGGTGCTGCTCACGTTCGACGACGGCTTTCGCAGCCACTACACGAAGGTGCTGCCGCTGCTCGAGCGCTTCAAGTATCCGGCCGTGATGGGCATCGTCACCGCGTGGATCGATACGCCACCGGATACGCCGATCCGCATCAGCGACAAGGTCCAGGTGCCGCGCGACTACTTCATGTCGTGGGACGAAGTGAAGCAGCTCGGCCAGTCGCACCTCGTCGAGCTCGGCTGCCACACCCACAACCTCCATCATGGCGCGATCGCGAATCCGCAAGGCAACGAGTTGCCGGCGACCACCTCGCACCTCTACCTGCAGGACCAGAAACGTTATGAAACCGATGCCGAATTCCAGGCGCGCGTGCACGACGACCTGCAGACATGCGTGCGGCAGATCCACGAACACACGGGCATCGTCGCACGCTCGATGGTGTGGCCCTACGGCGCGGAAAACCAGCCGGTGCGCCAGATATCGACGTCGCTCGGCATGGACATCCAGT
Source organism: Burkholderia arboris (assembly GCF_902499125.1). GTDB lineage: Bacteria > Pseudomonadota > Gammaproteobacteria > Burkholderiales > Burkholderiaceae > Burkholderia > Burkholderia arboris. The sequence continues at coordinate 218,641 of NZ_CABVPX010000004.1, forward strand.
TCAGCCTCGATGCCGGCCCGAATACGCCGGACGTGCCGCTGGACCGGCTGAGACGGATCCTGATGATGTACGACGTCGATATCGGCGGGTTCGAACGCTCGATGCGCGAGCCGGCGTCCAACCGCGGCGACGTCGACGTGCCGGAGCGCACCGTGCAGGTCGATCTCGACCAGGTCTACGATCCCGATCCCGCGCGCCAGGAAGCGAATCTCGGCAAGCTGATCGAGCGTATCTACCGGATGCAGCCCAAATCGGTGTATCTGCAGGCGTTTGCGGACCCGAAGGGCACCGGCGTGGCCGAATCGGTGTATTTCCCGAACCGGCACCTGCCGATGCGCGCCGACCTGTTCTCGCGCGCCGCGTGGCAGCTCAATACGCGCTCCAACGTGCAGGTGTACGCGTGGATGCCGGTGCTCGCGTTCCGGCCGCCGGCCGACAAGCAGCGCGGGCTCGAGGCCGTCAGCGCATACGGCGGCGCGCCGGCCCGCGAGAGCGGCACGCGCGTGTTCCGGCTGAGCCCGTTCGATCCGGATGCGCGGCTGATGATCCAGCAGATCTACGAGGATCTCAGCAAGCACGCGTCGTTCAGCGGCATCCTGTTCAGCGACGACGCCGTGCTCGACGACTACGAGGATGCGGGCCAGCACGCGCTGCGCACCTATTCGCAATGGGGGCTGCCGGCCGACGTCGGCAAGATCCGCGAGAACCCCGACCTGATGAAGCGCTGGACGCGCGAGAAATCGCGTTATCTGATCGACCTGACCCGGCAGCTCGAGCAGATCGTGCTGGCGCACCAGAACGTCGGCGACGTGCTGACCGCGCGCAACATCTTCGCGCTGCCGGTGCTCAAGCCCGAGTCGGAAGCGTGGTATGCGCAGAACTACGACGATTTCCTCGCCACCTACGACTACGTCGCGCTGATGGCGATGCCGTACATGGAGCAGGCGAAGGATCCCGAAGGCTGGCTGGACCAGCTCGTGCGGGCCGTGCGCGCGAAGCAGCGCGGGCTGCAACGCACCGTGTTCGAACTGCAGTCGTACGACTGGCACGCACACAAGGACGTGCCGGCCAGCACGCTGCTCGCCCAGATGCGACGGCTACGCAGCGAGGGCGCCGTGAACTTCGGGTACTACCCGGACAACTTCCTGAACGGCCAGCCGGAGCTCGACACGATGCGCGACGTGATGTCGCTGAAGTCACGCCTCGACGCCACCTCGATCAACGCGCTGATGCAGATGCAGCAGTCGCACGGAGCAAAGACGCCATGACCACCCACGGCATCATCCAGCGCCTGCAGGATTTCGTCTTCTACTACCCGTTCTTCATGTCGTATCTGTGGATGATCGGCGGCGTCGTGCACTACTTCCTGCTGGAAGAAGGCCGCGAGCTGTCGACACGGACGATCGCGTCGAGCGGCATCCCGAAGATCTCGATCATCGTGCCCTGCTTCAACGAAGCCGCGAACGCGCGCAGCGTGATCAGCCACCTGACCCGGATGCAGTATCCGAACTACGACATCATCGCGGTCAATGACGGCAGCCAGGATCGCACCGGCGAGATCCTCAACGAGCTGGCCGTCGAGATTCCGCGGCTGCTCGTGATCCATCACGCACGTAACGAAGGCAAGGCGGTCGGGCTCACCACCGCGGCCGCGATATCCAACGCGGAGTACCTGCTCTGCATCGACGGCGACGCGCTGCTCGCGCACGATGCGATCGGCTGGATGCTCGAGCACTTCCTGACCGACCCGGGCGTCGGCGCCGTGACCGGCAACCCGCGCATCCGCACGCGCACGTCGCTGCTCGGCCGCATGCAGGTCGGCGAATTCTCGTCGATCGTCGGGCTGATCAAGCGCACGCAGCAGGTGTACGGCCGCATCTTCACGGTGTCGGGCGTCATCACGATGTTCCGCAAGACCGCACTCGCCGACGTCGGCTACTGGAGCTCGGACATGCTGACCGAGGACATCGACATCAGCTGGAAGCTGCAGTGCCGCGACTGGCGCGTCGTGTACGAGCCGCATGCGCTGAGCTGGATCCTGATGCCCGAGACGCTGAAGGGCCTTTACCGGCAGCGGCTGCGCTGGTCGAAAGGCGGCATCCAGGTGCTGATGAAATATGCAGGCACGCTCGCGCGGCCGACGCAGATGATGATGTGGCCGCTGTTCGTCGAATACCTGATCGGCATCGCGTGGGCCTATTCGATGTCGTTCATCCTGCTGCTCGCGCTGGTCGACGTCGTCTACCCGTTGCCGCCGAGCTGGCACGTATCGGTCGTGCCGCACTGGCACGGAATGCTGCTGGTCGCCACCTGCATCCTGCAGCTGATCATCGGCAGCATGATCGATCGTCAGTATGACGAAAAACTCCTGATGTATTTCCTGGACACCATCTGGTATCCCGTTGCTTTCTGGCTGATCAGCATGATCACCACCGTCGTCGCCCTGCCGGCCGTCGTGCTGCGGGGCCGCGGCAAGCGGGCCGTATGGGTCAGCCCCGACCGAGGCATTCAACATGAAGAACGCGCCGATTATTGACCTTTCCCTGCGCACGCCGCGCGAAATGATCGCCGAACGCGGCCGCATCGCCGGCTCCGTGCTGGTCGTCTGGTTCCGCCTCGTGCGGCCGGCGCTGGTCGGAGCCGTGTGGGCGTCGATCTGCATCTATACGTACCGCTACCTGCTGCCGTTCAACCAGGCCGAGATGCCGATCGAACAGATGGTGTTCTACGCGACCGCGATCGCGACCATCGCGGGCACGATCGTCACGTGGCTGATCGCGGGGCGCGTCGTGCATCCGCTCGCCTACCGGCTGCGCGTGTCGAAGATGCTGCGGCGCTCGGCCAGCGCGAAGGTGCGCTCGGTGCCGGCCACCGCGCTGGCCGGCGCCCGCCGGCGTGGCGCGCGACGCACGACACGCATTCTCGTCGCGTCGCACGACGCGAACGGCTCCATTTCCGGCATCGAATGGGTCGCCCACGCGGGGCCGCAGCCCCGCGAGTAAGTCAGCGGAGACGCGCCGCCGCGCACGGGACGCCATCCGTGCGGCGCGGCGCCGCTCCTGACGCCGCGCTGCCATGCATCGCCGGCAGGCCGGCAACTTCTTCTGGACGAGGTGAATCATGTGCGGAATCGTCGGAGCAAGCGGCCTGAACAATCAGGTGCCGCAACTGGTCAATGCGTTGAGCCGGCTCGAATATCGCGGCTACGATTCGTGCGGCATCGCCGTGCAGGGCGACGGCCGTCTGCGCAGCGAACGCACGTTGCGGCGCGTGACGGACCTGCAGGCGCGCGTGCTGACGCTCGGCCTGGAAGCGCAGACCTGCATCGCGCATACCCGCTGGGCGACGCATGGCGCACCTTCGGAAACGAACGCGCATCCGATCATGTCCGGCGACACGATCGCGGTCGTGCACAACGGGATCATCGAGAATCACGACGCGCTGCGCGTCGAGCTGCGTGAACGCGGCTACACGTTTCGCGGCCAGACCGACACCGAGGTGATCGCGCACCTGATCCACAGCGTCTATCGCGACGACCTGTTCGACGCGGTCGTGCGCGCCGTCAAACGGCTGCACGGCGCGTATGCGATCGCGGTGCTGAGCGCACGCGAGCCGCAACGCCTCGTCGCCGCGCGCGCCGGCTCGCCGCTCGTGATCGGCATCGGCGCCGATCAGAACTACCTCGCGTCGGACTGCGCGGCGCTCGGCGACCTGACCGACCGTTTCGTCTACCTCGAAGACGGCGATGTCGCGCTGATCACGCCGGACCGCATCGCCGTGGTCGACTCGGGCGGGCATGAAGCCCGGCGCCCGCTCTGTGAAGTGAAGGCGCGCGAAGGCGACGCCGCGCTCGGTCCGTACCAGCACTTCATGCAGAAGGAAATCTTCGAGCAGCCGAAGGCGATCGACAGCACGCTCGACGGCATCGACACGATCTCGCCGGCGCTGTTCGATGCGACCGACGGCGCGCGCGCGCTGTTGTCGAGAGTCAGGAGCGTGCTGCTGCTCGGCTGCGGCACCAGCTACTACGCGGGCCTGACCGCGAAATACTGGCTGGAGAGCATCGCCGGCATTCCCGCGCAGGTCGAGATCGCCAGCGAATTCCGCTACCGCGACACGGTGGCCGATCCGCGCACGCTCGTCGTCGGCATCTCGCAGTCGGGCGAAACGGCCGACACGATCGGCGCGCTCGAACAGGCGCGCGCGATGGGTCAGGCGCTGTCGATGGCGATCTGCAACGTCGCGACCAGCACGATCGCGCGCAACGCGCCGCTGCGGTTTCTCACGCGAGCCGGTATCGAGCTCGGCGTCGCGTCGACCAAGGCGTTCACGACGCAGCTCGTCGCGCTGTTCGTGCTGACGCTGACGCTGGCGCAACAGCGCGGCCGGCTCGACGCGGCGCACGTCGCGATGCACCTGAAGCAGTTGCGTGCGCTGTCCGGCCGCATCAGCCACGCACTTGCGCTGGAAACGCAGATCATGGGCTGGGCCGCGAAGTTCGCGCACACCGAGAACGCGCTGTTCCTCGGGCGCGGCATCCATTTCCCGATCGCGATGGAAGGCGCGCTGAAGCTCAAGGAAGTGTCGTACATCCACGCGGAAGGCTATGCGGCCGGCGAGCTGAAGCACGGCCCGCTCGCACTCGTCACGAGCGCGATGCCGGTCGTCACGATCGCGCCGGACGACCGCCTGTTCCAGAAGCTGAAGTCCAACATGGCCGAGGTTCGCGCGCGCGGCGGCCGGCTCTACGTGCTGGCCGGCAACCAGCTCGAAATCGACGCCGACCGCGACACGCACCTGATCCGCGTACGCGAGTCGGGCGACCTGCTGTCGCCGATCGTCAACGTGATCCCGCTGCAGCTGCTCGCCTATCACGTCGGCTGCGCGCGCGGCGCCGACGTCGACAAGCCGCGCAACCTCGCGAAATCGGTGACCGTCGAATGACGCGGCGAATGCGCCCGGCGCGGGCGGCCGTGAAGCGCGTCGCGGCCGCGCTCTGCGGCGCGTGCTGCATCGGCGCGGTGCCGCTGTTCGCGCTCGCGGTCGCGCCGGCCGTGCATACGGTCGCCGTGCCGGCGGCGTCGACGCCGCAGGAAACCGGCGACCCGCGCCGCTTCATGCACGGCATCGGCGTGGCCGATGCCGGCAACGGCAAGCGCTGGGTGTTCTTCAGCAGTTCGGGCATCGTGCCGCGCGGCGCGCTGCGCAACGGCAACTGGCCGCATGACGTGTACGTCGGCGAATGGCTGCCGGGCAAGCCGCGCCTGCTGCATGTCCGCACGTTCATCAGCCGCCCCGAGGCACAGGAACCGGTATCGATCGCGCAGAACGCGCGCGGCGACATCTTCGTCACGTTCGAGGACGGCTGGAACGCACCGCAGGAAGTCAGCCAGCGCTATGGCGTCTATCGACGCGACCTGAAGCCCGTCAAGCCCTACCCGAACGACGTCGAGCCGGGCGGCCATTCGGGCCATGTCGCAACGGTCGGCGAACGCTTCGTCGTGTTCTATTCGGCCGACTGGGTCAACGGCGGCGGCGTCGACAATCTCGGCACCGGCAACGGCGTCTACCTGAAAACCTACGACGCGGCCGGACGTGTGCTGAACCACGTGGCGGTCGCGCCGCACCGCCGCGAGTGGTGGCCCGTGATCGCGGGCTCGCCGCGCACCGCGTTGCTCGTCTGGCAGAAATTCATCGAAGGCAGCACCGACGCGACGCTCGAGTACGCGACGTTCGATCCCGTCACGGCCAGGCTGGACCTGCTCGGGACGCTGAACGACAGGATCCGGTACTACGTGTACTCGTCGGCCTATGTGCCGGAAATCGATCGCTTCATCGTCGTCACGACGACAGCGGACGATCGCGGCGTCGCGATCCTGATCGCCCCGGACGGCCGCCGCACGGCGACGCTCGATTGCCTGCCGGCGTCGGTGCGCGAAGCCGGCATCGGGGTCTCCGGCACGCATGCGTACGTACCGACCCGCGACGGGCGGCTGCTGACGCTGGCGCTTGGGGCCTCGGACATTTCGGTAAGTGGCATGCAGCGTTCGCCGATTCCGTGGGGCTCGACCGGTATCGCCGGGTTCCCGGCGCGCGGCACGGCGATGCATTTCGTGTCGCTGACGCCGTCGGGCACGCGCGAAGCCGATTTCGAAGCGGAGCGCGACACGCCGATGCCGAACGGCGAAGTGCCTTGTTCGAGTCATTGACGCCGCATGACCCGCCCGGTTGAAGCCGTTCAGCCGGCGATCCCGCTACCCTGGCCGAACCGCGCCACGCAATGCCACACCCACTTGGCCGTCTGGTAGTCGAGCACGCCGTCGCGCGCGCGGCCGAGCACGGCCGGCGTCACGACGCGGTCGACGGCAATCTGCGCGATGGCATCGGCCGCCGCCGGCCCGCGGAACTGCTCGCACTCGGCAAGCCGATCCAGCGACAGCCGGAAACCGCCGTGCCACTCGACCCGGCAGCCCGACCGCCCCGCCGCCGCCTCGACCGGCGTATCGCGATAGCTCGGATCGAGCACGATCGCGTCGACATCGTCGCCGAGACTGACCGCACCGTGGACCTGCGCCTCGATGTAGTTGTCGAGCAGCGCATCGAGCCCGTCGCGGTTTTCAGCCGCGAGCGGGATCAGCGCCGTGCAGTCCTGGATCGCGAAATGCGCGGGCTGGTAATGGCTATCCGGATAGCAGAAGGTCGTTCGCCGGTGCACGTCGTTGCGCAGACGCAAATGACAGGATCCAAAGCGTCTCGATCCGCCAACCGGATCGAGCCGATGATTCAGCGCACCGTACTTGGGCCGCAGTGCGGGATCGGCATCATCGTATGCCCGCCCGAACATCCTGCTTTCCCATTGCCAGCGATCGCCGCCGGGATACGCGGTCAGGCCGCCATTGCTCGTCGCCGTTTCGAACTGCGACCGGTACATGCCGTCGCGGACAATCCGCTCGAGCGTGCCGATGCCGGCGGCCAGCGTATCCGGATGAAAATTGAGCGTAACGGGGAAGGCAGGGCCCAGCCGCTCCGGCGGCGGCCAGGATCGTCGGATATGGGCGAGCGCCCGGTCTGCGGCAGTGTCCATGCGTGGTGTCCGGTAGCGTCGAACGTTGCCGACGGTATCGTGGCGTTGCCGGCCCGGCGCCGGGGCGGATGGCCGCGTCGGGCACGTGCCGAAGCACGATACTACCGCGCACGTGCTCCGATCGCCCCTCCGTCGCAGAATTCGCCAGCGCCGCGCGTAGCGGATAGACTGTCGCCCGATTCCTTCCATCGGCCGCGGCGCCCGCCTCCTGCCGCCGCCGGAACGCCCTTCCCAGGAGAACGAATGCTGAAGCGCCAGTGGTTTTCGCTCGTGCTGCTGATGGTCTGCCTGATCGGACAACGCGCGTCGGCCCAGTCCACGCTCGAACTCGAAACCGACGGCACGGCCCGCACCCTCACCCGGCAGACGCTGCTCGCGCGCCCCGACGCCACGGACATCCACGTGCCGCGCGACATCGCGTATGGCCGGCCGATGACGTTCCGCGCGGTGCCGTTCGCCGCGCTGCTCGGCGATACGCCGCTGCCGGCCGACGGCGTGCTCGAAACCCGCGCGGCCGACGGCTTCGCCGCGCAACTGCCGATGGATCTCGTGCGCCGCCAGGCACCGTCCCGCGCCGTCCCGTGGCTCGCGATCGAGGATCCGGCCCATCCGTGGCCGAAGCTGCCCGGCAAGCAGGTCAGCGCCGGGCCGTTCTACCTCGTGTGGCTCGGGCCGGATGCGTCGTCGGTGCGCGGCGAGCAGTGGCCGTACCAGATCGTGCGCGTGACGATCGAATCGTCGCCGCTCGCGCGCTGGCCGTCGCTCGCCGTCGATGCCGCATTGCCCGCCAACGATCCGGCCCGCGCGGGACAGCGGCTGTTCGTCACGCAATGTCTCGCGTGCCACCGGCTCGACGGCGCGGGCAGCAGCCACGCCGGCCCCGACCTGAACGCGCCGATGAATCCGGTCGACTACTTCCAGCCGGCCGCGCTGCGCCGCTATATCCGCAACCCGGCATCGGTGCGCGACTGGCCGGGCCGCAGCATGCCGGCGTTTCCGCCCGACCAGTTGAGCGACCGCGAACTCGACCAGATCGTCGCGTATCTCGCGGATAGGGCAAAGCGCAAGGCCGGCAAGTAACGGGCAGCCGGATCATCCAGGGGACGTCGATGACGCCACGCGACACGCTGTTCACCATCGCACCGATCGACGCCGTGCAGACGCACCCGCTCAGGGCGACGATCCTGCTGAACGGCGACCTGACCGCGTGCGAACTGGCGGGAGACCATGCGCCGACGACGCTGCACGTCGGCGTGCGCGACGGCCGGTCGAGCATCGTGGCAGTCGCATCGCTCTGCGAGGAGCCGCGCGACGACGACCCTGCGCGGCCGGCGTGGCGGCTGCGCGGGATGGCCGTCCACCCTGCCGTGCGCGGCATGGGATTCGGGCGTGTGTTGGTGCAGGTTTGCGTGCGGCACGCGGAACAACGCGGCGCCGCGCTCGTCTGGTGTACGGCGCGCGAAGCGGCGTACCGGTTCTACGAACAGCTCGGGTTTGCGGCCGATGGCGCGTTGATGACGATGCCGGGCCGCACCGATACGGCGTTCCATGTGATGCGCCGTTACATCGATCGGCGTTTGCCGTCAGCCTGACGCCACCCGCGCGCGGCGCCGCGCCGGAAGGATGCACGTTCAGCCCGGCGAACCCCTTCCCGCCGGGCCGCGCGCATCACCCTCAGGCTTCCTGCGCGCTCTGCAGCACCGCACGCAACAGTACGTCGGCCCCCGCCGCAGCCCATTCGGGCGTAATCGCTTCGGCTTCGTTGTGGCTCAGCCCGTCGACGCACGGCACGAAGATCATCCCGGTCGGCGCAACCCGCGCGACATAGCACGCGTCATGGCCCGCGCCGGACACGATATCCATGTGCGACAGCCCGAGCACCTCGGCCGCATCACGCACCGTGTCGATGCAGCGCGGCGCGAACGGGATCGGCGCATACGTGAAGATCTGCTCGATCTGCGCGCCGAGCCCGGTTTCGTCGGCCACGCGTGCAAGCTCCGCACGCAGCACCGCATCCAGTTCGTCGAGTACCGCATCGTCGGGGTGACGGAATTCGACCGTGAAGAAACAGCCGCCCGGCACCGTGTTGCGCGAATTCGGCCGCGCCTCGATCATCCCGACCGTTGCGCGCGCATACGGTGCGTAACGGCGGCCGAGCACTTCGATGAACGAGATCATCCGCGCGGCACCGACCAGCGCATCGCGACGGACCTCCATCGGCGTCGTGCCCGCATGCGCGTCGACGCCGGTCAGCGTCACTTCGTACCAGCGCTGCCCCTGCCCGGCCGTCACGACGCCGATCGTCTTGCCGGCCCGTTCGAGAATCGGGCCCTGCTCGATATGCAGTTCATACGCCGCGTGCACCGGATAGCCGCCGACGGGTTCGGCGCCCGCGTAGCCGATCCGTTCGAGTTCCTCGCCGATCGTCCTGCCCGCGCCGTCGGTACGCGACAGCCCGTATTCGAGCGTATAGACGCCCGAGAACACGCCGGCCGACACCATCGCCGGTGCGAAGCGCGAGCCTTCCTCGTTGGTCCAGATCACGACGTCGACCGGACGCTCGGTCTCGATACCCGCATCGTTCAGCGCGCGCACGACTTCCAGCCCGCCGAGCACGCCGTAGATGCCGTCGTAGCGGCCGCCGGTCGGCTGCGAATCGGCGTGCGAGCCCGTCATCACCGGCGCGGCATCGGGGTTGCGGCCCGCGCGGCGCGCGAACACGTTGCCCATCCGGTCGACGCGCACCGTGCAGCCGGCGTCGCGCGCCCATTGCACGAACAGGTCGCGCGATTCGCGATCGAGATCGGTCAGCGCGAGGCGGCAGACGCCGCCCTTCGGCGTCGCGCCGATCTGCGCCATCCGCTCGAGCGACGTCCACAGACGGTCGCCGTCGACACGCGGCGCATTCACGGTGTCGTCACGCATCGCCGTTCTCCGGCGCGCTTTGCCGTGCGTAGCGGAAGTCGCAGCGCTTGCCGCCCTGCATGATCGTGCTCGTGCGCGTGAGCGCGATGTCGGGCGCATAGCCCTGGATGAAATAGCTGTCGCGCGCGCAGCTCAGCAGGTGCCCGATCTCGCCGAGCCCCATTGCGTGATACATCTCCGCGTAGCTGCAGCGATGCACGTCGTAGTCGTAGTGCGCGTCGTCCGCACGCCGCACCTCGACATCGAGCGCATCGTCCTTCTCCCACAGCACCTGCAGCGCGATGAACGACTGCACGCTCGTGCCGCCAGGCTCCTGCGCGGCGAACGTGCGGCCCGCGTCGACGGCCGCGCCGCGCACGGCTTCCGCGATCACGCCCTGCGCGCGCTCGGCGCCGAACTCGCGCTTCATGATTTCGTAGATCGGCTTGATGATTTCCGCTTCGATGCGGCGCCGCGCGAGGATCCCGAGGCGCGTGTCCTCGGGTGCGGCGGCGGATGTCTGGGTCGCTTCGGTCATGGGGATCGTCTTCGTTGTCCGGTTGCTTACTTGACTGCGGTGCGCGCGCCGCCGAGCACATCGACGACGGTCCACTTGCCGCCGCGCACCTGGTAGATCGTGAAAGCCGGGTCCTTCAGGTTGCCTTCGGCGTCGAACGCGATGCGCCCCGTCACGCCTGGCCGCTCGATCGCGCGCACCGCCGCGACCAGCTTCGCCGGCTGTGTCGTGCCGGCCTTCTGCGCGGCCGCGATCAGCGTGGCGGCCGCGTCGTACGCGAACGGCGCATGCAGTTCGATCGGCGCACGGAAGCGTGCCTGGTATTGCGTGTCGAACGCCTTGCCGCCCGGCATCCGGTCGAGCGGCAGGCCCGGCTCGAGCGCCGTCACGCCGTCGCCGTCCTTGCCCGCGAGCGACAGGAAGGTCTGGCTCACGAAGCCGCCCGCGCCGAGCAGCGGCGCGTTCACGCCGAGCTGGCGCATCCGGCGCGAGATCGGCGCGGCCTGTGCGTCGAGGCCGCCGAAGAACACGAGATCCGCGCGCTTGCCCTTGATCGCGGTCAGCACGCCGCTGAAGTCGGTCGACTTGTCGTTCACGTACTGACGATCGACGATCGTGCCGTCGTTCGCCTGCACGCCCTTGATGAACTGCTCGGCCAGCCCCGCGCCGAACGACGTGCGATCGTCGATCACCGCGATGCGCTTCGCCTTCAGCGTCTTCACCGCGTACGCGCCGGTGAAATTGCCGCCTGCGTCGTCGTGACCCATGATGCGGAACGCTGTCGCGTAGCCCTGCTGCGTGTATTGATGGCCGGTGGACGCCGGCGCAATCTGCGGGATGCCCGCATCGCGGTACACGCGCGACGCCGGCACGCTGCAGCCCGTGTTCCAGTGACCGACGACGCCGATCACGTGCTGGTCGACGAGTTGCTGTGCGACCGCGACGGCCGTGCGCGGATCGGACTGGTCGTCGGCTGCGACGAGCTTGTAGACGACCGGCTTGCCGCCGATGGCCGGATGTTTCGCGTTCGCGTCGTCGATCGCGAGTTGCGCGCCGTTCTGCAGATCCTTGCCGATCCGCGCGGACGGGCCGGTAAGCGGCGCGGCGAGACCGATCAGGATCGTCTGCGGCGCGGATTGCGCGAACGCGGGAACGGAAGCGACCAGGGCGGCCGCCGAGCATGCGAGGCTGGCGTGGAGAAATGCGATTTTCATGTGCGAGGGATCGGTGAATCGGATCAAAACATGAAAAATATTAAATATTCATCACCCAAACCCCAAATACCCAATTGTTGGATGCTTATGCCGTTCTCGGCACATTAAAGCACAACCCTGTAAACAAAGGATATTTTCATGTTGTCGCTTTCCCTGACTTTTCGATAAAATTCGACACATGAAAAATATCGAACAATTGCCGCACGATCCGCCGCTGCGCGCGGTACGTGCGTTCGAAGCGTTTGCGCGTCTCGGATCGGTCACCGCGGCGGCGGGCGAACTCGACATCACGCCGTCGGCGGTCAGTCATCAGCTGCAACTGCTGGAAGCATTCATCCAGACGCCGCTGACGGTGCGCGAGGGTCGGCTGCTCGCGCTCACCGACGAAGGGCGCGACTACTACCGGTCGATCAGCGCCGCGTTCTCGGTGCTGCGCAGCGCGACGCGCTTCGTACGCGACCGTTCGTCGCTGCGGCAGATCACCGTCAGCCTGATTCCGCTGCTCGGCATCGGCTGGTTCATTCCCCGGCTGCACGCGTTCCTCGCGGACAACACGGACGTCGACGTGACGGTGCTGTACGCACATCACCGCAACTACCGAAGCGATGCGTCGGACCTGTCGATCCGCTTCGGCACCGGCGACTGGCCCGGCTACCGCTGCGAGCGGCTGCTGCCGGGCGCGATGGTGCCGATGTGCAGCCCGTCGTTCCTGAAGCGCCACGGGCCGTTCCGCACGCCGGCCGATCTCGCGCGTGCGCCGCTCGTGCACGACGAGGACCGCAGCACGTGGGTCAACTGGCTGCAGGGCGCCGGCGTGCGGCATATGTCACACGCGGTGGGACCGATGTTCGAGGATGGGCAGCTCACGCTGAGCGCCGCGCGTGCGGATCTCGGCGCGGCGCTGCTGCGTGCGCCGCTGGTCGAGCGCGAGCTGGCGAACGGCGAACTGGTGAAGCTGTTCGATCACGCGCTCGACGACGGGCGCGATTACTACCTGTGCACGCGCGAAGACGCGGATATGCCGGACGGGGCTCGGCGGCTGGCGGCGTGGCTGAGGAAGATGGCGGGGATTTGAGCGGAGGCATCCCGCCAGCTCCACGCAATCAAGGGCCGGAAGCAGATAGAAAATCCCGATGCCCCGGATTGAAACAAGCAATTTCCCAAACTCAGGGTGAACCCGGATACTGGCAACACTCCACTCACCACTGACGAAAAGGAATTCTCCAGATGCCGATCATCAACACCCAAATCAAGCCGTTCAAGGCAACCGCTTACCACAACGGCGATTTCGTGCCCGTCTCGGAAGAGAACTTCAAGGGCAAGTGGTCCGTCGTCGTGTTCTACCCGGCCGACTTCACGTTCGTCTGCCCGACCGAGCTGGGCGACCTCGCCGACCGTTACGCGGAATTCCAGAAGCTGGGTGTCGAAATCTACGGCGTGTCGACCGACACGCACTTCACGCACAAGGCATGGCACGACACGTCGGACACGATCGGCAAGATCAAGTACCCGATGATCGGCGACCCGACGCTCACGCTGTCGCGCAACTTCGACGTGCTGATCGAGGAAGAAGGGATGGCCCTGCGCGGCACGTTCGTGATCAACCCGGAAGGCGAGATCAAGCTGTGCGAAATCCACGACAACGGCATCGGCCGCGACGCAGGCGAACTGCTGCGCAAGGTGCAGGCTGCGCAATACATCGCGGCGCACCCGGGTGAAGTGTGCCCGGCCAAGTGGACGCCGGGTGCGGAAACGCTGACCCCGTCGCTCGACCTGATCGGCAAGATCTGACGATCGCGCCGCGCGCCTCGCACGAGGCGCGCGACGGCGGGCCGCCGCAGCGCGGCCCGCCCCCTCCTCCGGCACGACGTGCCCGACCAGCATAATCAATACGGAATCCGAAACGCCATGCTCGACGCCAATCTCAAGAACCAACTCAAAGCGTACCTCGAAAAAATCACGCGCCCGATCGAACTCGTCGCCTCGCTCGACGACAGCGCGAAATCGCAGGAACTGCTGGCGCTGCTGAACGAGATTGCGTCGCTGACGGATCGCGTGACCGTGACCGAACGCCGCGACGACGCCGAGCGCAAGCCGTCGTTCTCGATCGGCGAGCCGGGCAAGCCGGCCGGCATCCGCTTCGCCGGCATCCCGATGGGCCATGAATTCACGTCGCTCGTGCTCGCATTGCTGCAGACGGGCGGCCACCCGATCAAGCTCGACGACGATGTCATCGAGCAGATCCGCGCGCTCGACGGCGACTACGCGTTCGAGACGTTTTTCTCGCTGTCGTGCCAGAACTGCCCGGAAGTCGTACAGGCGCTGAACGTGATGTCGCTGATCAACCCGCGCATCCGTCACGTCGCGATCGACGGCGCGCTGTTCCAGGATGAAGTCGAGTCGCGCCAGATCATGGCCGTGCCGACGATGTTCCTGAACGGCGCCTCGTTCGGACAGGGCCGCAGCAGCGTGAAGGAAATCCTCGCGAAGCTCGATACGGGCGCCGGCGAACGCGCCGCGAAGTCGCTCGAAAACAAGCCGGTGTTCGACACGCTGATCGTCGGCGGCGGCCCGGCAGGCGCGGCAGCCGCGATCTACTCGGCCCGCAAGGGCATCGCGACGGGCGTCGTCGCCGAGCGTTTCGGTGGCCAGGTGCTCGACACGATGGCGATCGAGAACTTCGTGTCGGTGCAGGAAACCGAAGGGCCGAAGTTCGCAACGGCACTCGAGCAGCACGTGAAGCAGTACGACGTCGACATCATGGACGTGCAGCGCGCCGACGCGCTGATTCCGGGCGACGTGCACCAGATCCGCCTCGCGAACGGCGCGGTGCTGAAGGCGAAGACGATCGTGCTCGCGACCGGCGCGCGCTGGCGCGAGATCAACGTGCCGGGCGAGCGCGAGTACCGCAACCGCGGTGTCGCGTATTGCCCGCACTGCGACGGCCCGCTGTTCAAGGGCAAGCGTGTGGCAGTGGTCGGCGGCGGCAACTCGGGCGTCGAGGCCGCGATCGACCTCGCCGGCATCGTGAAGGCGGTCACGCTGATCGAGTACGGTGCGCAACTGCGAGCGGACGAAGTGCTGCAGCGCAAGCTGCGCAGCCTGCCGAACGTGACGATCGTCACGCAGGCGCAGACGACCGAACTGACCGGCGACGGCAGCAAGCTGAACGGGCTCGTCTACAAGGATCTGCGCTCGGGCGACACGCAGCGCATCGATCTCGAAGGCGTGTTCGTGCAGATCGGCCTCGTGCCGAACACCGAATGGCTGAAAGGGACGGTCGAACTGTCGAAGCACGGCGAGATCGTCGTCGATGCGCGCGGTGCGACGTCGGTGCCGGGCGTGTTCGCCGCCGGCGACGTGACGACGGTGCCGTTCAAGCAGATCGTGATCGCCGTGGGTGAAGGCGCGAAGGCATCGCTCGGCGCGTTCGATCACCTGATCCGCCAGGACGTGGCGCCGGTCGCCGCTGCGCAGCCGCAAGCCGAGGAAGCGGTCGCCGCATAACGCCCTTCGGCATACCCGATTGTCTCTCTTGGCCCCGCATGCTTTGGTCGGCGTGCGGGGTCCTTTTTATTCCGAAACCGATCGCGGTTACTTGGTCGCGGTCGGATCGCCGTTCGCAGGCGCGGGTGTCGTCGACTTGAAGTTGCTCGACGCCCGGACCAGTTGTTCGGTCATCGCGGCGGCAACCGGATTCGCGCCGGACGACGAACTCCCCTGCCGGTACAAACCGGCGCTTGCCGGCATCGACGACATCGGCGGCGCGGGCAACGACGGGTCGAGCTTCGCCGATTCCCGGACGAGCGCGGCCGTCTCCGGCGTTTCGGATTTCGTCGTAGCGGTCGCGTGACGTTCCAGGCCGTCGCGCTTGCGCGGCGCACGTTGCGTGACCTGCGCCGGCGCGGCCGGCTGTGCCTGCTGGGCGGCCGGCGGCGGCGCTGGCGGGGTCGAATCCTGCGCATCGACCGTCACGACATTCACCTTCGGCGGCGGCGCACCCGGCTTCGTCACCGGCTGCGCTTTGTCGCTGACGACCGGTACAGCCGGGGCAGAAGGCGGCGCGGCGCTGACGCGCGCGGGTGCGGCCGGCGCAGGCGCCGTTGCGGGTGACGGGGGCGGAACCGCAGCCTGTTGCTGCGGCGCCGCGGCGGCGGGCGCCGGCGGCGCAATGGTGCCCTGCACCGCGTGATCGTTGTTCGCGGGCGCCACGGCAACCGGCGCGGCCGAATCGCCGATACCGGCGTCTTCGATCGCACGGTGGTCCGCGCGCAGGAGCATCACGTAGGCAGTGCCGGCCACGGCTACCAGGAGCCCACCGGCGATCATCAAGGTCTTGCGGGTACTCGTCATGCTTGCTCACCGATCATGTCGACGTGAACAAGCCATCATACGCGGCCATCGGCCGGCGATCCCGCATGAATACATTTGGTTGCATTGTGCCGGGAGCCGCTCGGCGTGACGTTCGTCAGACGTATCGCCGCCCTGCTCCGGCCCGATCGAAGCGCCGCCTTTACTCCGGAAACGGCAATTCCGTCTGTCCGTCCGCACGCATGCCGAACGTGTTGAGCGTCATCGCGACAAGCGCGTAATAGCCGAGCAATGCAACGAGATTCACGACGGTTTCGTGGCCGAAGCGTGCTTGCGCACGTGAGAACGTCGCGTCGCTGACGCGCCGCGTATCGTACAGCTCGCTCGCGAACGCATGGATCAGCGCATCGTCGTCCGATTCGAATGCGGGTGCGACGCCAAGCCGGATCGCGTCGGCCGTCGCGGCCGGCACGCCCGCGTCGAGCGCGATCGGATGATGGATGTGCCACTCGGCCTGCGAGCGCCAGCGTGCAGCCGTCACGAGAATTGCGAGTTCCGACAGCCGCAGCGGCAGGCCCGTGCGATAGCGGCAGAACGCGCCGAGCTTCTGCGCGTGCTGCGCCAGCTCGGGGCTCGCGATCCAGCCGAGGAACGGCCCGTTCAGGTTGCCGCGCGGGCCGCTGAGAATGTCGGCCAGCACGGCTTTCTGCTCATCGGTGGCCGATGCGGGATCGAACGGAGGCAATCTGTTTGTCATGGCAAGGTCCGGACCAGGTTCGACGAAAAAGTTCATGCACCGGCCGACGCGAGCGCCGCGCCGAGCGCGCCCGACAGTCGCTCGACGATCGTATCGATCTGCTGAGCGGTGCTGATGAACGGCGGCGCCACCAGGATGTGATCGCCGTGGACGCCATCGATCGTGCCACCCATCGGATACACCATCAACCCGCGCTGCATCGCTTCGCGCTTGACCGCCGCATGCAGCTTCAGCGCGGGATCGAACGTCGCCTTGGTGTCGCGATCGCGCACGAGTTCGACGCCGACGAACAGCCCGCGGCCGCGCACGTCGCCGACATGCGGATGCGCGCCGTAGTGCTCGCGCAATGACGCCCGCAGTTGCTCGCCGCGCGCCTTCACGTTGTCGAGCAGCTTCTCTTCGGCGATCACGCGCTGTACTTCGAGCGCGGCCGCACACGCAGTCGCATGGCCGAGGTAAGTATGGCCGTGCTGGAAGAAGCCCGAGCCATCGACGATCGTCCGGTAGATGCGGTCGCTGACGAGCGTCGCACCGATCGGCTGATAGCCCGCGCCAAGCCCTTTCGCGATCGTCAGCAGGTCGGGCGCGATACCGTCTTCTTCGCACGCATACAGGTAGCCCGTGCGCCCCATCCCCGACATGATCTCGTCGAGGATCAGCAGCACGCCGTACTTGTCACACACCGCGCGAATCTGCTTCAGGTACGTGCGCACCGGCGGCACCGCGCCGGCCGTTGCGCCTACCACCGTTTCCGCGACGAATGCCGCAACGTTGTCCGCGCCGAGTTCGACGATCTTCCGTTCGAGCTCGTCCGCCAGACGCTGCGCGTACGCTTCGTCGGTTTCGCCCGATTGCCGGTCGCGGTACGCATAGCACGGGCTCACGTGGTGCGCCTCGATCAGCAGCGGCAGGAACGGCTCGCGCCGCCATGCGTTGCCGCCGATCGCGAGTGCGCCGAGCGTATTGCCGTGATAGCTCTGCCGCCGCGCGATGAAATGCCGGCGCTGCGGCTCGCCCTTCTCGACGAAATACTGGCGCGCGAGCTTCAGCGCGGCCTCGATCGCCTCCGAACCGCCCGACACGAAGTACACGTGTTCGAGGCCGGCCGGCGCGGCATCGACGAGCCGGTCGGCGAGTTCCTCGGCCACGTCGGTCGTGAAGAACGACGTATGCGCGTACGCCAGTTGCTGCGCCTGCCGCTTGATCGCGTCGATCACGCGCTGATTGCTGTGGCCGAGACACGACACGGCCGCGCCGCCGCACGCGTCGATATAGCGTTTGCCGGTGGAATCGATGATCTCGATGCCGTCGCCTGCAACGGCAACGGGCAAGGTGGCGCGCGGAGCGCGATGGAAAACGGTCGTCATGCGTTGCCTCATGGATCAGGACGCGTCGTGCGCGCGTCCGGACGGCACGATGCGCGTCGCGAAACGCTGCGTGCCGTGTTGGTGAATGGTGAAATCGATCGCGGCCGCACCGATCGCGAACACGGCGGTGGCCAGCGTGTTCTCGTCGTCGGGGTCGGCCGGGTCGTCGCGGTAGATCGGCAGCCCTTCCGGCGCGCGATCGCCGAGCACGCCCAGCAGCGCGGCTTCGTCGATCGTGTCGATGCCGGGCGTCAGCGCGTCGACGCGGCGCTGGCGGTCGGCCGACGATTGCGTGACGATCTGTGCTTGCGCATCGCAACCGGGATGCACGAGATGGTTCGCATGGCCCGCGAGCCGTGCGACGTCGACGACCGAGCAGCGCGCAACGCTCGCTTCGATGCTCAGCAAGCGGCCATCGCCGGTCGCGCCGAGCGTGTGATGAAAGCCGCTTGCGCGTGCATGCGCGCGCAATACGTCGGCCGCCGCATCGAGCGACGTCGCGTCGAGCACCGCACGCGCGAGGATCATGCGCGGCACGCCCGGCGCCGGCGTACGGATTCGCAGGTTGTTGATCGCTTGCGCGATACCCGCCCGGTTCGCGGCAAACGTATGGCCCGGCAGCGAACCGGGGTAATAGAAACTGATGAAACCCGGCTTGCCCGCCGGCTGCACGTCGACGAGCAGGCACCGCTCGCGCAGGAACGGATCGCCGTCCTCGTTGTGCGCGATCCAGCGTGTGCCGTTGGCGTCGCGCGCGGCGAGCGTCGTGCAGCCGTCCGGCGCGTGGTGGATCAGCTCGCCACGGCAGTTCCACAGGAAAATGTCGTCGGCCGGCCAGCCGATGCCCGCCGCGATCCCGTCCAGTTCCGCGACGAGATCGGGGGACGCGGCCAGCGCGGCCTGCCGCAGCGCAGCGACGAACGGATGGCCGCGCCAGCGGCGCACGGCCTGCCACGCGCTGCTCTGCTGCATGTACGTGTCGAATACGGGGCGGGCGAGTTCGCCGAGGCGCACGCCGATGTCGAACGGCGCACCGGCGATGACGGGGGAAAGGGAAAGCGGCATGTCGGCCATTTCGGTTTGGTTCAGGACACGTGTTTCAGGAATTCCTTCAGGCGCGGCGTCGGCGGCCGGTCGATCAGGTCGACGGGATGGCCGTCCTCGGCGATGCCGCCCTGATCCATGAACAGCAGCCGCGTACCGACCCGCTTCGCAAAGCCGATCTCGTGCGTGACGACGATCATCGTCATCCCTTCAGTCGCGAGATCCTGCATCACCTTCAGCACTTCGTGGCGCAATTCCGGATCGAGCGCCGACGTCGGCTCGTCGAACAGCATCAGCCGCGGCCGGATCGCGAGCGCACGCGCGATCGCGACGCGCTGCTGCTGGCCGCCCGACAGTTCCGACGGATAGTGATTCGCGCGCGATTCGAGGCCGACCTTGTCGAGCAGCGCCATCGCCTGGTCGCGCGCGTCGGCGCGCGATGCGCCACGCACCTGGATCGGCCCGAACATCACGTTCTCGAGCGCGGTCATTTGCGGAAACAGGTTGAACTGCTGGAACACCATCCCGGCTTCGAGCCGGATGTTGCGGATCGCCGTCGCGTTGCCGCGCACGCTCTGGCCGTCGACGAGCAACTCGCCGCCGGTGATTTTCTCGAGCGCGTTGATACAGCGCAGCATCGTCGACTTGCCCGACCCGGACGGGCCGATCACGACGACCACTTCGCCCGCGTCGATCTTCAGGTCGATATGCTTCAGCACCGGCACGTGGCCGAAGCTCTTCGACACGTTCTGGAATTCGATCATGCTCATAAGATGCTCCAGTCAACGCTGAAATTTTTGGCAAAGCGGAAAGAAGCGTTGTCGACAGACAGCTTCTTCCACGGACCAGCATAACCGGCATGATTCTTGTCTATCGCTGCCGGGTGAAGTCGCTCAACGGCCTCCTGAACCAGCAGAGCCGCGCGGTGAACGACGTCTGGAACTTCTGCAACGACACGCAGCAGCACGCGCTCAAGTGGAACAACATGCGGACGTGCATCGCCGGTTGCGGGAATTGCTCCGCCTCGGGGAAACAGGGACGTCAAAGGATCCGCATCCTCTTCTCGACGAGCCGCAGCGTCAACGTCATGGCGCCGGTCAGCAACAGGTAGATGACCGCCACGGCGCTCCAGATCTCGACCGCCTGGAAATTGCCCGCGATGATTTCCTGGCCCTTGCGCGTCAGCTCGCCAACGCCGATCACGATGAACAGCGACGTGTCCTTGAGGCTCACGATGCACTGGTTGCCGAGCGGCGGAATCAGCCGCCGGAACGCGAGCGGCCCGACCACCTTCAGCAGCACGCGCGGCATCGACAAGCCCATCGCGAGCCCCGCTTCCGTCAACCCCTTCGGGATCGACAGCAGCGCGCCGCGCACCACTTCCGCGAGATACGCGCCGGAATTCACCGTGATTGCGATGATCGCGGCCGTCAGGCCGTCGATGCGGATATGCGCGAGCAACGGCAGCGCGAAGTACAGGAACATCACCTGCACGACGATCGGCGTACCGCGGATCAGTTCAATATAGACCTGGACGAGCACGTTCATCGCCTTCGGTCCGTATGCGCGGAACATCCCCGCGACCATCCCGACGATGAAACCGCCCGCCAGCCCGAAAAATGCGATGAACACCGTCAACCGGACCCCGTCCATCAGGTCCGGCAACGCCGCCCAGATCGCCGACCAATCGAAATTCACTTGTCACTCCCCGTTCGATTCAAGACCGGCGCGGCCGCCCGGCCGCGCGCTGTTGCCGCGTCACGCTCACATCTTCGGCGGTTCGGCACCGAACCACTTCCTGTAGATCTGCGCGTAGCGGCCGTCGGCCTTGATCTTCACGAGCGACGCGTTGACCTTCGGCACGAGCGGGCTGCCCTTCGGAAAACCCATCCCGTACTTGTCGCCGCTGACCGGCTGGCCCGCGACTTTCACCTTGCCCTTGCCTTCGTTGTTCACGAAGAACAGCACGTTCGGCGTGTCGTGCATTGCCGCGTCGACGCGGCCGGCCTCGAGCGCGAGATACGCCTGGTCGATGTTCGGGAACTGGCGGATCTCCTTCGGCTTCAGGTGCGCCTTGATCCAGTCGATCGTCGCGGTGCCCGTCTTCGCGGCGATCACCTTGCCGTTCAGGTCGTCGATCGACTTGATCGACGTGTTGCCGGCCTGCACCATCGCCGCAAGGCCGCTGTCGTAATACGGCGCGGAGAAGTCGATCGCCTTCTTGCGCTCCTCCTTGATCGTCATCCCCGACAGCGCGACGTCGATGTTCTGCGTCTGCAGCGCCGGGATCAGCCCCGCGAAATCCATCGGCTGAATCGTGTATTTCCAGCCCTGGTCCTTCGCGATCTCGGCCCACAGGTCGAGATCGAAGCCGACGTACTTGTTGCCCTGCTTGAACTCGAACGGCATGAACGACGTGTCGGTCCCGACGACGAGCGTCTTGGTGTCCGCGTGCGCGATGCTGGCGCCGAGCGCGACGGCGACCGCGACGGCTTTCAGGAAGGAACGGCGACTCATGGTTTCTCTCCGCATGATTGAGCGATGTAACCGGCCAGCCGGCCGGCGGTAACGACGACATCAAGCCGCACCGCAACATGCGATGTCGAATTAGACCTTAGTGCAACAAGTGTTGTCAATGGCGATACTACGACAACAAAAAAGTCTGCAACAGGTAAATGCATCGAGACAAACCCGAGCCGTGCGGGGCGGATTGATCGGAGGAAACGGGAGAACGGTCGGGCGAGGCATGCAGACCGGCGCACGACTCGCGGGTACGCGCAAGGCGGGAGCGTGCAGAAGGGATCGTGGTGGCTGGCGCGGGTCGCGGACGGCGGCGTGCGCCAGCTGTCAAACGAAGGCGACGCGCCATGCGCCGCCCGCGCATTCGTTCGCGCGGACGGTCAGCGGTTCAACAACGCGTGTCCCGCCAACCGTCGGCGCGATTCAACGCGTGTTGCGGAAGGGGTTCGCCGGCGTCGCCCGGCGACGCGGCGGTGCAGCGTCGATCACGCCGCCACCCCGCTCGCCTGATGCGACACGAGCCGCGCATACGCGCCCTGCCGCGCCATCAGGTCCGCGTGGCTTCCGGCTTCGATCACGCCACCGCGCTCGATCACGAGGATCAGGTCGGCATTGCGCACGGTCGACAGCCGGTGCGCGATGATGATCGACGTGCGCTGCGTCATCAGGTCGTCCAGCGCCGCGCGGATCTGCTGTTCGCTGATCGTGTCCAGATGGGACGTCGCCTCGTCGAGGATCAGCACCGGCGCATCCTTCAGGAACGCGCGCGCGATGGCCACGCGCTGGCGCTGACCGCCCGACAGCTGCACGCCGCGCTCCCCGACGCGCGTCGCGAGCCCGTCCGGCAACCGTGCGACGAAGTCGCCGAGCGCCGCGTGGTCGATCGCGCGCTGCACGTCCGCGTCGGACGCGTCGTTCCCGGCGAGCCGGATGTTCGCCTCGAGCGTGTCGTTGAACAGGTAGGTATCCTGCGCAACCAGCGCAATGTGCTGCCGCAAGTCGTCGAGCCGCAGGTCGCGCAGGTCGACGCCGCCGAGCGTCACGCGGCCCTGCTGCGGATCCCAGAAGCGCAACAGCAGGCTCGCGACCGTCGACTTGCCGGCGCCTGATGCGCCGACCAGCGCGACCGTGCTGCCGGGCGGCACGTCGAAGCTCACGCGGTCGATCGCGGGCACGCTGCGGCCCGGATACGTGAACGACGCGGACTCGAAACGCACCGCCGGATTGCCGGGCATCGCATGCGTGCCGTCCGTCACGGTCACGGGCTCCTTCTCCAGCGCGCGCAAGCGGCGCGTCGACGCAATCGTGTCGGCAAGCTGGCGCGCGACCTGGCCGATTTCGGCCACCGGCATGAACGCCGCCACCGCAACCAGCACCAGCAGCGGCAACGATTCGCGCGGGAACCAGCCGCGTGCGCACAGCAGCGCACCGAGCGCCGCGACGGCCAGCCCGCCGAGCCCGCTCGCGACTTCCAGCGCGGCGCTTTGCGTCGACAGGTCGTCGAGCAGCTTCGCGCGCTGCTGGCGGTACGCATCGACCTCGGCCAAGAACGCTGCCCGCCGGCGCGCGATCGCCTGGAACGCGGTCAGCTCTGCAAGCCCCTGGATCGTTTCGGTCAGGTGTGCACCGAGCTGGCCGAGCGCTTCGCGCGCGCCGGTGCCGAGCCGGTCGACATCGCGCCGGGCCAGCACGGGCGCGAGCCCGGCCCACAGCAGGAACGGCAGCAGCACGAGCGCGAGCGGCCACGCGACCGAGGCCAGCAACACCAGCACGCCGGCCGGCACGAGCACCGCGACGAACGCCGGCGCCAGCGTGTGGGCATAGAAATATTCGACGGTTTCGACGTCCTGCGTCGCGAGCGACACGAGATCGCCGGAGCGGCGGCGCAGCAGCCCGGCCGGCGCGAGGCGTTCGAGCGTCGCGAACAGCGCGATGCGCATTTCCGCGAGCAGCCGGTATGCCATGTCGTGCGCAAGCCACGATTCGAGCCAGTGCAGCACGGCCGCCACCGGCGCGATCACGAGCAGCGCGGTGACGAGCGCCGGGCTCACCCGGCCGGACGACACCGCGCCGACCACCATCGCACCGATCACGCCGACGCCGATGAACGCGAGCACGCGGCCGATCCCGAACAGCACGGTCAGCGCCACCTTGCCCTTCCACGGCTGCACGAAGCGCAGCAGCGTCCGCAACGTTTCCGGCCAGCCGATCGTCGCCGCGTCGTCGTTCAGCGGCCGCACCTGCGGGCCCGACGACGCGCGCGCGGTCGCCCCCCCGGCCGTCGCCGTCGCGCCGACGGATTCGGCGACCGCCTCCAGTTGCGGCCCCATCAGCCGGCGATACGGACCGTCGCGCGCGATCAGCGCCGCGTGCGTGCCTTCATCGACCACCTGCCCCTGGTCGAGCACCAGGATGCGGTCGGCGCCGATCACGCTGGACAACCGGTGCGCGAGCACGAGCGTCGTGCGGCCGCGCGTGAGCCGGTCGAGCGCCTGCTGGATCAGCGCTTCGTTTTCCGCATCGACCGACGACAGCGCCTCGTCGAGCAGCAGGATCGGCGCATCGCGCAACAGCGCGCGGGCAATCGCAATACGCTGGCGCTGGCCGCCCGACAGCATGAGCCCGCGTTCGCCGATGCGCGTCGCGTAGCCGTCGGGCAGCGCCGAGATGAAATCGTGCGCGTTGGCGGCGCGCGCGGCCGCGATCATGTCGGCATCGCTCGCGTCGGGGCGGCCGAGCCGCAGGTTGTCGGCGACGCTGCCGTCGAACAGCGTCGCATCCTGCGCGACAACCGCGATCATGTCGCGCACCTGGTCGTCATCGAGCGCGCGCACGTCGTGGCCGCCGATGCGGATCGCACCGCCCTGCGCATCGTGCTGGCGCAGCAACAGCCGCACGATGGTCGACTTGCCCGCGCCGCTCGGCCCGACGATCGCGACCGTTTCGCCTTCGTGCACCGTGAAGCTCAACGCCGCATGCGCATCCGCGCGGCGCCCCGGATACGCGAAGCTGACGTCGTCGAACGCGATCTCCGGCCGCAGCCCCGTCACGCGCGGCGCGTCGGCTGGCGGCGCCTGGCTACCCGCGTCGAGCAGCGCATGGATCGCATTCGCCGCAGACTGGCCGATCATCCCCTGGTGCAGCACCGCGCGCAGGTCGCGCAACGGCCGGAAGATTTCGCTGCCGGCCATCAGCACGATCAGCAATGCTTCGAGACTCATGTCGCCATGCCGCACGCGCCACGCGCCCACCGCAATCGCCGCGGCCGCGCCGAGACCCGTGCCGAGATCGGTGAAGAGCCGCGTCAGCAGGCCGAGCGCGAGCACCCAGAACGTGCTGTCGGACAGCGCGCGCGCCTTCGCGGCCAGCTTCGCGCCGAACGCGGTGCTCTGCCCGAACGCCTTCAGCGTCGGCAAGCCCTGCACCGCGTCGAGAAACTCCTCGCCGAATGCCTTGAACGCGGCCGACCGTGCGAGCGCCGCGCGCTTGTCGGCACGATGCACGAGTTGCGGCAGCGCGAGCGTCACGAGCGCCGCGACCAGCAGGATCGCGGCCGTCGGCACGTCCCACCATGCGAGCACCGCGAAGATCATGACCGGCGCGCACGCGGCGATCACGAGCTGCGGCAGGTAGACGCCGAAGAAGGTTTGCAGCTGCTCGACGCCGTCGACGACGGCCAGCATCACACCGCCCGTGCGTTCGCCGCTGAACCACGCGGGGCCGAGCGCGGCGATCCGGTCGAACAGCCGTGCGCGCAGCGTGGCCTGCACGCGTCCGGCCGTGTGTTGCGCGAGCACGGTGCGGCGATGATCGAGCCACGCGCGCAGCAGCACGCAGGCCGCCGTTGCAACGACGGCTGCGCCGATGCTGCGTACCGGCGCACCGGTAAAAACCAGCGCCAGCACGCGGCCGAGAAATACGAAACGCAGGATGCCGACCCCCATCGCGACGAGCCCGAGCGCGACTGCCGCGGCTACCCGCCAGCGCAGTCCCGCCATCATTGCCCATAGTCGTCGGTCGAAATACATGAAGCCCTCCGGTCGGTGTTTCGTTGAGTTGTTTTCTTGACCGGATCGAGGCTACCCGCGCCACCCGCGCGCGGCAAAAGATGATTTTTCAACGGGTGTTGAGTCAACTACAATACCCGCCATGTCGCATCTTCCCCCCCTTAGCGCACTGCGTGCTTTCGAGGCGGCCGTCCGCCTCGGCGGGTTCGCGCGCGCGGCGGCCGAGCTGAACGTGTCGACCAGCGCGGTCAGCCACCAGATCCGCTCGCTCGAGGAATCGCTGGGGGCGCGGCTGCTCGAACGCAGCACCGGGCTTGGCGGCATCGGGCTCACGCCGGCCGGCGCACGCCTGCTGCCGGCCGTCAGCGATGCGTTGTCGCGCCTGACCGACGCCTGCGCCGAGATTCGCGGCACCGCACAACGGTTGACCGTCTCCGCCAACGCGCCGTTTTCGTCGATGTGGCTCGCGCGGCGCCTTGCGGAATTCTCTTCACTTCATCCCGAAACGCCGCTGCATGCCGTCGTGCTCGACGACGAGCCGGATTTCGCACGCAGCGGCGTCGATCTGGCGATCGTGCACGTGCCCGCGCACCGGCTGCGGGCCGACGACGACATGCTGATGCGGGAAACCGTGTTTCCGGTCTGCAGCCCCGAACTGTTTCCGTACGCATCTGGGCACGTGTGCCGCTCGCGGCTCCTGCAGGAAATGCACGAGGACAGCCCGGAGATCGACTGGCGCAACTGGGCATCCGACTTCGGCCTGCCCGGCGATTTCGAAACGAAGATCGTGCGTTACAGCAGTTTCAGCCAGGTGATCGGCGCGGCGGTCGGCGGCGCGGGCATCGCGCTCGGCCGCGTGCCGCTGATCGAGCCCGAACTGCGCAGCGGGCGTCTGGTGCCGCTGGTGCCGGGCCTCGCACGCGATGCGTCGTGGTGCTTCGTGCTGCGCCGCCATCCGTCGACGCGGCACCGGCTGCTCGACCCGTTGATCGCGTTCCTGCGCAGCGAAGCGCAGGCACCGCCGTTCGTCGCGAAGATGGTTGCGCCCGCATCCAACGACAGTCACGCCCGCGGCGCGGGCGGCGCCTGACGGGTGACGGGTGACGGGCCGGCATATGAAGCCGGCCCTCGCCTTCGCCGAACTTCCGCTTACGGCGTGGCGAAGAACAGCGCGACGACGCACGCCATCCCGCCAAACCACACGAGCGAACGCAGCGACGCCCAGTTCAGCAGGTACATCAGCGCATAGACGATGCGGATCGCGACGAACGCCATCGCAAGCTGGTCGACGCGATGCACGTTCGCGCCGTTGTGCCACGCCACCACCAGCGCGGCCGTGAACAGCGCAAGCGCTTCCCACGCATTCTGATGCGCGGCCTGCGCGCGTGCGCGCCAGCCTTCGAGCTTCGCCAGGTAATCGCGCGGCGCGCGGTTGTCGTAGCCCTTGCGGGCCTTGGCCAGGAACGTCATCGGGAACGGCAACAGCGCCACGATGAACAGGCACAGCTGGGACGTCGTCATCTAAGTCTCCTCCATTATGATTACATTGATCAATGACAAGATCGCCGAGAGCTTAGCATTGCGCCGCGCTGTTCGCGCACCGGTTTTCTAGACGGGAGACTCGGCCACGCGGGCCTCGGGCGGCCGCGACCGGCCTGCTTGACCACCCCAATTTCCACCAAATCGTCGATAAATACGTTAATTAAAACTGGTCGAACACCAATAAGATAGCGCTCAACACTGGCTTGACGCGCTATCGCGCGCCAGCCTGCCGTTTCAATCCGCGCCGCCGCGCACCGAACGACATCCGACCCGAGCCATCGCCATGCCCCGTCCCATCGTCGCCCATATCCGCCCCGAAGCCGTCCGCCACAATCTCGATTTCATCCGCCGCACCGCCGCGCAATCGCGTGTGTGGGCCGTGATCAAGGCCAACGCGTACGGCCACGGCATCGAACGGATCTACCCGGGCCTCGCGGCCGCCGACGGCATCGCGCTGCTCGATCTCGACGAAGCCGTGCGCGTGCGCGAACTCGGCTGGGACAAGCCCGTGCTGCTGCTCGAAGGGATCTTCGAGCCGGCCGACGTCGAACTGGCCGATCGCCATCGGCTGACGGTCAGCGTGCACTGCGACGAACAGCTCGACCTGCTGATCGCCGCGAAGCCGCAGCAGCCGATCGACATCCAGCTCAAGATGAACTCCGGGATGAACCGGCTCGGCTATCGGCCCGACGTGTTCCGCGCCGCATGGGAACGCGCGGCGAGCGCACCGTCGATCGGCAAGATCACGCTGATGATGCATTTCGCGAACGCCGACGAAGGCGAGGTCGACTGGCAGCTCGACCAGTTCGACGCGACCACGGCCGGGATTCCGGGCGAGCGCTCGGTGTCGAATTCGGCGGCCGTGCTGTGGCATCCGCGCGCGCACCGCGACTGGGTGCGGCCCGGCACGATCCTGTACGGCGCATCGCCGACGGGCGCGTCGCGGCATATCGCCGACACGCCGCTGATGGCCTCGATGACGCTGACGAGCAAGCTCATCGGCGTGCAGACGCTGTCGCCGGCGGAAACCGTCGGCTACGGCCGCCGCTTCACGACCGACCAGCCGATGCGGATCGGCGTGGTCGCATGCGGCTACGCGGACGGCTATCCGCGCCACGCGCCGACCGGTACGCCGATTGCGGTGGACGGCGTGATGACACGCGTCATCGGCCGCGTGTCGATGGACATGCTGACCGTCGACCTGACGCCGTGCCCGAACGCGGGCATCGGATCGAGCGTCGAGCTGTGGGGTGACCAGGTGAAGGTGGACGACGTCGCGGAAGCCAGCGGCACGATCGGCTACGAGCTGATGTGCGCGCTCGCGCCCCGCGTGCCGGTCGTGATCGTGCCGCCCGGCGTGTCGGCCGTGGAGCCGGCGCGGCGGACCGGGAGCTACGGCCGCTGATCCACGTCGACGCGGCGGCGCGCTGTCGTGTCGCCGTGCGTGCCGCACGCCTTGCTTGCGGGCCGCCTCGGGTGGCCCGTTTGCTTTCCGGCGCAGCGGCACCGCATGCGAGCCAAACCGGCAAAACCAACGAAATCGCGTGACGTTCCTTCCGAACCGCACGCTGCCCGCTTGCGCCGACGCGTCACGAACGCCACGTCGGCTGGCGCTTTTCGAGAAACGCGTCGATCCCCTCGCCCGCATCCTCTTCCATCATGTTGCGCGCCATCACGTCGCCCGCATACGCATAGGCTTCGTCGAGCGGCAGCTCGCGCTGGCGATAGAACATCTGCTTGCCAAATCGCACCGCGGCCGGGCTCTTCGCGACGATCTCCGCGACCTTGCGCGCGACGGCCGCATCGAGCGCGTCCTCGGGCACGGCCTCGTTGACGAGCCCCCACGCGGCGGCCGTCGCCGCATCGACGAAACGCCCGGTCACGAGCATGTCGAACGCGCGCTTCGCGGCGACGTTGCGGCTCAACGCGACGGCCGGTGTCGAGCAGAACAGCCCGACGTTGATGCCCGATACCGCGAAGCGCGCGGTATCGGCGGCGATTGCAAGGTCGCACGCGGCAACGAGCTGGCAGCCGGCCGCCGTCGCGATGCCGTGCACGCGCGCGATCACCGGCACCGGCAATGCGCGCATCGCGAGCATCACGCGGCTGCACTGCGCGAACAGCGTGCGGTAGTAGTCGAGTTCGGGCCGGCTGCGCATCTGCCGCAGGTCGTGGCCCGCGCAGAACGCCTTGCCTTCGGCGGCCAGCACGACGCAGCGCACGTGCGGATCGGCCGCCAGCGTATCGAACGCATCGTGCAGGCTCGCAAGCATCGCCTCGGACAACGCATTGAACTGCTGCGGGCGATTCAACCGCAGCGTGACGACGCCGTCGTGCGCGTCGCGCAACAGGATCGGCTCGGCAGTCTCTTGATCGGGTTCCATGATGTTCCACTCGGCGGCGTTCGGCAGGATTCGGTGCGGCACGAACGGACGGCCACGGCATGCGTCCGTTCGCAGCATCGTGACGAAATGGTCCTCCACATTCCGTGTGACGTCCAGTCACGTGCCACTCGTCTTGCGGCCCGCCGTGCCGCAAAGGCGGCCGTCGCACAGGCGACGCATCCGAGCGCCGCGACCGCCCGCAGCGCGTCGCTCCGACCCGGCAACAGGATCGTCGCGGCGCCTGCAATGGCCACGCCGGACAAGCTTCCGGCCTGCCTCGCCGCATTGAGGCCCCCCGATGCCGCGCCCGCCGCGTCCGCGGGCACCTGTTCGAGCACGGTCGCGATCATCGGCGCTACCGACAACGCGGCCCCGGTGCCGAATGCGATCAACGCCGCCCGGACCACCGGCCACGGCGCACGCAGCGCGAGCGCGGCGGCGACCGAAGCCGTCGTCGACGAATTTGCGACCGCCGGGCCTTCCGCCCGGTAGCGGGCTTCCGCGTCAGCGCGCGACCGGCTGGCGCCCGCCGCGCCACGCGCGCACACCCGACCACAGGTGCCCGACGCCCGCGCCGAAAAAGACGGCGCCCATCGCGCCGAAGATCAGCACGTCGCCCCAGATCGCGCCGAACGTATTCAGCTGTGCGGTCATCCTGGGCTCGTCCGGCGCGTAGCGCACCTCGACCGTCGCGCCGTCCTGCTCGCTGACCAGGCCGCCCTGCGCATATTCGACATGCTCGCCCGCGAGCGTCGTGAACGCGATCTCGGGATGATGCTTGCCGGCGTTCAGCTTGATGACGCGGCCCGGCACGACGACCGACGTTCGCAGGAATTCGCGCGTCGACTGCGCGTACAGCGCGATGCCGATCAGCAGGCCCGCTCCGACCAGGGTAAAAAGGACGCCTTTCGCGATCAGCGTCTCCGTGCGCGGCTTGGCGGCGCCTTCGGATCGGGACACCATCTCGCTCACCTCACGGGCGCGACTGATAGAACGACACGTCGATCTTCGACTGCGTCTTGCAACGGTACATCACGCCGCGCCCCGTTTCGTCGGTCACGCCTTCGTACGGGCCGTTGCAGCCCATGACCTTGTATTGCGCGAACGGAATGCGCTTGCCGTCGGTCGGCCGGACCAACACCGGGATGCGCCCCGTCGGGCCATCGCCGACGATACGCACGAGTATCATGCGCGCCGGATCGATCGGCGCGGCGGAACGCATGAAAATCGTGCGTCCCTGCGCGTCGGTCGCGCCTTCGACTTCGAGTTCCCGGTTGTCCAGGGATGCGCTCGTATAGAGCGCGAATGCATAGCGCGTGTTCGGCAGCGCCTGCTTCGTCGCGGGATCGTGCAGCACGAAATAGCACCCGTTGGCGCCCTTCCCGGCCGTTGCCTGCCCGTCGACCTGCGTGGGATTGCACGTGTACGACGAACCGTTGCCGACGGCAGCCTGCTGTGCATGCTGCTGCGCGGTGCCGGCGCATCCGCCTGCCAGCGCGGCCACCAGCGTCACGCATGCGCCGCGCACGAGCGCTGCCCGGTCGATCCTGGTTGTCATTGGAATCCTGTTCCTGATTGCGATGGATGCCGGGCGTGCTGCGCATGACGCGCAGGCACGCCTGCCCTCGGCATCCGGCAGGATACGGACATCGCGGCGCACTGTAAATCGTTGCGCCCGCAATCGGCCGCGCGGTGCCGCTACCCGTCGCTACCCGCCGCTCGCGACGCGCGCGATCGTCTGCCGCAGCCAGACGTGCGCGGCGTCGCCATGCCGGCGTTCATGCCAGTGCTGCGCAAACTCGAACGAATCGATCGGGAACGGCGGCTCGAACACGCGCAGGCGCGCGTCGTCGCGCACGCGATCGAGGTTCCGGCGCGCGACGGTCAGCACGAGATCCGTGCCGGCGATCAAGTCGTTGGCGACGCCCCAGAACGGCAGGATCACCGCAATGTGCCGCTCGCGCCGCAGCCGTGCGAGCGCGCGATCGACCTCGTTGTCCATGCCGTCGCGCATCGCGACGAGTGCATGCGGCCGCGCGAGCCACGCGTCGAGCGCGAGTTCACCGCGGCGCGGCAGGCGGCTCGCGTCGGCCACGCACGCGAACGATTCGACGAACAGCGGCTGCGCATGCAGGTCGCGCTGCAATGCAGGCAGCACGCCGAGTGCAAGATCGACCTCGCCATCCATCAGCTGCATGCGCATCGCCTCGCGCGTGGCCTGCGACACGATCAGCTCGATGCCCGGCGCGTCGGCGCGCAACGTCTTCACGAGCGTGGGCAGCACGATCCGCGCGCCGTAATCGGACATCGCGATCCGAAAGACGCGCGTGGCCGCGGACGGATCGAACGCCGGCGGCTCGATCAATGCGCCGAGCCGGCCAAGGACGTCGTTCAGCGGCTCGACCAGCTCGTTCGCCCGTGCAGTCAGCTCGAGCCGGCCTGCGCGCCGCACGAGCAGCGGATCGCCGAAAATCTCGCGCAGCCGCGCGAGCGCATGGCTCACGGCCGGCTGGCTCTTGTGCAGCCGGGTCGCCGCGCGCGAGATGTGACGCTCGCTCAGCAGCACATGCAGCGTGACGAGCAGGTTCAGGTCGATACGGGCGAGGTTATTCATGGCGCGAATATGAAGCATCCGAAAGACGAATTTCCATTCGCCATCTTAATGGATGACAATCTTTTCGACACCCTTTCAAGACCGACCAAGATGACGACTTCGCTTTCCTTCGCCACCCTTCCGCTCGCCGTCGCGGCTTTCGTCGCCGGCGCGCTCGTACCGCTGCAGGGCGGCAGCAATGCCGCGCTCGGGCGGGCGCTCGGCCACCCGCTATGGGCCAGCGTCGCGTCGCTGACGGTCAGCCTGCTCGCGGTACTGCCGGTGCTGCTGGCGACGCGCGCGAACGCGCCGCTCGTCGGCGAAGCGCTGCAGCGCCCGCTGTGGATGTGGCTCGGCGGCCTTGCGGGCGTGATCTACATCACGCTCGCGCTGATCCTGACGCCGCGGCTCGGCGCGACGACCTTCATCGTCTGCGTCGTGGCCGGACAGATGCTCGCGTCGCTGCTGATCGATCACTACGGGCTGATGGGCCTCGCGCAACGGCTCGCGACGCCCGGCCGCATCGCGGGCGTCGCGCTGATCTTCGCGGGCATGATCGTCGTGCAATGGCAGACGCCCGCGCCGGTTCCGGCGCGCAGCGCGGCGGCCGCGCAACCCGAACCGCAGCATTGACGGCGACGGTGACGGGCCCGCTGCGGCCGGACGTGCGTCAGCCCGCGAGCTTCTTCAGTGCGTCGAGCACCGCGTCGCCCTTGAACGGCTTCACGATCCAGCCCTTCACGCCGGCGGCCTTGCCGCGCTCCTTCATCGCCGGGCTGCTTTCGGTCGTCAGCATCACGACGTTGACCGTCGCGTTCGCCAGTTCGCCGCGGATCTTCTCGACCATCGTCAGGCCGTCCATGTTCGGCATGTTCACGTCGCTGATCACGAGGCGCACGCCGGGCGTCGCCTTGAGCTTCGCGAGCCCGTCCTTGCCGTCGACGGCCGTCGCGACGTCGAGCCCGTGATTGCGCAGGAAGCCCGCGACTTCGTCGCGCACCGTGCCCGAATCGTCGACCACCAGAATCTTTGCCATGTCGTATTCCCCTTTCCTTGTTGCTGACTTCAAAACAGTTCGAGTTCGCCCGATTCGACCATCGGCCCCACGTCCTGCACCGATTCGCGGAAATCCTCCGGCGACCAGCTCAGGCTGAACACGAAATGCTGGTCGAGGCAGACCGAGCGCCCCGATTGCGGATCGGTCATCCGGTACTTGAAACAGAGCTGCGGACAGTCGCCGCCGAACGAGATGAACTTCTGCTTGTGATTGACGACGAGCGGCACCTGCACCGGATGGCGCGCCAGTGCCTCGGCGTCGCCGAGATAGCGGTTCTTGAACGCGCCCCACACGAGGTTCGTCAGTTCGCCGAGCACGCTGTTCACGTCGCGGAAATCCGGCGCTCGGCCGTCGTCGCGGGTGCCGCCGATCATGTCGAGCAGCGGCTGCTCGCTCGTCTGCAGCAGCATGTAGCCGCGGCACCATGCGCTTTCGAGCGCGATCAGGCTGAACACTTCGCCGAAGATGATCTGGTCGCGGACGATGCACGGCGTGTCGTGCTCGATCGTCATGCCCGGGAACAGGCTGTCGATGCGCGCCTCGGTGATCTCCGAAATGCCGCGCACGAGCGCGTTCGGATAATCGCGGCCGAACAGGTATTCGTCGATTGCGCGCTTGAGCGGCGTCATGTCGTCGGCGACGTACGCCGCGCACGCGACGCGCGCGAGCGCGTCCGGCAGCCCGTCGCGCGACGCGAGCGATTCGCGGCGCAGGATGATCGGCAATTCGGGGCGCAGCGCATCGATCTGCGTCGCGATGATCGCGCTCTCGGCCGGCGAGCCGCCGTAATCCTCGGCCAGCAGGATCGCGCCGAGATCGATGTTCGAACGCAGCACCTTCAGCAGCCGGCTGCGCCGCACGGTCAGGCCGACCAGGTTGTGCTCGTCGCAGAAGCGCTTGATCGCTTCGGCATGCATGCGGCTGTCGTCGAGGACGAGCACCTTGCTGACGGGTTGGTCTTCGGTCATCTCAAGATTTCCTGATGGTCGGTCAGAACAGTTCGAGCTCGCCGCCGGAATCCACCGTCGCCGTTTCCGGCACATGGAAATCGACCGGCGCGTTCGCGCACACGCACAGCGTCGCACCGACCCGCACGTCGCCATCGAGCGTCAGGTCGTATGCCGCCACGTAATCGGGGGCGAGCGCGGGCATGTAGTCGATGCTCGCACCGCTCAGCAGATACGGCGTCGACATCCCGAGATCGGGAAACGGCGTGGTCAGCGCCTGGTTGATCGCGCCGCAGCACAGGTTCGCAACTTCCATGAACGCTTCGGACAGCGGCCGCTGGCTGCTCGTGCCCGCCGTCGTGCCGGCGAAATGGCGGCGGGTCGCGTCGTCGTCACTGAAGCGCAGCGCGAGCAACAGGCGGAAATGCAGCGCGGAGATCGTCAGCACCGTGACATGCTCGGGCACCTTCGGCTTCGAGCGCGGCCGCGCAGACGAGCGATCGGGCCCGTCATGTTCGTGGCCGGCGGACGGCCGGATGTCGCACGCGCCGCCGGACGCGAGCCGCGTACGCGCCGCGTCGAAGAAGATCCGTTCGAAGCCTGCCTTCGCCTGCTCGCTGATCACGCCGCCTCTCCTTCGATGCGCGCGTGCAACTGCCCGGCCAGCGTCTCGACGGTCGCGAGCGCGGCCGTGATCATCTTGCCGCCGGCCTGGATGTCCTGGAACGTCGCGGCCGTCACGAGATCGTTGCGGTTCAGGCTGTCGCGATAGCTGTTCGACAATTGCTGCGAGCGCGCGGCCAGCCCGCGCACCTCGCTCGCGACGATCGAGAAGCCGCGCCCGGCCGACCCTGCGCGGGCGGCCTCGATCGATGCGTTGAGCGACACGATCGACACGTGCGCGACGATCGCCGACAGCTCCAGGTTCTTCGTGCGCATGTCATGGTTCTGCGTGGTCAGCGAGATCATCTGCTCGTGCCAGCGCTCGAACGTGCCGGCGAGCCCGCGCAGCCGCGCGGCTTCGTCGGCGATCTTCATCGCATGCTGCGCGAGTGCGGCGCGGTCGGCCGACAGCGCCTGCAGCGCATCGCGCTGCGTGCCGGCCGCGGATACCTCGCTCGCGAGCGCGTCCTGAAGCTGCGCCTCGCGGTGCGCCCACGCGTCGGCCGCCTCCGCATGCGCCGACACCGCCTCTTCCGCACGTGCGTCGGCTGCGTCGAGCGCGCCGCGCAACGTATCCGCATCGCGCTCCAGCGCAGCGACGAGCCGTGTGCGCGTCACGCGGAACACGACGGCCGCCACCACCGCGACCACCACGCCGCCCGCCAGCGCGGCGGCCATCTGAATCATCCAAGCCTGCACGATCACTTCGTCACTCCGCTGCGCCGATATCCGCGATGCGCGCACGCGACTCGTGCACGGTGCCGTGAGCGGCACCATCTGCCGCGAAACGCGCCGGCAGCGACACGATCGTCTCGAACGCGCGATACGGCGCGCCGGCGCGATCGTCGGTGAAGCGCAGCGCGATGTCGCCGCCATCGCGTTTCAGGAAGTTGCGCACCGCGTCCATGCCGACGCCGCGCCCCGACACTTCGGTCACCGTTTGCGCGGTCGAGAAGCCCGGCCGGAAGATCAGCTCGGCAACGTCTTCGTCGGACAGCGCCGCTTCGTTGCCGGCATCGATCCAGCCGCGCTCGCGCGCAATCCCGCGAATCCGGTCGAGCGCGAGGCCGCGGCCGTCGTCGCCGAGCACGAACCACAGCTCGCCGCCGCCCACGCCCACCGCGATGTCGATCGTCCCGGACGCCGCCTTGCCGGCCGCGCGCCGCTCTTCGGACGATTCGATGCCGTGGTCGATCGAATTGCGCAGCAGGTGCATGAACACGTTCTTCAGCGTCGCGGCGATCTCGCTGCGCACGCGCTGGCCGTGGCTGTCGATATGCACGACGGGCGCCGGCTTGCCGAGTTCGGCCGCGAGCGACGGCAGCGACTCGATCACGCCGCCGAGCGCGTCGCCGATGCCCTGCGTGCCGAGCTGGCTCAGCATGCGGCGCACGGCATCGCGTGCCGCGTGCCAGTCGGACGCGTTCGCCGGATCGGCGCCGTCGAGCACGCGCAGGCTCTCGCTGATGTGCGCGCGTTCGACCATCAGGAAGTCGGCGCCGTCCTGCACCGGTTCGCCGCTGCGGCCGAGCGTGACCGCATTGATCGTCGCGTAGTGTTCGACGGCGTCGCGCACCCGCGCCAGGTCGTCCATCAGCGCGTCGCGGTTCCACTCGGGGCCGCCGTCCGCGCGGCGCAGCGATTCGTACGCCTGCTCCGCTTCGTGGACGATGTTCGTCAGGTGCTGGAGGCTGTACGTCCGCGCATTGCCCTTGATCGTGTGCATGTTGCGGAACAGCGCCGCGACGATCGAATGATCGGCGCGCTCGTGCTGGCGGATCATCCGTTCGTTCTCGCTGAGGAAGCCCTTCGCGCTGTGCACGAAGTCGTGGAACTTGTCCTGGCTGATCGACAGGATCTCGCCGATCATCTCGAGGCGGCGCTGCTGCTCGCCGGCCTGCGCGGTCAGCTCGCGGATTTCGGTCACGTCGCGCACGCACAGCATCAGGCGCACGACCGTGTCGGTCTCGTCGGTGATCGCCGACCAGCTCAGGTCGAGCCACTTCTCGCGGCCGTCGGGCATCCGCTTCGCGACTTCGTTGACGAGCAGGTGCTCGTTGAATTCGAAGTTCATGCTGTCTTCGCCGAGGCACGCATGCACGGCCGCATCGACCTGCGAGCGCGCATCGGCGCCGATCGCCGAATCGTCGAACACGAGCGCCATCAGGTCGCGGCCAGCGATGTCGTTCGTCTCGAAGATGGTTTCGAGGTACGCCGAATACTCCGCATGCACGACACCGCCCTCGACGACGGTCAGGATCCCCTGCTGCATGTTCTGCAGCATCGCCTGGATGTCCGCCGTCTTCCGCTTGAGCTGCGCGGCGTTCTCCTGGATCTTCTCGATCATCCCGTTGAACGCGACGATCGAATGGCCGATTTCGTCCATCCGGCCCACCGG
This sequence comes from Burkholderia arboris, assembly GCF_902499125.1. Classification (GTDB taxonomy): domain Bacteria; phylum Pseudomonadota; class Gammaproteobacteria; order Burkholderiales; family Burkholderiaceae; genus Burkholderia; species Burkholderia arboris. The sequence goes on from NZ_CABVPX010000004.1 coordinate 255,950, forward strand.
CACGCGGCGCGTGAAATCCTGGCTCGTCGCGATCTCGCTCATCGCCGTCTGCATCCCGATCAGCGGGCGCGTAATCTGGCGATACAGCACGAAGCCGAGCGCGGTCAGCAGCACGATCACCGTGCCGGCGACGCCTGCGATCGCGGTCGCCGTGGTTGCGAGCATCCCGTTCAGCGCGCTGATCGCATCGTCCTTCTGGCGGTTCTTCTCGACCCGCAACGTGTCGACGATGCTTTCGAGTTCGTCGCGATACTGCGCGACGTTCGCGAACAGGTACGCCTGCGCCATTTCGGCCTTGCCGTCCGCCTTCATCTTCACGGTGTCGTCGATCGCCGCGAAATAGTTCGCGACGCTGTCCTTCGCCTGCGTGACGAGGCCTTCCTGTGCGCGGCCGACCGCCGATTTCGCCTGCACGTCGAGCGCGGCGCGCAGCGCGGCCTGCTTCGCCTTCAGCTCGTCGCGCGCCTGCGCGGCGGTGTTCGCGTCGGGCGCGTAGACGAGCGTCATCGTTGCGATCTGGATGTTCTTCACATCGGCGACGAGATCGGCCGACGCGAGCGCGCTCGGCACGATGCCCTGGGTGACCTGACGCACCTCGGACGCGCTCTTGCGTGTCTGGTACACGGCATAAATGCCGATCGCGGACAGCGCGAAGAACGTCAGGACGACTAGCAGCGTAATGCGATGACGGATGGTCATGAGTACAGCTCCCCGCAGCGATCCGGCTTCGATCGCCCTTTGGTCTATTGAAAGAATGTGAGCGCCGAATTATCGGGGATGGTGTATGACTGTCCGATGACCGAAAATCAATCGGTCATTGACGAAAATGAAATGAATAATTGCGACCGAAAAAGCCTAAAGTTTTTTGCGGATTAGCCGTTAACTTCCGGCTGCCAAGGCCGGTGTGGCTGTGGAGGTTGCAGGATCGGCGAAGTAGCGGATATTCGTTGTTTTATTCGTGTTCCGCAAAATCAATTTTATTGAATGCCGGTAAAACGTTTGCGCATTATCCGTGAGGCGGTTTGTTTTGGCATCTTTTTATAACCGCTGCGGCGCAAGCGCAAAAATTTCAGGTTGCGCGTCGTTCGCGCGAGCGTTCCGGCCCCGTCGCACGCGACCGGATTCATTCCATTCAGGAAACAATCAATCGCCTCCCGGCGATTCACCTCCCCGTCCGCACGATCTAGACTGTCGCATCGTTTCTCTCTCCGGACCCACGCGATGACCGACGCCCTGCCGCTGACCACCGATCCCGATTCGGGCCTCCAGTACCGGCTGCGCCCGGCCGCCGGCCGCCCCGTCGCGCGCCTGTTGCTGCTGCACGGCGTCGGCGGCCACGAAACCAACCTGCTGAACGTGGCCGACGGGGTCGATCCGCGCATCGAAATCGCGTTCGTGCGCGGCCCGCTCACGTTCGGGCCCAATCAGCATGCGTGGTTTCCGGTGCGCTTCGGCCCGAACGGCCCTGAAATCGATGCGGCCCGCGCGGACGCGAGCCGCGTGCAGCTGATCGCGCTGCTGCGCGCCTTCCGTGCGCAGGACGGCGCGGCATCGCGGTTGCCGGCCGTGATCGCCGGCTTCAGCCAGGGCGGCATCATGAGCGCCGCCGTCGGCCTCACGTCGCCGGACGACGTCACCGCGTTCGCCGTGCTGTGCGGGCGCATTCTGCCGGAAATCGATCCGCTGATCGCGCCGCGCGACGCGCTTCGCCCGCTCCATGCGTTGATCGTCCACGGCCGCTTCGACGACAAGCTGCCCGTCGCCTGGGCCGACACGGCCGACGCGAAGCTCACGGCGCTCGGCGTCGCGCACGATACGCGCCTGTACGCGGCCGGGCACGAACTGACTGCGGAAATGGCCGGTGATTTCGGCCGGTGGGTCGGCGAGCGTACCGGGCTGAACCGACCTTGAACTGACCGCGCCGGCAAGCCGGCCCGCGAACGGGCCAGCGCATGCCGTCACGCGTTCTGCGCAGGATCGGCAACGGCACGCGCAGAGGCAGGCGCGGCAACCGCCGGCTCGCGCTCGGCGCCGCGCTTCGCCAGCTTCCAGCCGACCGCCAGTGCAAGCACCACCACCGGAATCGTCGCGACCGTCCACGTGCCGCCCGGATAGTCGAACGCCATCAGCACCAGCACACCGGCCAGGAACGCGAGCGTGAGCCACGACGTGACCGGCGCGCCGGGCATCCGGAACGACACGGCCTTCAACTCGCCGCGATCGACCGCGCGGCGGAACAGGATCTGGCACATCACGATGAAGCCCCACGTCGTGATGATTCCGAGCGACGCCATGTTCAGCACGATCTCGAACGCCTGCGCCGGGACGATATAGTTCAGCGGCACGCCGATCGCATTGATCGCGACCGTGATCAGGATCCCGCCGTACGGCACGCCGCGCGCATTCATCCGCGATACGAAGCGCGGCGCCGATCCGCCCATCGCGAGCGAGCGCAGCACGCGTCCGGTCGAATAAAGGCCGGAATTCAGGCTCGACAGCGCGGCGGTCAGCACCACGACGTTCATCACCGTGCCGACGTACGGCACGCCGAGCTTGCTGAAGAACGTGACGAACGGGCTTTCGTGCGCGCTGTACGCGGTCCACGGCAGCAGCATCGTCAGCAGCACGACCGAACCGACGTAGAACAATGCAATGCGCCACATCACGCTGTTGATCGCCTTCGGCAGCACCTTGCGCGCATCGGCGGTCTCGCCCGCCGCGACGCCGACGAGCTCGATGCTCGCATACGCGAACACGACGCCCTGCACGATCAGCACGGCCGGCAGGATGCCGTGCGGAAAGATCCCGCCGTGATCCGCGACGAGATGAAGCCCCGGCATCTGCCCCGCAACCGGATGGCCGCTCGCGAGAAACACGGCGCCGACCGCGAGGAACACCGCGAGCGTGCCGACCTTGACGAGCGAGAACCAGAACTCCATCTCGCCGAACACCTTCACGCCGATCATGTTCATCACCGACACGATCCCGAGCGCGCCAAGCGCGAACACCCATTGCGGCACGTCGGTGAACACGGCCCAGTACTTCATGTAGATCGCGACCGCGGTGATGTCGACGATGCCGGTCGTCGCCCAGTTCAGGTAGTACATCCAGCCGGCGACGAACGACGCGCGCTCGCCCATGAACTCGCGTGCGTAGGACACGAAGCTGCCGCTGGTCGGCCGGTGCATCACGAGCTCGCCGAGCGCGCGCATGATCAGGAACGCGAACACGCCGCACACGAGATACACGAGCGCCAGCGCGGGCCCCGCGCTTTGCAGGCGCCCGCCCGCGCCGAGAAAGAGGCCGGTGCCGATCGCACCGCCCATCGCGATCATCTGCACGTGCCGCGGCTTCAGCTGTTTCGCATAGCCGGCTTCGTGCGCCGCGAACATCGCATCGGGATCGGCATGGCGGGAATCCGCGCCGCCGGCCGCATCGGCCGGGCGCTCGCTGGTGTGTTTCATCGTCAGTCTCCGTTGTTTGTTGGTGTGTCGCGCCCCGCTCCGGGGCGCTTTCGGACCGGCCACGCGCCGGCCGCCGTCAAAGCACGCGCGGCCGGATCAGCGCTTCGGGTTGCAGCGCCTCGTCGAGCTGCGCGACGGTCATCAGCGCGCGCTCCAGCACGACCTCGCGGATCGATTTGCCGGTTGCGTGCGCTTCGGCGGCGACGGCGGTCGCACGCTTGTAGCCGATGTACGGGTTCAGCGCGGTGGCCAGCGCGACCGAGCGCTCCATCGTGTCGCGCAGCCGCTCGGGGTTCGCGGTGATCCCGCTCACGCAGCGCTCCGCGAGCGTCGTGCAGGCGGCCGTCAGATGGCTGAAGCTGCGGAACAGCGCGCTCGCGATCACCGGCTCGAACGCGTTGAGCTGCAGTTGCCCGGCCTCGGCCGCGAAGGTCACGGTCAGGTCGTTGCCGAACACCTCGAACGCGACCTGGTTGACGACCTCCGGAATCACCGGATTCACCTTGCCGGGCATGATCGACGAGCCGGCCTGCATGGGCGGCAGGTTGATCTCGCCGAAACCGGCGCGCGGGCCGCTCGACAGCAGCCGCAGGTCGTTGCAGATCTTCGACAGCTTGACCGCGATGCGCTTGAGCACGCCCGACACCTGCACGAACGCGCCGCAATCCTGCGTCGCCTCGATCAGGTTCGGCGCTGTGCTCAGGTCGAGCCCGGTGAGGCGCCGCAGCGCGGCCAGCGCCTTCTCCGCGTACTGCGGATGCGCGGTGATCCCCGTGCCGATCGCAGTCGCCCCGAGATTGATCTCGCGAATCAGCCAGCCGGCTTCCTGCAGCCGCGCGATGTCTTCCGTCAGCATCACCGCGTAGGTCGAGAATTCCTGACCGAGCGTCATCGGCACCGCGTCCTGCAACTGCGTGCGGCCGAGCTTCAGCAGGCCCGCGAATGCGTCGGCCCGTTCGGCGAACGCATCGCGCAGCCGCGCCATCGCTTCGAGCAGGTGTTCGACCGCGAAGCACGTCGCAACGCGGATCGCGGTCGGGTAGACGTCGTTGGTGCTCTGCGCGAGATTGACGTGCTCGTTCGGGTGCAGGTATTCGTACTGCCCGCGCGCGTGCCCCATGATTTCGAGCGCGCGGTTGCAGATCACCTCGTTCGCGTTCATGTTGGTCGACGTGCCGGCGCCGCCCTGAATGACGTCGACGACGAACTGGTCGTGCAGGCGCCCTTCACGGATCTCGACGCACGCGGCGGCGATCGCATCGCGGTGTGGCCGCGACAGCAGCCCGAGTTCGCAATTGGCGTCGGCCGCCGCTTCCTTCACGGCCGCGAGCGCCATCACGAGGTACGGCAGCGACGCAATGGTGCGGCCCGAAATGTCGAAATTCTCTTTCGCGCGCAGCGTATGGACGCCGTAATAGGCATCCACCGGAATGCTTCGTTTACCTAAAAGATCCGCTTCGACGCGGAAGCCGTTTTCTGTCATCGTGCCCTCCTGAATGTCTCGTGCCGCTCGCCGTGAACCGCTTCCCGACGCGACGGGTTCGCATTCTATGCCTTTGCAAAAACAAGCTCGCCTCTGTATTATCAAAAGCGGTTTTGCGTGGGACGCAACAGCGAGAATCGAATGAAGAAAGGCGCAAGAGAAACCGGCATCGATCATCTGGGCGCGATGCGCGCGTTCGTGAAAGTGGTCGAAACGGGGAGTTTTTCGGCGGTCGCGAAGGAGATGCACGTATCGACGTCGACCGTCGCGCGCAAGGTCACGGCGATCGAGGACGCACTCGGCGTCGCGCTGCTGCACCGCTCCACGCACAGCGTGACGCTCACCGAAGCCGGCCACATCTACCTGGAACGCGCGGTCACGCTGATCGCCGATCTCGACGACACGCTGCGTGTCGTCGCCGAGCTGAATGCGCAGCCGAGCGGCCCGCTGAAGCTCACCGCGCCGGTCGCGTTCGGCCGCCGCCATCTCGCGCCGCTGGTCGCGCCGTTTCTCGCACGCTATCCGACGATCCAGCTCGACGTGCGGCTCACCGACAACCACAACGACCTCGTGGCCGGCGGGTTCGATCTCGACATTCACGAAGGCGAGAATTACCTGGACAACCTGGTCGTCCACCGGCTGTCGCGCAACGACAGCATCCTGTGTGCGACGCCCGGCTATCTGGATCGCTGCGGTCGCCCCGCGACGCCGGACGACCTGAAGCAGCACAACTGCCTGCGCTACGCGCACCCGGAAGGCGATCCGCGCTGGCATCTCGCGCGCGACGACGCGCAGCACAGCGTGCTGCCGGCCGGCAATCTCGTCACCGATCATTCGGAACTGCTGCTCGAAGCGACCAGCGCGGGGCTCGGCATCGCGGAGTTCGAAATCTGGCTGGTACGCGACCTGCTCGCGAGCGGCCGGCTCGAAGCCGTGCTGCCGCGTTACCGGCTGCAGAACCGGCTGACGGGCGAATTCATCTACATCGCGTATCTGGCGAACCGGCGCAGCTCGGCGAAGCTACGCGTGCTGAAGGATTTTCTCGCGGAACACCTCGCGCAGATCGGCGAGCTGTCGGAACTGGAGCTTGCGAGGATTCGCGGGGGGCGCGTGTAACTCGCGCGTTCATTCGCACCCGCCCGCCAGCCGGTCAGCGAGCGGGCGCGCGCCGCTGCAGGCGCCCCGGATCGCGGGCCGGCGGCAGCGGCGCGGCGACGGCGCTCAGGCCGCCTGCAATTCGAACGGGAACGTTGCGTGCCCGAACTCGACGCCCTGCGTGTTGAGCATCGGCGGCCGGTGGAAGCCGGCCAGTTGCGCGCGCTGTGCGGCCGTTCCGATCCGCAGCCGCTCGAGGACTTCGCTGACGACCATGTAGAGCACGTCGACATTGCCGTCCTCGATCTTCACCGAGATGCCGAGCGCGCCATCCGCGCCGAGCTGCCGCGTGCGCTCCGATGCGCGCACGCCGATCCCGTAGCACGCATCGGCGCCGAGCTTGCCGACCACCTGCCCGTCGAACGCGTTCATCAGCACCGTGCAATAGCGGCCGTCGCCTGCGACCAGTTCCGGATAGGCCGTCATCGCGCGATGAATGCGCGCCAGTGCGCGAACGCGATCGGTTACCGCGCCGCCCGCCTCCACCGCGTCCGCGCCGTCGGCCAGCGACGCGTACAGACGCGCGAGCCGATCCAGCGGGAACGCCGGCGTCGGCAGGTTGCACCCGTCGATACTCCAGTCCACCTCGTCGTCGCGCAGGCCGCACGCGTCGGCCACCCCATGCTTGACGCGCACCTGCATCGGATGGTCCGGCAGATGGTAGTCGGCGATTGCCGCGCCGATCGCCTGCGCGCCGGCCAGCATCCCGACATGCTTGCCCGAACAGTTGCTGCACACGCCGGTCGGCGTGTAGTCGCGCTTGATCCATGCTCGATACACCGCATCGGACAACGGCGGATGGCCGCCGCAACGCAGATCCGATTCGTGCGCGGCCACCTTCGCGAGCATGGCCCGCGTGCGTTCGATGTGACGGTCCTCGCTGCTGTGCGACGCGCACATCAGCGCGATGTCCGCATCGTCGAAGCCGAAGCGCTCCACCGCGCCCGTCTCGATCACCGACAACGCCTGCGCCGGCTTGGCCGCCGAGCGCGCGAGCGTCATCCGGAACGGATCGCCGAACCGGGCCAGCAACCTGCCGCGTGCGTCCACGACCGCCACATGGGCGACGTGCGTGTTCTCGATCGTATTGCCGCGGTACGTGACGACCGCTGCGCGTGGGGTGTCCATCGTGTCTTGTCTCCTTGCTCCGGGCCTGACTGCCGGGGCCCGTCCAACCGGTACCGCAGTGTAGCGAGTCGCCGCCGCCACGCGCCGGCCGTGCAATGGAAAGCGGTGTTGCACACGACGCAAAGGCAATCGCGCCCCCACGAATGCCTGACTGAATTAGTACAAAAACCATTCGATCGTTTACATATTTGGTACTAATCCGTACAATTGCGACCGCAAACGCGAATCATACGCATTTACATTGACGTTTTCCGATGCTGCGGACTGTGCTGTCCGCATCGCGAAAACGCGCCCGTTCACCGAACCTTCCGCTGCTTCCCGATATGCCTGCCCAGTTCAAGACGAGGCCTCGCGCCCTCGTGTCGGCGCTGACCTGCTCCGTTTTCCTGACGCCGCTGCTCGCTTCCGCCGCAACCGCTCCCGCTGCCGTTCCTGCCCCTGCCGCCGACCAGCCCGCGCCGGCCGCCGACGTACCGGCGACGCTGCCGACGATCGCGGTCCAGTCGTCCGCGCTGTCGGACATGCAGGTGAAGCGTTCGCCGTCGTACAAGTTCACCGCGCCGCTGCTCGACACGCCACGCTCGGTCACGGTGATTCCCGAGCAGCTGATCAAGGAAAAGAACGTCACGTCGTTCGCGGACGCGCTGCGTTCGGTGCCCGGCATCACGTTCCTCGGCGGCGACGCGGCCGCGAACCCGTCGGCCGACCGTCCGGTGATCCGCGGCTTCGAATCGCGCAACTCGATCTTCGTCGACGGCATGCGCGACTCCGGGCTGCAGAACCGCGAGACGTTCGCGGTCGAGCAGATCAGCGTGATCAAGGGCCCCGACTCGGTCTACGCGGGCCGCGGCTCGGTGGGCGGCAGCATCGACATCGTCACGAAGACGCCGAAGAACGACGATTTCATCAACAGCAGCATCGGCTTCGGCACCGACGGTTACAAGCGCGCGACGGTGGACGCGAACCGCAAGATCAACGACACGACGGCCGTGCGCCTGAACGTGATGGGGCACGACGCGAACCAGGCCGGCCGCAACGACGTGTACAACAAGCGCTGGGGCGTCGCGCCGTCGATCGTGTTCGGGCTGAACACGCCGACCACGGTCACGGTCAGCTACTACCACATGAACTCGTACGACATGCCGGACTTCAGCGTGCCGTTCCGCGCGTCGGGCGGCACGCCGGTGCCGACCGATCGCGGGCAGTTCTTCGGGCTGAACACGCGCGACTACCGCTACGGGCAGACCGACACCGGCGAAGTGCGCGTCGAGCACAAGATCAACGACGACTGGAAGCTGAAGAACACGACGATGTTCGGCCGCTCGACGCTCGATTACGTCGCGACGAATCCGCAGATCCTCGCGTCGAACCCGAATATGCTGAGCCTGCAGGCAAAGAGCGGCAAGTACGCGCTCAACGGCTTCTCGAACCAGACCGAAGTCACCGGCAGCGCGAGCCTGTTCGGCATGAAGCACACGATGACGGCCGGCGTCGAGTTCAGCCACGAACAGGCGCGCTACGAGGGCTATCTCGTGTCGGATTCGGCCGGCAACAACATCCGCTCGGGCGGCCCGTGCTCGGTGGCCGGCAACTGCACGCCGCTCGCCGGCGGCTGGAACCCGAACATGCCGTGGACCGGCAACATCGTGCTGAACGGCGACAAGGGCTTCCCCGGCGCGACGACGAACACGCGCACCGATACGGTGTCCGCGTACCTCTTCGACACGGTCAAGCTGTCCGAACGCTGGCAGTTCAACACGGGGCTGCGCTTCGATCGTTACGACACGACCGGCAAGCAGGCCGGCGTCGCCGACCTGTCGAATACGTCGAACCTGTTCAGCTACCAGTTCGGCCTCGTGTTCAAGCCGGTGACCAACGTGAGCCTGTACGCGTCGTACGGCACGTCGTCGAACCCGCCGGGCTCGAACGGCGGCCTCGGCGGCGGCACCGACCAGATCACCGCGACGAACCAGGACCTCGCGCCCGAGCGCTCGCGCAACATCGAGATCGGCGCGAAGTGGGACGTGCTGCAGGACCAGCTGTCGCTGACGTCGGCCCTGTTCCAGACCGAGAAGACCAACGCGCGCGTGAGCGACGGCCTCGGTCATACGGTCAACGCGGGCAAGCAGCGCGTGCGCGGCTTCGAATTCGGCTTCGCGGGCAACCTGACGCCGAAGTGGCACGTGTTCGGCGGCTACTCGTACCTGAACGCGATCACGACCGACGCAGGCCCCGGCAGCCCGGGCGCCTCGGGCCTGCCGATGGTGATGGTGCCGAAGCACAACTTCACGCTGTGGACGAGCTACGACGTGATGCCGAAGCTCACGCTCGGCGCGGGCGCGACGGTGATGAGCCAGACCTATGCGTCCGTGTCGGCGACGACCAGGAAGTGGACGCCCGGCTATGCCCGTTTCGACGCGGCCGCGACGTGGCGCGTGAACAAGACGATGGACGTGCAGCTGAACGTGCAGAACCTGTTCGACAAGAAATATTACGCAAGCGCGTACCCGATCTACGCAACGTGGGCGCCGGGCCGTTCGGCGATGGTCACGCTCAACTTCTATCAGTAACGCCGATGGCGGCGGGAGGGGGCGATGCGCCCTTCCCCGCCTCGCTCACCACGGCAGCGAATACGTCTTCACGTTCGTGAAGCTCTTCATCGCTTCCTGCACGCCCTCCTTGTATCCCAGCCCCGAATCCTTCACGCCGCCGAACGGCGTCACTTCGAGCCGGTAGCCGGGCACTTCGCGCACGTTCACGCTGCCGACTTCCAGCTCGGTGATGAAGCGCGTGATGTGGTCGAAGCGGTTCGTGCACACCGACGACGACAGCGCGTAGTCGGTGCTGTTCGACATCCGGATCGCTTCGTCGATGTCGCGAAAGCGCATGATCGGCGACACCGGGCCGAACGTCTCGTACTTCACGAGCGGCATGTCGGGCGTCACACGGTCGATCACCGTCGGCGAATACAGCGCGCCGTCGCGCACGTTGCCGACCAGCAGCCTCGCCCCGCGTGAAATCGCGTCATTCACCTGCTGCTCGCAGAACTTCGCGGCCGCCTCGTCGATCACAGTGCCCATGTCGACCGACGGATCGGATGGATTGCCGTACGACCACGCACGCGTTTTTTCAACGACCAACTCGGTGAAGCGATCGGCCACCGACTCGTGCACGAGCATCCGCTTGATCGCCGTGCAACGCTGCCCCGAATTCTTGTACGAGCCCGACACCGCGAGCGTGCTCGCCTCGTCGAGATCGGCGTCTTCCATCACGATGATCGGATCGTTGCCGCCGAGTTCGAGCACCGCGCGCCGGTAGCCCATCCGCGATGCGATCGACTTGCCGATCGACACGCCGCCGGTGAACGTGATGAGATCGATCGCCGGGTTCGTGATCAGCTCGTCGGCGATCTCCCTCGGGTCGCCGGTGATCACCTGCAGCATCTGCGGCGGCAATCCGGCCTCATACAGGATGTCGGCAAAGAGGTAACACGACAGCGGCACCTTCTCCGACGGCTTCACGACGATCCGGTTGTTGGTCGCGACCGACGGCACGATCTTGTGCGCGACCTGGTTCATCGGGTGGTTGAACGGCGTGATCGCCGAAATCACGCCGAGCAGCGGATCGCGCTGCGTGTACACGCGGCGTTTCTTGCCGTGCGGCGTCAGATCGCACGAAAAGATCTGCCCGTCGTCCTTCAGCACTTCACCGGCGCCGAACGTCAGCACGTCGGCCACGCGGCCCGCTTCGTATGTCGAATCCTTGATGCACAAGCCGGCCTCGGCCGTGATCAGCGCCGCGATCTCCGCCGTGCGCGAGCGCACGATGTCGGCCGCACGGCGCAGGATCGCCGCGCGGTCGTGGCGCGTAAGCGTCGGCTGGTACGCACGCGCAACCGCAAACGCGCGGCGCACGTCGTCCAGCGTCGCCTTCGGCACGGTGCCGACCAGCGTGCCGTCGTACGGGTTGCGCACGTCGATGACTGCGTCGCGCCACACGCGCTGCCCGTCGATGCGCAACGCTTCGTGCCGCACGTCGAATGCGGGAATCGGTTTCAGGACCGTGCTCATGTCGTCTCCGTCTTGGGGGCGCGTGATCGTGGCCACGCTTTCGGTTAATGCAGTGATTGCCGCGCGGGCTAGCGAACCACCACCAGCCCTTCGTATTCGAGGCAGCGGCACAGCGTCGCCCATGCCGGCGTATCGGGCCATTCACGCGCGCGGGCGTCGATGCGAATCGGCCGCCCGAATTCGCGCGACACGCACGCCAGCAGCGTGTGCGCGATGCCGCTGCGCCGGTAGGCCGGTTCGACGTACAGCCGCGTGAGCGACGGCGATCGCGCGGCACCACCGCCGTCGTCGATACCGAGTTCGCCGATCGCCTCGTCGTCGCGATACGCGACCGCTGTCGCTCGCGCGTCGTCGAACACGATGCGGATCACGCGCGCGCAGCGATCCCTGAACACGACGACGTGCATGGCGCCCTCCGGATGTCGATGCCGGCGAACGCGACACGCGCACGCCTCCCTGCGCCCCCGTACCGGGGAGTTATCCGGATCGTCCGGGCGCGACGAGTTGAGTATCGTCTTGCCACGTCGGCACGCAGTAGTGCCAGTCGGCACATTTCATTGAGTCCACATCCGCGGCGCGACACGCGTATTCTCGCGACACCGCGCCCCTCGCGGGCCTGCGCCCCACCGCGCGCACCGCCTCGCGTTTCCCGTACCGATCACAGGAGGAAGCATGCCGAGTCGTACCCCGACCGCCCTATGGGCCCAGCAGTTCCGGCGGTCGTCGGCGTCGAGCCTGCAGGACCAGATCCGGCGCATGCTGGTGGCCGCGATCCTCGACGGCCAGCTCGCGCCCGATGCCGCACTGCCGTCGAGCCGCGAACTTGCCGACCAGCTCGGCGTCGCGCGCAACACCGTCGTGCTCGCGTACCAGATGCTCGTCGAAGAGGGCTACCTGATCTCGCGCGAACGCAGCGGGCACTTCGTGAACCCGAAGATGCTCGAGGGCGTACCGGGCTTCGCGACTGCCAAGCCCGATGCGCAGGTTGCCGGCAACGACGACACGCCAGGCCGCCCCGCATGGGAGAAGCGCATCGCGCATCCGCCGTCGAGGCAGCGCAACATCGTGAAGCCCGCGAACTGGCAGCACTATGAGTTTCCGTTCATCTACGGGCAGTTCGACCAGTCGCTGTTCCCGACCAACGACTGGCGCGAGTGCTGCCTGAAGGCGTTGTCGGTGATGGAGATCCGCAACTGGGCGCCCGACCTGATCGAGCGCGACGACGAATCGCTGATCCAGCAGATCCGCACGCGCGTGCTACCGCGGCGCGGCGTGTTCGCGATGCCCGACGAGATCGTCGTCACGAACGGCTGCCAGCAGGCGCTGTACCTGATCGCGGACCTGCTGTGCGGCAAGCACACGACGGTCGGCTTCGAAAACCCCGGCTATCCCGACGCGCGCAACATCTTCGAGAACCGCAATGCGCGGCTGCTGCCGCTGCCCGTCGACGGCCACGGGATCGCGCCCGACACGCTCGGCGACACGCTGTCGCGCTGCGACTACGTGTACGTGACGCCGAGCCACCAGTGCCCGACCACCGCGACGATGCCGGTCGAGCGCCGCCGCGCGCTGCTCGATTGCGCGCAGCAGCATGATTTCGTGATCATCGAGGACGACTACGAGAGCGAGAACACGTTCTCCGGCACGCCGCATCCGGCGCTGAAGAGCCTCGATACGGCCGACCGCGTGATCTACGTCGGCAGCCTGTCGAAGACGTTCGCGCCGGGCCTGCGGCTCGGCTACGTGGTCGGGCCGCGCGAGCTGATCCGCGAACTGCGCGCGCTGCGGCGGCTGATGGTGCGCCATCCGGTCGCGTACATCCAGCGCGCGTTCGCGACCTTCCTCGCGCTCGGCCATCACGACGCGCTGCTGCGCCGGCTGGCCCATGCGTACAGCGAACGCTCGCAGGCGCTGATGGCCGCGCTCGATGCGCATGTGCCGGAAGCGCGCCATGTGCGCGTGACGGGGGGGGCTTCGTGCTGGGTCGAGGGGCCGCCGTGGCTCGACGCCACGCGTCTCGCGACCGACGCGCAGGAAGCCGGCATCCTCATCGAGCCGGGGAACGTGTTCTTCATGGACGACGCGGGCGACGCGCGACGCTGCTTCCGGATGGGCTTCTCCGCGATTCCGCTCGAGCGGATCGAACCCGGCGTGCGGGCGCTGGCGGAATGCATGCGGTCGCAAAAGCCGGACGCCTGACCGGATGCGGACAGGTATCGCGCAGCGGATCGCGCGACGTCCCTCTCTCATCGATCAGCATCACGCATCCGGCAACGATCCCGACTTTCGTTGCACTGGAAGCATGTCATCCGTGCCGCGCGCGTCGCTCCCCTGCGACGCGCGCGGATGCCCGTCGCAACGACCGATCGCGCTGCCCTGAAGTGCAACTCGCGGTGTCGCGCCCGCGGGCTGCCTTTCAAGTACCGGCCGCCCTCACGCGCGCACGCAACACGCCTCGACTCGATCGGCACATTGCCACCCGCCTCGTCGCACGACACCGCGTTCGCCGCTCGCGCTCCGAATCCGTTTCGCTCGCCGATACCGCGCCACTACCCGTTCATCGTTTCCATTCGTTTAGTAAATCTAATAAAAACATTACAAACCCGTTATTCGGATTGACAACGAATTCATACGAATCCTAGTGTTACGACGCAACCAGACAGCAACAACCCACAGCGATCCCGGGATTCGATCGTCGGGATCGTCAAGGCAAAAGATGCATCTCCGACTGGAGGGGGCGATCATGAATCGATTCACGACGCTTGCGGCGTTGCTGGCCGCGGCGTGCGCGTTGAGCGGATGCGGTGGCGGTGACGGCAGCGACGGAACAGCGGCGTCGATACTGGCCGCCCATCCGGCGGAATCCTCGGCCGATGCGGCCGACACGACGAATCTCGACGACAACCGCAGCCTGTCGTTGACGCAGTACGTCGATCCGCTGATCGGCACGCTCGCGAGCAATTCACCGAACCCGGTGCCGGCGGGACAGGCCGGCAGTGTCGAACCGGCCGCCGGCCTGCCGTCGGGCATGGTGCAGTGGGCGCCCGACACCAACACCACGCCGGCGCCGAACAGCAGCCAGGAGCCGAACTCGCCCGCCGGCTACTACTACGACATCCACTCGATCCAGGGTTTCAGCCTGACGCACATGCCGGGTGCCGGTTGCAGCGGCAACAACGGCGAATTCCCGGTCATGCCGACCACCGACCCGGCGCAGCTTGCGCCAACCTTCAGTCATGCGAATGAAACGGCCAGACCGGGCTACTATTCCGTGCTGCTCGACTCGCAGATCAAGGTCGAGCTGACCGCCACCCTGCGCACCGGCTTCGGCCAGTTCGCGTACCCGGCCGGCAAACCCGCGCTGCTGGTGCTCGACGCGACCCGCACCAACACCAAGACGTCGACCACCGGCGCCATTACGCAGGTTTCCGGCAGTGCGATCTCGGGCAGCACGGTCGGCGGCGGCTTCTGCGGCAACTCGGTGCCGGTCCCCGTCTACTTCTACGCCGCCTTCGACCAGGCCTTCACGTCGGCCGCGATCTCGCACGGCGTGGCGCAGCTCGGCTTCCGCTCCGGCCAGACGGTCAGGATGAAGATCGGCCTCTCCTACGTCAGCGTCGCCAACGCGAAAGCCAACCTCGACGCGGAAAATCGCGGCTGGGACTTCGCGGGCGTACGCGCACAGGCCGACCGCATCTGGAACGACCGCCTCAACGGCATCCGCGTGGCGGGCGGCACGCTCGACGCGAAGAAGAAATTCTATACGGCGCTCTATCACGCGCTGTGGGCGCCCAGTACCTTCAGCGACGTGAACGGCCAGTACATCGGCTTCGACAACACCGTGCATCAGGTCGCCCAAGGCCAGCACGCGCAGTATTCGTCGTTCTCGGGCTGGGACATCTACCGCTCGCTGATCCAGCTGAAATCGATCCTCAACCCGTCCGAAACCAGCGACATGATCCAGTCGCTGATCAACGACGCGGATCAATGCGGCGCGATTCCGCACTGGGTCAACGACAACGTCGAGGACGGCGTGATGCCCGGCGACGCCGGTTCGCTGATCGTCTCGAATGCCTATGCGTTCGGCGCGCGGCGCTTCGATACGCGGTCCGCCCTGCAGCACATGGTGAAGATGGCGAACCTCCCCGGCACGGCGTGCAACAACGTGACCACCAACGGCGGTCGCGCGAGCTACCTGCAGACCGGCTACATCACCGGCGGCGAGTGGGGGCAGGCTTCGTCCACGCTCGAATACACGGGCAGCGATTTCGCGATCTCGCGCTTCGCGGGAGCACTCGGCGATACCGCCACGCAGCGCATGCTGCTGGGCCGCTCGGCCTACTGGCAGAACCTGCTCGACACCGCGCTGACGCCGCCGCTGATCGCGGCGCGCCAGTCGAACGGCGCGTGGATGCCCGAGACGCCGGGCAGCGGCGACAACTATGTGGAAGGCAATGCCGAACAGTACACGTGGATGGTGCCGTACGACGGCGCCGGCCTGTTCGCACAGCTCGGCGGCAATGCGGCGGTGACGTCGCGGCTCGACCAGTTCTTCACGGTGCTCAATGCCGGCCTGAGCCTGCCCAACTTCTACATGGGCAACGAGCCGACCTTCGAGGTGCCCTGGCTCTACAACTGGGCCGCGCAGCCGTCGGGTACGCAGCGCGTGGTGCAGCAGATCCTGGGCAGCGCGTTCGGCACCGGCCCCGACGGCCTGCCGGGCAACGACGATCTCGGCGCCGTGTCGGGCTGGTATGTCTGGGGCGCGCTGGGCCTGTACCCGCAGATCCCCGGCGTGGCGGGCCTGGCGATCGGCAGTCCGCAGTTCCCGCAGATCGACGTACGGCTCGGCAACGGCCGCACGTGGCGGATTCGCGCCAAGGGCGCGCCCGCGTCCAATTATGTGCAGTCGCTGTCGATCAACGGTCGCACCCACGATGTACCGTGGGTCGCCTACGACGACATCGCGAACGGCGCGACGCTGCACTTCGCGATGGGCAGCGCGCCGTCGCAATGGGGCAGCCGGAAGCAACCGCCGTCGTTCGGCGTGCCGGTGGCGATCAACGCGGTCGACAGCTACAACAATCGTGGCTTCAGCGCGGACGGCGCGACCAATCCCGACGGCCAGGGCGCGGACTTCGACGGCAGCCTGTTCAGCTACTCGCTGAATGCGCTGGCAGCAGCAGGCGTGCAGCCCGGCAAGCCGTTCGTGGTGGCCGGCGCCAGCGTGGCGGTGGCCGGCGGGCCGCTCTCGCTCGACAATACCGTGACCGTCGGCCAGACCGTGATGCTGCCGCCGGGACCGGCCGGCACCGCCGTGGTGGTGCTCGGCTCGTCCAACAATGGCCCGAGCAGCGGCATCGCGCAGCTGAATTTCGCGGACGGTTCGAGTCAGGCCGTCACGCTGACCTTCGACGACTGGACCCTGAACGGCGGCAGCGCACACGCCAGCGCGGCGGTCGCCGTCACGATGGCTTACCGCAACTCGGGCAGCGGCCAGCAGGACAACGTCAAGACCTACATCTTCGCGCAGAAGATTCCCGTGCCGCCCGGCAAGGTGGTGACGAGCATCGTGCTGCCGCGCCAGGTGAGCGCCGGCAAGATGCACGTGTTCGGCATCGGCATGACGGCATCCTGACGCCCGCATGACCGACGGGGATACATCGGGCCTCCCGATGTATCCCCTCGCCGGCCGGCGCTGCTGTCACGCGATCCCCGGCCGCCGTGACGTCATCGCGCAACGGCAACGGTTTCGCGACATGCCCCGGCGGCAGCTCTTCTTGCTCATCGCTCCGCGTCGATGATTTCCATCGATGCGCGTCAACGAACCCGCCGTCGGGAACCCACGGGGCACCGGCAGACCGGCGCACCGGCCCGGCTTTCCCCCTGGCCCAAGCGAAACCTCCCGACTGGCGCTACCGCCAAAAACGAGCGCTCACTAACGTGTCGATACCGCGTGCCGCATGCGCGCCCGCGCCTTGCGCACCGCCCACCATTCGACAGGAGACACGTTATGGCAGACACGCTCACCGGCCCCGTCACGGCCGCCACGCTCGCGGCATTTTCCGACGCATTCAACCGGCACGACGCCAATGCGTTGATGGGCTTCATGACCGAGGACTGCGTATTCGACGCGGCCGGTGGCCCCGACATTCACGGTACGCGCTTCGTCGGCCGCGATGCGGTACGCGCCGCGTTCGAGGCCGTGTTCAAGACCTTCCCCGACGCGCACTGGGGTCACGGCCGCCACACCGTCGCCGGCGAACGCGGCGTCTCCGAGTGGGTGTTCACGGGCACGCACGCCGAAGGCTGGCGCATCGAGGCCGAAGGCTGCGACCTGTTCGAATTCCGCGACGGACTGATCGCCGTCAAGCGCGCTTTCCGCAAGGAACGGCCGAAGCAACCGGCCTGAGCGCGCCACCCGGGCCACCATGCCCCGCGCGCATTTTGAAACGAATCATTTCATTTCATTCCACATTCCCCGGCAGCAGGTGGAATGGCTTGACCGGCTTTCCCAAGCAAATAGCATCTGGAACAAGACGTTCCGTTAATTGAACAATCGGAGACAACCCATGAGCGAACAATCCACTTCCCTGCGTGCATCGACCAGCGGCCCGCAGGACATGACGCCGTCCGAAGCCTTCGTCGAGACCCTCGCGGCCAACGGCGTGACCGACATGTTCGGCATCATGGGCTCCGCGTTCATGGATGCGATGGATATCTTCGCACCGGCCGGCATCCGCCTGATCCCGGTCGTGCACGAACAGGGCGCGGGCCACATGGCCGACGGCTATGCGCGCGTGTCGGGCCGCCACGGCGTCGTGATCGGCCAGAACGGCCCCGGCATCAGCAATTGCGTGACGGCGATCGCAGCGGCTTACTGGGCGCACAGCCCGGTCGTGATCGTCACGCCGGAAGCCGGCACGATGGGCATCGGCCTCGGCGGCTTCCAGGAAGCGAACCAGTTGCCGATGTTCCAGGAATTCACGAAGTACCAGGGCCACGTCACGCACCCGGCGCGGATGGCCGAGTTCACCGCGCGCTGCTTCGACCGCGCGCAGGCCGAGATGGGCCCGACGCAGCTGAATATCCCGCGCGACTACTTCTACGGCAAGGTCAAGGTCGAGATTCCGCAACCGCGCCGCCTCGATCGCGGCGCCGGCGGCGAGCAGAGCCTCGACGACGCGGCCGAGCTGATCGCGCAGGCGAAGTTCCCGGTGATCATCTCGGGCGGCGGTGTCGTGATGGCCGACGCGATCGAGGAATGCAAGGCGCTCGCCGAACGGCTCGGCGCACCGGTCGTCAACAGCTACCTGCACAACGATTCGTTCCCGGCGAACCACCCGCTGTGGTGCGGCCCGCTCGGCTACCAGGGCTCGAAGGCCGCGATGAAGCTGCTGTCGCGCGCGGACGTCGTGATCGCGCTCGGCTCGCGCCTCGGGCCGTTCGGAACGCTTCCGCAGCACGGGATGGACTACTGGCCGAAGGACGCGAAGATCATCCAGATCGACGCCGACCACAAGATGCTCGGCCTCGTGAAGAAGATCTCGGTCGGCATCTGCGGCGACGCGAAGGCGGCCGCCGTCGCGCTCACGCAGCGCCTCGAAGGCCGCACCCTCGCGAGCGACGGCTCGCGCGGCGACCGCGCCGACCAGATCGCGACCGAAAAGGCCGCGTGGGAAAAGGAACTCGACGACTGGACGCACGAACGCGACGCGTACAGCCTCGACATGATCGACGAGCAGAAGAACGAAAAGACCTTCAACGGCGGCCGCTACCTGCATCCGCGCCAGGTGCTGCGCGAGCTGGAAAAGGCGATGCCCGAGGACGTGATGGTGTCGACCGACATCGGCAACATCAACTCGGTCGCGAACAGCTACCTGCGCTTCAACAAGCCGCGCAGCTTCTTCGCGGCGATGAGCTGGGGCAACTGCGGCTACGCGTTCCCGACGATCATCGGCGCGAAGGTCGCCGCGCCGCACCGCCCGGCCGTGTCGTATGCGGGTGACGGTGCGTGGGGCATGAGCCTGATGGAAACGATGACCTGCGTGCGCCACAACATCCCGGTGACGGCCGTCGTGTTCCACAACCGTCAATGGGGCGCGGAGAAGAAGAACCAGGTCGACTTCTACAACCGCCGCTTCGTCGCCGGCGAACTCGACAACCAGAGCTTCGCGGCGATCGCGCGGGCGATGGGCGCCGAAGGGATCACGGTCGATCGTCTCGAGGATGTCGGCCCGGCGCTCAAGCGCGCGATCGACATGCAGATGAACGAAGGCAAGACGACGATCATCGAGATCATGTGCACGCGCGAACTCGGCGATCCGTTCCGCCGCGATGCGCTGTCGAAGCCGGTGCGCATGCTCGACAAGTACAAGGACTACGTGTGATGCCGCGTCGCTGACGCAAGCGCTGCCGGCCGTGCCCTTCCCGCACGGCCGGCACCCGGCCGGACGCCGTGCCCCGTGCGGGCCGCCGCATCCGGCCTTTTTTACTTCGAATTCCCGATGAAAGCCCTCGACCGCATTCTCGAATCCGCGCGCCGTCAGCCGATGCGCATCGCGCTGTGCGAAGCCGACGATCCGCGCGTGCTGCACGCCGCCGCGCGCGCGACGCGCGACGGCATCGCCCGCATCGTGCTCGTCGGCGACCGTGCCGCCATCCATGCGGCGGCCGCGCGCGACGCGATCGATCTCGACGGCACGACGCTCGTCGATCCGGCCGCCGCCGCGCACCGCGACGCGTATGCCGATGCCCTCCATGCGCTGCGCAAAGACAAGGGCATGACGGCCGACGCCGCACGCGACGCGGTGCTCGACCCGCTCTGCCACGCGAACCTGATGGTCCGGCTCGGCGACGCGGACGGCTCGGTTGCGGGCGCCGTGCATGCGACGGCCGACGTCGTGCGCGCGGCGATCCAGCTGATCGGCGTCGATCCGGCGTTCCGGATCGTGTCGAGCTTCTTCCTGATGATGCTGTGCGAGCCGTTCCACACGATCAAGGGCGGGCTGATCTTCTCCGACTGCGCGCTCGTCGTCGATCCGGACGCCAGCCAGCTCGCCGAAATCGCGATGGCCGCTGCCGACAGCGCGCACGCGCTGCTCGGCGAGGCACCGCGCGTCGCGATGCTGTCGTTCTCGACGAGCGGCAGCGCGCACCATGCGGCGGTCGACAAGGTGACGGCCGCGACGGCGCGCGTGCGCGAACTGCGCCCCGCGCTCGCGATCGACGGCGACGTGCAGCTCGACGCGGCGATCGTCGCGGAGATCGCCGAACGCAAGATCGCGCATTCGCAGGTCGGCGGCCATGCGAACGTGCTCGTATTCCCGAGCCTCGAAGCCGGCAACATCGGCTACAAGCTTGCCGAGCGGATCGGCCGCGCAAAGGCCGTCGGCCCGCTGCTGCAAGGGTTGCGCCGGCCCGCGAACGACCTGTCGCGCGGCTGCAGCGCCGACGACGTCTATCACGTGATCGCGGCGACCACCGTGCAGGCGCACGCGGCCGCGCAGCGAGCCGCGGCCGGCGAGGCGGCACACGCATGACGGCAGACAAACTGGCGATCCTGATCGCGGTGATCGGCGCCGGCAGCTATTTCCAGACCGTCACGGGGTTCGGGCTCGGGATGATCGTGATGGGCGCGACGAGCGGCTTCGGGCTCGCGCCGCTCGCCACCGTCGCGACGCTGATGAGCGTCGTGTCGCTCGCGAACGGCGCGACCGCGCTACCCGGCCGGCTGCATCACATCGACTGGCGTGCGGTCGGCGCCGCGACGCTCGGCATCCTGCCGTCGGTCGTCGCCGGCGTGGTGCTGCTCGAATGCCTGAGCCGCTCGGCGGCCGACCTGCTGCAGCTGATCCTCGGCGCGGTCGTGCTGTACGGCGGCCTGAGCGCGGCGCTGCGCCCGACGCCGTTGACGGAGCGCTCGGACAACCGCAGCTTCTTCGTCAGCGGCCTGTTCGGCGGACTGCTGAGCGGGATGTTCGGCGTGTCGGGCCCGCCGCTCATCTTCCAGTTTTACCGGCAGCCGCTGACGCTCGTGCAGATCCGCTGCGCGCTGATCGTGCTGTTCACGACGACCTCGGCCACGCGCGTGCTGTACAGCGCATGCGAAGGCCAGCTCGATCGCGATATCTGGCTGCTGGCCGCATTCGCGACGCCGGTCGTGATGCTGACGACGATCGCCGGTCGCCACTACCCGCCGCCGCTGTCGCCGGTCGCGCTGCGACGGCTCGCATTCGGCGTGCTGATGGCGATCGGTGTCGGGCTGATCGCGACGTCGCTGCCGCCGCTGCTGCATCGCGGCTGATTCCCCGCCTCTTTCACCGCCGCGCACCGATCCAGCGCGCGATTTCGACGAGCCGCTTCATGTCGGGCGCCGACACGAGATCGATCGCGAGCCGGTGCCGGTAGTACGGGCCGAGATCGAGCCCGACGCCGAGCCCGAGCACTTCGACCTGGCCGGCCACCTCCTGTCGCGCAACCACCTGTTTCAGATGGTTGTCGAGATAGAACGGATCGTTCGCGAGCGCCGTCGCGCCGTCCATCGGACTGCCGTCCGAGATCACGACGAGGATCTTTCTGGCCTCCGGCCGCGCCGCGAGCCGCGCGCACGCCCATTCGACCGCTTCGCCGTCGATGCCTTCTCGGAACAGGTCGGCCTTGAACAGCGCCGCAATGCCGGTGCGCGCATGCCGCCAGCGCGTGTCGGCATCCTTGAACACCAGGTGGCCGGTTTCGTTGAGCCGGCCCGGATGGCGCGGCTTGCCGCACGCGAGCCACGCCTGCCGCGCGCGGCCACCGTTCCACGCGAGCGTCGTGAAGCCCAGCACTTCGGTCGCGAGCCCCGCGGCGTCGCCCGCGCGGGCCAGCGTGTCGACCATCAGCGCGACGCCGTCGATCCACGTCTTCATCGAGCCCGAACAGTCGATCAGGAACGCAACTGCGCAGTCCGCATGCGGCCGCACGCGTTCGAGCCGGAACAGCCGCCGTTCGGCCGGCGAGCTGACGAGCTGCGCGAGCCGGCGGCCATCGAGGCGGCCATGCTCCTCGCCGAACGACCAGCCGTCGGCCTGCGGCACGACGAGCGCCGCACGCAGCACGCGGGCGAGCCGGGTGACGTTGATCCGCTGCGCGGCGACCTGCGCATCGAGCCGCTCGCGGTACTCGCGCAGCAACGCCGCGCGGATCTGCGCGGCCGGCCGCAACTCGCGGTCGTAGCGCGTCGTGTACGCGCGATAGACGGCGCCGCCGCCGTGCAGCACGACGCTGTCGCCCGTCTCCACCAATGCCGGCAAGTCGATGCCCGTGTCGTCGAAATCGACCCACAACGAGAAATTCGTAAGCGCATCGTCCTGCTCGCGTGCGTCTTCGGTCTCCGGATCGACGACGGCCGCACGCGCGTCCCGGATCATCGACGCAATGCGCCGCGCGAGCGCCAGCGCATGTTCCGCGAATTCACGCTGATCGTGCCGGCACCGGCGCAGCCCCGCGAGCTGCACGCCGATCTCGGGCACGATCGCCGCGCGCGACGCTTCGATCAGGTCTTCCGTTTCCTCGAGCACCGGCCAGCCCGTCAGCCGCGACCACGCGATCTGCGCGACCGTGTAGACCAGCATCCCGACATGCGTATCGGCCTGTCCCGACCGGTGAAACGCACGCGACCAGGTTTCGAAGCGATGGCGCAGGTTCTGCACGACGCCGCGCATCGCGGGTGGTGCAAGCGATTCGCAGCGCAGTTGCTCGAGCATCTCGAACAGCACGCGTTCGACGGGATCGCCGCCGGAGAACGCGCGATGCAAATCGGCATCGGAATGCAGGATGCGCAACGCGGCGCCATCGGCCGCGCCGCGCCACGACGCGAGATCGTCGTCGGCGGCCTGCGCGCGCAGGTGCGGCGCATGGATCGGCAACGGCCGCAGGTCGCGGCACACGCGGCCCGCGCGGTAATGCAGCGCCGCATCGCGCGTCAGCGCACGCACGGTCGACGCGCCGAGCGCTTCGCGCGCGGAGGCACGCCGCGCCGCATCGCGACCGGCGCTCACCGCCCCGCCCCCGGCTCGCCGCCGCCGGCACGCGACGCGACCGCCAGTTCCTCGCCGAAGCAGCGCTGGTAATACTCGGCGACGACCGGCCGCTCGGCGTCGTCGCACTTGTTCAGGAACGTGAGCCGGAACGCGAGCGCCGGATCGCGGAAAATCTGGCAGTTCTCGGCCCAGTTGATCACCGTGCGCGGCGACATCAGCGTCGACAGGTCGCCGGTCGCGAAGCCGTTGCGCGTCAACTCCGCGAGGCTCACCATCGATTCGAGCAGCGGGCGGCCGGCTTCGTCCGCGAGTTCCGGCACGCGGGCGCGCACGATGCCGATCTCCTCGTCGCGCGGCAGGTAGTCGAGCGTCGCGACCACGTTCCAGCGGTCCATCTGCGCATGGTTGAGCATCTGCGTGCCGTGATAGAGCCCGTTCAGATTGCCGAGCCCGACCGTGTTCGCGGTCGCGAACAGCCGGAACGACGGGTGCGGATGGATCACGCGGTTCTGGTCGAGCAGCGTGAACTTGCCGTCGCGCTCCAGGACCCGCTGGATCACGAACATCACGTCGGGCCGCCCCGCGTCGTATTCGTCGAAGATCAGCGCGACCGGCCGCTGCAGCGCCCACGGCACGATCCCCTCCTGGAATTCGGTCACCTGCACGTCGTCGCGCACGACGATCGCGTCCTTGCCGACCAGGTCGAGCCGGCTGATGTGGCCGTCGAGGTTCACGCGCACGCACGGCCAGTTCAGCCGCGCGGCAACCTGCTCGATATGCGTGGACTTGCCGGTGCCGTGCATCCCCTGCACGAGCACGCGGCGGTTGCGCGCGAAGCCCGCGAGGATCGCGAGCGTCACGTCCGGGTTGAAGCGGTACGCATCGTCGACATCGGGCACGTGGTCGTCGCGCGCGCTGAATGCGGGCACCATCAGGTCCGAGTCGAAACCGAACCGTTCGCGGACCGACACCATGCAGTCCGGCTTGTTCGTCACCCCATCCATTGCGTTGCGCTCCTGTCGTTGCGTGTTGCGCAGGCGTCGATCGCGCCTGCGTCGATCCTGTTTACGGAACGATTCGTTCCGTTGCCGAAAATGCGTGCCGGGTTGCCGTGCCCGCCGCCCCGCGCGGCCGGCCTGCCGGGCCGTTCGGTACAATGGCCGCAGTCCAGTTTCCGGAACGCCCGACATGCTGCCCGCGGATACGCCCACGCTGCGCGCCTTCGCGCTGCTCGAACATCTCGTCCAGGCCGGCGACGCCGTGTCGCTCGCCGATCTCGCGCGCGACGTCGATATCCCGAAGGCATCGCTGCACCGGATGCTCGCGTCGCTCGAAGCCGGCGGCCTCGTGATCCGCGAGCCGGGCCGCAAGAACGCGTATGCGATCGGGCCGCGCCTCGCGCGACTCGGCACCGGCGTGATGCTGCATGCGGGTGCGCGCCGGCTGCGCCACGCGATCCTCGAACGGCTCGTCGCCGATCTCGGCGAAACCTGCAACCTGACCGCGCTGCACGACACCGAAGTCGTTTATCTCGACCGCGTCGAGGCCGACTGGCCGCTGCGGCTCGACCTGAAACCGGGCTCGCGCGTGCCCGCTTATTGCAGCGCGAGCGGCAAGCTGCTGCTCGCGCTGCTGCCGCGCGACGAACGCGCCGCGCTGGTGCGTGCGATGGCGCTGCCGCGCCACACGCCGAACACGATCTCCGACCCCGAGCTGCTCGAAGCCGAACTCGACCGCACCGCGCACAAGGGCGTCGCGATCGACAACGAGGAATTCGTCGCGGGTATCGTCTGCATCGCGGCGCCGATCCTCGGCGACGACGGCGCGTGCATCGCCGCGGTCGCCGTCCATGCGCCAGTGTCGCGCGCGCCGCTGTCGCGGCTGCTCGACCACGTGCCGCGCCTGCAGGAAGCGGCCCGCGCGCTCGCGGACACCTTCTAGTACGGCGCGACCGCTCGCTTCCAGCGTCATGACGCGCGCTGGTAGTAGATGTTCTGCGGATGCCGCGCATCCGCGAAGAAGAACCAGCGTTCCGCGACCAGCCCCGCATACTGGATCACGAACGCCGCGCCGAGCGCGACGGCCGCCGCGACTGGTGTCGGCGCGAGTGCGCCGGCCCCCGTCAGCACGAACGGCACCGCGAACGCACCGATCAGGAAACCGGCCTTCACCGCGCGCAGCGTGCCGTTACCCTGCCCGTGAAAGAATTCCTTCGTGTTGAATGCGCTGGCCGTGAAGCCGCGCGACTTCTGCTCGACCTTTTCGCTGCGGATCCCCGTCGCGCTCTGCACGGTCGACTTCGGCCGCAGCCGTGCATTGCGCGCGAGCGACGCGAGCCGTGCGACGCAGCCCGCGAGCGTCAGCACGCAGGCGGCCACCGCGAGCCGGCCGACCAGCGCCGGCACGAGCCATGCCGCGCAGGCCGTCGCGAGCGTGCACCCCGATGCGCAGCCAAGCAGCACGAAGTTCACCAGCGTCAGCGGGCTCGCCCATTCCTGCAGGAAGCGCAGGCACGCATAAATCATCGCGGTGCAGACGAACAACGCGACGCTCGCGAGCGCGCCCGCCGCGCCGATCAACAGCGTGCCGGGCCAGCCGAACAGGTGCGCGGCGCCATACGCGAACGCGCATGCGAGAAACACCGGCAGCGCGATGCATTCGCGCGACAGCCACGACGTGCGCCACATCGCGATCGCACGCCAGGCACGTTCGGGGTGGCCGAGATGGAAGAACGACGCGAACAGGCCAAGCACGCCGAGCACGACCGACAGCGCGGCGCCGGTCACATAGAACGCGGCGGCCACGTCGAGGCCGGCCAGCCGCGCCAGCGCCTCGACGATCACGAGCGTCAGCAGCAGGCCCTGTGCGGCGCCGCACAGCGTGGTGAGAAAAACGACCGAAAAGGCTGGGCGCATGGGAACTCCGTATGGTTCTGAATGAAATGCGTCGCGCTCAGCGCGGCGTCGCCAGCGACACGAGATCGATGTCGCCGCGCGATGCACGTGCCTCGAACGAATCGTCCTCGTTGCGTCCGTCCGACGCGCTGCCGCATCCGCCGCTGCTCCCGCAACCGCACGACGCTTCGGTCTTCACGCGCGGCAGGTAATGGTTCGACGGCCGCGTGCCCCATTCGGGCATCAGCGCATAGCCGCCGCGTTCGCGGATCGCGCGCGACACGTCCGATTCGGGATCGTGCACGTCGCCGAACAGCCGCGCCGACGTCGGGCACGCGAGCACGCAGGCCGGCTTGCGGTCGCGTTCCGGCAGCGCGTCGTTGTCGATGCGGTCCGCGCACAGCGTGCACTTCGTCATCTCCTTGCGGCCTTCGTCGAGCTCGCGTGCGCCGTACGGGCACGCCCATGCGCAGTACTTGCAGCCGATGCACTTGTCGTAATCGACCAGCACGATCCCGTCCGACTTGCGCTTGTAGCTCGCGCCGGTCGGGCAGACGGGCACGCACGGCGGGTCCTCGCAGTGCAGGCACGACTTCGGGAAGTGGATCGTGTCGGTCATCGGAAACACGCCGGCTTCGTACGTCTGCACGCGATTGAAGAACGTGCCGGACGGATCGTCGTCGTACGGACGCATATCGGCGAGACTGCCGGCTTCGCCCGACGTGTTCCATTCCTTGCAGCTCGTCACGCAGGCATGGCAGCCGACGCACACGTTCAGGTCGATGACGAGGGCCATCTGGGTCATGGTTCTGCTCCTTCGTTCAACGATCGTCGGACGTCGGGCCGGCCGACGCCGCGCGCCGCAGCCGCGCGGCGAATGCGCCGGTTCCCGCGAAATACGCCTGCACGCGCTGCAGCACGCGCGGCGTGCCGGGCAGCGCCGGCATCGGCGCGAACTGCGGCAGCGTCGTCGCCGCATCGGCTTCGGCCGGATAGATCCGCACCTGCACGTCGTACCAGCCGGCCTGCCCCGTAACCGGATCGGAGTTCGACATGCGCGCACCGGCGCGCGCCGCATCCGGCAACTCGTCGGTGATCACGTGGTTGAGCAGGAAGCCGCGCTGCGACTCGCCCGCGTCCGGCCCGAGATTCCATGCGCCCGACGCCTTGCCGATCGCGTTCCACGTCCACACGGTGCCGGGCTCGACGGCCTCGCTGTAGCGCGCACGGCAGCGTACCTTGCCCCACGGCGATTCGACGTAGATCCACGCGCCGTCGTCGATCTGCTGCGCGGCGGCCGTCACCGGGTTCACGAACAGGTGGTTCTCGCCGTGGATCTGCCGCAGCCACGCGTTCTGCGAATCCCACGAGTGGTACATCGCCATCGGCCGCTGCGTGATCGCCGCGAGCGGATAGCGGTTCGCATCGGTCAGCCCGCTTTCGAGCGACCGGTGCCAGAACGGCAGCGGATCGAAATAGCGCGCGATGCGCTCGCGCAGATGGTCGGGCGGCTGGCGGCCCGACGTGCGGCCCTGCGCAGCGAGCCGGAATTTCTGCATCACGTCCGAGTAGAGCTGGATCACGATCGGCACACCGAACTTGCGCATGCCGTTGTCGACCGCCCACTGCATGTACGGGCCGTTGCAGTTGCGCATGTACTGCAGCGGCTCCGGCAACCGGTGGTGGTACACGCAGTTGTTCTCCGCGTAACGCTTCCACTGGTCGGGGTTCGGCTCGCCGACGACGGCCTTGTCGCCGTCCTTGCCGCGCCAGCCGATCAGGAAGCCGGTGCCCGAATTCGGCGCGGTCTGGAAGTTGATGACGAAATCCGGATAGTCGCGGTACTTGCGCTGCCCGTCCGCGGTCGTGAAGGCCGGAAACTTCAGCCGGCTCGCCAGCTCGATCAGCACTTCCTGGAACGGTTTGCATTCGCCGGTCGGCGGCACGACGGGCACCCGTACCGAATCGACCGGCCCGTCGAATTCGGAAATCGGCCGGTCGAGCACCGACATCACGTCGTGCCGTTCGAGGTAAGTCGTGTCGGGCAGGATCAGGTCGGCGAACGCCGTCATCTCCGACGCGAACGCATCGCACACGACCAGGAACGGGATCCGGTACTCACCGTCGTCGCGCTTGTCGACCAGCATCTTGCGCACTTCCGTCGTATTCATCGACGAATTCCACGCCATGTTGGCCATGAAGATCAGCAGCGTATCGATCGGATAGGGATCGCCGCGCCACGCATTGGTGATCACCGAATGCATCAGTCCGTGCACCGCGAGCGGGTATTCCCACGAGAATGCCTTGTCGAGCCGCGCGGGCGTGCCGTCCGGATGGACGAACAGATCCTCGGGGCCGGCCGGCCAGCCGAGCGGGCCGGTCGCGAGCGGCGTGTTCGGCTTGATCTGGTCGGGATCGTTCGGCGGTTTCGCCGACGGCGGCACCGCGCGCGGATACGGCGCCTTGTGGCGAAAGCCGCCCGGGCGGTCGATCGTGCCGAGCAGCGACATCAGCACCGCGAGCGCACGAATCGTCTGAAAGCCGTTCGAATGCGCGGCGAGCCCGCGCATTGCATGGAACGCGATCGGCACGCCCTTCACCGTCGCATGTTCCTTGCCCCACGAATCGGTCCATCGCACCGGCAATTCGATCGCGTGCGCGCGCGCGACCGTTTCCATCTCGCGGGCGAGGCGGCGGATCGTATCCGCCGCGATGCCGGTGATGTCGGCCGCCCATTCGGGCGTGCAATCGGCCACCTGTTCGCGCAGCAGCGTGAACGACGGTGCAACCGGCGTGCCGTCGTCGAGCGTGTAGCGGCCGTCGAGCGCAGGCTCGGCGCCATCCGTGTGGTGCAGCACCGCGCGGTTCGTCTTCGTGTCCCACCACATCCGGTTCTGCGGATACAGCGGGTTGACCTCCGGCGCATCGGCATCGCGCACGAACAGCCCGGACGTGTCGGCATCGGCACGCAGGTCGATCAGCTCGCCCGCGTTCGTGAAGCGAGACACGAATTCCATGTCGAACGCGTCGCGCGCGATCAGCTCGTGCATCAGCGCCATGAACAGCGCGCCGTCGGTGCCCGGGCGGATCGGAATCCACTCGTCGGCAATCGCCGCGTAACCGGTGCGCACCGGATTGATCGCGATGAAACGGCCGCCCGCGCGCTTGAACTTGCCGAGTGCGATCTTCAGCGGATTCGAATGGTGATCCTCCGCGGTGCCGATCATGAAGAACAGCTTCGCGTTGTCGAGGTCGGGGCCGCCGAATTCCCAGAACGAGCCGCCGATCGTATAGATCATCCCGGCCGCCATGTTCGCCGAGCAGAACCCGCCGTGCGCCGCATAGTTCGGCGTGCCGAACTGTTTCGCGAACAGGCCCGTGAGGGCCTGCATCTGGTCGCGGCCCGTGAACAGCGCGAAGCGCTTCGGGTCGGTCGCGCGCAGGTGCGACAGGCGCTTTTCGAGCACGTCGAACGCGACCTCCCACGACACCGGCTCGAACTGGGCATCGCCGCGTTCGGCGCCCGGCTTGCGCATCAGCGGCTGCGTGAGCCGCGCGGGCGAATACTGCTTCATGATTCCCGACGAACCTTTCGCGCAGATGACGCCCTGGTTCAGCGGATGCTGCGGATTGCCGTCGATATAGCGCACTTCACCGTCGCGCAGGTGTACGCGGATGCCGCAGCGGCATGCGCACATGTAGCACGTCGTGGTCTTGATGTCGGCCTGCTCGTCGCGCTCGCGTGCCCGATGTTCCATCGTCTGTCCTCGTTCGCGGATGACGGTGCGCCCCGCCGGGGCGCACCCGTGAATCGGTTCATCCATGCTATGCCGGCAGGCGGCCGACATAAAGTCGCA
Source organism: Burkholderia arboris (assembly GCF_902499125.1). Taxonomy (GTDB): domain Bacteria; phylum Pseudomonadota; class Gammaproteobacteria; order Burkholderiales; family Burkholderiaceae; genus Burkholderia; species Burkholderia arboris. The sequence continues at coordinate 286,024 of NZ_CABVPX010000004.1, forward strand.
TCCTCCGATCGGTCCTATCGGGCGGCCTGATAGTTGGCCGCGACATCCATCGGATCGCCCGCCGGATCTGCACGCGCGAAGGCCCGGCGCGCGCACCGGGCCTTCGGCGTCATGCGTTACCGCCCGTTACCGCGGCGGATACGCAAGCAGTTCGCTGTCGTCGAGATGCTCGCGACGGCTGCGGCGCGTCAGCCCGTATGCGACGACCAGCACGCCGAGGCTCGCGACGCCGAGCCACAACGGCTTGCGCTGGTCCGGGATGAACGCCATCGCGACGAGAATGCCGATCATGCCGACGATCGCGACCCAGGTCAGGTACGGATACGCCCACATCTTGACGCGCAGCTTGCTGGCGGCCACCGGGTCGAGACGCTTGCGCAGGCGCAGTTGCGAGAACGCGATCAGCACGTACACGAACAGCGCGACGGTGCCGTACGAATTGACGAGGAACGCGAACACGGTGTCGGGCGACACATACGACATCACCACCGACGCGTAGCCGAACACCGTGCCGAGCAGGATCGCGCGCACCGGCACGCCGCGCTTGTTGACCTTCGCGAGCGCGGCCGGCGCGTCGCCGTGGCGGGTCAGCGCGAACAGCATTCGCGATGCCGCATACAGGCCCGAGTTGAGCGCGGACAGCACGGCCGTCAGCACGATCGCGTTCATCACGTTGGCGGCGGCCGGCAGGCCCATCACTTCCAGCGCGCTCACGTACGGCGTGGCCATCTGCGCGGAATTCCACGGCACCAGCGCGACGACGAGCGCGACCGACCCGACGTAGAACACCAGCACGCGCGTAATCACCGAGTTGGTTGCCTTTGCAACGGCCTTGGCCGGCTCCTTCGCCTCGGCCGCCGCGATCGTCACGATCTCGGCGCCGAAGTAGAACCCGGTGGCCGCGACCGCCCCGCTCATCACCGGCCCGATGCCGAGCGGCATGAAGCCGCCGTGGCCGAGCAGCGTCGGCAGCACGGCTGTGGTGTGCATCGACGCAGGCCACAGGCCGAGCACGTAGAGGCCGCCGAGGAACAGGAACACGATGATCGCGCCGACCTTGATCGACGAGAACCAGAATTCGAACTCGCCGTAACTGCCGACCGAGATCAGGTTCGTGAGCGTCAGCACGACCAGCAGCGCGAGACTGATGATCCAGGCCGGCGTGTCGGGCAGCCAGAACTGGATCAGCTTCGCGCCCGCCACCGCTTCGAGCGCGACGACGATCACCCAGAAATACCAGTACATCCAGCCGGTGAGGAAGCCCGCCATCTTGCCCGGCCCGCGCCAGTTGCCGAACGCGAGCCGCGCGTATTCATAGAACGAGCCGACGGCCGGCATCGCACAGGCCATCTCGCCGAGCATCCGCATCACGAGCACGACCAGCCCGCCCGTAATCAGAAACGACAGGATCGCGGCCGGCCCGGTCTGCTGAATCACCACGCCGCTGCCGACGAACAGCCCGGCACCGATCACGCCGCCAAGCGCGATCATCGTCATGTGGCGCTGCTTGAGCCCACATTTCAGGTCACTCTGTTCCATCGAGGGTTGCATGTCTTCTCCATATCCAGTTGTCCGGCGCCGCCCGCGCATCACCGTCGGGTGAACGCGAGCGCCGCCGGCGACGGCGCGTGCAGGGGCGCCTGCAGCCCCGGCCGCACGGATTTCCGTTGCTTTTCTTGTGTTGGATGGCCCGGTGCGAGCGCGCGGCGCCGGGCCGGATGCACCGCGTTCAGGGTTTCTCGTCGTTCCTGAAGTACGACACGTAGAGCATTCGCTGCCCGAGGCGCCGGAACGGCGCGAACGGGTGGCCCGGCAGCGGCGACGTGAAGATCGGCAGCGTCTGGCGTGCGCCCTTCCCCGCGATCTGCTCGGCAAGGCGCCGGCCGGCCTGCTGCGAGTACGACACGCCGTTGCCGCCATAGCCGAGCGCGTAGTACACCGACTGCCGCGGATCGGGCTGGCACACGCGCGGCATCATGTCGTGGCTCACGTCGACCCAGCCCCACCACGAATAATCGATCTGTACGCCTCGCAGCGCGGGAAACTTGCGCGCCATCCCTTCCTTCAGCAATTCGAAGTGGCGCGGGTTCGGCGCATCGTCGCCGGTGATCGCGCTGCGGCTGCCGATCTGCAGGCGGCGATCGGGCAGGAACCGGTAGTAGAAGCGCAGCGTGCGCGTATCGGTCAGCACCTGCGTCGTGCGGAAATTGCACGCGTCGATCTCGGCGTCGGTGAGCGGCCGCGTGACCATCGAATTCGACAGGATCGGCATCACCTTGCTGCGCAGCGACGGATGCAGCGTCTGCGCGGTGTACGCGCCGGTCGCGATGCCGACCGCACGGGCCCGCACGACGCCGCCCGGCGTACGCAGATGATGGACGCCGTCGATCGTCTCGAAACCGAGCACCGGGCTGCTCGTATGCACCTTCGCGCCGGCTTCGCGGGCGAGCCGCAGGTAGCCGAATGCGAGCTTCAGCGCATGGATGCCGATGCCTTCCGGCTCGTGCAGCGCGCCGGCCGCCTCGTGGTCGTCGATGAATTCGCGGCGGAACGTCTCCGCGCTCAGCAGTTCGGACGGATAGCCGAACACGTCCTTCCACACCTTCGCCTCGGCCGCGAGCTTCGCCATGATGCGCGGGCGATGCGCGATCAGGAAATGGCCGCCCGGCTGCGGTTCGCAGTCGATTTCCGACACGAGCGACTTGAAGTGCTCGAAGCCCTCGAGGATCTCGTCGTGCATCTTCAGCGCAACGTCCTTGCCCCAGCGTTCGATCCACTGCGAGCGCGACAGCCGGCCCGACGCGTTCTGCCCCTGCCCGCCGTTGCGGCTGCTGCAGCCCCAGCTCGTGCGGTTGGCCTCGAGCACGACGGCCTTGATGCCGTGATCCCGCGCGAGGCACAGCGCGGTTGCGAGGCCCGTGTAGCCGGCGCCGATGATCGCGACGTCGACATCGAGATCGCGCGTGACGGGGCCGTCGTCGGGCGGCGGGGTGCCGGCCGTCGCGACCCAGTAGGTCGGCGCGTACTGCTTGCCGCACCCGGGGCCCGGCGACACGAGCGGATCGTAGGTCGGGTCGTAACGCGTATCGTTCGGCCGGGCGCCGGCAAAGCCGCTCGCGGTGCCTTCGATGGAACGGGTCGACATGATCAGCCCTCCGACACGGGCGTGCCTGTTGCGCCGCAACGGGCGCGCGAGGCGATTGGACTGACTGATGCGGGGCGCGTGCCCGCCGCGCGGGCGAATGCTGCCGACTGCCTGTAGGTCATGCCTGTCTCCTGATCGTGCTCTTCGGGTCGATCGTGTGCAGATGCTTCAATGCGGCGATCTGTCGAGGCAAGTGTAGGCAGGCCGATTTTTCGCAGGTAGGTCCAGTGGACCGCATTCGCTTGGACCAGCGTGCGGGGCCCGCGGGCGGACCAGCGCGGCGGGCAATACGAACCAACGCGGGGCGACCGGCTGCGGGCGACCGGCGGCGAACGGCAGCGCGGCGCGCGGAGCCGCTGGCGACCGGTTCGCCGATACGACCCCGCGCGCCGCCCCGCCCCGCCCAGCGCAACGTCACGTCGCGCGCACCGCGACGCCGGTCAGGTTGCCGCGTTTCTCGATCGCCCGCGCGGACACGATCGACAGGAGTGCAGACAACATCACGTAAACCCCGACGAGCCAGGGCGCGCCGCCGTTCACGCGCAGCAGCGCGGTTGCAACGATCGGCGTGAGGCCGCTCGCGAAGATGCCCGACACCTGGTAGACGAACGAAATGCCCGTGTAACGCACGTTCGCGTCGAACAGCTCCGCGAACAGCGCGGCTTCCGGCCCATACGCCATCGCATAGAAGATCCCGAACGGGATCACCAGCGCGAGCCACACGGCGGGCAGGTTCGTCGACTGCGTCTGCAGCAGCCAGAACGCGGGCAGCACCGACAACCCGCACAGCGTCGCGCCCCACCGGTACACGCGCGCACGGCCCAGCCGGTCCGACAGGCCGCCGAACACCGGGATGAACACGCACATCACGACGGCCGCGCTCATCACGCCGAGCAGCGCGTCGCCGCGCGAGATCGACAGGTTGCGCGTCATGTAGCCGATCGAGAACACCGCGAACACGTTGAAGAACACGCCGTCGATGTAACGCGCCCCCATCCCGAGCAGGATCGCCTGCCGGTAGTTGGCGAGCAGCTCGACGACCGGCAGCTTCGTGTCGCGCCGCTGACGCTTGAGCGCGACGAACTCGGGCGTATCGGCCACCCGCGTGCGGATGTAGAAGCCGACCGCCACGAGCAGCAGCGACGCCGCGAACGCGACGCGCCAGCCCCACGCGAGGAACGCGGCGTCCGGCAGCACGCGCGACAGCAGCGCGACGACGCCGGCCGCAAGGCACAGCCCGATCGCAAGGCCGATCTGCGGCAGGCTCGCATACAGCCCGCGCCGGTGCGGCGGCGCATATTCGTACGCCATCAGCACCGCGCCGCCCCACTCGCCGCCCAGGCCGATGCCCTGCAGCACGCGCAGCGTCAGCAGCAGCACCGGCGCCCACATGCCGATCTGCGCGTAGGTCGGCAGGAACGCGACGCCGGCCGTCGACACGCCCATGATCAGCATCGTCAGGATCAGCGCGGACTTGCGCCCGACGCGATCGCCGAGATGGCCGAACAGCAGGCCGCCGAGCGGCCGCGTGACGAAGCCGACCGCGAACGTCGCATACGCGAGCATCGTCGACACGAACGCGTCGTCCGCCGGAAAGTACTGTTTGTCGAACACGATGCCGGCGACCACGCCGTACAGGAAAAAGTCGTACCACTCGACGGTCGCGCCGATCACGCTGGCCGCGGCCACGCGTCGGACGACCCGGGAATCGATTGCCATGCGAGCTTCTCCAGGTAAGGATGCGCCGCAACCTGCCCCGGCGCCGTGCCGGCGGGGGCATCGATGAGCGCGCGGCGGCCGTCCGGGCGCAGGAGCACGGGCCGCGCGGGCGCCCTGTCCTACGCGACTGCCTCGGCGGCCGGCGCGACGCTGCGGCCGCGATCGGCCTCGCGCGCGTCCTCGAGAATCATGTCGGACGCCTTCTCGGCGACCATCACGATCGGCACGTTGGTATTGCCCGATACGAGCGTCGGCATGATCGAGCAGTCGACCACGCGCAGCCCGCGCGTGCCGTACACGCGCAACCGCTCGTCGACGACCGCGAGCGGATCGCTCGCGACACCCATTTTCGCCGTGCCGGACGGATGGAAGATCGTCTGGCCGTATTCGCGGCAGAACTCGAGCAGTTCGTCGTCGGTCCGCGCGTCGGCGCCGGGCCGCACCTCGCGCTTCATCAGCGGCGCCATCGGCTCGGTGGCCGCGACGCGGCGCGCGAAGCGCACGCCGGCCACCGTCGTGCGGCGGTCGCGCTCGGTATCGAGATAATTCGGCTGGATCGACGGCGCGTCGCGCGCATCGTCGCTGATGATCCGTACGGTGCCGCGCGATTCGGGCCGCAACTGGCAGATCGAATACGTGCAGCCCGGAAACGGATGCACGCTGCCGCCGGCCGAATCGGCCGACAGCGTCGAGAAATGGAACTGGATGTCGGGCGTCGCCGATTCGTCCGGCAATGCGCGGCAGAACATGCCGCCCTGGTTGATGCCGATCGCGAGCGGGCCGCCGCGGAACAGCGCCCATTGCAGCCCCATCTTCGCGCGGCCGACCCACGAATGCAGCGCGTCGTTGGTCGTGATCGGCTTCGTCACCTCGTAGATCAATCGCACCTGCAGATGATCCTGCAGGTTCTCGCCGACGCCCTTGCGATCGGCAACGACCGGAATCCCGTGCCGGTCCAGCAGCGCGGCCGGCCCGACGCCCGACACCTGCAGCAGCTGCGGCGACTGCAGCGCCCCGGCCGCGAGGATCACCTCGCGCAGCGCCCGCACCTCGTGCACCTTGCCGTGCTGCACGTAGCGCACGCCGGACGCCTGCGCGCCGTCGAACAGCACCTTCAGCGCCTGCGCATCGGTTTCGATGTGCAGGTTCGGCCGCCCGCGCGCGGGCTTCAGGTACGCGACGGCCGTCGAGCAGCGCAGCCCGTTGCGCGTCGTGAGCTGGTAGTAGCCGACGCCCTCCTGGTCGCCCGTGTTGAAATCGTCGACCGTGCGCACGCCGAGCCGGTTCGACGCGGCGACGAACGCATCGACGAGTTCATGGCGCTGCCGGATCGCCGACGCCCACAGCGGGCCGCCGGTGCCGCGCGTCGGCCCGTCGCCGAGCGTGTTGTGTTCGAGCCGCCGGAAGTACGGCAGGCACTCGCGCCAGCTCCAGCCGCGGTTGCCGAGCGCGGCCCAGTGATCGTAGTCCTGCTGCTGCCCGCGCACGTAGATCAGCCCGTTGATCGAGCTGCTGCCGCCGAGCGTGCGGCCGCGCGGCCAGTACAGGCGGCGGTTGTGCATGTTCGGGTCGGGATCGGTATGGAAGCCCCAGTTGTAGATCGGGTGGAACATCGTCTTGCCATAGCCGATCGGCACATGGATCCACATGTAGTTGTCGGCGGGGCCGGCCTCCAGCAGGCACACCGTGTGGCGGCCGCCGTCGGACAGCCGGTTGGCGAGGACGCAACCGGCCGATCCCGCGCCGACCACGACATAGTCGAAGCTGCGTGTCATTCCGTGTCTCCGTTCCGGGTATGAGAAAAATCCGGTATGTTTCGTCCAAATTTATGGAGCACACGAAGCGCGTACAAGCCGATTTATTGTCCGCGCCGTGAATGTGGTACAAAAACCGCTCAATTCGTTTCATTTCTGCCGGACACGACCATCCCGGGACGCACGCCGATCCCGACGGAGGAGACACATGCGCGACACCGCCCCCGCGCCGCCCGATGGCGCGCCCGCCGACGACGCACGCGTGCTGCGTGCGCTCGCCGTGCTCGAAGCACTGGCCTCGGCCGGGCAGCCCTACACGCTGTCGCAGCTCGCCGCGCGGCTGCACATCCCGAAGGCGACGCTGCTGCGGCTGGTCGAATCGCTCGAAACGCGCGGCTACGTGATCCACATGCCCGACTCGCGCGGCCACGACCGCGGCATCGCGCTCGGGCCGCGCGCCGCGCAGTTCGCGCTCGCGGCACTGTCGAACAACACGTTCACGCGTGGCTGCCGGTCGGTGCTGCGCGCGCTCGTCGACGTGCTCGGCGAGACCTGCAACCTCACCGCGCTCGACGGCGACACGGTGCTGTACGTCGAACGCGTCGAGACGACCGAGCCGCTGCGGCTCGAGATGCGGCCCGGCATGCGCGTGCCGCTGCATTGCACGGCGAGCGGCAAGCTGTTCCTGTCGCAGATGAATGCGCTGGAGCGCAACGCGATGCTGGCGCGGCTCACGCTGAAGAAGATGACCTACCGGACGCTGACCGATGCGCAGTTGCTCGCGGCCGAGCTCGACCGGCTCGCCGCGCGTGGCGTCGGAATCGACAACGAGGAATTCGTGCGCGGAATGGTGGCCGTCGCGGTGCCGGTGAAGGATGCCGCGAGCGGCCGCGTGCTCGCGGCGCTCGCCGTGCATGCGCCGACCGCGCGTGCGACGCTCAACGACCTGCTGGAGAACGTGCCGAAGATGCGCGACGCGGCCACGCGGCTCGCGCCGCTGCTGCATGGGGCCGACGGCGTGCCGCCGGGCTGAGGCGGCCGCACGCGCTCACCGCTTCATGCGAGGTGGTAGCGCAGCCAGAAGGTTTCGCGGCACGCGTTGTCGAATGTCAGCCGCGACGGGCTGATCGGCTGCGCATCGGGATGATGGAGCACGTCGTAGTCGATCCAGCATTCGGCGCACAGCAGGTCGGACGGCGCGCGGTCCTGCTCGACCGAGCGGCGCACGATCGCGCCGTTGTCGAAACGGTATTCGGTTTCGTCGCGCGTGACCTCGACCTCGTCGTCGGTCCAGCGGTCGTGCGACGTCGCGTGCGACACGATCTGCACCGGCCCGGCGAGCCCGTGGATCGCGGCGACGTAGGAAATGAGCTTGTCCATGGCGAGGCGGCGAACTGGCGGATGGCCGTATCGCGCAACGCATGCGGCGCGAAACGGCCCGAGCGGCGAGTATAGCCGCGCGCCGAAGACCTTGCCGCCGACGGGGTTTCGCGCGCTGCGCGCCCGGCGCGAACGTCGCGCGCCAGCGCTCGCCCGTGCCGTCGCCGGCCACGTGCGCGAGTGCGCGCGAGATGCCGGTCGACTACGCGAACAACGCGTGCACCGCGTCGAGGTGCGGCGCGAGAAACGCCGCGCTATCGGTCTTGCCGGTGAACACGTCCGCTGCCCCGTCCGCCATCACGAAACGCATGTCCGTGACGCCCAGATAACCGAACAGCGTTCGCAGCCACGGCTCGAGGAAATTGCGCTGCGCCCGCTCCGCGGCCGGCCCGTAGAGCCCTCCCGCCGCGATCACGAAGGTCGCACGTCGCCCGCCGAGCAACCCGCGCGGCCCGGACGACGTCGTTTCGATCGTCTCCCCTTGCCTGACGATGTGATCGAGCCAGAGCTTGAAGTGCGCGGACGGCCCCCAGTTGTGCATCGGCACGCCGATCACGTATTCGTCGGCGTCGCGCAGCTCGGTCGTGAACGTCGTCGACAATGCCAGCATCTCGTTTTGCTGCCCGGTACGCAGGTCCGGCGGCGTGAAGTTCGCCGCGATCCACGCCGCGTCGATCGGCGGCATCGCAATGCGACACAGATCCCGTTCCACGACGCGCCCGCCGGGATGCGCGCGCAGCCAGTTACGCGCATACGCCTGCGTCAGTTGGCGCGAAACGGACGCATCGCCCATTGGGCTCGAATCGATTTGCAATAACTTGAACATCGGAATTCTCCGGTTGAAAGCGATCCGATGTTATTCAACCCAAAGGTTGACTGTCAACCTTTGGGTTGAATATAATGCCGCCATGAGTCTCTCCACGAATCCACACGATCGTTCGCCCGACAGGCTGGACGCCATCTTCAGCGCGCTTGCCGATCCGACCCGGCGGTCGATACTCGGACGGCTGCGCGACGGCAGCCTGACCGTGGGCGAGTTGGCGGCGCCGTACGGCGTGAGCCTCAATGCGATCTCCAAGCACGTCAAGACGCTCGAGAAGGCGGGGCTGATCCGCCGCGAAATCCGGGGGCGCGAGCACGCGTGCCAGCTCGACGCGGCAAATCTCAAGGAAGTCCAGCAGTGGCTCGACCATTACGCCGAGTTCTGGGGCGAGCGGCTCGACGCGCTCGACCGGCATCTCGCCGCCAAGCGAAAACAGAAGCCGCCCCAGTCATGAGCGGTCATGCGATCACGGTCCGCAAGCTGCTTCATGCGTCGCGCGACGACGTGTTCGACGCATGGCTGGACGCGGACGGCCTGTGCGCGTGGATGCTGCCCGGCACGATGAAGCATTGCGACGCGATGCTGGAGCCGCGCGTCGGCGGACGCTTTCACATCGTCATGCGCTCGTCGCGCATCGAGTACACACACTCCGGCGAATACCGGGTGCTGGAGCGCCCGTCGAAGCTGGTATTCACGTGGCAGTCCTCCTACATGAACCAGCAGGAAACGCTCGTCACGATCGATCTGTTCGACCGCGACGGCCTGTGCGAACTCGTGCTGACGCATGAGCGCGTACCGTCCGAGCTTGCGCCCAAAGGCGTCTCGATCGGCTGGCGGCAAATGCTGGACAAACTCGACGTGTCGCTACAGTCGCCGGGCGACGACACGATTGCGCGGCCGCGGACCTGAACCGCCGGGCCGCGGCCCTTCCCGCCCGCGCTACGCGTCGAGCGCGAGCAGCGCGAACGTCGCGAGCCAGTGCTCGCCCATGTAGTCGCCGGCCACGTGCGCGAGCGCGCTCGCGAGGTGCCGGTCGGCCGCGTCGAGCAGCTTCGCGCGTCGTGCATCGCCTTCCGGCAGCGCGCCGGCCAGTGCGCGCTGGCACCACGCGCGGCTCAGGTTCAGCCCGTCGAGGTGCGCGATCTTGCCGTCGCTGCGATCGCTGACCGTCGCCGGTTCGAACAGCGTTGCCGGCTCGCCGCGCGCGAGGTCGGGCAGGAAGCGCGCGAACCAGCCGTCGAATTCGGCTGCCGGCAGCACGCGTCGCATCAGCTCGGCTTCCATCAGCGCGGGCGACAGGAATTCGTCGCCCGACGGCTCCCACGCCTGGCACGCGACGTCGTTCAGGTGCCAGCGCTTCGCGGTATCGACGATCAGCGCCGCGAGCCCGTCGCGCTGCGTATCGCGTGCGAAATCGAGCGTGAGCGCCAGCGCGAACGCGGTGTTGAAGTGCGTCCCTACGCGCAGCGGATACGTCGCTTTCGGCAGGAAGGTCTCGAAGCGCGACACGAACAGGTCGGTGAGCGGCGCCATCGTCTTCGCCCAGCGCGCGGCCTGCGGCAGCGCGCCCTTCAGCGCGAGCCGCTCGAGCTGCGCGGATAGCGCGAGCAGCCACGCCCAGCCGTATGGCCGCTCGAAGCCGCTGTTGTGCGGCAGCGCGAGATACGCGCGTTCGCCGGCGACGTTCGCGTCGGTGAAATGCGCATCGACGGTCGCGACGATGCGCTCGGCCTCCGGCAATGCCGGGTAGCGCTCGAGCACGCTCAGCACGAGCCAGTAGCCGTGCACGCACGAGTGCCAGTCGTAGCTGCCGTAGAAGATCGGGTGCAGCGCGCGCGGCCCCTGCACGTCGTGCGGCCCTTCGAGTGAATGCGTGAGCTTGTTCGGATATTCGCGGGTCAGGTGCGCGAGCGCGAGCGACGCGAATGTCGAGGCGAGTTCGGGGGTAAGTCGGTCGGTCATGTGGGCATCTCGTCAGAAGCGGAATACGAACGCAAACATCAGCAGCGTGTTCACCGCGAGCAGCAGCACGGCTGTCGGCCACTGCGCCTTGATCACGCCGTTCTTGTCCTTCAGTTCGAGCAGCGCCGCCGGCACGATGTTGAAGTTCGCGGCCATCGGCGTCATCAGCGTACCGCAGAAGCCGCTCAGCATCCCGATCGCGCCGACGATCGCCGGGTTGCCGTGGAACTGGTGGACGATCAGCGGCAGGCCGATGCCAGCCGTCATCACGGGAAATGCGGCGAAGCCGTTGCCCATGATCATCGTGAACAGCGCCATGCCGATGGTGTACGCCGCCACCACCGCGAACGGCGAATCGATCGGCACCCATTCCCTCACGAGCCCCGACACCACGCCGCCGACGCCCGCGACCGCGAACAGCGCACCGAGCGCCGCGAGCATCTGCGGCAGGATCGCGGCCCAGCCGACCGCGTCCATCGTGTGGCGCGCTTCCTTCACCGCATGCACGGGCGAATCGCGCAGCATCGCGAGCGCGACCACGAACGCGACGATCGTGCCGAGCACGAGCGAGATCAGCGTCACGCTCTTCGCTTCGACGAACGGGACGTGCTTGAGTGCGAACGTGCCGATCAGCGTGACGACCGGAATCAGCAGCGCGGGCAGGAACAGCCGGTTGCCGAAACGCTGCGCGAACGTCTCGCGCCGTGCGGCCGCCGCTTCACCGGCCTCGTCGGACTTGCCGCGCCCGAGCTTGCCGGAGCCGGCGATCACCGCCAGCGCGATCGCGAGGCAGCCCGTCACGAAATGCGGCAGCAGCGCGCCGAACAGGAACGTGACCGCATAGATCGCCCAGAACGCGAAATTGACGACCCGGCGCGGGTTCGTGCGGTCCGTCAGGTTGAAGCACGCGAACGCGGCGAACATCAGCCCCGCGAGCGTGTACAGCGATTCGAGGCCGATCATCGCGCGCCCCCCTGCTTCACCAGGCCGAAGCCGCGCGTCAGCCGGCGGTCGAGCAGCGCGAGGCGCGTGCAGTGGATCAGCAGCGCGGCGATCGCGGTCGGGATCGCCCACACCGACAGCTGCAGCGGCTCGATCGAGATCCCGTTCTGTTCGAGAAAACCCTTGATCAGCAGGATCGACTGGATCGCGATGAAGATGTCCTCGCCGAAGAACACGGCGACGTTGTCGACGCCCGACGCATGCGCGCGGATCTGCTGGCGGACCGACTCCGGCAGCTCGCCGTGCCGGCTGACGGCCGCGGCTTCGGCCATCGGCGCGATCAGCGGCCGCACCATCTGCGCGTGGCCGCCGAGCGACGTCAGGCCGAGCGCGGCCGTGGCCTGGCGCAGCACGAAGTACAGCATCAGCACGCGGCCCGTGGTCGCCGCCTGCACGCGCGAGATCATCCGCTTCGCCTGCTCCTTGAGCCCGTTGCGCTCGAGCAGCGCGATCACCGGCAGCGTCAGCCAGATCAGCCCCATGTAGCGGTTTTCGGTGAATGCCTTGCCGAACGCACTGACGATGTCGACAAGATTCAGCCCGCCCGCGAGCCCCGTCGCGAGCCCCGCGATCGTGACCACCAGCAGCGCATTGAAGCGCAGCGCGAAACCGATCACGACGATCGGCACCCCAATCAGCACCAGCATTTCCCCTCCTTGTGTCGGATGCGCGCCACCCAGGCAACGCGCTGCCGGCCCGGTTTCGACCGGGCTCGGACGGCGAAATCTAACACGAGACTTTATCGATAAAAAGTCGACAATTTGCCGGATCGGGTAAACGTTGAAGCGTGCAAGCACCGTGCCGGGGCCATGTGTCGGCCGTGTTTCATTGGACGAATCGATGGCGGGCCAGCCATCGCGGGCACGTTGGCCGCCGGTCGTGACACCGCGCAGCGGGGAAGCCTGCAACGGGCCGCCGCGCATGGCGGAGCCGGGGTGCGCCGACTACACTGGAAAGCATCGGCAACGGACGGGAGAGCCGCCATGATTGACGTATTCCAGACCATCGGCAGCCGCGCGTTCTCCGCTCATCTGGCGAAGGACGGGATGGTGACGCTGATGGAACAACGCCATGAAGTCGACCGCGTGACGCTCGCGACCGCCTATGCCGCGCTCGTCGAGGAGGCCGAGCAGGAAGGCGACCTGCGCGACGCGACGGTCGAAGGGATGATGCGCGCGCTGATCCAGGGCTACGCGCGCAGCCATTGACGACGCGGCCGCGCAGCCGCTGCGCGGCCCGATGCCCGGTACGGCCCGCTACGCGGCCGGCGTGCCGGCGCCCATGCCGAACCACCGGCCCTCGCGCAGTTGCCGGTAATCGGCCTGCGTGAAGATCCTCAGCAGGTTCGCCACTGCGCCGTTGCTGGCGCGGTCGCATTCCGTCATGAAAGCTTCGACCTCGTCGCGGCCGGCAAACAGGATCGTGCTGAAGTAGCGTTCGCGCTGCGCGTCGGACAGGTTCGTCGCGCTCAGCTGGTACGGATGATGAAGCGCCGCGAACAGGAAGTAGTAGCGTTCGGCATCGTCGCTCAGCACGCGCAGCGCATCGGAATCGACCGGGAAATCGCGGTGGAACGATGCATGCCCGCTCTCGATGTCGATCCTGTACAGCAACCGGCCGTCCCGCTCGATCACGATCGGCGCGTACGGGTCGCGGCTGAGCCGCAGGGTGTCGGGTGGCGTCATGGCGTCCGTCATTGCACGGTCAAATCCGCGCGCATCGCGTCGAATTCCGGCTTGTGCGCGTCGAAACCCGCGGCGGGCGCCGTATAGGACAGCCCGTACACGGTCGTCTCGCTCATCGTCGCGACGAGGATCTGCCGGATCGCCGTGCCGTCCGCACGATGCATGTCGCAGGTCGTCGCGAGCCCCGGGCGGCCGCCCAGCGGCGCCTGCCCGGCCGCCGTGCATTGCGTCGTCCAGCCGCGACTCCGGTAGCCGTCGACGATCACGTGCTGCATCGTGTCGAATTCGCGGTCGAGGCCGGCCGCACCGTGATCGGTCCGCACGATCTGCATCAACGAAATCATGGCCTCGGCCGCGCCCGTCGCGTCGCGCTTCAGCGCGACCGCATTCGAGCCGGGCAGCGTCTTGCCCGCGCGGGTCGTCAGCGCGGGGCCGGCCGCCACCTCCCAGCCCGACGGCCAGGGGACGGCGGCGGGCGTTTCCGCAACCGCCGCGGCGGACGCGATGCACAGCCACGCGGCCATTGCCCGCAAGGGCATTTGAAAACGTGATGTCTCGTTCATGTCGTTCAGTGTGGTTCGCTCGACGGGGATTCCAGGCGCACGGCGCGCCATGATCGCACGGCATGCCGGCGACGGGCCAGCGGCGACCGGCTGTCGCGAGGCGCCCGCGGCGCACCTGGCCCGCCCGAGATCCGTCGGCCGCCCGCGATATGCCGCACAGTCATAGAGGAAACGCACTGAAACCGCACAATGCGCGAATTTTTCGATTGCCGCCGCCCGCGCCGCATGACAGCATGCGGGGCGTCGCCAACCCAAAAGAATGCCGTGCCGTCCGGCCGCCGAAGCCGCCCGGCGGCGCCGAACAGGCAAGCCCTCCCATGAACCCGGCCACCCTCCAACATTACGAACCGACCGGAGAATTCCGCTTGTGAACATCGGCATCGTCAACGACCTCCCGCTTGCCGTCGAGGCGATGCGCCGCGCGATCGCGCGACGGCCCGAGCACCGTGTGCTGTGGGTCGCGACCGACGGCGCGCAGGCCGTCGAACTGTGCGCCACGCAGCCACCCGACATCGTGCTGATGGACCTGATCATGCCGAAATTCGACGGGATCGAAGCGACGCGGCGGATCATGCGCTCCGAACGACCGTGCGCAATCCTGATCGTGACGAGCTGCATCGGCGCGAACGCGTGGCGCGTGTTCGAAGCGATGGGCGCCGGTGCGCTCGACGCAGTCGATACGCCGCGGCTCGGCGACGGCGCGGCCGGCGACACGACGAAGCTGCTGCTCGCGAAGATCGACCAGATCGGCCGCCTGCTCGACGCGCCGGGCGGCGCGCGCATCGCCGGCACGGCCGCCCGCGCCGGCGGCGGCCCGCTGATCGCGATCGGCGCCTCGGCCGGCGGCCCCGGCGCGCTCGCGTCGATCCTCGGCGGCCTGCCGGCCGATTTCAATGCGCCGATCGTGATCGTGCAGCACGTCGACCGCGCCTTCGCCGAAGGCATGGCGCAATGGCTCGACGGTCAGACCCGGCTCGCCGTGCGCGTCGCACGCGAAGGCGACCGCCCGCAACCGGGCGTCGCGCTGCTCGCCGCGACCGACGATCACCTGCGCATCACGCGCGCCGGCACGCTCGAGTACACGCGCGAGCCGACCGCCACGCCGTATCGCCCGTCGGTCGACGTGTTCTTCAACAGCCTGACCGAGCACTGGCCCGGCCGCGTGATCGGCGTGCTGCTCACGGGGATGGGGCGCGACGGCGCAATCGGCCTGAAGGCGCTGCGGATGAAGGGCTACCATACGATCGCGCAGGACGAGGCGACGAGCGCCGTGTACGGGATGCCGAAGGCGGCCGCGACGCTCGGCGCGGCACGCGCGATCCTGCCGCTCGGACGCATCGCGGGCGAGCTGGCGGCGCTCACGCGGATCTGAGCCCGACGATGAACACGCGCAACACCCATGCCGGCCCCTGCTACAACCGCAACAACCCGCATCGACCATGACCATTGACCTGACTCGCCCGCCGGGCGGTCCGACCGCGCCGCACGCCGACGTGCCGGCGATGGTGCTGCTGGTCGACGACCAGACGATCGTCGCGGAAGCGATACGCCGCGCGCTCGTCGACGAGGAAGGCATCGACTTCCACTACTGCCCGCGCTCGGACGACGCGATGGCCACCGCGATCGAGACGCGGCCGACCGTGATCCTGCAGGACCTCGTGATGCCCGGCACCGACGGGCTGAGCCTCGTGAAGGCGTACCGCGCGAACCCGGCGACGCGCGACGTGCCGATCATCGTGCTGTCGACGCAGGAAGAGCCGGTAATCAAGAGCGCCGCGTTCGCGTCCGGCGCGAACGACTATCTGGTCAAGCTGCCCGACCGCATCGAGCTCGTCGCGCGCATCCGCTACCACTCGCGCTCGTACATGAACCTGCTGCAGCGCGACGAAGCCTATCGCGCGCTGCGGCAGTCTCAGCAGCAACTGCTCGAGGCCAACCTCGAACTGCGGCGCCTCACGCACTCGGACGGCCTGACCGGGCTGTCGAACCGGCGCTATCTCGACGAATACCTGGCTGCCGAATGGCGGCGCGGCACGCGCGAGCGCAGCGAGCTGTCGCTGCTGATGATCGATGTCGACAACTTCAAGCTCTACAACGACACGTACGGGCACGTGTCGGGCGACAGCGTGCTCAAGCAGATCGCCTCGACGATCGAGCGCTGCCTCGGGCAGTCGGGCGATCTCGCCGCGCGCTTCGGCGGCGAGGAATTCGCGGTCGTGATGCCGGCCACGTCGCCCGGCGCCGCGCGGCTGCTCGGCGAAAAGATCCGGCTCGCGGTCGAGGCGCTGCGGCTGCGGCACGCGCATTCGTCGACCGGCAACACGGTGACGATCAGCATCGGCGGCGCGAGCATCGTGCCCGCGCCCGGCCTGCCGACGACCGTGCTGATCGAGGCGGCCGACCGCGCGCTCTATCGCGCGAAGCACGAAGGCAAAAACCGCGTCGAGATCGATGCGACACCGACGCCGCCCGGCGGCGGGTTCGGCGCGCCGCGCGGCGAATGACCGTGCGCGCCGCGCTTACGCGGCGCCGAGCCGGCGCGCGTAGTCGTTCGGGTCCAGCGGGCGGCTGAACAGGTAGCCCTGCTGCATGTCGCAGCCGATCTGCTGCAGGAACCACGACTGCGCCTGCGTCTCGACGCCCTCTGCCGTGACCTTCATCCCGAGCGAATGCGCCATCGCGACAACCGCCTGCGTGATCGCGACCGAGTCGTGATGATCGGGCACGCCCGACACGAACGAGCGGTCGACTTTCAGGTTGTGCAGCGGAAAGCGCTTCAGGTACGCGAGCGACGAATAGCCGGTGCCGAAATCGTCGACCGAGATCCGCACGTTCATGTCCGTGAGCGCTTCGAGCATCGGCAGCACGGTGTCCGTGTCGTTCATCAGCAGTCCTTCGGTGATCTCGAGTTCGAGCGCGGAAGGATCGAGCCGCGTTTGCGCGAGACAGCGATCGACCGATTCGACGAGCCCTTCGTGGAACTGCCGAGGCGACAGGTTGACGGCCAGCATCAGGTCGGGCGCAATCGTGCGGCGCCATTCGGCCGCCTGCCTGCAGGCCGTTTCGAGCACCCACTGGCCGATCGCGACGATCAGCCCGGTATCTTCCGCCACCGGGATGAATTCCGCCGGCGACATCGGCCCGAGCTCGGGGCTGTTCCAGCGCAGCAACGCTTCGGCGCCGACCGTGCGCCCGCTGCGCGCATCGACGACGGGCTGGTAGGCGAGCCGCAGCATGTCCGACGCGAGCGCGCGCCGCAGCGACTGCTCGACCGCGAAGCGGCGCTGCAGCCGCAGGTTGAGCTGCGCGGTGAAGAACGTGAAATGGTTGCGGCCGCGCTGCTTCGCGTCGTACATCGCCGAATCGGCGTTGCGCATCAGCGTGACCGCATCGTCGCCGTCGCGCGGCGCGACGCTGATCCCGATCGATACGCCGAGCCAGTACTCGTTGTTCGCGATCGCGAACGGTTTCGCGATCGCGTCGATCACCTCGCGCGCGAGCACCGCGAGGCGGTCGGGATCGTCGCAGTCGTCGACGAGAATCACGAACTCGTCGCCGCCGACGCGCGTGAGCGCATACCGGCTGCCCGCGCAGGCCGCGAGCCGCGCCGCGACACTGCGCAGCAGCGCGTCGCCCGCGTCGTGGCCGGCCGTGTCGTTGACCTTCTTGAAGCCGACGAGATCGATGAACAGGATCGCGACGCGTGCCGGCCGGCCCGCATCGTGCCCGCCGAACAGCTCGCGCATGCGATCGGCGAGCCAGCGGCGGTTGTAGAGGCCCGTCAGCGCATCGCGCGTCGCCAGGTAGCGCAGCTGCTGCTGCGCTTCGCGCACGGGGCCGATATCGTTGAACGACACGAGCACGGAGTCGGCCTGCGTCTCGCCCGGCCTCACGATCGGCACCGCGTTGCCGCGCACCCAGATGATGTCGCCGTCCGCCAGGCCGAAACCGACCGTGTAGTCGAGCATCGGCCTGGCCGTCTCGAGCGCGAGCCGGCTCGGCCACGCATCGGGCGCGATCGGCGTGCCGTCCTCGCGCAGCTTGCGCAGGATCACCGTCGACAGCCGGCGGCCGACGAGGTCGCCCTTCACGCGCATCATCCGGTTCGCGCTCGGGTTGCTGGCGACCACGACGCCGTCGCGCGATACGACGAGAATCCCTTCGTTCAGGCTGTTGACGACAAGCCGGTGATGTTCCTCGCTGCGCGCCAGCTGCCGCGCGATCCGGTCCTGGTGCACCGCGAGCCCGACGCTGTTGCCGATGTCGCGCAACAGTTCGGTTTCCTCGTCGCTCGGCCGGCGCGGCCGGCGGTGATAGACGGCGAACGCGCCGAGCACGGCGCCCGAGTCGTCGAGAAACGGCACCGACCAGCATGCGCGCAGGCCCAGCGGCGATGCGATGGCACGGTAGTCGGCCCACAGCGGATCGGTTTCGATATCTTCGACGGCGACCATCCGGCGCTCGTACATCGCCGTGCCGCATGAGCCGGCCGCAGGCCCGATCGGCGCACCGTCGATCGCGGCGCTGTATTGCGCAGGCAACGACGGCGCCGCACCGACGCGCACGTGCACGCCGTCCGTATCGAGCAGCAGGATCGTGCACGATGCGCCGTCGCCGAGCAAAGCCTCGGCACGCCGGCAAACTTCGATCAGCAGTTCCGGCAGCGGGGTGTTGCGCGTGATCAGTCGCAGCACGCTTTGTTCGGACGCGAGCACTTCCGCCGCGAGCCCGAGGCTGTAACGAGAACTTTGCGGTTCGGTATTCAAGATGAATCCTGCCGTCTGTCCGACCGGGTCTGATGCGCCCGATTCGTTATCGATCTTCCGTGCCCTGTTTCGCCCCGGGTTTACGCCGATGCCCGGTGCGCCCCGTTTGCGCGCCGAGCCAAGGCGCGCCGAAATATATTTAACACCAATCCGTGACAACCGGCGTGTCCGCGCACATCAGGGCTTACGCTCGGTTGCCGCTCCCCCGCCCGCGGCGGTCAGCTCGCCGAAAGGCTTGCGCGCCGCGCGACGGCCTCGGGCGCCCCGGCGCGCCGGCTCCGAAACCGGTTCGTCAGATTGTGACGGCGCGCGGCTCCGTTCCCGGTCAATCGCCGGCGCCGGGAGGCGTGCGCGTCACGGCCTTCAGCGCATCGATCGCGGCGGCGACCGACACGCTCGCGGGCGCCGCATACAGCGCGCCGACCGTATCGGGCATCGTCGACAGTTTCAGCGGCAGCCGGCCGACGCGCTCGCCGGCTCGCGTCGCCAGATCGAATGCGCGGGCCGACTGCACGAACAGGCACGGCGACTGTTCGGCGACCGCGCGGTTGGTCTGCCACGACACCGATTCCATCAGCACGGACGGCGGCGCCAGGCCCGCCTTCGCGAACTCGGCGTCGAGCGCCGTGCGCGCGGGCGACCCCAGCGGCGGCGCGATCCACGGAAACGCGGCCGCGTCGCGCCAGCCGATCCGCGCGCGCCCGAGCAGCGGATGGCGCGGGCCGCAGACGACGATCATGTCGTCGCGGTACAGCGGCGCGACGTCGAGCCCCGCGCGTAGCGCCGACGCGTCGAGCCGGCACACGAGCAGGTCGAGCTCGCGGCGCTGCGCCTGCGCGAGCATCCGGTCGAGCGTGTCTTCCCGCACGTTGAGCTGCACCGGGCGGCCGGCTTCCCGCAACCAGGCGAGCGCGCCCGGAATCAGCTGCGGCGCCATGTTCGGCAGCAGGCCGATCGACACCGGGCGGCCGGCGCCCGTGCGCAGCGCGTCGAACGCCGGCGCGACGCCTCGCATGTCGGTCAGCACGCGGCCGATGCATTCGAGCAGCGCATCGCCGTACGCCGTCGGCGCGACACGCCGCGACGTGCGCTCGAACAGCGGCAGGCCGAGCGATTCCTCGAGCTCGCGCAGCCATTTCGACAGCGCCGGCTGCGTGATCGACGCCGCCTCGGCCGTGCGCGCGAAGCTGCGCGTGCGCCCGAGCGTGTCGAGCGTTTCCATGTCACGCACGCGCAGCCGGCGCAGCGCCTGCGCGATGCGCTGCTCGTGGGCCGGTGCGCCGGGCGGCGCGAGCGGTTCCGGGCGCGTACGGCCGGCCGGGGCGCGGGGGTCGAAGGTCACGGGCGTCTCCGTCATTCATGTTCGGCAGGTTATCGATCGATCCCGATCTTTCATCGATCGATACGCGATCCTGCCGCATAGTCGTCGGCATGAAAACCCCCGGCACGAGCCGGCACGACCAGGAGACAACCGACGTGAAAGACGATCAGGACACCCCCGCCCCCGAGCCCACCGCGCGGCGTCAGTTCCTCAAGCTGGCCGGCGCGGCGGTCGCGTCGGCCGGTTTCGGCGCCGACGCGCTGGCCGCGACGCCGCCGCCCGGCGCACCGGCCGCCGGCGTCGCGAACGTCGCCGGCGTCGATCCGGCGCCCGCGTTCCAGGGCGCGGCAACCGCACCCGCCACACCGCCCGCCGGCTACAACATCCTGTTCATCCTCACCGACCAGGAACGCCACTTCGACCGCTGGCCGTTTCCGGTACCGGGCCGCGAAGCGCTGCGCCGCGACGGCATCACGTTCATGCATCACCAGATCGCCGCCTGCGTGTGCTCGCCGTCGCGCTCGACGGTCTATACCGGGCAGCACATCCAGCACACCGGCGTGCTCGACAACGCGGGCGTGCCCTGGCAGAAGGACATGTCGCCGGACGTGCGCACCGTCGGCCACATGCTGCGCGATGCGGGCTACTACGCCGCGTATCTCGGCAAGTGGCACCTGAGCGCTTCGATGCACGAAACCGCGAGCCCGTACACGGCGCCGGTGGCCGACTACAACCGTACGATCCGCGCGTATGGCTTCGACGACTATTTCGGCGTGGGCGACCTGATCGGCATGGTGCGCGGCGGCTACCAGTACGACGGGATCACGGCCGAAGCCGCGGTGAGCTGGATGCGCAACCATGCGCCGCGCCTCGCGAAGGAAGGCAAGCCGTGGTTCCTCGCGGTGAATCTCGTGAATCCGCACGACGCGATGTTCGTGAACACCGACACGAACGGCTCGACGGTGCAGGATGCGAACCATCCGATGCTCGGCAACGCGCCGCCGCCGAACGACGCGCTGTACCGCACGTCATGGCGCGACGTGCCGCTCGCGCCATCGCGACGGCAGCCGTATGACGAGCCGGGGCGGCCACCCGCGCACGGGATGTTCAACGCCGCGCATGCGAACCTCGTCGGGCGTTACCCGTTTACCGACGAACGCTTGCGCATCTATCAGGACAACTACTTCAACTGCGTCCGCGATTGCGACACGCACGTCGTGCGCCTGCTGCAGTCGCTGCAGTCGCTGGGGCTCGACGAACGCACGATCGTCGTGATGACGGCCGATCACGGCGATCACATCGGTGCGCACCAGCTCGTCGGCAAGGGCGCGACCGCGTACCAGCCGCAGAACCACGTACCGCTCGTGATCCGCCATCCCGCGTATCCGGGCGGCATGCAGTGCGATGCGCTGACGTCGCACATCGACATCGCGCCGACGCTGCTCGGGCTCACCGGCCTCGACGACGCACGGCTCGCGACGATCCGCGGCAGCGCGCTGAAGGGGCACGACCTCACGCGCTGGCTCGCGAAGCCGGCCGACGCGAAACGGCATGCGGCGCGCGACGCCACGCTGTTCAACTACGCGATGCTGCTGTACTACGACAGCGAATGGATGCTGAAGGAACTGAGTACGCTGCGGCAGAAAGGCGTGCCGGAGGACGAGCTGCTGCGCCGCGCGCTGGCGCAACAGCCGGATTTCCGGTTGCGCGGCACGATCCGCAGCGTGTTCGACGGCCGCTACCGCTTCACGCGCTATTTCTCGCCGCTCGAATTCAACCGGCCGACGACGCTCGAAGCGCTGTTCGCGCGCAACGATGTCGAGCTGTTCGACGTCGCGAGCGACCCGGGCGAGATGCGCAATCTCGCAACCGACCGCCAGCGGCACGGCGAGCTGCTGCTCGCGATGAACGGCCGCCTGAACGACCTGATCGCGAGCGAAGTCGGCGACGACAGCCCCGACGTGATGCCGATCCGCGACGGCAAGGTGCAGGTGCAGATCCGCAAGCGGCACTGACGGCCTGAACGCAGCCGGCCAGGGCGCGCGGAACACCGCGCGCCGCCCGTCAATCCTTCCGGATGTGTTCGGCCAGGAAGTCGATCAGCAGGCGCACGCGCGGCAGCAACCCGCGCCGCGACGGAAACACCGCGTGCACCACGCCGCCCTTCGGCGCCCAGCCCGGCAGCACGTCGACCAGCGTGCCGTTGCGCAGGTCGTCCTCGACGACCATGCACGGCAGCTGCACGATGCCGACGCCGTGAATCGCCGCGTCGCGCAGCGCGTGCATGTCGTCGGTCACGAAACGCGGGTGATGGCGCAGTTGCGCGTGCGCGCCGTTCGGCCCGACCAGGTGCCACACGTGATGCCGCGTCGGCCCCCAGTCGAGGCTCGGCGCGCCGATCAGCTCGGCCGGGTCGGACGGCACCGCGCGCCCGGCCAGCCAGTGCGGCGCGGCGACCAGCCGCTGCGGGCTGTCGGCGAGCACGCGCATCACGAGATCGCTGTCCTCGAGCGGCGGGAAACGCACGCGCAACGCGAGATCGAATCCTTCGCTCAGCAGGTCGACGCGGCGGTTCGTCGCCTCGAGATGCACGTGTACCTGCGGATGAATCGCCATGAAGCGCGCGACCAGCTCGCTCACGCGGTATTCGAGCAACGCGGTCGGGCAGCTGACGCGGACGATGCCGCGCGGCTCCGCGTGCCGCCGCTCGATCACCTCGCGTGCGGCGTCGGCCTCGACCAGCACGGCGAGACAGCGCTCATAGAATTCGCGCCCGGTTTCCGTGACCGTGAAATGACGCGTCGTGCGCTGCAGCAGCCGCACGTCGTACTGCGCTTCCAGCGCCGCGATGCGCCGGCTCAGCGTCGATTTCGGCACGTCCAGCGCGCGCCCGGCCTGCGTGAACCCGCCGTGCTCGACCACCTTCACGAAATAGTAGAGGTCGTTCAGGTCATCCATGATTGTTCCACCCATAGAACACTGACGGCATTTTAAGGGACTGGAACGCCGGTTGTTGCACGAATAGCATCCTGATTCGACGTGGATCGATGTCGTCGCGGCGGCCGGGATTTTTTCAGCGGGCGCCCTCGCCGGCCCGATCGATTCACTACGCTTGAAGCACTCGCCCGCCGCGTAACCGGCGCCGGACGTTTGCGACGGCGCGATCGCGCAGCCGCGGCGAGTGTCCCGACACCGCGGCCGCGCCACTCTGGCCCCACGGGATTCCACTTCACTTCCTGCACTGTCTCTGGAGGCAACCATGGCAAGCGAACCGGTTCGCGACCCCGCGAACGACCACCTGCTCACCCCGCAGAACGCGGCGTTCATCGTCATCGATTACCAGCCGGTCCAGGTGAACTCCATCGCGTCGATGGATCGCCAACTGCTGATCAACAACATCGTCGGCGCGTCGAAGGCGGCCGTCGCGTACGGCCTGCCGATCGTCCATTCGACCGTCAACGTGAAGACGGGCCTGAACAAG
This sequence comes from Burkholderia arboris, assembly GCF_902499125.1. Taxonomy (GTDB): domain Bacteria; phylum Pseudomonadota; class Gammaproteobacteria; order Burkholderiales; family Burkholderiaceae; genus Burkholderia; species Burkholderia arboris. The sequence goes on from NZ_CABVPX010000004.1 coordinate 309,625, forward strand.
CCGCCGATCCCGCAGCTGCGCGCGGCGCTCGAAGGCTATCCGACCTACGACCGCACGAGCATCAACTCGTGGGAAGACGTCGAATTCCGCCGGGCCGTCGAGGCGACCGGCCGCAAGAAACTGATCATGACCGCGCTGTGGACCGAGGCATGCCTGACGTTCCCGGCGCTCGACGCGCTGAAGGCCGGCTACGAGGTCTACGTGGTGGTCGATGCGGTCGGCGGCACGTCGGTCGCCGCGCACGAAGCCGCGCTGCGCCGCATCGAGCAGGCCGGCGGCCAGATGATCAGCGTCGCGCAGCTGTTCTGCGAGCTGCAGCGCGACTGGGCACGCAGCGCCACCGTGCCGGCGTTCATCAACCTGTTCATCGAAACCGGCGGAACGGCCGGCATCCAGTTCTCGTACGACAAGAGCTGACCAGCCGGGCGCGCGCGACCGCCGGTGTTTGCCGGCCGGCGGCGCGCGCCCGTGCCCGTGCCCGCGCCCGCGCCCTGCTCGTCAGCGCCGCCGCGGCCGCCCGGGCCGCGTTTTCGTATCCGTGATTCAATGTCGATGAAACCGGCGCCGCGCAGTCCGGCGGCACGGCGATATGCCCCCTCATCGAACGACCTTCACTGGATCACCATGACGAACCCTGCCGAAATCAAGGCGCTCGTTTTCGATGTCTTCGGAACGATCGTCGACTGGAGAAGCGGTGTCGCACGCGGCGCCGCCGCGTTCCTGGACCGCCACGCGCCGGCGCTCGACCCGTTCGCGTTCGCCGACGCGTGGCGCGCCGAATATTCGCCGTCGATGGAGGAAATCCGCAGCGGGCGCCGCCGCTACGTGCGGCTCGACGTGCTGCATCGCGAGAACCTCGTGCGCACGCTCGACCGCTTCGGGATCGCGGAGGTACCCGACGCCGAGATCGACGCGCTCACGGCCGCATGGCACCGGCTCGACCCGTGGCCCGATTCCGTCGCCGGGCTGCACCGGCTGAAGCAGCGCTACATCATCGCGCCGCTGTCGAACGGCAATATCCGGCTGATGGTCGACGTCGCGAAACACGGCGGGCTGCCGTGGGACGCGATTCTCGGCGCCGAGGTCGCCCGCGCATACAAGCCGTCGCCGAAGGTCTATACCGAAGCGGTCGAGATTCTCGGCATCGCGCCCGCCGAGCTGTGCCTGGTCGCCGCGCACAACGGGGACCTCGCCGCCGCGCGGCAACTCGGGCTGTCGACCGCGTTCGTGCTGCGGCCGACCGAGCACGGGCCCGCCCAGACCACCGATCTGAAAGCCGACGACGCGTGGGATTTCGACGTCAGGAACCTGAACGAACTCGCGGACCGGCTCGGCTGCCCGGGTTGAATGCCGGCTGCGCGGCCTGCCCCTTCGCCGCGAGCGCGAGGCGCCGCCAGTTGCGCGCCGCATACCGGTGGGCCTGCCGCAACGCGATCCACAGGCCGATCTGCCGCACCGGCCTGAAGAAGCCGCGCGCGCTGAACACGGTGCGCCGCTCGACCCGCGTGGTGCCGTCGCCAACGGGCGTCAGCGTGAATTCGTCCTCGAGCAGCCCGACCCAGTCGCGGCACCAGACCGTCGACGCCACCATCCGGTAACGCAGCCGGCGATTCTCGTCGAGCACGAGAATCCGCTGGTCGATCGTGCCGCGATCGGTCGTGCACTGGCGTGTGTTGCCGACGGCCGGCGTGCCTTCGAGCACGCGGCAGCTGACCGGCTTCGGCACGCCGAGGCGGAACAGCAGCGGCCGCGTGTCGTCCATTCGCGCCTGCAGGAAATGCGGCCACACATGTTCGGGCCGGCAATCGAACGTCCATTGCGAATGAATTTCCACGACACACTCCTCACGGCTGCCGGTGCGCACATGATGGCACAACCGTCCCGACGCCACCGTTACTTCACGACCGCTCGCCATGCGCCGCGCGCATAGACGAGCAGCAACGGCAGCAGCGCCAGCGCGAACAGCAGGCTCAGCGCGAGGACCCACACCGGCCACGCCTCGGGATTCCCCCGCGCCCAGTAGCGGTAAGGCACGCTCAGGAATCCGATTTCCATCAGCAGTACAGCGAGCGGCACGAACCCGTTCAGCACGGCCGCCATGCCGAAGCGGGCCGCGCCGTCGATCTTCCACCCGGCCCCGTAAGCCGCGATCAGGTAAATGAAATAGCCGAGCATCGCGACCATCACCGCGCCGCCGGCCAGCAGGCCGACACTGCGCACGCTGCGTTCGTGCAGTTGACTGGCGCCGGGCGGCAACACCACGTCGATCTTCTCGCCGATTTCCGGCACGCCGCCCGAGCGAATGTTGCCCGGCAGCACGATCCGCTCGCCATCCGGCATCACGGCTTCCAGGATCGACGTGTACTTGATGCACCGGTAGCGCTCGGTCCGCCCGCTGCTGTCGCGACGCTCGCAGGTGTCCCACTCGGACTGGTAGGAGACGACGGTCGCCTCGTATTTCGGCGACACCGCCAATGCGTAGAGTTCGTCGCCAATCCAGTACGCGAACGGGAAACACAGCGACACCAGGCAAAAGCACACGAGCCACCAGAACGCGACCGCGCCGCCTGCCCCGCCCTTGCCGCCGGTTTGCCGGCGCACCATGCGCGACGCGAGCCAGTAAGCGGCCACCCCGAATACGACCGCACCGACCACGAACACCTTGCCCGCATGCGTCAAAGCCATCTGCCTTTCCCCCGATAGCCGGTCGAATCGCCGCCGGCCGTTTTCTCATCCAAGGTGAAACGTGTCGCCGCCGTCGCGACCGGCACGCCGCCTGCTATGCCGGCTCGCCGACAAACTTCATCGCGCCCGATTCGCCCGACAGCAGCGCACGGTTCGCGTCCGCCGCCGCGCGCAGGTAATCCCACAGCGCGGTCACGCGCCGCAGCTTGCGCAGATCCTCGCGGCACGTCAGCCAGAAGCACCGCGTGACGACCACGTCGTCCGGCAGCACCGGCACCAGCGCCGGCTGCGTGGCCGCCATGAAACACGGCAGGATCGCGAGCCCGCCGCCCTGCAGTGCCGCGAAATACTGCGCGATCACGCTCGTCGTGCGCAACCCGGCCGTCGCGCCCGGCACCGCGCGGTCCAGGTACAGCAGTTCGTTGCTGAACGCGAGATCGTCGACATAGCTGATGAACGCATGCTGCGCGAGATCGTCCGTGCACGTGATCGGTGCGTGGTTCGCGAGATAGTCGCGCGTCGCGTAGAGCCGCAACTGGTAATCGCACAACTTCGTGACCACGTAGGGCCCGCGCTCGGGCCGCTCGAGCGTGATCGCAAGATCGGCCTCGCGCTTCGGCAGGTTGACGAAATGCGGGACCGGCAGCAGGTCGACCGTCACGTGCGGATGCTCGGCGCGAAACTGCGCGAGCTGCGGCGCGAGGAAAAAGCAGCCGAACCCTTCCGTCGACCCGATCCGCACGTGGCCCGACAGCGCCTCGCCCGTATTCGCGACCTGGTCGCAGGCGGACTGCACGGTCGTCTCCATCGCGTCCGCGTAGGCCACGAGCCGCTGCCCTTCGGCCGTCAGCGTGAAACCGCCGGAGCGCGACTTGTCGAACAGCAGCGTGCCCATCGCGGCCTCGAGCGCGCGGATGCGCCGCGCGACGGTCGTGTAGTCGACGCCGAGCCGCTTCGCGGCGCCGCTCGCGCGCTGCGTGCGCGCGACTTCGAGGAAGAAACGCAGGTCGTCCCAGTTCAGGTTGCCGGAAACCGGCTCGGTGGCATGTCGCATCGGCGAGGAAAAAAGGGCGGGAGTCTCCGGGCCGGCCGTCGATATGCATAAATGCACATCCAACCGGTTTCTTTATCGGTACATGATGAATCTGCGCATAACTATACTCGACCGTGACCTGCGGACCACGAGCCGCGGCACCCACCACGGAGACACCATGCAGACCCGATCCACCCTCGATGAGCATGCGACAGTCGCGGCGCCGGCACCTGCCCGCACCGCGAAGCACTACCTGCTGGCCGGCTGGGCCAGCATGGCCGGCACGACGATCGAGTGGTACGACTTCTTCCTCTACGGCACGGCCGCCGCGCTCGTGTTCAACCGCATCTTCTTTCCGTCGCTGGACCCTGTCGTCGGCACGCTCGCCGCGTTCGGCACGTTCGCGGTCGGCTTCATCGGACGGCCGATGGGCGGCATCGTGTTCGGCCACTTCGGCGACCGGATCGGCCGCAAGTCGATGCTGATGATCACGCTGCTGCTGATGGGCGTGCCGAGCATGATCATCGGGCTGATCCCGTCGTACGACAGCATCGGCTACTGGGCCGCCGCGCTGCTGATCGCGATGCGCTTCCTGCAGGGGATGGCCGTCGGCGGCGAATGGGGCGGCGCGGTGCTGATGGCCGTCGAGCACGCGCCGAAGGGCCGCAAGGGGCTGTTCGGCAGCCTGCCGCAAACGGGCGTCGGGCTCGGCCTGATCCTGTCGTCGGTCGCGATGGCCGCGGTCGCCGCGCTGCCGGAAGCCGACATGCTGTCGTGGGGCTGGCGCGTGCCGTTCCTCGCGAGCATCGCGCTCGTCGGCCTCGGCTGGTTCATCCGCGCGAAGGTGCCCGAATCGCCCGACTTCGAGAAGATGCAGCGTCAGGGCAAGGCCGAGAAGTCGCCGGTGACGGCCGCGCTGCGCCGCCATCCGCGCGAAGTGCTGACGATCGTCGGCGCGCGCGCCGCCGAGAACACCTGGTTCTACATGGTCGTCACGTTCGCGCTCGCTTACGCGACGCAGCAACTGCACCTGCCGAAAGCCGAGATGCTGCATGCGATCACGGCCGGCGCCGCGCTGTCGCTCGTGACGATGCCGCTGTGCGGCCACCTGAGCGACCGCATCGGCCAGCGCCGGATGTTCGCGATCGGCCTCGTGCTGATGTGCGCGTTCGCCGCGCCGTTCTTCATGATGCTCGGCACGCAGCAGACGTCGTACGCATGGTGGGCGATCGTGCTCGGCCTCGGCGTCGTGTTCCCGATTCTCTATGCGCCGGAATCGCTGCTGTTCGCGCAGCAGTTCCCGGCGGAAATCCGCTACAGCGGCATCTCGCTGTCGGTGCAGCTGGCCGGCGTGATCGGCGGCGGCTTCGCGCCGATGATCGCGACGTCGCTGCTCAAGGCCGGCGGCGGCCAGCCGCACTACGTGATCGCGTACCTCGTCGGCTTCGGCGTGTTCGCGCTCGTGTGCACCGCATTGATGCGTCCGGCGCGCGCGTGAGTTCGCCGGCCGCATCCGATCGATTTCAGTTCAGCCTGCTGCCCGCCGTGCGTGACTGCGCGGCGCAAGCAGACGCCCTTTTTCATCGCCACACCGTTTTCCGGAGAGTTCCATGAACGCCGCAGTTCCCCAGACCACCCTCGCCCTGCCCACCGCCAAGCTGCTGATCGACGGCGCGTTCGTCGAATCGCAAAGCGCCGAATGGGGCGACATCGTCAATCCCGCGACGCAGGAAGTGATCGGCCGCGTGCCGTATGCGACGCTCGACGAGGTCGACGCCGCGATCGCGTCCGCGCAGCGCGCGTTCCAGACGTGGAAGACGACGCCGATCGGTGCGCGGCTGCGCATCATGCTGAAGTTCCAGGATCTCGTGCGCCGCAATCTCGAGCGGATCGCGCACACGCTGACGGCCGAGCAAGGCAAGACGCTGCCCGATGCACAGGGCGACATCTTCCGCGGCCTCGAAGTGGTCGAGCACGCATGCTCGATCGGCACGCTGCAGCAAGGCGAATTCGCGGAGAACGTCGCGGGCGGCGTCGATACCTACACGCTGCGCCAGCCGATCGGCGTGTGTGCGGGCATCACGCCGTTCAACTTCCCCGGGATGATTCCGCTGTGGATGTTCCCGATGGCGATCGTCTGCGGCAACACGTTCGTGCTGAAGCCGTCGGAGCAGGACCCGCTGTCGACGATGCAGCTCGTCGAGCTCGCGATCGAGGCCGGCGTGCCGCAAGGCGTACTGAACGTCGTGCATGGCGGCAAGACGGTGGTCGACCGCCTGTGCACGCACCCGGACATCAAGGCGATCTCGTTCGTCGGCTCGACGCGCGTCGGCACGCACGTGTACAACCTCGGCAGCCAGCACGGCAAGCGCGTGCAGTCGATGATGGGCGCGAAGAACCATGCGGTGGTGCTGCCCGATGCGCACCGCGAGCAGTCGATCAACGCGCTCGTCGGCGCGGGCTTCGGCGCGGCCGGCCAGCGCTGCATGGCGACGTCGGTCGTCGTGCTGGTCGGCAAGGCGCGCGACTGGTTGCCCGAGCTGGTCGAAAAGGCGAAGGCGCTGAAGATCAATGCAGGCCATGAGCCCGGCACCGATGTCGGCCCGGTCGTGTCGAAGGCCGCGCATGCGCGCATCACCGCGCTGATCGACGAAGGCGTGAAGGCCGGCGCGAAACTCGAACTCGACGGCCGCGACGTGAAGGTGCCCGGCTACGAGCAGGGCAACTTCGTCGGCCCGACGATCTTCTCGGGCGTGACGACCGACATGTCGATCTATACGGAAGAAATCTTCGGGCCGGTGGTGGTCGTGCTCGAAGCCGACACGCTCGACGAAGCGATCGCGCTCGTCAACCGCAACCCGATGGGCAACGGCGTGGGCCTGTTCACGCAAAGCGGCGCGGCCGCACGCAAGTTCCAGAGCGAGATCGACATCGGCCAGGTCGGCATCAACATCCCGATTCCGGTGCCGGTGCCCTACTTCAGCTTCACCGGTTCGCGCGGCTCGAAGCTCGGCGATCTCGGCCCGTACGGCAAGCAGGTCGTGCAGTTCTACACGCAGACCAAGACGGTCACCGCCCGCTGGTTCGACGACGACGCGACGGCCGGCGGCGTGAACACGACGATCGCGCTGCGCTGACCGGGAGCCCGCACATGGAAATCGCATTCATCGGACTCGGCAACATGGGCGGCCCCATGGCCGCCAACCTGCTCAAGGCCGGCCACGCGCTGACGGTGTTCGACCTCGACGCGCACGCGGTCGACGCCGCGGTGCGCGCGGGCGCGACGGCGGCCGGCTCGCCGCGCGAAGCGGCGGCACGCGGCGCAGTCGTCATCACGATGCTGCCGGCCGCGCAGCATGTGCGCGCGGTCTACCTCGGCGACGACGGCGTGCTGGCCGGCGCGCGCGCCGGCGCCACGCTGATCGACTGCAGCACGATCGATCCCGGCACCGTGCGCGCGGTGGCCGAAGCCGCGGCACAACGCGGCTTCCCGCTCGCCGACGCGCCCGTGTCGGGCGGCACCGGCGGCGCGCAGGCCGGCACGCTGACCTTCATGGTCGGCGCGGACGCCGCGCTGTTCGAGCGCATCCGCCCCGTGCTGCTCGACATGGGCAAAAACGTCGTGCATTGCGGCGGCACCGGCACCGGGCAAATCGCGAAGATCTGCAACAACCTGCTGCTCGGGATCTCGATGATGGGCGTGTCTGAATCGATGGCGCTCGGCGCGGCGCTCGGCATCGATCCGGCCGTGCTGGCCGGCATCATCAACACGTCGACCGGCCGCTGCTGGAGCTCGGACACGTACAACCCGTATCCGGGCGTCAGCGACACGGCGCCGGCCGCGCGCGGCTATGCGGGCGGCTTCGCGGCGAACCTGATGCTGAAGGATCTCGGGCTCGCGACCGAAGCCGCACGAAGCGCGCATCAGCCGGTGTGGATGGGCGCGCTCGCGCAGCAGCTCTATCAGTCGATGAGCCAGCAGGGGCTCGGCACGCTCGACTTCTCCGCGTGCGTGAAGCTGTACGAGGCGCAGCCGGCCTGATCCGAACGGCCGACGCCGGACGTACGCCGGCCCGCGATGTGCGTCAACGCCATCGCGGGCCGGTTTGCATGCGGGGGAAGGAAAACGCGGGGGCCGAATCGGGCACGGGCGGCACCGTCACGCCGCCGGTCGTTCAACCGCGCGGGTTCGATGCCGTCTCGAAGGTCGGATGGCACTCGAACGCGAGTTCGGAGCGCGCGTCGACGCTGGCGCGGCCGGACAGCGACTCCTGCTTCATGCTCGCGCGCATCCCGCGCTGCGTGCAGTAGTTGGCGGCTTCGCTGAGGGCCTTTTCATGGGCGTCGGCCCACGACGTCGACATGCCGACCGTGCGGGTCTTCACGGTGAAAACGTTCGGGTTCGACGTCGCGGCCACGTCGGAAGCGGTCGAACACGCGGCGAGCAAGCATGCAGCAGCCGCAATGGTCAACCATCGCAGGGTTCGAAAAGAGACTGGAATGGACATGGTGGGGGGCAGGCGCACGCCGTTGGACGTGCATTGAGCAACATAGGCGTCAGTATGCCTGCTCGATCGCCGGAGATCATGCCCCTTTCAGTGAACACATTGTTTCGAATGGTTAAACGATGGCCGGCTCAGGCAAGATTTACAGCCCTCGTCGGCCGCCGTTCTCGTCCTGCAGGTCATTTCGCCCTGCCCGCACGCCGCGCCGGGCGTTCAGGCCGGCGCGACGCTCAATGCGCGCCCGCCTGCCGGATCCGCGCCGATGCTTCCGCCAGGTTCCGCCACGCCGGCTGCCCCGGCGCGTAGCGCGCCCGGATGTACGCGGCAAGCTCGGCCATCTGGCGGTCGTCGAACGCGTCGCCGAAGCCCGGCATGTAGCCGAGCCCGTCGGTGGCCGGCTGGTCGATCCCGTGGTGCAGCACGCGCAGCAGGTTGTCCGGCGTCGCCTGGCTGACGCTCGTGTTGAGCCCCATCAGCGGGCGCACGCCGAAATGCCCGACACCGCCCGATTCCGCATGACAGACCGCGCACGCCGCGTCGAACGCGCGGCGGCCGTTCTCGAGGCCGAGCGTCGCGACGGATTCCGCGCCGCGCGCCTGGCGGGTTGCCGCGTCCGCAGCGACGGCCGCATCGACCGGCGGCGACAGCGACGCCAGATAGTGCGCAATCGCCTGGACATCGGACTCGGGCAGCGCCGCGAGCCCCGCGACGACGGGCGCCATCGGCCCGGCCGCGACGCCGTGCTGCGCCGAGAAGCCCGTGCGCAGATAGTCGAACAGCGCGCCTTCGGTCCACGGCACGGGCGAGGCCGGCGACGCGACGAGCGGCGGCGCGGCCCATCCTTCCGCTTCGCCGCCCGACAGGTAGGCCAGGCCGCCCTTCTCCGCGCCCAGCGCGTTGCGCGGCGTGTGGCATGCGCCGCAGTGCCCGGCGCCGTCGACCAGGTACTTGCCGCGATTCCACATCGCGGAGCGCGCCGGATCCGGCGCGAACGGCCGCGTGTCGTGATACAGCCAGTTCCAGCCGGCGACGAGACGCCGCTGGTCGAGCGGGAACGGCAGTTTCGTCTTCGGCGGCACGTGCTTCACCGCCGGCTGCGACATCAGGTACGCATAGAGCGCGAGCAGGTCGGGCTCGCTCAGCTTCGCGAATGCCGTGTACGGAAATGCCGGGTACAGGTGCGTGCCGTCGCGCGAGATGCCTTCGCGCATCGCGCGTGCGAACGCCGGATACGACCAGGCGCCGATGCCGGTTTCCGGATCGGGCGTGAGGTTCGTCGTGTAGATCGTGCCGAACGGCGTATCGAGCGCGAGCCCGCCCGCGTTAGTCGCGCCGCCGGGCGCCGTGTGGCACACCGCGCAATCGCCGGCGAGGGCGACCTGGCGGCCGCGTTCGAGCATCGCCGCGCTCCACATCGCGCCATCCGCGCCGCCGGGTGCAACGGGCGTGATCGGCGCGGGGCCCGGCAGGATCGCGCACGCCAGCCCGATCAGCCCGCCGACCACGCCGCCCGCGCCACCGCCTGCCAGCCAGCGGCGCCAGCGCGACGTGCGGCGCGGGGCCACGTGCAGCCCGTCGCCGGCATCAATCGGCACCGGTTGCGCAAGCGCCGCGCGAATGTGCGCGGCATCGAACGGCGGCGCACGAAAACGCACGCCCGTCGCGTCGTACAGCGCGTTGGCAATCGCGGCCGCGGCCGGCGCCGCCGCCTGTTCGATCCGGCGCGCATCGTGCACGGACAATTCGCCGTGCGCACGGTGCGCCGCCGCGTCGAACGCCACCAGTTCGTGTGCGATCGCGTCCGGCCGCGCGCCGGCCCCGGTCTCGTCGTGCGCGGGCCGCGCGGACAACCGGGCGCCCAGCACCCGCGAAACCGCCGCCTCGATCTGCCACGCGGGCAAGCCGGCCATCGACGCGCCGCCCGGCTCGCCGGCGCCCTGCCCGGCCACGACGCGTCGCACCGCGACGTCGCCCGTCGCGCGATCGACGTCGAGATCGACGACCCAGGCGGTCCAGTGCGGGTCGCCGTCATCGCGGATATCGCCGGATCGGGCAGCGGGCTCGCCCGCGGGCTCGCCATCGAACGCAAAGCCGCGGCCGCTGACCCGCGACGGCGCATTCGCGCGGGCCGCGACCGGTGCGCCCCATGCGGCGCGTTCGCTGACCATCCGGATCGTCTCGCGCGGCCCCGCATCCCGCGCGGCATCGAGGTGCTGCAGCCGCAACGCGACCGGGTCGCGTCGCAACGCGCCCGCGAGTTCGTCGACGAACGATTCGCGGGCAAACACGTGCGCGTGACCGGGAATCGCGCCGTCGGCATCGGCCAGTTCGACCGACGTCTGCGCATGCCGGTAGACGAACGGCGACGCAGAGCCGGCATCCGCCGGTGCCGCCGCCTCGCGAGACTCGTGCGTGCCCGCGCCGGCCGCCTGCGCGCGATAGCGCCAGGTCGTCATCCGCCCGTCGGGCGCGGTCCGCGTTTCGATCTCGAACGATGCGTGCGCGGGCGCATCGCCGATCGGCCATTCGTAGCGTGCGCGGTGCGCGCGCAATGCGTCGGCGGCAGCGTCATCGCGCGTATCGAGCGCCGCAGCGTGCGCCGGCAGGCCCGCGTCATGCTTCATCGCCGTCTCGCAAATAGCGTGCGGCGCGATGCACCGCGCGAATGATCTCCAGATGCGTGCCGCAGCGGCACAGGTTGAAACGCAATGCATCGCGGATCGTCGCATCGTCCGGCGCGGGATTGCGGTCGAGCAGCGCCTTCGTGCTCATGATCATCCCGTTCAGGCAGTAACCGCATTGCGCGGCCTGCTCGTCGATGAACGCGCGCTGGATCGGATGCGGCGCGTCGCGCGATCCGAGCCCTTCGAGCGTCGTGACGTCGCGCCCGTTCGCGGCGGCGGCCGGCACGACGCACGAACGCGTGGCCTGCCCGTCGACCAGCACCGTGCACGCACCGCACTGCCCGAGCCCGCAGCCGTATTTCGGGCCGTTGAGCGCGCAGTCGTTGCGCAGGACCAGCAGCAGCGGCGCGTCGGGCGCGGCCTCGTCGAAGCGGCGCGGCGTGCCGTTCACGCGAAACGCCAGCGGCCGCGACGGAGAAGCGGGATGGGACATGAATGGGATCCGGAATGCGGCGTGCGGGCCGGGGGGCGGCCGGCGGCGGGCACTGCCGCCGGCTGGCACCTGCCGGCGCACGCCCGACATTAACACGCCGAAATGCGCGCGTACCCGCGCGCCTCGATCCCCGCGCCGGCACAACGCCAGCCCGGCGCGGGCGCCGCGGGTGCGTCAGGCCGCGGCCGCCACGTTGCTGCGCGACGGCGCCACGAGCGGCACATCGAACACGTCGTAGCCGAACACCCACGACGGATCCTCGTTCGTGCGCAGCCACGTGTTGTTGTGCGACACGAGCTGCACCTTCGACGCGCGTGCCGCGCGGTTCGCCTCGTACAGCGCGAACGCGCCCGCATAGTCGCCGATGCCGACTTCGTCGAGGCAGCGCGCGAGCATCGCGGCATCCTCGATCGCCATCGCCGCGCCCTGCGCCATGTGCGGCTTCATCGGATGACATGCGTCACCGAGCAGCACGAGACGGCCGCGGCTCCACAACGGCAGCGGATCGCGCTCGAGCAGCGGCCACTTGGTGATCGACGGCGAAACGTCGATCAGGTGCTGGATGTCGGCATGGAAACCCGCGAACGCCTCGCGCATCTCGTCGCGGCTGCTGTCGACCATCGACACGCCCTCGGGCCACTCGGCCTGCGGCACGCCCGTCACGTAGTAGTACTCGTCGCGCTTCTCGGTCACGTAGTAGACCATCATGTGGCGATCCTCCGACCACCACTTCACGCACATGTCGTACGGCTTGTTGCCGAGCAGCGACGCCGGGAACACCGCGCGGTGCGCGACATAACCCGTGTAGCGCGGCGGTTCCGCACCGAGCAGGTGCTCGCGGATCCGCGAGTTCACGCCGTCCGCGCCGATCGCGATGTCGGCCGTCTCGACGCTGCCGTCGGTGAACGTCAGGCGCACCGCGTCGCCGGTGTCCTCCACTGCCGCGAGCCGCTTGCCGAAGCGGATCGTGCCGGGCGTGACCGCCTGCGTCATCAACGCATGGAAATCGCCGCGATGCACGGTCAGGTAGCTCGCGCCGTAGGCGTTGCGCGCGTAATCGCCGAGCGGAATCTGCGACAGCACGTCGGCCGTCTGCCAGTCGCGGCTGTACCAGAAATCCGGATGCGAACCCATCGTCTCCAGCGCGTCCTCGCAGCCGATGCGCCGCATGATCTTCATCACGTTCGGGCCGAGATGGATGCCCGCGCCGAGGCGCGAGAACGCGGGCGCCTGCTCGTACAGCGCGACGTCGTAACCGCCGCGCTGCAACAGTGCAGCCGCGGCCGTGCCGCCGAGACCGGCGCCGATGATTGCGATACGGGGTTTGCTCATGCGGATCTCCTGATCGTGGGCCCGTTGCCGAACGCCGCACGGATACGGGCGGATTGAATGGCGTTGATATAGCGTACACACTCAATTTATTCAGGACAAGCGGATTGTTTGTCGCCGTCCCGGCATTCGGGAAAACACCAATAAATCCTCAATTCACCCCGTAAACAAACAGCAAATCCCTGTTTAACCTCATTTTGATCCATTGCCATTTTCAAATGTACACACTAGACTTTGCTCGACATCTGGCGGTTCCGCACCCGCGTGCCGCCCCACCCTTACCGACACGGAGCCTCCCGTCATGAGCAAGACCTACCGCATCGGCCAGATCGTGCCGAGTTCCAACACGACGATGGAAACCGAGATCCCGGCGATGCTGCGGCTGCGCGAAACGATCCGCCCCGAGCGCTTCACGTTTCATTCGAGCCGGATGCGGATGAAGAAGGTCGTCAAGGAAGAGCTCGCGGCGATGGATGCCGAATCCGACCGCTGCGCGATGGAGCTGAGCGATGCGCGCGTCGACGTGCTCGGCTACGCGTGCCTCGTCGCGATCATGGCGATGGGCCACGGCTACCACCGCGTGTCGCAGGCGCGCCTGACGAAGCACACGGCCGACAACGGCGCGCAGGCGCCCGTGCTGACGAGCGCGGGCGCGCTCGTCGACGCACTGAAGGTGATCGGCGCGAAGCGCATCGTCGTCGTCGCGCCGTACATGCTGCCGCTCACCGAACTCGTGGTCGACTACATCCGCAACGAAGGCTTCGACGTGCTCGCCTATCGCGCGCTGGAGATCCCCGACAACCTCGACGTCGGCCGCCACGATCCGGCGCGCCTGCCCGGCATCGTGAAGACGCTGCCGTACCAGGATGCCGATGCGATCGTGCTGTCCGCGTGCGTGCAGATGCCGTCGCTGCCGGCCGTCGCGCAGGTCGAGGCGATGACGGGCAAGCCGGTCATCACGGCCGCGATCGCGACCACCTACGCGATGCTGCGCGAGCTCGATCTCGAGCCCGTCGTGCCGGGCGCCGGCGCACTGTTGTCCGGCGCGTACTGAGCGCGGCCCTACCGACGGAGTCCATTCATGTCCTCGACATTCCTGTACGGCGCGAACATCCGCGCGAACGGCATCCGCCAGCATTACCTGCGCTACGGCGGCGCTTCAGGCGCACGCGCGTCGCGCCCGGCGATCGTGCTGATTCCCGGCATCACGAGCCCCGCGATCACGTGGGGCTTCGTCGGCGAAACGTTCGGCGCGGCATTCGACACCTACGTGCTCGACGTGCGCGGCCGCGGGCTGTCGGACGCGTCGCCAGCGCTCGACTACGGCCTCGATGCGCAGGCGGACGACATCGCGGCGCTCGTCGCGGCGCTCGGCCTGCCGCGCACGAGCCTCGTCGGCCACTCGATGGGCGCGCGGATCGCCGCGCGCGCGGCCCGGCGCGACATCCGCGGGCTCGCATCGGTCGTGCTCGTCGATCCGCCCGTATCGGGCCCGAACCGCCGCGACTATCCGGGCAAGCTGCCGTGGTACATCGACTCGATGGCGCTCGCACGCGCCGGCACGGACGCCGAAGGGATGCGCGCGTTCTGCCCGACCTGGACCGACGCCGAACTGCAGTTGCGCGCCGAATGGCTGCACACGTGCGACGAGCGCGCGGTGCGCGCAACCTATGAAGGGTTCCATGCCGACGATTTCCATGCGGACGCCGCGCAACTGGCCGTGCCGTCGCTGCTGATCACGGCCGAACGCGGCGACGTGGTGCGCGACGACGACGTCGCCGAACTGCAGCGCGCGACGCCGTCGATGCGGCACGTGCGCGTGCCCGATGCCGGCCACATGATTCCGTGGGACAACGCGGCGGGCTTCTACGCGGCGTTCGGCGACTTCCTCGGCGCGCCGCTCGCGGCCTGACCGCGCGGCGCCCGCCCCCTTTTCCTTCACGCCTTTACCGGAGCCGACGATGCCAGTCAGCGATACCCAACTGATCGACGCGTGGAAGCAGGTCCTCACGCTGTCGCGCCTCGAACCGGGCCAGACCGTCACGATCCTGACGAGCGCGGCCACCCACCCGCAGACGCTGTCGTGCGCGCTGATCGCCACGCAATCGATGGGCGCGATCGTCAACCGGCTCGACCTGCCGCCGGTGAACGGCGACAAGGCGTTCAGCCGCGACCCGCTCGCGTATCTCGGCACGACGCCGCTGACCGGCAACAAGGCCGCGATCGCCGCGCTGCGCGAAAGCGATCTCGTGCTCGACCTGATGACGCTGCTGTTCTCGCCCGAACAGCACGAGATCCTGAAATCGGGCACGAAGATCCTGCTCGCGGTCGAGCCGCCCGAAGTGCTGGTCCGGATGGTGCCGACGCTGGCCGATCGCACGCGCGTGCTCGCCGCCGCAAAGCACATCGCCGCCGCCCGCGAGATGCGCGTGACCTCGGCGGCCGGCACCGCGCTCGTGTGCCCGCTCGGCGAATTCCCGCCGACCGCCGAATACGGTTTCGTCGACGCGCCGGGCCGCTGGGACCACTGGCCGAGCGGCTTCGCGCTGACCTACCCGAACGACCGCACCGCGCGCGGCACGATCGTGATCGATCGCGGCGACATCCTGCTGCCGCAGAAACACTACGTGAGCGAACCGATCGCGCTGACCGTCGAAGGCGGGTATGCGACGCGCATCGAAGGCGGCGTCGACGCCGACCTGCTGCGCGACTACATGGAAACCTTCGCCGACCCCGAGGGCTATGCGATCTCGCATATCGGCTGGGGGCTGCAGCCGCGCGCGCGCTGGTCGACACTCGGGCTGTACGACCGCGAGGCGACGATCGGGATGGATGCGCGTGCGTTCGAAGGCAACTTCCTGTTCTCGCTCGGACCGAACAACGAAGGCGGCGGCAACCGCACGACTACCTGCCACATCGACATCCCGCTGCGCCGCTGCACGGTCGAACTCGACGGCGCAACCGTCGTGCGCGACGGCCGCGTGACCGACCAACCCGCCTGACCGACGAGCCCCCGACACCATGAACGAACTTTCCCGTCACGCCGAAGCGAACGTGTACCGCCAGCAGGGTTTCGGCACGCCGCTGCCGCCGCACGGCAACATCGGCCTGCTGATCGTCGATTTCGTGGTCGGCTTCGCCGATCCGGCGACGTTCGGCGGCGGCAACATCGCGCCGGCGATCGCGCGCACGACGCATGCGCTCGCGCTGGCCCGCGAACGCGGCTGGCCCGTCGCGCACAGCCGCATCGTGTATGCGGACGACGGCAGCGACGACAACGTGTTCTCGCTGAAGGTGCCCGGCATGGCGACGCTGACCGAGCACCATCCGAACAGCGCGATCGTGCCCGAGCTCACGCCCGCGCAAGGCGAACTCGTCGTGCGCAAGACCGTGCCGTCGGCGTTCTTCGGCACGCAGCTGGCGCCGTGGCTCGCGCAGCGCGCGGTGCAGACGCTGCTCGTCGCGGGCGCCGTGACGAGCGGCTGCGTGCGCGCGAGCGTCGTCGACGCGATGTCCCACGGGTTCCGCCCGCTCGTGCTCGCCGATTGCGTCGGCGATCGCGCGATCGCGCCGCACGACGCGAACCTGTTCGACATGCAGCAGAAATACGCGGCCGTGATGCCGCTCGACGACGCGATCGCGGCGATCGACGCGGTACAGGCCCGCGCGCGCTGAGTCGCGACGGATCGCGGGCGGCGCATGTGTCGTGCCGCCCGCGATTGACGCTGCGCTTTTGGCGGCCTAGATTGGCTTCACGCGCGCCGCCGCCCGAACGCTCCCCGACGCCACCGCCCGCCGGCCGCGCCGCCCCCGACAGGACATCTCCCCGTGAACCGCTCCGAACTGCTCGCGCGCGACGGCTGCCTGACCGTGATCCGGCCGCCCGCGCCGCCCGTCAAACCGGCCCCCGGCCAGCCGGGCAGCCTGTCGTCCTACGTACCGGCCCTACCGGAAGTCTTCGTCGCGATTCTCGACGACGGCCGCATCCTCGCATTCAACGGCCACGTCGATCTCGGCACCGGCATCCGCACGTCGCTCGCGCAGATCGTCGCCGAGGAACTCGACGTGCCTGCCGCGCGCGTGACGATGGTGCTCGGCGACACGGCCGCGACACCGAACCAGGGTCCGACCATCGCGAGCGCGACGATCCAGATTTCCGCGACGCCGCTGCGCTGCGCGGCCGCGCAGGCGCGTCACGCGCTGCTGGCGCTCGCCGCCGAACGGTTCGGCGTCGATGCGGCGCGGCTGGCCATCGACGATGGCGCGATTTCGGCCGATGGGCAGGCGATCACGTTCGCCGCACTCGTCGCCGCGCAGCGGATCGCGCTGATGCTCGACCTGGACACCCGCACGAAGGACCCCGCGCACTACCGGATCGTCGGCCGCTCGTCGCCGCGCGTCGATTTGCCCGCGAAGGCGACCGGCCAGCTCACGTTCGTGCACGACATGCGCGTGCCGGGGATGCTGCACGGCCGCGTCGTGCGGCCGCCGTATGCGGGCCACGACAGCGGCGCATTCGTCGGCACCTCGCTCGTCGACGTCGATCGCGCGTCGGTGGCCGACGTGCCGGGGCTCGTGGCCGTCGTCGTGCTCGGCGATTTCGTCGGCGTCGTGGCCGAACGCGAGGAGCACGCGATCCGCGCGGCGCGCCAGTTGCGCGTGACGTGGCGGCCGCTTCCCGCGCTGCCGCCGCTCGACGAGCCGGCTGCCGCCATCGCCGCCGCGCCGGCCAGGCGCCGCGTGCTGCTCGACGAAGGCGACGTCGATGCCGCGCGAACCCGGCCCGATACGATCACGCTGTCGCGCACCTATGCGTGGCCGTTCCAGATGCACGGCTCGATCGGCCCGTCCTGCGCGCTCGCCGACTATCGCGAAGCGGGCGACGGACGGATCACCGTGTGGTCCGGCACGCAGAACCCCGTGTCGTTGCGCTGCGACCTCGCAACGCTCGTCGCGCGCGACGAAGCCGACCTCGACGTCGTACGGATGGAGGCGGCCGGCTGCTACGGCCGCAACGGCGCCGACGACGTATGCGGCGACGCGCTGCTGCTGTCGCGCGCAGTCGGCCGCCCGGTGCGTGTGCAGTTGTCACGCGCGGACGAGCATCTGTGGGAACCGAAAGGCGCGGGCCAGTCGATGCAGGTAACGGGCACCGTCACGCGCGACGGCCACCTGCTCGGCTATGACTTCACGACACGCTATCCGTCGAACGACGCGCCGCTGCTCGCGGCGCTGCTGACCGGCGCGATCGCGCCCGAGCCGCGCGTGTTCGAGATGGGCGACCGCACGGCCGTGTCGCCGTATGCGAGCCCGCATCGCCGCTTCGTCTGCGAGGATCTCGCGCCGCTCGTGCGCGCGTCGTGGCTGCGCGGCGTGTCGGCGTTGCCGAACTCGTTCGCGCACGACGCATTCGCCGACGAATGTGCGGCATTGACCGGCATCGATCCGCTCGCGTTCCGGCTACGCCACCTGCAGGACCCGCGCGCGATCGAGCTGCTGCAGGCCGTGGCCGAGCGCGCGGGCTGGACGCCGCGTGCGCCGCGCCCGCCGCGCGAACGCGACGGGCCGCGGCTCGCACGCGGCCGCGGGATCGCCTATGCCCGCTACGTGCACAGCCGCTTCCCCGGGTTCGGCGCGGCGTGGTCGGCGTGGATCGTCGACCTGAGCGTCGACCGCGTATCGGGCGAAATACGCATCGAACGCGTGACGGTCGGCCAGGACACGGGCACGATGATCAACCCGGATGGCGTGCGTCACCAGATTCACGGCAACGTGATCCAGGTATTGAGCCGCACGCTGAAGGAGCGCGTGCGGTTCGCGGACGGCAAGGTCGCGTCGCGCGAATGGGCAAGCTACCCGATCCTGACGTTCGCGGAAGTACCGGATGTCGATGTCGTGCTGATGCCGAGGCAAGGCGAACCGCCGCTCGGCGCGGGCGAATCGGCGTCGGTGCCGGGCCCGGCCGCGGTCGCGAACGCACTGTTCGATGCCACCGGCGTACGGTTCTACGCGCCGCCTTTTACACCCGAAACGGTGCGTGCCGCATTGCGCGAGGCCGGCCGGTTGATGCGCGCCGACGAGGCAGGCGCATCCGTCGCGGCGGGCGCGGCGTAGGCCGCGCCTGCGCCGCTCGCGCGTCACGCGTCGCCGTCGTCTTCCATCATCTTGCGCAGCAGGAACTGCAGCGCGACCCGTTCGCCCGGATTGAGTGCGCCATACGTGCGCTCCGTGACCTGCCGCGCAAACGGCACCGTGCGATCGATCAGCGCGAGGCCGGTCGCGGTCGCGCGCACGATCAGCTTGCGGCCGTCGTTCGGGTCGGGCAGCACCTCGATCAGTGCGCGCGTCTTCAGGCGCTCGACGACGCCGCGAATTGTCGCCTGGTCGATCGCGGTCGCCTTGACGATGTCGTTCAGCGAGCACGCCTGCTGCTCCTTGACCGCGCAGAGCGTGACGAACTGCGCAGCCGTGAGGTCCGAATCGGGGATCGCTTCCTGGAAGATCGATACGTGCCGCTGATACGCGCGGCGCAGCAAATGCCCGACCTGGTCGTGAAAGTCGTAGGAATCCTTGGAAGACGCCATGAAAGTGCAGGCCCGCGCCGCAGGTAGGTGAAAGACAAGCAGTGTACACCCTCAAATCAGCGCGGCCGGCGGCCGGGCGGCCGCGTCATTGCGGTGCATCGGGTTTCGCTGCGCCGCGCAGGCAACGCACCCGACGATCGCCTGACAGACGGGGATCGTTCGATCGCGACGCCGACGTGACGGCCTGCCGCGCACGTTCGCGGCGGCTGTCGCACACGCATTCGAGCGCCGCCGGATGCTTTCGCGCACACACTTCATTTTTGAGCGCATACGCACGAATTTCGTGCATGCGCCGACGCCAGCTCCGATCTTTTCAGCGTGCACTCCATATCGACAAAATCCCCTTCATAAACGCGGTTTTTATCGCGCAAACGCTTTCCTCAAGCTGACCGGATTCATGCCTGTGCGATTCGGTATTTTCTAGTGTGTACGCTATTTAATTGCCGTGATATACAGACTCCGGTGCGCAGCGGAACCTCCGCACGCGTCGATCGAGCCACCCATTCATCCGTCACACTCGAACAGGGGCAGTCCCATGTCTACCGCACACCCGAGCGCCGCCGTTTCCCCCGACGACGCGCTGCACGGCACTCTCTATCGCAAGGTCACGCTACGCCTCATCACCCTCTTCTGCCTGTGCTACTTCGCGGCCTATCTCGACCGCATCAACATCGGCCTCGCGAAGCTCCAGATGCTCGACGCACTGAAGTTCAGCGATACCGTGTACGGCCTCGGCGCCGGCCTGTTCTTCGGCGGTTACATCCTGTTCGAAGTCCCGAGCAATCTGGTGCTGCAACGTGTGGGCGCGAAGCTGTGGATCGCGCGGATCATGATCACGTGGGGCCTGCTGTCGGGTGCGACGATGTTCGTGCACACGCCGATGCAGTTCTACATCGTGCGCTTCCTGCTCGGCGCCGCCGAAGCCGGCTTCCTGCCGGGCGTGCTGCTGTACCTGACGCAGTGGTATCCCGATGCGCGCCGCGCGCGGATCGTCGCGCTGTTCATGGTCGGCCTGCCGCTGTCGAGCATGATCGGCAGCCCGATCTCCGGCTGGATCATGCGTGCGTTCGACGGCGCGCACGGGCTCGGCGGCTGGCAGTGGCTGTTCCTGCTCGAAGCGCTGCCGTCGGTGCTGCTCGGCTTCGCGGTGCTGCGCTGGCTGCCCAACGGCATCGAATCCGCGCAATGGCTGAACGCCGACGAGAAGCGCACGCTGCGCGCGAACCTCGACGCCGATCCGTCCGGCAACAAGAGCCACGCGCTCGGCAAGGCATTCTCCGATCCGAAGGTGTGGGCGCTCGGCCTGATCGACCTGTGCGTGCTGCTCGGCCTGTACGCGGTGAGTTTCTGGCTGCCGACGATCCTGCGCGACACCGGCGTGAAGGACGCGTATCACATCGGCTGGCTGATGGTGATCCCGAATGCCGCCGCCGTGCTCGCCACGCTGTACTGCGGCGCCAGCTCCGATCGCGCGCGCGAACGCCGCTGGCATATCGTCGTACCGTTCACGGTGTCGGCCGTCGCGCTGGCGGTCGCGGCTTCGTCGTCGCACGGCACGCTCGGCACGATTCTGCTGTTCTCGCTGATCAACGCAGGTGCGGCCGCCGCGATGCCGGTCGTCTGGGCATTGCCTTCGACGTTCCTGAAGGGCTCGGCTGCCGCCGGCGGGATCGCGTTCGCATGCTCGATCGCGAACCTCGGCGGGTTCGGCAGCACCTATTTCATCGGCTGGCTGCGCGACACGTTCCACTCGCAAAGCGCGGGGCTGTATGGGTTCGCTGCGTGCATGCTGGTCGGCTGCGCACTCGCGCTCGCGTATCCGGCCCGGCTCGTGAACCGCTGAGGCCGCGCGGCGCTGTCGTTTTTACAACCGCGCCGCGCGCGCGGTCCGCCCCGCCGCTCGTCCTCTCGCGCACGCCGCCGCACCGGCGCGTGCGCGCGTCCCGCCACCGCCCCGCCGTCGTTCATCGTCTCCCGCTGCGCAGGCACATCGCTTGCGTCATCCACGCGCCCGCCGCCCCGGCGGTCGACAGCCTTCCCCCAACCGGCGCTGCACACTGCGCGAACGCTCGCGCGGCGGTCCTGCATCGCCAGCAGGTTCCCTGAACGAGAGGACGACATGAAATCAATACGAACGATGGTGGCCTTGTGCTCGGTTATTGCCGTGCTCGCGGCATGCGGCGGCGACGGCAACGACGTCGGTACCGAACTCGGCATCTCGAAGCCGCAGGCACGCTTCATCAACGCGGTGCCGGCCGGCCCGAACCTCGACTACTACCTGAACGCGAAGATCGACCAGTCGGGCGTCGCCTACAAGGGCGTGACGCGCTATCACGACGTCGATTCGGGCACGCAGACCGCGAGCTACGACGTCTCGGGCACGACCACGACCATTGCGTCCCAATCGTTCGGCGCAGCGAACGGCCACCACTACACGACGATCGCGCTGCCGAGCACGACGTCGCTGATCTCCATCGTCGACGATCCGTACGACAAGGGCCTGCTGTCCGACAAGGCGCGCGTGCGCAGCTTCAACGCGTCGCCGAATGCGCAGAACGTCGACGTGTACGTCGTCCCGCCGGGCACCGACATCACGACGCAAAGCCCGACGATGGCGGGCGCGGCGTACCAGAACGCGGTGCCGGCCACGACGCAGGATTCGATCTACCTGAACGGCGGCAGCTACCAGGTGATCGTCACGACGGCCGGCAGCAAGTCGCCGATCCTCAAGACCGCGCCGGTCACCATCAACAACAACGCCGACTGGCTGCTCCTGACGATTCCGTCGGGCGGCGTCGGCGACGTGACGCCGAACGACATTCACGTGCTCGTCGCGCAGGGCAACGACGCCGATTCTTCCGCGCAGGAACTCGGCCCGCAGTAAGGATAGCGAACGGTCGCGGTGGCCGGCGCGATCGGGCCGGCCACCGCGACCTCGCACACCGGCATCAGTCGTCCCGCTCGAAGCGGATCACATGCTCGGCGCGCGTGCCGTCGCCGCGTTCGATATCGACCTCGCCGACACGGCGCACGCGCCAGCCCGGCCGCGTCGCGATCTGCGGCAGGTTGCCGGACGGCCGGCTCTCGATCCCGCCGAGGCCTTCGTCCGGCGTCTCGACCGCTTCGTCGAGCGACGCGTTCGAGTAGATCACGTTGTCGTGCCACTTCGACGCGCCCGCAGCCGCTTCCATGCCCTTGCCGTCGACGTCGACGGTGCTGTCGGTCATCGCCATGTTCGCGTTGTCGAGCGTCGGGATCCGGGCAGCCGCGCGCCGCACCGGGTCGCCGCTGCCGACCGCCTGCGTGCCGCGCTCGATCGGCGGCAGGCCGGTCGGCGTCTTCGCGGCGATGGCCTCCGGCGTCAACGGGCGCCGGGCCGTCGCGGGAGGCCCGGAATCGGCTGGCGGTTGCTTCGGGTCAGGGTTCGATTGATCGCTCTGCATCGCACCTCCTTGTCCGGCCGGCATGCGCCGGTCCGTGAATCGCTACATCGCTCCTTGCAAATCTTTCACGCGCCCGGCCGCGCGCACACACGCCGGCCGGCGCACGTGCCCGGCCGGCACGGCACTCGAAAAAGCGGGCAGACCGCCGGTACGCAACCGGCGCGCCGCCCACCCGGCCAACCGCGCATCAGCCGCCGCTTGCACCGCCCGGCGCGGAGGCCGCACCCGGCATGCTCGCGCCGCTGTCGGCGCTGCTGCCGGCCGCGCCGCTGCCCGGCGTGCCCGGTGCTGCGGTGGACGGCGCGGCCGACATGCCGCCCGTCGCGCTCGAATCGGAACTCGCGCCGCCGGCGCTGTCGCTGTCGCTCTTCTTCTGGCAGCCCGCACCTGCCGCCAGCCCTGCAATCAGGATGCCGGCGAAGACGGCTCGCGATACATGACGAAAGGAATATCGCTGCATGACACCTCCGCTGATGTCGATGTGGATGGAGCCCGCTTGCGAGCAATTTGCGTGCCGCGCCCTGCCGCTGCTGGCCGACGCCTTCCATTCATTTTTCAAATGACGCCCAGCCGAATATTTAATTTCCCATGACCGTGGCCGCCACCCATACTCGCGAACAAATCCGAGACATAACGTCCACGGCGGCCGGGCCGGCGCTGCGTACACACGCTGCCGGTTTCGCGCCCCGCACATGGAAGGAGACAACGGCGTGCAACTGGAAGCCACCCACCGCCCGGGCATCGTGCTCGGCGCGGACGACGCATCGTATCGAACCGATTCGGCCACGCGCGACCCTGCGCTGAGCCCGCGGCTGCACAATCCCGACCTCGCGCCGACCAAGACCGAGGGCCGGACCTGGGGCCGCTACAGCATCTTTGCGCTGTGGACCAACGACGTACACAACATCGCGAACTACTCGTTTGCGATCGGGCTGTTCGCGCTCGGCCTGTCGGGCTGGCAGATGCTCGCGTCGCTCGCGATCGGCGCGGTGCTCGTGTACTGCTTCATGAACCTCACCGGCTACATGGGCCAGAAGACCGGCGTGCCGTTCCCGGTGATCAGCCGGATGAGCTTCGGCATCTACGGCGCGCTGCTGCCCGCGATGATCCGCGCGGTGATCGCGATCGCCTGGTTCGGGATCCAGACCTATCTCGCGTCCGTCGTGCTGCGCGTGCTGCTCACGGCGATCTGGCCCGGCCTCGCTGCGTTCGACCAGAATGCGATCTTCGGGCTGTCGACGCTCGGCTGGATCACGTTCGTCGCGATCTGGCTCGTGCAGATCGGCATCCTCACGTTCGGGATGGAGATGGTCCGCAAGTACGAGGGGCTCGCCGGCCCGGTGATCCTCGTGACGACGCTGTCGCTCGCCGCATGGATGATCAGCCGCACGGGCGGCCATCTCGCGATGTCGATCGGCAAGCCGATGACCGGCTTCAGGATGTGGACGGAAATCTTCGCGGGCGGCTCGCTGTGGCTCTCGATCTACGGCACGCTGGTGCTCAACTTCTGCGATTTCGCCCGTTCGTCGCCGAGCGCGAAGACGGTGCGCGTCGGCAACTTCTGGGGCCTGCCGGTCAACATCCTCGTGTTCGCGACGATCAGCTTCGTGCTCGCGGGCGCGCAGTTCAAGCTGAACGGCCACATCATCCACAGCCCGACGGAAATCATCGCGACGGTGCCGAACAAGCTGTTCCTCGTGCTCGGCTGTCTCGCATTCCTGATCGTCACCGTCGCCGTGAACATCATGGCGAACTTCGTGGCACCGGCGTTCGTGCTGACGAGCCTCGCGCCGCACCGCCTGTCGTTCCGCCGCGCGGGCCTGATCAGCGCGACGATCGCCGTGCTGATCCTGCCGTGGAACCTGTACAACAGCCCGATCGTGATCGTCTACTTCCTGTCCGGCCTCGGCGCGCTGCTCGGCCCGCTGTACGGGATCATCACGGTCGACTACTGGCTCGTGCGCAAGCAGCGCGTGAACGTGCCCGACCTCTATACCGAAGCGCCGGGCGGCGCCTATTTCTACACCCGCGGCGTGAACCGCAAGGCGCTCGCGGCGCTCGTGCCGTCCGCGCTGATCTCGATCACGCTCGCCGTCGTGCCGGCCTTCAGCGCGATGACGCCGTTCTCCTGGCTGCTCGGCGCGGCCATCGCGGGCAGCGTGTACTGGCTGCTGGCCGATCGCAAACGGCACTACGAAGAGCGCTCGGGCGAGCACATCGCGGTCGCCTGCGCGCAACACTGACACACACGCATACGGAGAGCCCCGATGAGGATCCTGGTAGTCAACGTCAACACGACCGAGTCGATCACCGACGCAATCGCCGCGCAGGCGCAGGCCGCCGCCTCGCCCGGCACGGAGATCGTCGGGCTGACGCCGCGCTTCGGCGCGGAATCGGTCGAAGGCAACTTCGAGAGCTACCTCGCGGCGATCGCCGTGATGGATCGCGTGTTGAGCTACGACGAGCCGTACGACGCGGTGATCCAGGCCGGCTACGGCGAACACGGCCGCGAAGGCCTGCAGGAACTGCTGACGGTACCCGTCGTCGACATCACCGAAGCCGCCGCGAGTGTCGCGATGCTGCTCGGCCATCGCTACTCGGTCGTCACGACGCTCGATCGCACGGTGCCGCTGATCGAGGATCGCCTGAAACTCGCCGGGCTCGACGCACGCTGCGCATCGGTGCGCGCGAGCGGCCTCGCGGTGCTCGAACTGGAAGAAAATCCGGCCCGCGCGATCGAGTCGATCGTCGGCCAGGCGCAGCGCGCGGTGAAGGACGATCACGCGGAAGTGATCTGCCTCGGCTGCGGCGGGATGGCCGGCCTCGACCGGCAGATCGAGGAATGCACGGGCGTGCCGGTCGTCGACGGCGTGTCGGCCGCGGTCGCACTCGCCGAGTCGCTGGTGCGCCTGAAGCTGAAGACGTCGAAGGTCCGCACGTACGCGCCGCCGCGCCCGAAGCGGATCGTCGGCTGGCCGGGAACCTTCGCAAAATGACGCGCCGCCGGCCGGCAGTCGCGTCGCGCGCGGTCACGGGGGCGCCGGGAGGCGTATCGGCATGCGGGACCCGCTAGACCCGGCCGCCCTGCCCCGCGGCGCGGCCGACGCCACGGGCGCGCTCGACGTGCTCGACGCACGGCTGATGCGCATCCTGCTCGTGCTGCTGACCGAGCGCACCGTATCGCGTGCGGCCGTGCGCCTGAACATGTCGCAACCGGCGACGAGCGCGGCGCTCAAGCGGCTGCGTACGCTGCTCGGCGATCCGCTGCTGGTGCGCAGCCGTTACGGGATGGTACCGACCGAGTTCGGCGCGCGGCTGATCGAGCCGCTGCGCAACGCGCTGCGCGTGATCGACTTCATCCGCATCCAGCAGCCGACGTTCGACGCGCGCACGTCGGTGCGCACCTACCGGATCGGCTGCCCCGACTACCTGAACGTGCTGTTCGTGCCGAAGCTCGTCGCGCTGTTCCGCGAGCGCGCGCCGGACGCGCAGCTCGTGTTCCATCCGCTCGGCGACGGTTTCGACGACGAGCGCGCGCTGGCCGACGGCGAACTCGACGTCGTGATCGACAACCGCCCCGCACGCCAGTCGCGCTTCCGGCAGGACGACCTGTTCGACGACCGCGTCGTGTGCCTGATGCGCGCGACGCATCCGCTCGCCAGGCGCGGCGCGATGACGGCCGCCGATTTCGCAGCCGCGCCGCAGCTGTGCCCGACGCCGTCGTGGCTCGAAGCATCCGGCGCGATCGACCGGCAGCTCGAACGCGTCGGCCTGCAGCGGCGCATCGTCGTCACGCTGCCGCACTTCGAACTTGCCGCGCATGCGCTCGTGCGCACCGACATGATCCTCACCACCACGTACCGGCTCGCGCGGCACTATGCGAAGCTGCTGCCGCTCGCTGCGGTCACGCTGCCGGCCGAACCGCCGGACATCGTGTACCGGATGACGTGGAACGAATCGGGATCGTGTGCCGAGGGCGTGTGCTGGCTGCGCGGGCTGATCGCGCAAGCGACGCACGCATGGCTCGACGCCGAGGCCAGGTTGCCGGCCGTTACCGCAGTAGCCGCTGCCGGTTCCGACGCGGATGCCCGGATGTCCACGCCGCCCGTCGCCGACACGCCGGAGCCCGCACGGCGCACTCGCCGCCGACAGGCGACGCATTGCCGCGCATCGCACCCGGCGCGCGTCGCGCACGCGGCACGCATCCATCGCATCGCGACGAAGCCGCACTGACCGGCGAGCCGGCTGACGGCGATGCGCTGACAGGCTGCAAGATCGCAGCCGCGTGCCGCGTCAGACGTGTCGCGCCAGCACGAGCAGCACCGACAGCGAAACGATCGATCCGAGCGTCGACAGCAGGATCGTGCGCGACGTCACCTGCGCTTCGCGCCCGTAGAATTCCGCGAGCATGTACGGCCCCGTGCCGGTCGGCAACGCGGCGAGCACGACGGCGATCTGCGCGAGCACGGGCGGCATCGCGAACACGCGCACGCCGAGCCACCATGCGAGCGCCGGCTGGACGAACAGCTTCACCGCCGTCAGCGCGACGCTGCCGCGCGCCGCGGTACCGGCCCCCTCGCGCTTCTCCGCGAGAAACAGCCCGAGGCTGACCAGCGCACACGGGCTTGCGGCCGCCCCGAGCAGCTTCAGGAAGGTCTCGACGGGCGCAGCGAGCGGCACCTGCGCAGCCGACACGCATACGCCGACCAGCGGCGCGACGATCAGCGGGTTGCGCAGCAGCGCGCCGGCCACCTTCCACATCAGCTTCAGCGGCGCGCGGTCGCGCTGCAGTCCGATCTCGATCAGCACGATCGCACCGGCGAACAACACGCATGCGACGAGAATGGTCGCGATCGTGGTCGGCGTGAGGCTGCCGGGACCGAACGCCAGCAGGCACAGCGGAAAGCCGAGATAGCCGGTGTTCGGATAGGACGCGGCGATCGCATCGATGCTCGCATCGGCCAGCCCGCGCCCCGCGAACAGGCGCCACGCGAGCACGCCGCCGAACACGAGCGCACAGGTCAGCGCGAATGTCGCCACGAACGCCGGCTGGTAGAGCTGGTGCCACGATGCGTGCGCCATGATCTGGAACAGCAGCGCGGGCAGCGCGAGCCACACGACGAACCGGTTGAGCTCCGACGCTGCGGCCGGCCCGAGTACGCCGCGCCGGCGGCACAGGAACCCTGCCGCGATCAGCCCGAACACGGGCAACAGAATCTCGATCGTCGATGACATCTTGAATACGCTGCGTGAAACCGGAACGCGCCAGCTTAATGGTTCCGTGAAAGCCCGTCCAATACGCAGCGCATGCACGCCGGCCCGTCACTCCCCGTCACTCCCCGTTACGCGCCATCGCGCATCGGTTGCGTAAGCAACTTGTATGCTACGACGGCCGCGCCGAGCGCGAGCACGCCGCTCATCGTCAACGCATCGGCGAACCCGCTCGAGAACGCGACGGGGGCCGCCCGCGCCAGCGTGCCGGCGGCCGACGGCGGCACGCGGCCGAGCGCCTGCGCCAGATCGCCGGCCAGCAGGCTCGACATGAACGGCGCATCGGCGAACGCGCGCAGGCCGGGCGTGGCCGACAGCAGGTCGTCGAGCCGCGCGTGCGTGCTCGCCGCCAGCACCGCGCCGAGCACGCCGACGGCCGTCACGATCGCCGAGAAGCGCGTCGTCGTGCTGATGCCCGACGCCATGCCGGTGCGGTTCGGTGGCACGCAGGCCATGATCGCCTTCTGCGTGTCGCCGTTCATGATGCCGGCGCCGCACCCCGTCACGAACATGCCGATCGCGACGAGCCGGTAGTCGCCGCTGGCCGTCAGCGCCGCGGTCACCAGGTTGCCCGCGCCGATCAGCGCGAGCCCGCCCGCCAGCACACCGCCGGACGACACGCGCGCGGCCAGCGCCGCGCCGAGCGACGGGCCGGCGATCATCGCGAACGCGAACGGCAGCATCCCGAGCCCCGCATC
Source organism: Burkholderia arboris (assembly GCF_902499125.1). Classification (GTDB taxonomy): domain Bacteria; phylum Pseudomonadota; class Gammaproteobacteria; order Burkholderiales; family Burkholderiaceae; genus Burkholderia; species Burkholderia arboris. The sequence goes on from NZ_CABVPX010000004.1 coordinate 338,290, forward strand.
GATCGCCGACATGCCGAATGCGTTCTGCAGGTACAGCGGCAGGAACGTCATCATCACCTGCGCGCACGCCGCATACCCGAACATCGCGAGCACCGCGCCGACGAAGCGCGGCTGGCGAAACAGCGCGAGATCGATCATCGGCCGCGCCTGCCAGCGCTCCGCGCCGATGAACGCCGCCAGCAGCGCGGCGGCGAGCGCGAGCCGGCCCAGCGTCGCGGCCGACAGCCAGCCGTGCGACGGTGCGCCGATCAGCGCCGCGATCCCGCAGGCGAGCGCCGCACCGAACAGCAGGCTGCCGGCGGCGTCCACGCGTTTCGCATGCGGATCGTTCGATTCGTCGATCGCGACGCACGCGCCGGCCGCCAGCAGCAGGCAGACGGGCAGGTTCAGCAGGAACACCCAGCGCCATCCGATCCATTGGGTAATCGCGCCGCCGACGAGCGGCGCGATGGCCGTCGCGATCCCCATGCACATGCCCCAGATCGCCCATGCGCGCGCCCGGTCGCGCCCGTCCGGAAACCGGTTCGCGATCACGGCAAGCGCCGCGGTCAGCAGCAGCGCGGCGCCGCCGCCCTTCACGGCGCGCGCGGCGATCAGCCAGCCGGCCGACGGTGCGATGCCGCAGCCAAGCGACGCGAGAAAGAAGAGCGCGAGCCCCGTGAAGAGCATCCGCTTGCGCCCGAAGCGATCGGCGAGCCCGCCCGCCGGCAGCAGGCACGCGGCAAACGCGGTCATGTACGCGCTCACGACCCATTCGATGTCGGCGAAGCTCGCGTGGAAGCTGCGCGCGATGCTCGGCAGCGATACGGCCACCACGTTCGTGTCGAGCACGATCAGCGAACAGGTTGCGGACGCGACGGCAAGCGTCGCGGCGGCCGGCAGGCGGGCGCCCGCGCGCGGGGCGGCAGCCGCGCCCGTACGCGACGCCGGTGAAGACTGGGACATCGGCAACTCCGGAACAGGATCAACGAGCCGTATGCTAGGCTTGCCCGGTGTTGCCTGTCATTGACACTTCCCAGCTGTTTTATTAACGAAAACTGCAATCATGGACCGGCTCGAATTCCGTCACGTACGTGCGTTCCTGAGCGTCGCGCAGCACCTGCATTTCGCGCGCGCGGCCGAAGCGCTGGACATGGCGCCGCCCGCGCTCACGCGGCAGATCCAGGAAGCCGAGCGCGTGCTCGGCGTGCGGCTCTTTCACCGGTCGCGCCGCGCAGTCACGCTGAGCGCGGCCGGCGAGGCCTATCTCGCCGAAGCGAGCGCCGCATTCGAGCATCTGCAGCGCGGCCGCGAACTTGCCGCGCTCGCCGAACGCGGCGAACTCGGCCGGATCGAGATCGGCTACGTGTCGTCCGCCGTCTATTCGGGCACGCTGCAGCGCACGGTCGGCGCGTTCCGCGCCGCGCACCCGCGCATCGAACTGAACCTGCGCGAGGTGCCGATGGACGACGTCGCAAACCAGCTCGACGCGGGCCGGCTCGATCTCGCCTACGTCCGTCCGCCGCTGCCGCTGCCCGGCGGTCTGCGGATCGTCACGCTGCAGCGCGACGTGTTCGTCGCGGCCGTACCGGCCGATTCGCGCTACGCGGCGATGACGGCCGTCCGCGCGGCCGATCTCGCCGACGCACGCTTCGCGGTGCCCGAACAGGAACGGGGCACGCTCGAAGTCGCGCGCCGCGGCCGCTTCGCACCGGTCATCGCCGCGCGGCCGGGCGGCCTGCTCGCGGTGCTCGCGTGCGTGTCCGTGAACGGCTGGGTCGCGGTGATTCCCGATGCGCTCGCCGGCTGCGTGTCGTTGCCGGGTGTCGTGTACCGGCCGATTGCCGGCAAGCCGATCACGTCGGAGCTCGCGCTCGCGCACCGGCGGTTCGAAAAGGCGCCCGCGGTGCGGGCATTCCTGCGCACGGTTCCGCCGGCCGCCTAACGCATCCGCACGACGCATCCGCGACAGCGCCCGGGCGCCGGGCCGTTACCGGCCCTAGCGGGGCTCGCCGCGCGAATATGCATTTCACGATTCGATGTTTGTCGGCCGGAAACCGATTCCGTAACCTGCCCGGCAGCCGCGCCGCACGGGCGCGGGTTACCGAGGACATGCCGCCGATGAATCGCTCTTCCGCTGCAGCGCGCCGCCGCGCGCTGCAGCGTCTTGCCGCCCTCGCCGCCGCGCCGCTCGCGGGCGGCATCGCACTGCCCGCCCGCGCGGCCGGCACCGACCTGTCGAGCGTCACGCTCGTGCTCGGCGACCAGGCCGGCGGCCTGCGCGCGCTGGCCGAAGCCGCGCGCGTGCTGGACGGCACGCCCTACCGGTTCCGCTGGGCCAATTTCCAGGGCGCCGCGCCGCTGTTCGAGGCCCAGCGCGCGGGCGCGATCGATCTCGCCCCGGCCGGCGACCTGCCGGTACTGACGGCCGCGCTCGGCGATCCGTCGTTGCGGATCGTCGCGACGCGGGTCGGCTCGTCGGCGTCGCTCGGCATCGTCGTCCAGCCCGACTCGCCCATTCGCACGGTGGCCGACCTGAAAGGGCAAACCGTCGTCGTGTCGTCGGCGCGCGGCAGCATCTCGCAATACCAGTTGTACGGCGCGCTGCGCGAACACGGCCTCGCCCCGCGCGACGTCGACGTGCGCTTCGTGCTGCCCGTCGATGCATTCGCCGCGTTCGAGGCGAAACGGATCGGCATCTGGGCCACGTTCGACCCGTATTACGGCCATGCAGTGCGACGCGGCGCACGCATCGTCCGCGACGGCAGCGGCATCAATTCGGGGCTCGCGTTCCTCACGTCGCCGGTCGAGACGCTGAACGACGACGCGAAGCGCGCGGCGCTCGCGGACGTGCTCGCACGGCTCACCCGCGCCGGCCAATGGGCGCTCGCGCACCCGGCCGACTACGCGAACGTCTACGCGTCGCTCACGCGCCTGCCGCCCGACGCGGCGACCGACATCGCCCGCCGGGCCGCGCTCGCGCAGCGCAGCCTCAGCGGCGCCGACATCGACGTGCTGCAGCGCGTCGCCGATCGCGCGGCGGCGGACGCGATCCTGCCACGGCGCGTCGACGTCGCGTCGATTGCGGTCCGGAACGTGTCGTCCTGAGCGCTGCCGCGCGTGGCGGCGTTCAGCGCGGCAGCGCCATATCGAGGTCCGGCAGGTCGTCGCCGAACGTCGACGCGACGAGCGTGCGCATCGCGGCGACCAGCAGCGTCGGCCCCGACTGGTTGAACGTGCAGCGGTCGCCCGCGGCCGGCACGGCCCGGTGCAGCACGGCACGCCATGGCCCCCGCCCGCCGTCGCGCTCGAACGCGTCGAACGGCAGCCGCTCGACGATCGGGCCGCCGTCCGCCCAGGACGACGATGGCGCGAACGGCGTCGGCACGCCGCCCGCCACGCGAATCGACGTGCATCCGGACGCGTCGGCACGCGGGGCGTCGTGGCCTTCCGCGATCGCGACCCAGTAATCCAGCGGCCCGCCGGCCAGTTCCTGAACTTGCATAACCCTCTCCGTCACCGTCATTCCAGTCGACATGCTAACCGTTGCGCCCGCACGCGTAACCGCCCCGGGGACGGCGCTGCAGCGCCCCGCCGGCGGCCGGCCGCATCGCTGAAACCCCTCCCCCCGCACAAACCCGCGCACCCTGTCACCTGCGCGTCATTCGTGCGTAGAATGATCTGACGGCTGCCCGCCCGGCCCGCGGCCAGCCAGCCAGACCATCACAAACACAAACGCGCGCCGATCCGGACCCGTTTCCACAAGTTCGGCGACAACAGGACCAGACAATGCGGCGCAGACCGGATCTCACAGGGGGACGTATGTCCAGGCACACCCTGAAGCCGTTGGTATCGCTCGTCGTGCCTTTTCACGACGAGGCGGAAGCGATCGATGCATTCTTCGCGACCACCCTTCCCATCCTCGAATCGGTCGGCACCGCGCGCTTCGAAATCGTTTGCGTGAACGACGGCAGCCGCGACGGCACGCTGGACAAGCTAATCGACATCGCCGCCGGCGATCCGCGCGTGCGCATCGTCGATCTCACCCGGCGCTTCGGCAAGGAGGCCGCGCTCACGGCCGGCATCGACGAAGCCGCCGGCGCGGCCGTGATCCTGATCGACGCCGACCTGCAGGATCCGCCGGCACTGATCCCCGCGATGCTCCAACGCTGGCACGCCGGCGCCGAGGTCGTCGCCGCGAAGCGCACCGACCGCATGTGCGATCCGCTGATGCAGCGCGTGGCCGCCGCAC
>NZ_CABVPX010000005.1 GCF_902499125.1 Burkholderia arboris
GTAGCTCAGTTGGTAGAGCGCAACCTTGCCAAGGTTGAGGTCGCGAGTTCGAGACTCGTCTCCCGCTCCAGATTTTTCTGGCAGCGTGTGGTACGGCAAAGCGCTGCAGGTGCAGGACAATGCGGGAGTAGCTCAGTTGGTAGAGCGCAACCTTGCCAAGGTTGAGGTCGCGAGTTCGAGACTCGTCTCCCGCTCCAAGTCATGGGGAAGCCAAGCTTCCCTTTTTATTTGATGGACTTCCGGTCCTCGAATAAAAATCTGTCGCTTGCCTCACGGCATCCGGACAGTCCGCTTTTGGCGCGATAGCAAAGCGGTTATGCAGCGGCCTGCAAAGCCGTTTAGGCCGGTTCGACTCCGGCTCGCGCCTCCAAGTAAGAAGAGAAAAAGCCCTGAGAAATCAGGGCTTTTCTTTTTTCTGCTCCGCTTTCATCCTTGTAAGAAAGTTGCCTGGAGTGGTACAAAGTCGCCTCCAACCACTTAAGAAACACGCGTAACCACGCCTAAGCCGGCTCTTTGGCCGTATAGGCGAGTTCACATCAGCGCATGGCGACCAAGCGATTACGACCTTCCGGAACGTGGGAATACATCATCCGACGTTCAAAGCTCCTCCCAAAGCCACTTTCTCTGACGTTCCAAACCGAAGAGGAGGGCGACGCGTATGTCGCTCGACTGGAGCAGCTGCTCGACGCCGGCATCGTGCCCGCAGACGTCGTAGAGCAACGGGAAATGATCTCGACGACGTTGGACGCTATCCGCGAGTATTTGCGTCGTGTCTCAGTGCCCGATTCGGATGTCCAGGTGCTCAACACATTGCTCGGCCGGTTGCCGACGAAAGCGCTCACCACGATCGACTACGAATGGGCCGAACGATGGGTGACGGGCATGAAGCGCGAGCATCACTTGTCGCCGTCGACGATTCGCCACAATGTTGGGGCGCTTGCCCGCTGTTTCGATTGGGTGGTCAAGTCCGGCACCCCAATGCTCGCGGTCAATCCGCTTCGATTGCTGCCGAAGCGCTACGCGACCTACACCGATGAGGATCGCGTGGCGGTCGAGGCGCAGGACGTCGCGGCGAAAGACGATGTGCATCGCGACCGACGTCCGAGCGCGGCCGAGGAGGTCGAGATCCGGCGCATCATGGCGGGTGGAAAGCCTGAGGGGCGCGAGCGAGTCTTCGAACTACCGTATCGGCCGGCGCTGGTGTTCCTGTTCGAGTTGGCGATCGAGTCTGCGATGCGGATGCGCGAGATGTATACGTTGGATATCGCGCAGTTCGACGTCGACCGCCGGACGGCCGCGCTAGAGCGGACGAAGAACGGCAGCAAGCGTTCGGTGCCGCTCACAACGGTTGCGATTGCCGCGTACGAGCGCTACGTTGCAGCCGTGACAAGTCAGGACCCGGAAATGTGCGGATTCTCGTTTGACGGTGGCCGGCTGTTTCCGTGGATCGACGACATCGAAGCCGCGATGCGTGCGAAGAATTTCCCGCTCCTCAAACGGAAGGTTCTCGAGCGCGTCACAGTGAGGCTGTCGGGCCAGTTCGGCCGCTTATTCAACGCGGCTGGATGCCCGGACCTCGTATTCCATGACCTGCGGCACGAGGCGACGTCGCGGCTGTACGAGCGGACGACATTGAGCGACATCCAAATCGCGAAGATCACGGGCCATACGGACCCGAAGGTGTTGATGCGCTACGCGAACCTGCGAGGGAGTGATCTGGCCGAGCGGCTATGGTAGTTTGCAATAGAGGCGCGCCGATGTCGCCGGCGCGCCTCTATAATGTCCCCATAACTCAACTACGGGGGCGTGAAAGTGGGATTCGAGTACAAGCAATTCAAACATACAAACCTTGCGGATCCGTTCTTCGATTCGCTTAAGGCGGACTACGTGGAATTCGAGGATTGGTTCCACCGAAAGGCAGAAAACTGGGCCTACGTATTCGAACAAGACGATTCGAATTTGATTGATGGATTCCTGTATCTGAAGATCGAGGATGACCCTGTAGCAGACGTGAACCCGCAATTGCCGGCTAAGCGGCGCGTAAAAGTTGGGACATTCAAGATTAACGCGCACGGTACCAAGTTGGGCGAGCGGTTCGTCAAGAAGATCTTCGATCATGCAGTCGAAGAGGGGGCGGAAGAGCTATATGTGACCGTCTTTTCTAAGCACATTGGTTTAATTAATTTGCTCACTCGATATGGATTCGAGAAGGTTGCTGAAAAGGCGACCGCAAATGGCGTCGAGGATGTTATGACGCGCCCAATGCAATGGCGGGGCGAGGTGGATCGTGAAAAAAATTATCCACTAATTAGGCTCGAAGGCTCGTATTATCAGGTTGGAATTTATCCGGGTTATCATACACGCTTGTTGCCTGACTCTATTTTAAATAATGAAGACGTCAGAATTGTAAAGGACGTTTCTCATACAAACAGTATCAACAAGATATATATTGCTGGAATGAAGGGGCTTATGTCGCTGCAGCCCGGTGACAAGATTGTGATGTATCGTACTGGCGACGGCAAAGGGCCGGCGGAGTACAGGGCGGTTGCGACGTCGCTTTGCGTCGTTGAGGAAGTGCGACATATTGATTCGTTCCAGACTGCTGATGATTTTGTGACCTATGCTCGACCGCACAGCGTTTTTCCGGACGATGAGCTGATCGGGTACTACAGAAGTAAGAAGTATCCAATTATTCTGCGTTTTACCTACAACATCGCATTGCGTCGTCGATTGACTCGGCATCATCTCATTGAAAATGTCGGGATCGATAGAAACGCATATCCGGGGTTTTTGGGGCTGACTCGGGATCAATTTAAGCAAATTGCGATTGATGGAGGGGTTGATGAAAGTCTTATTGTCGATTAAGCCGGAGTATGCAGACCGCATACTTAGTGGAGAAAAGCGATTCGAGTTTCGAAAGGCGGTTTTCAAAAATTCCGACGTAAGGACTGTTGTGATTTATGCAACTATGCCAGTTGGAAAGGTGGTCGGCGAATTCGAAATTGATTCGATCTTGAAAGAAAGCCCTAGCAAGCTTTGGCGTACGACAAGAGAGTATTCTGGAATTACGAAGGCATTTTTTGAAACATATTTCAGAGGTCGTAAGGCGGGATATGCGATCGGTGTCAAAACTGTGACTCGCTATGAGACACCTCTAGAGCTACACGCGGTAATTCCTGGCGGAGTGCCGCCACAGTCGTTTCGTTATCTGGATGCTGCGGCGTGAGAATGGGAAGCACTCGGGCGACCGGGGTCAGGGCAGGACGGCCGCGTGCGTTGGGTTGTCGAGGCGATTCAGTAAAGTAGCTTTGTATACCGGAACGCCTCGCCAAACCGGCGAGGCGTTCCATCAATTACGCGGCGTGCGCTGGTGGTAGATCGGGAAGCCGGGGAAGTGTGCGTGCTGTACGGCCGGCTTTACGTACAGACGGCTGCTGCACTTGTCGTTGGATTGCCGCATGCACACGCCGGTCGATTTCTGACTGATCATGGTTTGAGCGACCCTCGATTCGCTCGAGTGTCTGCTTCTGCGCTTGTTCACGTAGGAATGCGACGACATCATCTTCGAGAAAGACCCATGCGCGGCCGATGCGTGCGCCGACGATGTCCCCTTGCTGAGCAAGTCTCATGGCGGTCGTGCGGTCGACTTTGAGGAAGTCAGCGCATTCCTGCAAATCGAAAGTTCTCATCGTGTGCCTTACCCCTTATTGCGAGGTTGCACTCGATCCATGCGTTCGATCTCGGCAAGGATAAGCGCGGCGGCTTTCACCAGTTCTCTACGGCGATCAGTTTCAATCCTGACCACCCAACCGTCCGGCAAGATCGCTTGGCCAAGCGTTGCTCCATCGTTTGTCCCGTTCATCGGCCAGTTGCGCACGCCGGTTGGCATGGCAAAGTACGACGCCATCACGGCAATCTCTTCGCACGTTTGCTCGTCGTCGTGCTCTGAAGTCCAACCTTTCACTTCAATTTGCCTGAGGCGCTCGATGAGCACGTCGCGTGCGGCGTCCGTCAGCGCATCAGCGCAGCTCATTATGTTGTTGGTCATGGTTATTCCCCATTGATGGATGCGGGCAGCGCTCGGCCGAGCTGCATCAAGCCGGTTTCCAGCGTGATGCCGGCAGTTGCTGCCCAGGTGCGCGCGTCCTGCGCGGCTTTGTGGCGAGCGAACGAGCCGATCTCGTCGGCCATCATGTCCAGCAGCTCGACGTCGGCCGCGTGCGAGATCTCGGTGATCAACGCGCGGATATCGATGCGAAGGGCGTCGAGCCGCGTGAGCCTGCCTTGGCGGGCATCCGCCAAGGCTTCGTTCGTCTGGATAGGTTTGCGCCGCGCGAGCGGCGCTTCGTCCTTCTGGATTGCTTTTGCGGGTGTCAGCCCGCCGCAGGCGGACTGCATTGAAGTACCGTTGACGCTCGCCAGTTTGATAGCCGTGCGGCTCGTCGCGTTTTCCCGCTTTCGCGGCAGCGGACGTGGGGTAGAAAGGGCCGGGCGCGAGGTCATTTCGCGCCTCCTGTCGGGAACGGCCACGCGGCCGCGGGGTCAAGACCCGGCTTTGCCTTCTGAGCCGGGAATGCGGCGTTGAGCAGCGACTGATTCGACGCGATTCGCCGCTTATGTTCGATGGCCGTCAACACTTCCGACAAATCAGGGCGATCCCCCTTGGCGGTTGCTGCTGAGAATTCGGTGGTCATATCAGGGTCCGGCATGCCGATGATCTCGTCAGCCCACGCGAGAATCCGCTTGAATGCGGCTTGCTCCGACTTCGTCCGCCCATGAACGGGCGACTTGATCGTGTCGATGAGCCGCGCAGCGCCTGAGCGAATAGCCTGAACGCGTGTCCAGACTGCGCGCGTCTGCGGAGACACCTTCAATGGATCACTCGCGAAGCTGGTGCCGGTGTTGTATTCGATCGCGTAAATCCAAGCTCCGGGAGACGGTTGCGCGATGCGAATGTGTGCGAGCGGCCCCTTGATCCGATCGGTTCGCTCAGGACCACGCAGCGTCTCGACCGGCTCACAGCCACCGTTCTCGTCCGGTTCCGTGACAGGCCAAAATCTTCCGGTGGGTTTTGTGTCGAGCAGGTCGGTAAGCGGCGTCAGCGCTGAGTGAACGGCATCGATTGTCGCGGGTGCCAGTTTCCCGAAGCCATCGTCGTGCAACACCGCCTGCAGAGCTTGCAAAAGTTGCTTTGCGCGCGGCTCGGTAATCTTGGTGGGCGCGGTCGATCGTGCTGACGTTCGCGCTGGAGCTGGTGCCTCGACAGGCGCGTGCTCTACCGGTGACGACTTAGGCGCCGCGTCGAGGTGCTTCTTCGTCACGCGTGCCTTGCCAGACGCTGCTGCCTTTGCCGCACCTTTCTGCAGGCGGTCTAGCGCCTTATCGGCCCCGTGTTCGCGGATCTGTTCGATCGCGAGCGTGCCGGCGACTGCGCCGTCTCGAACCATCTGATGCAGTTCGAGCGGGGCGCGTTCGAGTAGGCCGACGTCGCGGATCGTTTGGTCGGTGACATTCAGGCGCTCGCAGATGGCAGCAAGCGTCATGCCATGAATGTCGCGTAGCTCGGCGACAACGCCGGCCAGCTCAAGCGGCGACGATCGTTTGCTGTCGTTGCTGAGATAGCCGTCGATCACCATTTCGGCGCGGTTGACCGTTTTGGCGTCACGGACGACAACCGGGATCTTGCCGATGTCCTTGCCGGCTTCGATTGCTTTGCCGGCCGCAAGGTAGCGGTGCTGCCCCTTGTACACGTACAGCAGATCCTTCCCGTCGACCTTTCGCGCGTAGCAATGGAGGGGTGAACCCTTGTCATACCCGTTCACCATGATGAGGGCAGTGAGGTGCGTCACCCATTCGGGATCAACCGGTCGGATGTTGTCGGACGGATCGTAGTGAAGTTGACCGTAGGGGACCATCCACAGGTCCGCAGACGTTGCGCCTGCAGCGGCTGCTGCGGCTTTGATGTTCCCGGTCGGGATCGGCGCAGTCAGGTTGAGCTGTTGCGTGCGCTCGTCCATTACGCAACCTCCTGCGTTACCGCCGTTCGAGCCTTGCCGGGCTTCTTCGCTTTGCTGATCGCGTCCGATGCCACCTTGCCCGCCGCGCGCTTCGCGTCGCGCAGGCGCTTGATCGCGCTGGCGCAGTCGCCTTCGCTTGGGGTCGAGATCTGCGTGCCTGCGATCTCGGCACCGTCGAGGATCATGTAAAGCGTGTGGAGGCTGTCGGCCAGCGGCCGGCGGCCTACAACGTACTTGCCGATGAGGATCGGCGTCGTCGGGCGCTTCGCATTGCGGTCGTATCGCGCAACGCTGCGCAGTGACAGGGTGTCTCGACGTTCAATATCGAAGAGGGGTTCGGCTTTGACTTTGATTCGCGGCATGGTGGTCTCCATGACGCCGGGGGCGCTCGCCCCGGCAGGATCAGGGCGGTTTAGACGGTGATTTGGGAGGTGGTCGTCGGTGCGACGATCGGGTCGTCTTGGAAGATGTTGACGGCAACGAACAGCAGGCAGGCAACGATCGTCCATCGAAAGACCTTGGACTTTTCAAAGTTGCTTTGGCGTGCGGGTTCGGACGGCATGATGCGGGGCGATTGTTCTTCGCGGAGCCAGTCGTGACGGGCTTGCGCGTTCAAATCGGTCAACTTCATGGTTGTTCTCCGGTTAAGCGTCGGGCGACGCGACAACCGAATTAAACATCATGTTTAATTGAAGGGCAAACATTTTGTTTACTCTGGCCTACCCAGCGGATTCGAGATATGTGTCAAGGACGTGCGCAGCCATGTCGTGACACCACGACAAGACTGCGAGCAAGTGCTGGGGATTGAGGCGGGGAGGGGGGGTGACGATCTTGCCGTAGGTGGTTACGGCAAAACGAATGTCGGTACTGAAATCGTGGTCGTCAGTAACGTGCCGTTTAGCACGTGTGGATCGGAATGCTTCGAGGTCTACGACGTTACTTGGTCGATCTCCGCTTCGGCGTTTCATTGGTGCTGGTTTCCCCGGAACGCACGGATGCTCTTACGGCAGCGCGTGAGTGTTTAGCGAATGACGCCGCCGAAGATTGCGATATTCCCGCTTCCAGCATTCCTTCCAAAGCACTGATTAACCGTTCTGAGACCAAGCCGTTCGATGCCGCGTCAGTCAGCGCGGAAGCGAGTCGCCGCGCCCGTGTTTCTACATCGGGCTGCGCTACGGACGGTGTCTTGGTATGGCGCTCGTCATGATGGCCGGAGGCGATGTTACTTGAATGTAATGTTTCTTTCGTCGAGCCTTCATCGGCCATGCGGCCGTCGCCCGTTTTGAGCCAGTCAGCGCGGCAACCGATCACCGATGCGGCATGAATCATGCCGGCAGCCGACATCCCGCGACGTTCCCAGTTGTTAAGTAGTTGGGGCGACTCGTTGAGCAGGCGAGCAACGTTTGCGGGGCCTTCAACGTCTTGAAGGTCCTTTGCCGCTCGATACAGCCGCTCAATGGTTTCGTGCAGTTTCCTCATGCGACAAATAGTCGGCGAAGTAAACGTGGCGTTGTTAAACGGTGCGTTTGCAAATCGTATAAACATAGTGTTTAATTCGGGGGATGGATAAGACCGCCCGGATTGAAGCCGACCGCATCATGATCACCCGTCTTGGTGGCCCGGCAAGGGTCGCCGAGCTTCTCGGCTATGAGAGGCATCAGGGCGGCACGCAGCGTGTTTGCAATTGGCTCGCGCGCGGGATTCCTGCAGCCGTGAAGGTCGAACGACCGGATCTCTTTCTCTTCGTTTTTTCCACCGCAAATCCTACCGACGCGCATTGATGCACGACAGGATGAAAGCGGCACATTCCCAAAGCCCCGATATGACCTGCCGATACGACAGTACCGAATGGCTGGACGTGCTCTATACGTCCGTTCGCAACACGCCTGGCGGTGTCGCCGACGCGGCGAACCACCTCACGATCCGGCGCGGAAAGAACATCACGCCGGAATCGCTTCGTCTGCGCCTGCGTGGTGTCGGCGACAGCCGCTTGTCGATGGAAATGTTCGAGCTGCTGGTCGAGTGGATGCAGGAGAAGGCGGAAGGCGAGGTGTACGCGCTCGACGCGCTGCATGCGTTGAACTCGCGTTTCGGTCTCGTGGCCGAACACATCGATGACCACGCGGCTGACGACGTCAGCGAACCTGGCACGCTGCGGCTCGTATCGACGGCGCTGCACCTGCAAGCGCATGTAGGTCTCGTTGCTGACGGCGTGACACGCGCACTGGCGGATCAGCGGATCGACGATCAAGACGCCGAGAAGATCATCGCGACCGGTCGCAAGGGCCAGCGTCTGTTCCAGCGTTTGATTCACGCTGCTCGCAACCTAGCTGCGCGTCGCCGTCGTCGTCATGGAACGGTTTAAGCCCGACATGGGGTGCTGCCGGCCTGACCGTGAACGGGTCGGCCTGTGCTGCTCACGTGAGCAGCAATTGGCGTGCGCTGTCACGACGCTCGCATCCCGATTTGAACGCGCCCCCGTCGAAGCGGGGCGCCTGCTCTCCGACCTGGTCGCCACGTTCCCCGATCGTCTCGCCTCGCTTTTGGCGGAAGCGACCGAAGCGGGGAGCGTGCGCTTGTTCATCGAGCGAGCCGCGCACGCATGCGCTGCGCTCGCAACCAAGGCGGAACGTCACGCGTTCCGCGACCAGCTTACCGATCGTCTCTGCGCGCTGGACCTTGCCGCGTTCGACGATCTCATGTCCGCCGAATGGCGTCGACAACGCGGCAAATAACCGGAGACCCCCGTGAACGTGAACGGAATCAGTAGCGCGTTGCGACGCGGCACATCGCAGTACGGCCGCTCGCCGAGCGGACGGCAGTGTTATGCAGCCGGCCGGGCAGCGTGGCGCAGCTTTTCCCACAAGGTTGAACGCGACCGCCGCCTCACCGAGCTGGATGCGGATCGGCGTGCGAGCTAACAGGGCGCAGCTCAACGAATTGTGATCTGGCCGCGACAAGCGGCCAAAGTTACTTTGACAGAGGAAATTATTGTATGGCGACACTGGACCAGATCATTCAGCAATTGCGTGCGGCGGGGCATCCCGACCTGCCCGCCGGCCATCCGGTAGCGGACGGCAAACACCATCGGTACGGGCCGCGCAAGAAATACTGGTATCAGCTTCGCGAGGTCGTCAGCAAGGGCGCGACGATCGGCTATGGCGGGACATTCGGCCATTTCTCCGGTGACGATCCGGGCACCGAGCGATTCGAGTGGAGCGGCGCACCGATGAGCGAGGAAGTGCTTGCGGAGACGCGTCGCCGGCAGGAGGCCGCCGACCGTGAGCAGGCCGAGCGTGATGCGCGTCAGGCGAAGCTCGCCGCGAACCGCGCGCAGGATCAGTGGAACCGTGCGGCAGAGGACGGCACGTCCGCCTATCTCGACCGCAAGCACCTCACAGCCGAAGGCGTGCGTTTCGATGCAGACGGCACGATCTTCGTGCCGATGTATCAGTACGGCGACGACACTCGTCTCGTCGGTCTGCAGAAGATCACGCCGGACGGCGCGAAGCGCTTCAACAAGGGCATGGAAAAGAAGGGTGCTTCGTATCTGCTCGGCGACGTCGGTACAGACGACCAGATCGTGCTGGTCGCCGAAGGCTATGCAACCGCGCGTGCGATCCGTATGGCGATCGACGACGCGTTCGCCGTCGATATCTGCTTCGATGCGGGCGGCATCCTCCCGGCCGTTCGCTACCTGCGTGCGATGTATCCGGACGTGCACGTGCTGGTCTGCGCTGATGACGACTGGAAGATCGAGCAGCGCATGCGCGACTGGCTCGCCGACGAGTTCGGCTTCCGTGGTGAGCTGGTGTTTGGTGCCGACCCCGTGCGGATCGAGGCGAAGAGCACCTGGTACATGGTTGCCGCATCGCGCCGTCGTGACGACAACGGCGTGCCGTACGTCGAGGCGAGCTACGGCAACGACGTGATGCCGCTGCGCCGTAAGCGCTTCGAGAACACGGGCCTGAAGCGTGCGTACGAGGCGGCAGCGACTGTCGACGACGTCAGTGTCGTCTATCCGGTATTCGCCAATCGCGGCGAGCGCAAGCTGACCGATTTCAACGACCTACACGTCGAAGATGGCTTCGAGGCAGTCGAGGCGCAGGTGCAAGCGGCAATCTTGCGCGTCATCGCGCCAGCGAACGAAGAGATCCGGCCGGCGACGGTCGCTATGCCGACCGCGGAAGTCACGCAGACGAAGCCCGCCGCGACGTCCGCTGCCGCGAAACAGGCGGAATGGGACGGCCGTGAAGCAGAGAACGGCGCACACACGTGGGAGCAGGATCTGGCGCGATCGGACAAGGGCCGGCTGCTGCCGACGCTCGGGAACGTGCACCTGATCCTGTCGAACCACAAGGCGTGGCAGGGCGTGATCGAGCAGGACGACTTCGGTGGTCGCGTGATGAAGCGCAAAGCGCCGCCGTTCCCGCAGGGTGTGACGGGCGAGTGGACCGACATGGATGACCAGCGGACCGTTCTCTGGTTGTCCCAACGGTACGGCCTTGATACGCGCACCGATATCGTGATGAACGCGGTCCTGCTGGTAGCGGATGCGACCCACTTCCATGAAGTGCGCGAATACCTCGAAGGGTTGAAATGGGACGGCGTGTCGCGCGTGCGATCGATGCCGTCGACATACCTGCGTGTCGCCGACAGCGAGTATGTGCAACTCGCGTTCACGAAGTGGATGATCGCGGCCGTCGCGCGCGTGATGGAGCCGGGCTGCAAGGTCGACAACGTCCTGATCCTCGAAGGCAAACAGGGGCACCGCAAGTCGACGGCGCTGAAGGTGCTGGCCGGCGCTCCGTGGTTCACCGACACGCCGATCCAGATCGGCAACAAAGACACGTACGCGGTGCTGGCCGGAAAGTGGGTGATCGAGTTGGCCGAACTGGACTCGTTGAACAAGGCCGACTCGTCGGCGGTGAAAAGCTTCTTCGCGACGGCCGTCGACCGGTTTCGCAACTTCTATGGCAAGCGAGCGACCGACGTCCCGCGCCAGTGCGTGTTCGCTGGCTCGGTCAACTTCGACACGTACCTGAAGGACGAGTCGGGCAACCGGCGATATTGGCCGCTGCGTGTCGGCGGTCTGGTCGACATCGACGGCATTGTGGCCGTTCGTGAACAGCTTTGGGCGGAAGCCGTACACCTGTATCGCTCGGGCGTCGTGTGGCACGTAGAAGAGCATGAGCGCCCGCTGTTCGAGATCGAGCAGGCGGAGCGCTACGAAGGCGACGTGTACGAGGACAAGATCGCCAAAGCCCTGGAATTCGTGCCGCGCACGACGATGGAAGAGATCCTCGCGGACATTCTGAAGCTCGACACATCGAAGTGGACGCTGGCAGAGCAGCGCCGTATCGGCAAGGCGTTGAAGTCGCTCGGGTGGGTACGCAAGCGCGAGTCGACCGGTTCGCGCGGTTGGTACTACGTGAAGGAAGAGCAGCAGCCGGAAGTGGAGCGCGAACTGGTCGCAGCGGGTGATGACGACAGTCCGCTGTGATCGAGTGGCGCGCTGTGCCTGCACGGTAAGCGCGCCACTTGCCACGTCTTGGCGCGCTGCGGACGTCCCATGTCCCAATGTCCCAAGGCGCGGTCTCGGGCGCGGGTGCAGGTGCGCGACATGCGCGACGTGAGCGGCGCATGTCGCGCATGTCGCAGGCGCGCACCCCGACAAGCCTTTTCCCTTGGGACATTGGGACATTAGGACGAATAGGAGAGAGTGATGATCGATTTGAAAGAGCGGGTGGGCGTTGCGATGAGCGTTCGTGGTCAGTTCACCGACCCGATTGCCGATCCTAAAGTTACTTTGGGCGCGCTCGCCTTTGCGAACGATCTCGGGAGCTTGCTGGCCCGAATCAAGGCCGGGCCGCTGCCGACGCCCGCGATGGTTCGGCGTGCAACGTTGCTGTTGGCGCAGATGATCCGGACGTCGGGCCGATTCAAGCGTGCGCGGTTCACGGGCCTGTCGCGCGACGAGCGTCGCGATCAACGTGCGGGGCACGCTGTCGAGCGTTCGAAGGTCGACATCGTCGAGCGATTCGCGCTGCGGTTGCTGGACGAGTGGGTGAACGATCAGTGTGTCGAATGTGAGGGGCGTGGTGTCGTGCGTCGCGCGCGTGCCGTCACGACGTCAACGCACGCGTGCGGTGTGTGTGGTGGCAGCGGGAAGGAGTGTGTATCAGAGGAGCGTATCCCCTTCTTCGAGGGGCGTAACGGACCGCTGGTCTTTCGGGAATACGAACCATGCGACGACTGCGGCGGGATGGGGCGGATTGCGGCGTCGCCGGCTTCGGATTCGAAGGGCCGGCATATTTGCCCCTGCTGTTCCGGTTCTGGCAAGCGGCAGGTCGACGACGCTGGCCGGGCGCACGCGCTCGGCGTATCGCTCGACGAGTATCGGAAGAACTGGTCGTGGCGCTTTCACGACATGCTCGCGCTGTTGGATACGGTAGATGGATCGGTGTACGACACATTGCGGCGGCAATTGCGAGGATGAAACGTATTCCATTTCAAGAGCGGATCGCGTAAACTTTGCACATCCTTTACCGCGTCACTGGATACGTGAGCGACCGCACACTCGTGTCGCAACCTTCGCCCGACAGGCGTACTGAATCGCGGGAGCGCCGCGACCAACAACGATAACTGTCTGTCGGGATCTGTTGGGAGGGCGTTCGCCCTTACGAAATGAATATCGAAGCCCTGAGTGCGAAAGCCCTCAGGGCTTTTTGCATTGGGGCGCTGAAATGCGAATCGAGTCGACGAGCGCCGGGCCGAGCGAGGTCTGGTCGACGTGGGATGAAGATCGAAGCATGGGGCGCGTTACCGCGCGGTGCTTCGTGTTTGACGATGCGATGGACCGCGTTGTGTGGGCGATGGACCGAGCGGGCGACGGCGTGACCGCCGATGTCGCGATCGGTGCGGGTCTGCCTACTTTTTGAGCAGGCGGGGACCCTCCGGGCATCGCCATACGCGGGGGCTCGCACCCGCGTTTTTTCTCTACTGGCGAGTTTCCATAGGGGGTCATATTCATGCCGACTCAGCAGCAGATCGCCGACCATCTCGACCTGGACCAGTCGGCCGTTTCGCGGTTCGTTGACAAGGTCCGGCTAGATTACCGCGCCGTGTCGATCGACGAGATCCGCATCGCCTACATTCGGCACTTGCGCGAGGTCGCGGCCGGCCGTTCCAGCGAGACCGGGATCGATCTCGTCGCGGAGCGCGCGATGACGGAGCGCGTCGATCGTGAGATCAAGCTGCTCACGCTGGCCGAGAAGAAGGGGCAACTCGTCAACGCGGCGCAACTCGAACAGGCGTACGGCCTGATGGTCGGCGCATTTCAAACGGAGCTGCTGTCGCTGTCCGACAAGCTGGTGCAGGAGCTGCACACGCTATACGGCGTCGGGGTAGACGTCGAATGGTTGAATGAGCACATATATGGATGCCTTGAGCAGCTTTCTGAATACGACCCAGACAGTCAACGCAGTGATTCGCCGGATCGCGAAGATGCTGCGTCCGCCGGAGCGGATTGGGACGACGGAATGGGCGCGCAAACATCGTAGGTTGAGCGCGAAGGGATCGGCCAGCCCCGGCCGGTACAACCCGAACATCACGCCGTGGGTGTTCGGCATGCACGAAGCGCTGGACGATCCGACCGTGCAGAAGGTCGTGTGCATGAAATCGGCGCAGGTCGCGTGGACGGACGGCGTGCTGCTGAACTACATCGGCAAGCGGATCGACGTCGATCCGTGTCCGATGATCGTCATGTTCCCGAAAGAGAAGACGGCGAAGAAGTTCAACCTGGAGAAGTTCGAGCCGATGGTCGAGGTGACGCCTCGCCTGTCGGCAAAGCTACCGGTGCACGCGGCCCGTGACAAAAACAACTTGTGGGATCACAAGACGTTCGCGCGCGGCTTCCTGAAGTTCATCACGTCGAACGCGCCGGACGACGTGAAGTCGACGCCGGCCCCGGTCGTCGCGGTCGAGGAGCCGGACGACGCGAACACGAACGTGCGCGAGCAAGGCGACTCGATCACGCTGCTGGAGGAGCGGAACAAAAGCTATTCCGATCGGCGACGCAAGATGATCTTGGGCGGCACGCCGACCGTCGACGGCCTGTCACGTATCCAGCAGGGCTATGCGGCGTCGGATCAGCGCGTGTATCTGGTGCCGTGCTCCGATTGCGACGAAGAGCACGAACTGGCGTGGGAGAACGTCACCTGGAGCGAAGGCGCCGAAGTCGAGCATGAGGTCTACGGCCGCGCACAACCGGAGACGGCCCGGTACACCTGTCCACATTGCGGCTCGCTGTGGGACGACGCGACGCGCATCCGCGCTGTTCGTCGTGGGCGATGGGTCGCGACGGCACCATTCCACGGCGTTGCCGGCTTCCGCATCAACGAGCTGGTGTCGCCGTTCCCCGGCTCGAACATGGCGGAGCTGGTCAAGAAGTGGCTGACGGCCGAGCGAGCGCTGCGCGAGGGCGACGATACGAAGATGCGTTCCTTCGTGAACAACTCTCAGGGGCGGCCGTACAAATACAAGACCGATCTGCCCGAGCTGGACGTGCTCGCGGAACGAGCGCTGCCGTACGCGGAGCTGACGGTGCCGACCGGTGGTCTGCTGTTGACGCTGGGCGTCGACGTGCAGCACGACCGCCTTGCGGTAATCGTGCGCGCATGGGGACGTGGCGAGGAAAGTTGGCTCGTCGTATGGGGTGAGATTTACGGCAATGTGACCGATCAGCAGCAAGACCCGATGACGGGTGGTGTATGGGGCGCGTTGACGACGATGCTTACGCACTCGTACCGGCACGAGAATGGCTGGCAACTCCGCGTACGCGCAACGTCGATCGATTCGTCGGACGGCGCGACGTCGGACGCGGTATACAAGTATGTGCGTGCTGCGCAGAAGGCCGGTCATAACGTCATGGCCGCCAAGGGCAGCAGCGAAGCCGATGCCGAGATTTTCAGCGTGCCGAAGGCGTCGATCGACTCGACGCGCAACAACAGCAAGGCGGCGAAGTATGGTCTGCGGCCGTATATGGTCGGCGTGAGCCGGGCGAAGGATCTGATCCTCGAAAACCGACTCAAGCTCGAAGGCAACGGGCCGGGTCGCATGCACTGGTATAGCGGCGTGCGCAGCGATTACCTGTCGCAGCTCACGGCCGAGGTCAAGGTGCCGGGACCACGTGGTGGTAAGCGCGTGTGGAAGAAGATCAGTCAGAGAAACGAGGCGCTGGACTGCGAAGGGTACGCCATGCACGCGGCCCGCAGCATGAAGGTGCACCTGATGACCGAGGCGCACTGGCAGGTCGAGCAGCATCGCGCGTCGCAGATCTCGCTGTTCGATGCGGTTCCGGTGCTGGAGGTGCTGCCTTCGGTGATCCCGGTCGAGGTGCTTCCCGATCCGCCGGCTGAAGAGGTCGTTACCGAGATTCCGCGGCCGTCGCCGCCAGTAGTAAAACCCGTCGAAACCCCGCCTCCGAGCGGGGTTTCGCGCATTCAGGGCCGTCGTGTTGCTCGGTCGACCTACCTGAAGCGCCGCTAAATGAGGGAATCGCATGGCATACACAAAGCAGGATCTGGAGCGCATCCAGTCGGCAATCGCGAAGGGTGAGCTGGAAGTCCAGTATGCCGACCGGCGAGTTAAATATCGCTCGATTGGGGAGCTGCGCGAAGCCCGTACCGAGATCATTCGCGCTCTGAACGGCGCGGCCGGGCGTTCGTCAATCGTTCGGATTCGTCACGCCGGCAAGGGGGTGCGATGAAGTCGGGTTTTCCGTCACTCGCGCGGCGCGGATTCGTGGTGCCGACGCGTCTGAAAGCGGCGGCCTACGAGTCGGCGAGCACAACGGGCGCGCGGGCGAAGTCGTGGCGGGCGTCGGGCGCGGGACCGAATGCAGCGGCGGCACAAAACCTGCCGCTGTTGCGCTCGCGTGCTCGCGACGCGATCCGAAACGATCCGTGGGCGAAGACGGCGATCGCGCGGCTCGTATCGAACACGATCGGGAACGGCATCCAAGCGCACCCGCAGCATTCGAACGATGCGGTGCGCAAGTTGCAAAAGCAACTTTGGGAGGATAGCTGCGAGGAGATCGACGCGGACGATCTGTTCGATATGGCAGGTGTGCAGACGCTCGCAGCGCGTGCGTTCTTCAGCGACGGCGAGGTGCTGGTGCGTCGTCAGTTGCGCAGTCCGAGCGAGGGCTTGGCGGTCCCGATGCAGATCCGGCTTCTCGAAGGCGATCTGCTTCCGATGGAGAAGAACGAGATCGTGCCGGGCGGGGGTGAGATCGTGAACGGCGTCGAGTTCAACACGGTCGGTCGACGCGTTGCGTATCACCTGCTGCAGCGTCATCCCGGCGAGTACGGGCGTGCGTCGACGACCAACATGCAGACCGTACGCGTGCCGGCCGACGAGATCGCGCACGTTTTCCTCGCGCTGCGGCCCGGCCAGGTGCGCGGCGTCCCGGAACTGTCGACGGTGCTGCTGCGGCTCAAGTCGCTGGACAACTTCGACGATGCGGTGCTGTTCCGGCAGGAGGTCAGCAACCTCTTCGCCGGGTTCATCACGAAGCCGCCGGCAGAGCCGGGTTTTCCGGGAGATCCGGTGACGGGTGGCGAAATGCAATACGACGTCGACGGCTTCTCGCCGGTCGTGTCGCTCGAACCGGGGAGCATGCAGGAGCTGGCTCCGGGTGAAAGCGTCACGTTTGCAGAGCCGCCGGGCGCAGGCACCGACTACGGGCCATTCATGCGTCAGCAACTGATGGCCGCTGCGGCGTCGGTGGGCATGCCGTACGAGGTCATGACGGGCGATCTGCGCGATGTGAGCGATCGTGTGCTGCGGGTGATCTTGAATGAGTTCCGGCGGTCGGTCGAGCAGATCCAGTGGAACGTGTTCATTCATCAGTTTTGCCGGAAGGTCTGGCGCTGGTGGGTCGACGCGTGCGCGTTGTCGGGCGCGATGCCGATGCCGGACTACTACCGACGTCGGCGCGAGTATCTGCGGGTGCGGTGGGTGCCGCAGGGCTGGCCGTATATCCATCCGGTGCAGGACGTCACGGCAAAGCGGATGGAGATCCGCTCCGGGCTGGCGAGCCGGACGGGTGCGGTGCTTTCGCGGGGTGATGACCCGGAGCAGGTCGACCGGGAGAACGCGGACGATCTTGCGCGCGAGCGCCGGCTCGGAATTCGATATGACACGCTCGATCCGGTCGACGGGGCGGGCGATCTTTCTAATGGGGATGGCGAATGAAAGGGAAAAAGCGGTGGTGGGACATCCGCGCGCAGGCGAACGCGGCGGGCGGGAACGAGGTCGAGATCCGGATCTATGGCGACATCGGATTCTGGGGCACCGATGCCGATCTGTTTATCGCGAAGCTCGACGAGGTGGCGTCGAACGCGACGTCCATCGTTGTCGCGATCAACTCGATGGGCGGGGACGTGTTCGACGCGTTTGCGATCTACAACGCGGTTCGTCGACATGCCGGAAAAGTGACGGGGCGCGTCGACGGCATTGCCGCGTCGGCAGCGTCGTTGATTCTGATGGCGTGCGACACGATCGAGATGCCGTCGAACGCGAGGCTGATGATTCATAACCCGCACACGGTCGCGGCCGGAGAGTCTGGCGATCTGCGCAAGCTCGCTGATCTACTGGACAGTACGTCCGACAGCATGCTGGCGGCTTACGTCGAGCGTAGCGGCCGGACCGAAGAGGAGGTCCGCACGATCATGGATGCCGAGACCTGGCTCACCGCCGCGGAGGCGAAGGAGCAAGGTTTCTGCGACGCGATTGTCGATCCGATCCGCATCGACGCAAATGCAGGAGCGGCCCGGCTCGCTGCGCGCTATGCGGCTGTGCCTGCCGAAATCGTGGCGGTACTGGAGAGCGACGGCGAGGTGCCGCTGGTCAATCCGCCGGCTGATCCTGCGCCGCAGTCGCAACCGCCGGCAACACCAGACGTCACGGCGCTCGCGTCGCATGTGTACGCGTCGTGTCGCGACGCGCGGATCGAACACTGCGCCGAAGGCATCGTTCTGGCGACCGGCCTGCGGGACCGCGCGACGGTCGACGCTGCGATCAGCAGTGCGCAGGACATCGCCGGTATCTGTCTGGCCGCGAGCCTGACCGAGCTGACGGCCGGCTTCGTCTCCGATGGCCTGACGCCGGATCAGGTGCGCGCGCGGCTGTTCGAGCGTGTCACGGCCTCGCAGAAGCCGATCAACCATCGTGCTACTCCGGTTGCGCCTCAAGACGCACCCGTGGTCGCGAATGCGCCGCGTGCGGCGTCCATCTACGCGGCTCGCAAGAGCGGCAAGTAACTTTGACGTAACCCGAGGAGGGGAAAACTCATGTCGAACGTGAAGCATCAAGGCGTGCTGCCGGCCGAATTTCTCGTGTCGGAGGGCAGTGGGCAGATCTCGCGCGAGCGGATCGTCGTTAAGGCCGGTCCGGCGCTGCCGGCGGGCCGGCTGCTGGGTGTGACGAGTACCGGTGAATATGCACCTTACGACAACGCAGCAAACGACGGTTCGGAGGTCGCCGCTGCGATTCTCTATGCGCCGCTGGCAGCGTCCGAAGCGCCGCGACCGGCGACGGGTGTCGTCCGGCTCGCCGAAGTCACTGGCGCGCTGCTCACGGGTCTCGATGCTGCTGGTCGTAGCGATCTCGCCGAGCGCCACGTGATCGTCCGCTGATCGCAAGACACCCCATTCAAGGCCACGCCGACCGCGTGGCCTTTTTTGTATCCATTTTCATGTCGGAGGTTGTATGGCGGATATCGCCCTGTTTCAAGACGATGCGTTCTCGCTCGCGTCCCTGAGTGCTGCGATCAACGATCAGCCGTATGTGCCCGGCCGTATCGGCACGCTCGGGCTGTTCGAAGAGGACGGCATCACGACGACGACGATCCAGATCGAGCGCGATGGCGATACGCTCGCACTCGTTGCGGCTGGCGAGCGCGGTTCGCCGGCTGCCGTTGTGGGCGGTAGCAAGCGCAGCATGATCCCGTTCAACACCGTGCACCTGCCGCAGCGTGCCGTCATCAAGGCGGACGAAATCCAGAATCTGCGTGCGTTCGGCTCGGAAACCGAGCTGGAAGCGGTGCAGACCGTCGTGAATCGCCGGCTCGCGAAGATGCGCCGCCAGCTCGACGCGACACACGAATTTCATCGCATCGGCGCGATCAAGGGCACGGTGCTGGACGCGGACGGCAAAACGGTGCTGATCGACCTGTGGAAGTATTTCGACATCGACCAGACGGTGATTCCGTTCGAGCTGGGTAAGGCCGACACGGAACTGCGCACGAAGTGTACCGAGGTGCAGGACGCGATCGAAGACGCGCTCGG
The DNA here is from genome assembly GCF_902499125.1 of Burkholderia arboris. Taxonomy (GTDB): domain Bacteria; phylum Pseudomonadota; class Gammaproteobacteria; order Burkholderiales; family Burkholderiaceae; genus Burkholderia; species Burkholderia arboris. The sequence goes on from NZ_CABVPX010000005.1 coordinate 19,370, forward strand.
TGCAACGACGTACACGGGCGTGCGCGTGCTCTGCGGTCGCTTGTTCTGGAACAAGCTGATCAGCGCGAAGTCGGTCAAGGAAACGTACCTGGCGTCTGTCATGGCGGCGCAACTGCGGGGCGACGCGCGCGAGGCGTTCGACTTCGGCGGTTGCACGTTCGAGCGCTATCGCGGTCGCGTCGGTGATGTCGGGTATGTCGCTGACGACGAAGCTCATGCGGTGCCGGAGGGCGTGTCCGATCTGTTCATCACGCGTTTCGCGCCGGCCGACTACGTCGAAGCGGTGAACACGACCGGGATTCCGTACTACGCGAAGCAGGAGCTGATGGACTTCGGCAAGGGCGTCGAGATCGAGGCGCAGTCGAACCCGATCCATCTGTGCACGCGCCCGAAAGCGCTGATCAAGGTGAAGGCGTGACATGGCGTTCCGGGATCTGATGGCCGACGTCGACACTGCAGTGAAGCGAGACCTGTCGGACGAGGTCAAGATCGACGGCAAGGGGCTGCAGGGCATGTTCAAGGCGCCTTGGCTCGGCCCGGATCTCGGGACGCAACGCACGCAGCTCGTTGCGCCGATCCTCGACATCACGGACGACGACGCAGCTCGCGTGTCCGTGGGCAGCATCGTCGAAGCGGGTGGCGAGCGGTTCCGCGTTTTCGAGATTCACCCGACCGGTACGGGCTGGACGATCTTAATTCTGAGGTGACGATGGATCTGCTGAAGGTAGAGATCGACGTGAAGGGGGCGCTCGAAGCGCTCACGGGCCTGCCGCCAGCAGCAATGCAGGCGGCATGGCGTCGGACGCTGCGCAAGACGAGCGCATGGATCAGGAGCCAGACCGCGAAGGAGGTCGGCAGCGCGACGGGCATCCAGCAGAAGCTGTTGCGGCAGCGGATGTACTTCTTCATGCGGTCGGTCGACAGCGGGAAGGTGTGGCTCGGGTTGAATCCAATCGAGGCGCATCGGCTCGGTGCGGTACGGCGTACGAAGAAGGGTATCCGGGCCGGCAAATCGCTGTTCGAGAGCGCTTGGCGCAAGACGATGCGTCAACCGGACGGGCCGATCTATCGCCGGACCGGGAAAGCGCGAACGCCGTTCGAGGTCGTGACGGTCGAGTGGTCGCAGACGGGTGATCCGGCGTTCCGGAGGGCTGCCCGAGCGTGCGAGGCGCGGCTGATGACGGTACTGCGGCAAGAGGTCAACTATGAACTGCAAAAGGCGGTGAACCGTGCTCGCTAACCTGAAACAACTGCACGACGGCGTCGAGGCGGGACTACGCGAGCGGCTGCCGGATCTCGAACGCATCCATGCGTATCCGAAGATCGGCAAGTCGATCGACACGCCTTTCATCGCGATCGAGCTGTCGGAGCTGGAGCCGGGCCACGACGACGGAACCGGCCGCGTGCCCCTAGTCGCACGCATGCAGGCTCGCGTGATCGTCGACCCGTTGGTCGCGGATGCCGAAGTCCAGGTGCGCGAGCTGTCCGCTCGCGTGCTGCTAACGGTGCACGGGACGACATGGGGGCTGCCCATGACGCCCGGCAAACAGGTCGGGTCGGCCGGTGAAGATCCGTTCCGGCCCGAACTGGATACGTATCTCGTCTGGCTGGTCGAGTGGGTGCACGAATTTGACCTGGGCGACGCGTACGAACCGCCGACGAAGGGGCGCGCAGTGCGGTGGGGCGTTGATCCGGAGACGGGGCCGGGGCACGAAGACCGCTACTGGAATCCGGCGGATCAGGGAGCGGGGTGACGTGTGAGTGACTTCGAGCTGGGTGAGATGGATCGCCGCATGGCGTGCCTGACGCAGTCGGCCATCGTCGAGGCAATCACATACGACCCGCCACGTGTGAAGGTGCGGGTTGGCGATTGGGTGAGCGACTGGCTCAAATGGCAGGCTGGTGCGGCCGGCAAGGTGCGGCAGTGGCGTCCGCCGTCTGTCGATGAAGAGGTCGCGCTGTGGGCACCGTCCGGGGATCTCACCGGGGCGTTCGTTGCGCCGGGGTACTACACCGAGCAGCACGGTGGGTCCGGTCGGTCGAGTCCTGATGAGACCGCAACAGACTTCCCGGACGGCGCGTTCGAACAGTACAACCATGCGAGTCATGAATATGTGCTGTCGGTGCCGGCCGGCGGTCGGATCGTGTTTCGCATCGGCGGGACTGAGTTCGAGCTGAAGGCAGACAGCGCGACGCTGCGTAGCGCGAAGCTGCTGGCGGAAGTTCCGGACTCGACATTTACAGGCAACACGACAACCGAGCGAATGCTCACGTTCAACGGTGGCATGCAGGGCAGGCCGGGCGAGGGTGGCGGTGTCGCGATGAAGATCGCTGGCAGTGCGGAATATACCGGTGACGTCACGGCCGGCGGTAAGTCGCTCACCACGCATCGGCACCGTGAGGAAGGCGACGGCGAGTTGGTTAGTCTCCCGATCTAGGGTGGGCTGTTACTTTCGACAGTTAGCCGGCTCTCGTAGTGTCATGTATGTTTTCTGCGTTGGGGAGCGCTAACACTACGGAGTCGTTGAAATGGATGCGAAAAACGAGCAGCCTGCGAAAAAACACATTGCTGAATGGCCGTGGGCTGCGATTGTGCTTGTGATTGGATGGATAGGTTTCTGGATTCTATATTCATCGGGTGACGCATACTATCGAGCATTTTTGTCATCGTTTAATGTCGAGGCAGACGGTTTTCCGATTGATCAGTATCGTCATTTCGTATTGTCAGCGTTTAGTGGCTTGAACTTTATGAGCTTGGTGGATAGTTGGGCGAATAAAAATAAGTCGGCGCTGATGGTATTTTTAGGTGCGTATGTTCTGTTTCTGGTGGCTGTTGTAATTATTTCTCTGGTTTCGGATGGAAAGGAAAATAAGGCCGCCAAGTACGTGAGCAGGCATCCGGTGTTGCGGGTTATACGCGATGTTCTCTTCGCATGGTATGTTTTCCCGACCAGCCTATTTTTTATATCCGCTTCGTTTATGTTTGGGGCTTCGTTGCCTGCTGCATTTGCGGAGGCTGCGGGTAACGCGGTGGCTGAAAGATCAGCCGGAGATTATAAAAAAGGATGTGATCAGTCAACGGAGAATTGTCAGATCGCATTGAAGAACGGAGCGGAGATTGCGCGCGGGTACGTGATAGCTCAATCGACAACTCGAATTGCTCTCTTCAATAACGGAAGCACGGTGCAAATACCTCTTGATGGGGTGGAATTGCGGACCGTACCCAAAGCGCTGAAGCCTCGGCCGCCTGCGCACTGACAAGTCGGATTGCTTGAAAAGTAACTTTGGACCCCGCCCTGTGCGGGGTTTTTCGTTTGTGGGGGTGGGTATGGCGAAAGACGCACAACAAAGCGGGTCGGTGACACCCGTGACATTCATCGATACGGAGTTTCGCAGTCGCGTGATCGTGTTTCCGGACGGCTCGCACGTTGCCGTGCTGGCCGGCAAAACGGAAGTGACGGAGCCTGAGCATATCGCGTATCTCGAATCGCGCGAGTGCTTCAAGCGCATTCCGACGAAGGCGCAGTGATGGTCGCGCTGGTCGGTATGTGTCGCCGTACGGGCCGACTGATCGGCGGACTCGATCATCTCGTGCAAAGCATCGCTGACATTCTCAGCACGCGAAAGGGAACCCGCCGAGAGCGGCCCGATTACGGCTCGGATCTCCCTGCGATGGTTGACCTGCCCGTCACGCGCGGATGGATCTCGGCTGCTCAGGCGGAAGCCGCTCGTGCGATCGGACGATGGGAGCCGCGGATTGCGCTCGATCGCGTGAATGCGCTGTCTGTCGTGGACGGCAAAGTAACTTTCCGGATCGCCGGTCGCTACAGCGGCGATGACGTTGTATTCGAGGTGACGATATGACAGTGATCGATCTGTCGGCGCTTGATCCGCCGGATCTCGTCGAAACGCTCGACTTCGAGGAGCTGTACCAGCGCAAGCTGGAGCACTTCAAAAGCATTTACCCGGATTGGTCGGCGGCGCTCGAATCCGATCCCGTCGTCAAGCTGCTGGAGCTGGCCGCGTACGAGGATGTGCGTTTTCGGGCGCGCGTCAACGATGCGGGTCGTGCGGTGCTGCTGGCTTATGCGACGGGGGCGGATCTCGAACACCTCGCGGCGCTTTGGAACCTGAGGAAGGAGATCGTCGATCCCGGTGACCCGGAGGCGCATCCGCCGATTCCGGTCACGTACGAGCGCGACGAGCGCCTGCGACTTCGCACACAGATGGGGATTGAGCGCGCGTCGACGGCCGGCCCGTCCGGTTCGTATCGATCACTTGCGATGGACGCGTCAGCGGACGTCGCCGACGTACGCATCGACCGTCCCGAGCCGGGTGTCGTGCGCGTGGTCGTGAAGTCGTACTCGAACGGTGGAATCGCAAGCGACGCGCTGCTCGATACCGTGCGACGCGCGCTATCGCCAGAGGACCGTCGGCCGCTCAACGACACGCTGCTCGTCGTGCCAGCGCGACCGGTCAATTACGCAATCGTCGCTGATGTGTACGTCGGGCGCGGGCCTGATCCGGGCGTTGTGCTCGCTGCGCGGCGGCAGGATCTTGATATCGCCGTTGCGGCTGGAGAGAGTCTGCGGGTCGGCATGCCCAGATCGGCTGTAACCGGAGCGCTGCATCCGAAAGATTCGGGCGTTGTGCGCGTTGATCTGAAGTCCCCTGCTACCGATGTCGTGTGCGCGATCGACGAGTTCGCACGATGCACCTCGATCGTGCTCAATCTGAGGGTGAACGATGACGATTGAAGCGCTACTGCCGACGAATCAGACGAGTCTGGAGGCGGCGCTCGCGCAGGTGATGCGGCCGACCGTCGACCCGAACGTGATTCGCACGCTCTGGGATGCGGATCGTTGTCCGGCTGCGTTCCTGCCGTGGCTCGCTTGGTCGCTCGCGGTCGACGGATGGGAGCTGGCGGAGTCCGAAGGGACGCGACGCGAGCTGATCAAGTCGTCGCTGGCGATCTATCAGCGCAAAGGCACGCCGTGGGCGATTCGCGAGATCGTGCGCCGGCTCGGGTTCGGCGAGATCGATATACAAGAGGGGCGGCAGATCAAGCGCCGCGACGGTTCGGTGGAGCGTGACGGCAGATATCTGCACGGCGGATCGACAGCATGGGCCGAGTACATCGTGAAGCTGCGGCGGCCGGTGACGCGAGATCAGGGTGAGAACCTGAAGCGGGCAATCGAGCGCTACGCGCCGGTTCGTAGCCGGCTCGCGTGGCTGGACTTTTCTGAGGTTGCGATCCGACACAACGGTGTCGCGGCGCGCAATGGTCAATTTACGCGAGGGGTGATCGGTACATGGCCAATCTGAAGGAAGAAAGTAAGTGGGAAGACGGCGTCTATCAGTTCGAGACGTCGGACCCCGTGCAAGGTGGTCCCGATGGGGTCGACAACGTACCGACCAAGCAACTTGCGAATCGGACGCGGCACCTCAAAGACCGGGCGGACGCTGCCGACAAGGTTGTCGGGGGACTCGGAAGTGGCAAGCTGGACAAGTCGGGTGGGTCGATGTCGGGTGCGCTGCTCGCGAAACCTGGCGCGATTGCCGGCAACAATCCGAAGAATGTTGGCATCGCGTTCGATGGCGATGCCGATACCGGAATGTTTTCACCGTCGGAAGGCTATCTGCAGCTCGGCGCAAATGGGGTGCCGTATCTGGCGATGCAAGGTGATGTCATGTCACTCGCTTCGCCCGGAATCATGCTGTTCAATTCCGGCGATGCGGAACGCGCTCGGCTCACGCGGGACGGCCGATGGTTGTTCGGCACGGCAACCGATAACGGCCGCGATGGGCTGCAGGTCGCGCTACGTGCTTCGTTCGCGAACGGCATTTGTGCGACCGGCATGGACGTGCCCGATGGGGGGCAGGTTCGCGCGACCAGTTCGCAGTACGGTGCGATGTTGCGCGTCGACGACTTCACAGCGTACTGGCTGCAGACGAAGAAGGGCGATTCGCTGGGCAGTTGGAATGACTATCGACCGTTTTCGTGGACGCTTGGCACGGGGGCGGTGAGCATCGACGGTACGGGAGCAGGGACGTATTTCGGCGGATCGATCGACATGGGGGGCGATCTGAAGGTGCGGCCAGCCTCGGACGAGGGCCGGGTGTACTTGGGGCAGAGCAACGGGTACTTCTTTGCGAGTGCTGGCCGTGCCGGATGGTTCTCGGAGAGCCGGGGATCGTTTCAGTATCACTTCGGCGAACGCGTCTTGAAGGTCAACGACAAAGTTGTCTGGAGCGAAGGCAACCTCATGCCGCTTGACGTGAACAACGGGGGGACGCTCAAGGGTGCGCTTTGGCTCGCTGCTGGTGCTCGGATTGTTCTGTCGGAGGGCACACCGCAGAATCCGTCGCTGACGTTTGACAAAGACGGTACGACGGATACGGGGCTGTACCACATCGCGGACGGCGCGTTCGGTGTCGCCTGCAATGGGGTCGTGACTGCTCGCTTCACGGCGGATAAGGGCACGATCTTCGATCGTCCGGTTCAGGTTCCGACGCCGGCCGCTGGAGACCGATCAAACAACGCAGCGTCGACGGCATATGTCATCGATGCGATTGCATCGGCGTCGATCGGCCAGATCGTTTTCGAAGTGCGATCAAGCGTCCGGGCCGGCTGCCTGAAGCTGGACGGGGCGCTACTCAATCGAGCCGATTATCCGCACCTCTGGGCGTACGCACAGGCGAGCGGTGCGCTCGCCACAGAAAAGGATTGGGCCGCTGGTTGGTGGGGGTGCTTCTCTATCGGGGACGGGGCGACGACGTTCCGCATTCCAGAGTTTCGCGGCGAAGGTATCCGGTGTGCTGACGGTGGACGAGGCGTTGACTCCGGCCGTGGTGTCGGATCTTGGCAGGACAGCCAAAACCGATCGCACCGGCACGACGCGAGCGCCGGCGACGGCGGCGATCACGTGCATCCGGCATGGACCGATGGGCAAGGCGCACACAGTCATCCAGTGAACGAACCGCCACATTCTCACACCGCAAGCAACGGGAGTTTGTTTCTTTCCGGTGGCGTTGGTACCCCTGCGCGTCTCGCGGTTGATCAGAATTCAAACAATTGGATCGCTGGTCAATCGACCAACGCCGTAAAAACCGGAGTCAGCGTCGGGGACGGCGGAATGCACAGCCACAGCGTCGGCATGGATTGGGCCGGCCGTCATTCGCACGCGATCAATGTTGCGGCAGACGGAGGAACGGAAGCACGCATGCGCAACGTCGCTGTGCTTGCCATGATTCGCGCATATTAATTCGTGAGGTACAGCATGCTTTGCAATCAGTACGACAGTTTGACCGGGCAGTACGTCGTGAGCTTTCTTGCCGATGTCGATCCGATGAATTCCAGCCGCTATCTGGTCCCCGCGTTCTGCACGCTCGATCCGCTTCCCGAACGTCCGCCGCGCACCTGGCCGTTTTGGCGAGATGCCAAATGGGAGATGCTGCCCGACTATCGCGGCGTGCGTCTCTATCGAACGGAGTCCGGTCTGGCGGCGGAAATTACCGTGGCGGGCGTGACGCCGGATGACGCGGGATTGACCGATAAGCCGCGTCCGTCCGATACGCATGTTTGGCGGGACGGAGCATGGGTTGTCGATGAGAAGATCGTCGCGGACCGGGCGCGTGAAGCGGCGATGAATGACTTCTTCGCGCGGCTGGAAAATGCTCGTCAACAGAATCGCGGCAAATCAGATGCGCGGATGACGGGGCGGCTGTCGGATCTCGAAGAAGCAAAGTTCGACGCATGGACCGACTATCAGGTTGCACTGGTGAATGTAGTTGAGTCGCAGACCTTCCCGGCGAAGATCACGTGGCCGGCGGAACCCGATCCGGCCGCGATTCTCGCGAAGATCGAGAAAGCGCGAGCGGAGAAAGCCGCGCGCGAAGCTGAAGAAGCGGCCCAGCGCGAGGCAGCGCGGAAGCAGGCCGAGGCGGAACACGCGGCGGCCGAGGCGGAAATGCAGCGTCGAGCTGAAGGCTCGGCCGCACCCGACGTCGTCGCCGATCCGGTGCAGACGAAGGTATCCGACACGTCGACCAAAAAGTAACTTTGCCGACGCCGCATGTGTTGTCGGCGTCGTTTCGTTTCAAGCCGCTCCGATGAGCGGCTTTTTTTATTTCCGGAGACCCGTATGGCAGCGACTTCTTTTTTTCACGGCATCACGACGACGATCGTCGACAGCGGTCCTCGCACGATTGCGGTGCCGTCGTCGTCGGTGGTTGGTATGACCGACACATACACGCCCGGTCCCGATCTGGCGCAGCCGAACGTCCCCGTACAACTTACCAGCCACGGCGAGGCGGTGCGTGCGTTCGGCGAGAACAGCGCGATCGCGCGGGCGGCCCGCGCGATCTACGCGCAGAGCAGCGCGGTTGTGATCGCGGTTGGCGTGCCGGCAGCGGCCGATGCGGCGCAGCTCACGTCCGCGATCATCGGCGGTGTTTCGGCCGGCGGCGCACGCACTGGTATGCAGGCGCTGCTCGATGCGAAATCGCGTTTCAACGCACAACCGCGTTTGCTGATCGCCCCTGGGCATACCTCCAAGCAGCCGGTCGCGACAGCCGCCGACTCGCTCGCCGGCAAGCTGCGCGCGATGGCCGTGATCGACGGCCCGAACGTCGACGACGAGGCAGCGATCGCGTACGCGAAGAATTTCGGTAGCAAGCGCCTGTACATGGTCGACCCCGGCGCGAAGGCATGGGACAACGCGACGAACGGCGATATCTCGCTGCCGGCGTCGACGTACGCGGCCGGGCTGTTCTGTCAGACGGACGCGAAGATCGGTTTCTGGGCGTCGCCGTCGAACAAGGAGATCGTCGAGATCACGGGCACGGGCCGGCCGATCGAATACCTCGACGGCGACGAGACGTGTCGGGCGAACCTGCTCAACAACGCGAACATCACGACGATCATTCGCGACGGCGGGTATCGCCTCTGGGGGAACCGCACGCTGTCGGCCGATCCGAAATGGAAGTTCGTCACGCGCGTGCGTACGCTCGACATCGTAATGGACGCCGTTCAGGCCGGCCACAAGTGGGCGGTCGACCGTGGCATCACGGCGACGTACGTCAGCGACGTGACTGAAGGGCTGCGGGCGTTCATGCGTGACCTGAAGCGTCAGGGCGCAGTGATCAACTTCGAGGTCTATCCGGACCCGATGCTGAACACGGCGAGCCAGCTCGAAGACGGCAAGGTGTACTGGAACATCCGATTCACGGATGTCCCGCCGGCCGAAAACCCGATTTTCCGCTTCGAAGTCACGAACCAGTGGCTGACCGAAGTACTGGACAACCAGATCTAAGGGGGAACGATGATTCCGGAAACTCTGCATAACTGCAACGCGTTCGTCGACGGCCGCGGATACGCTGGCCGCGCAACGAGCATGACGCCGCCCAAGCTGAAGATCAAGACGGATGACTTCCGTGCCGGCGGCATGGACGGCACGGCGAAGGTCGATCAGGGCATGGAAGCAATGGATGCGTCGTTTGCCATGTCGACGATGGAATACGAGGTGCTGCGCTTCTTCGGACTGGTCGATCAGGGCGCGTTCAACGGCGTCTTTCGCGCGGTCTTTATGGACCGCAATGGCAAGACGAAGAATGTCGCCGTCTATCTGCGCGGCATGCTGTACGAAGTCGATCCGGGCGAATGGAAGCCCGGCGAAAAGGTCGACGCGAAGTACAGCGTGTCGTGCGACTACTACAAGCTGGAAGTCGACGGTGCGATCGTGCACGAGATCGACATCTTCGCGTGCAAGCGCGTGATCAACGGCGTCGATCAGCTCGCCGAAGTGCGCAAGGGTCTCGGCATGTAAGTGCCTCGCGTTCGTCATTCGACGGACACGCATCAAAGCTACTTTGTTTAATCAATGGCGAGCCGACGGCTCGCCATTTTTCGTTTCAGGAACCGTCATGGAAAAAGTCTCGATCAAGCTCGACTATCCGATCCCCCTCAACGGCGTCGAGTGCGACACCTTCACGATGCGCCGGCCGAAGGTGCGCGACATGCGCGGTGCGCAAAAGCTCGCGCAGAACGATGCCGAGGAGCAGGAGTTGATCCTGTTCGCGTCGCTCGCTGGCATCGCACCGAGCGATCTCGATGCGATGGACATGGCTGATTACGAGCGCGTGCAGGACGCGTACTACTCCTTTCGACCCGTACGCAAAGCTGGACCGAAAGACGCTCAAGGCGCTGGCGAAGCGGCTGGTGAGTGAATGCGGCATGTCGGCGACATCGATCGACGAGATGACGGTCGACGACATGCTCTGGTGGCTGACGGATTGAGGGGGCCGGGATGGCGAAAGACTTAGCGCTTGGGATCGTGATCGGCGGTGCCGTCTCGGCGACGTTCGGGAAAGCGATCTCCGACACGTCGTCGAAGATCGACGCGATGAAGAAGCGGGCGAACGACTCGCGTCTCTGGCAGCGCCAGATCGGCGAGACGATGCGTTTGCAGGATGAGTTCCGCCGGCTGCATTTGGCGGGTGACAGCGCGGCGGATGGCATCCGTCGCAAGCTCGACAGCAATCTGAAGTCGCTGCGAGACGCCGGCATCGAGGTTGGCCGCCTCGATCGTGCGTATGCGCAGCTTGGGCGGACCGCTCGCGGACTGGATCTGAAGGTCGCCGGCCGCGAGCGGCTGGCGGCAGGGCAAGAGGCCGGGCGTGGCGTGATCGGTGATGCGGTGAAGTTGACGGCGGCTGTCGCGGTGCCGGCGACGATTGCCGCGAACTATCAGGCGATCATTCGTGACATCGCGCTCAAGGCAGGTATTGCGCGCACGCAGCAAGAGGCCGCGATGGGTTCGCGTATCCGGCGCGATGCGGCGTCGAACGGGATCGGCCGCAACGAGCTGGCCGACGCCGTCAACCAGATGGTTGCAGGCGGCATGGATCTCGATCGTGCGCTCAACTTCGCGCCGCTGGTTGCGAAGTTCTCGATCGGTCAGGGTGCGACGACGGTCGAGACCGCGAAGATGATCCAAGCATTGCAGCAGAACGCCGAGATCGTCGACCCGCAGCAGATGTCGAAGGCGCTCGAAGCGATCGCGTATCTCGGCAAGGAAGGGTCGTTCGAGTCTGTCGACATGGCGCGGTGGTTCCCGGTGCTGCTCGCCGAAATGAAGAAGGTCGGCATCACGGGGCAGGATTCGGTGACGCAGCTCGGGGCGATGCTCCAGGTGCAGATGAAGACGGCTGGCAGTTCGGACGAGGCGGCGAACAACCTCAAAAACTGGTTCTCGAAGATCGGCTCCGGCGAGACCGAACGCAACTATGCGAAGGCCGGCGTCGACTATCAGGGAAAGATGCGCGAGGCGATCGGCAAGGGCTGGTCGACGCTGGAGGCGTCGTTCGTGCTCGCCCGCGCATACATCGAGCGTGTCGACCCGGCCAAGGCGAAGCAGCTCGCGGCTGCTGCGAAGCAGTTCAATTCCGAAATGGACCCGGCCAAGCGTCAGACCCAGATGGCCGCGTTCGCCGAGACGATGAAGACCGGCGACCTGTTCAACGACATGCAGGTCAAGGCGGCGCTGACGGCGTACATGCAGAACGCCGAGCTGTATACGAACCTGAAGCGAAACGCGCAGCAGGCGAGCGGCGAGATCCAGAAGGATCTGGAGGCACGTCGGGAGACGTCCAAACAGATCTGGAGCGAGGTCGGACAGCGATGGGACGACGCGATGCGCAGCATTGGCGACGCGTTGCGGCCGATCACGGATCGCGTTGGCGAGGCGGCGAAGGGGGCCGGGAGCAGTGTCCAGTCCGCAGCAGACAGCGCCCCGAAGGCGACGGCTGCTGTTGTCGGCATCGCCGGCACGGTGCTCGCGGTGCGTGGAGCAAAGGCACTTTGGAGCATCGGTCGCGGGATGTTCGATATCGCGCGCGGCACCGTGCTTGCGCGTGGTGGTCGAGGGGCTGCGGGGCGTGCCGGTGGTGCGGGTGGCGCTGTTGGACGTGCGCTGGACGCGATCGGCGGGGCGGCCGGTGCCGCTGGTGGTGTGCAACGGGTGTTCGTCGTCAACATGCCCGGCGGTGGGGGCGATGGTGGCGGGCTTGGCGATCTGATGGGCGGTGGACGAGCGGGTCGAGCTGCGCGTCGTGCAGCTGCTCGCGCTGGTCGGTTCGGCAGGATCGGCCGGATCTTCAACGCGGGGCGCGCGATTTTCGGTCGGGTCGCACCGTATGCCGGGAAGCTGGCTGTCGGGGCGACCGTGCTGAAGTTCGGACTGGCCGCACGCGAGGCGTACGCCGTCGCGTCGAGCACGGATACGAACGATCGGAAGGCCAGCCGCTTTGCTGGCATTGCCGGCAGTCTCGCGGGTGGCGTGATCGGCGCGAAGGTCGGGGCGGTGGTCGGCTCGATTGGCGGGCCGATTGGAACGGCCGTTGTCGGTGTGCTTGGCGGGGCGCTCGGGACGTTTGTGGGCGACAAGGCATTGAGTGCCATCGCGAACAAGGTTCTGGGCCAGAGGCTCGACGAGACGCCTGCGAACGCCGAAGCGGTCGCCAAGGCTGCGAAGGCTGCTGAAAGTCCGGCGGCAGACGCTCGCTTCGGGCCGCGCATCGATCAGACGAACACGTTCGCGCCGGTCTTCAACGTGAAGATCGAAGGGAGCGATGCCGACATGGCTAACAAGTTCATCCAGCAGGTCAGTCCGCAGTTGACGCGGATGATGGAGGAGCAGCAACGCAAGGCGAATAGCCGGACAGCAATGTTCGACTCGCCGCATATGTAAGGGAGGCGCTATGGACGTGATTCGACAGATCACGGGAGCAGCAACGCAGGCGGGAATCGCGACGGAGCGCGTGCGGCAGATGGTTCGCATCTTCGATCGGAACCGTGCGGCGAGCATGGCGACGGTCGACGTGCTGCAGCGTCTCGCAACCGGCAACCTGAGCAGCGCGGCCGAGCTGCTGACGGGCGCGACGAGCGCCTTGTCGGTGGCGTCGGATCTGTTTCCGCAGGTCGGCGCTGTCGTACGCAGCTTCAACGCGACGCAGGCGTCGATCGGCTCGATTCTGAAGGCCGTCGACGGATCGAGTTTCCCCCTAGTGCGGGCTGCCGCTGACAGCGTGAGGTCTGCATTGGGCGGGGCGTGGAATCAGTTCAACGCGGCGGTTGGCCTGAAAGACTCGGCGGTGCTCGACGTGATCAAGTCGACGGGCGTCGGCTCGATGCTGTCGGGTCTCGTCGACGGAGCGTCGTCGAGCACTCCGCACCTGATGACGATGACGACGGATGCCGGCGACGCGTTCCACTTCAACCTGTCGACTGCCGCTCACGACAAGCTGCGGCGGGCGACGCGGTATCGCGTCGCGTCTCAGGAGCGTCTGAATCGTCAGGAGGCGCTGCAGCCGGTCAGCGAGGGGGGCGAGACGATCACGCTGTCGGGCGTCGTGTTCCCGTCGCTTGGGGCGGGCACAAAGCAGATCAGCCGGCTGCGTGCAATCGGCGGCCGGATGAAGCCCGTGCAGCTCACGACGGGCGATGGCGAAGTGCTCGGCCGCTGGCTGTTGCAGGCGATCGAGGAGGAGCAGGACGCGCTGCTCGCGGACGGCATGCCGCGCAAACAAACATTCTCGGTGGAGTTTGGCCGCTATGGCGAAGACTTTAAGAACGTCTGACGGCGACGTGCTCGACACGCTTTGCTATCGCTTCTACGGTGGGCTGCAGGGAACGGTCGAGGCCGTGTACGAAGCGAATCCGGGGCTGGCGAATCAACGGCAGCCGTTCGCGGCCGGTGTCGAGATCCTGATGCCGGATCTCGAAGCGCCGCGTGTCGAGTCGGTCCAGCTCTGGACATAGTGAGGGGCGATGGAAGCGATTTTTCAGGTCGTCGCGAACGGCTCGGACGTGACGAAGGTTATTCAGGATCGCGTGCTCGAGATCCGGGCGATGGACAAACCCGGTCTAGACGCAGACGAGTGCACGATCACACTCGACGATCGCGATGGCCGCATCGAGTTTCCGCCGAAGGGCGCGACGTTGAAGGTGTCGATCGGATGGGAGGGGCAGGGGCTGTCGATGCTCGGCGAGTACGCCGTCGACGAGGTCGGACTTCGCGGACCGCCGGCCAGCGTCGTGATCCGGGGGAAGCCCGCGAACATGCGCGCGACGTCGAAGACGCAACGATACGGGAGCTGGTCGAACGCGAAGCTGGCCGACATCGTCGGCGACGTTGCGCGTCGTAACAAGTGGTCGGCCGCGTGCGACGTCGACGTCGTCGTGCCGCGCATCGACCAGTTCGGAGAGAGCGATCTGCACTTCATCACGCGCGTGGCTCGCCAGTACGGTGCGACGGCGACGGTCAAGGCCGGCAAGCTGATCGTCCTGCCGCGCGGCGGCGGCAAGAGCGCTAGCGGTAAGCCGCTGCCGATCGTCACGCTCTCGCCGGGCGACTTGCTCGACTACGACATCAATTTCCCGGACCGCGCGAGCTTTGCGGCCGTCCGCACGAAGGTGCACGACCGCAAGACGGGGAAGAAGATCGACCTGACGATCCCGAATCCGGATGCGCCGCCAGGTGCGTCCGCGGTGCATACCGAACGTCATGCGTTCGCCAGTCCGGAGGCGGCGAAGGCCGGTGCGACGTCGCGCATGGCGACGCTCAACCGGCACACGTCGACGAGCCGGCTGACGATGCGCGGCCGGGCAGACCTGTCGGCGGAGAAGACGATCGCGCTGAAGGGGTTCAAGACCGGTGTAGACGGCGAGTTTCTGATCGAGTCGGTCGAACACACGTTTGCATCGCGCGGGTGGATCACGGTCGTGACTTTGAACGGAGGGAACAAGGGGAAAGCGAAGGTCGGGCACAAGAAGAAGTCGGGCAAGAAAATCAATCTGGTGGTGCCGGCGCCGTAGTAACGCGTCACGCACTGTATTTGCAGGCCGCTCACGGGCAACCGGGGCGGCCTTTCTTTTTATCGGGCGAAGGGGAACCGATGCAAGACCACGAAAAATTGATTCTGGAGTTGATCGGCATGGGTGGATTGATCGGGATCGCAAAGGTGTTGGTGGGCGGGGAGCAACTGACGTTTCGGCTCGTTGCGGGACGGGCCATGTTGGGGTCCGCCACGTCGATGGTGGCCGGCATCGCGCTGCTGCAGATCCCGGATCTGCCGCCGATTGCGCTGCTCGGTCTGGGGAGTGCGCTCGGCATTGTGGGGTCGCAGTACCTCGAAGTGCTGCTGCGTCGGAATGCGAAGCGTGTGTTTGGGGGGAAGTGACGATGGCTCGAATCAGTGTGTCCGCTGCGGGCGGTGTGAACCGGGTGGCGTTTCTCGATACCATCGCTGTAAGCGAGATCGGCTCGCCGCTGCTCGCGAAGTCGGACGACGGTTACAACGTGCTGGTCGGGGCGACGGCATCGCGGCCGTTGCTGTTTGCGAGCTACGCGGCGCATCCGAACGTGCTCAACCGACAGATCCGCGTGCCGTCGACAGCGGCGGGCCGTTACCAGATCCTCACGCGCTGGTGGCGGATCTATCAGGCGCAGATGAAGCTGCCCGACTTCGGGCCGGTGTCACAGGACCGATACGCGCTTCAGCAGCTCCGTGAGCACGGTGCTTTGCCGTTGATCGATGCGGGGCGGTTTCGCGAGGCGGTCGCGAAGGTGTCGAACGTATGGGCCAGTCTGCCGGGGGCCGGCTACGGCCAGCATGAGAACGACATCGAGCATTTGCTGGCGGCGTATCGCGCGGCTGGCGGGGAGATGGTCGCATGACATGGATCGCCCCGCGCATCTGGCTGCTCGTCGTCGCGGGCGTCATTACCGGCGCTGCCTGCGGCTATTTCAAGGGGCATGGCGATGCCGACCAGTCCGCGAAGGTAGCGGACCAGGCACGGCAGATCGATGACCTGACGAACGAGCGTAACGAGTTTCGCCGCCGGTTGGCGGCACAACAGGAGATCGCAACCGATGCTGCGAAAGAACGTGATCAGGCGGCCGCTGACGCTGCTGTTGCAGATGCTGCTGCTGACGGCCTGCGCAAACAGGTTGCCGCACTCGTCGCCGATGCCCGACGTGCCGGAGCTGCGGCCGGAGGCGCGGCAGCCGGTGGCGCCCTCGATCTGCTTGCCGACGTGTTCGGCCGGACTGACGAGGCTGCGGGAGAGCTGGCAAAGATCGCTGACGAGCGGGGTATTGCCGGGCGGCAGTGCGAGCGTAGTTACGACGCGTTGATCAGCGACGCGCAAATCAACTTGCCGCAGTAGCGCGGCGATCGGGGCCGTGCGGTCTCGAAAGAAACAGGGCGACCGGAGGACGTGCAGCAACACGTCTCCCGGTCGCCTTTCCACTGTCTGAGCCAGTGAATTAGCCAAGGCCCTGCATACCTACGTAGGCGGGCCGGATTCTACACTAAGTTTAAAAACGGCTTTCACAATGGCAAATCCGATTATTCCGTGGATCGGCGGCAAGCGCCGCCTTGCAGACCATCTGATCCCGCGCTTTCCTGCGCACGAGTGCTACGTCGAAGTGTTCGCTGGCGGGGCCGCACTGTATTTCCTTCGGCCGCCGGCGAAGGTTGAAGTAGTCAACGACGTCAACGGCGAGCTGATCAACCTGTACCGCGTGGTGCAGCATCACCTCGAGGAATTTGTGCGGCAGTTCAAGTGGGCGCTCACCAGTCGCCAGGTGTTCGAATGGCTTAAGCAGACCACACCGGAAACGCTCACCGATATTCAGCGTGCGGCGCGCTTCTATTACCTGCAGAGAAACTGCTTCGGCGGAAAGATCGAAGGGCAAACATTCGGTACGGCGACGACAACCCCGCCGGGCCTGAACCTGCTGCGGATCGAGGAGGAACTGTCAGCTGCTCACTTGCGGCTTGCGAATGCGTTCATCGAGCGCCTGGATTGGGCGGCCTGTATTGATCGATATGACCGGCCGCACACGTTGTTCTACCTCGATCCGCCGTATTACGAAACTGAAGGCTATGGTGTACCGTTCTCATTCGCGGAATACGAGAAAATGGCCGAGCGGTTGCGCTCTCTCAAGGGACGAGCGATCGTAAGCCTGAATGACCATCCGGACATTCGGCGTGTTTTCGATGGGTTCCACTTCGAGACCGTGCCGATTCAGTACACCGTGGGTGGAGGTGGCAGGGCAACTGAACGAAACGAGCTGATCATCTTCAGTTGGGACGACGCAGCACAGCCCGTGGGGCTGTTCTAACCGTGGATGCCGGCGCGAACTTCCGTGCCGGTATCTCACGTATCGGTCAGCAGGTGCTGGCGGGGGGGCTTGATTGGCGGCGCAGACCCACCGCTCGGGCTACATCTTCGCTCGGAAGCGAGTTTTTCGTGTGATCTAATAGTTCCGGCTCGGCGGACGATTAGTAGTGGTTTGTCGACCTTTCACGTTCGATTGACCCTAACGGCCCCAGTTTTCGGTTAGTTGGTGCTGCACATTGCCAATGTGCCGGGCCGATTTAGTATGCGAAAACCACGTCTGGCTAGGGCGTGCACAATTAGAAGCGAGGAGATCAATGCAACCCCGGACGGCAGCGCCTTATTTCATTGTGGCGGTCGGTATCGTGATCGCGTGCTCGCTAATGGGCCTGTGCGTGCTGCAGCTGTTCCAAAGTCGTCACGATGCACTAGAGCGAGCCAGCGAAACCTCGCGCAATCTCGGCCTGATGGCCGAGCGCGACATTGAGCGCAACTTCGAACTCTACGACCTGTCCTTACAGGCGTTGATTCAAGGTTTGCAACGGCCTGACGTGATGGCAGCGGCGCCCGCACTGCGGCGGGGCGTGCTGTTTGACAATGCAATGATGGCGCAATTTATCGGCTCGCAGCTGGTGCTCGATGCCGACGGAAATATCGTTCTGGATTCGGCCAGCGACGTGCCGCGTAAGGGTAATTTCGCCGATCGCAAATACTTTACCGTCCACCGCGACAATCCAAACGTGGGGCTCTATGTCAGCGATCCATTTGTGTCGCGCCTGCGCGCCGGCATGCTCAGCATTGCGCTGTCGCGGCGCATATCGAATTCGGATGGCTCGTTTGCCGGTGTCGCGCTGATCGCGATCAACCTCGAGTATTTCCATAAGCTGTTCGCGGGCCTGTCATTGGGACAGCATGGCTCGATCTCGCTGATTGGCAAGGACGGCATCATGGTCATGCGGCAGCCGTACGATGTCCGTACCATCGGGCGCGACATCAGCAAAGCCGCGACTTTTCGGCGCTTTCGGAGCGCCCTTGAGGGATCGTTCTCGGAGACGGCGTCGATCGACGGCGTGCGCCGCCTCTACTACTTCAAGAATTTGCCGAATCTGCCACTGATTATCATGGTCGCAGAGGCTGAGCAGGACATTTATGCAGCGTGGCGACGCCGTGCCGAGACGATCGGTCTGCTAGTGGCGATATTCGGTGCTGCCTTCATTGCGCTATCAGTGTTTCTTAGCGCGCAATTTCGGCGTCGGATGCGCGCGGAATCCGAGCTTGAATTGCTGGCACGCACCGACGGGCTCACCGGCCTTAACAATCGCCGCAGCTTTGGGGAAGTTCTGGACCGGGAATGGCGTCGTGCACGGCGAGCCAGTTCTGTTTTCTCATTGCTGTTTGTCGATGTCGATCGCTTCAAAGCCTACAACGATACCTACGGTCACCAGGCAGGGGACGACGCACTGGCTGCAGTCGCGCGCTGCATCGGCGAGAACATCCGTCAACCGATCGATACGGCGGCTCGTTACGGCGGAGAGGAGTTCGTCGTGCTGCTTCCTGACACGTCGCAGACGGGGGCAGCTCAGACTGCCGAACGAATACGCGCGGCGATCAGCGAACTAGCGCTTGAGCATACCGGAAGCGAATACGGGCGAGTGACTGCCAGTATCGGCTTGGCGAGCTGGACGCCGGATCAGGACGGTGAGCCCGATACGGTAATCAAGGCGGCCGACGAGGCGTTGTACTACGCGAAGGCAACCGGCCGAAACAAGGTTACCTCCTTTCAGGCCACTGTTTGACTGTGACAGGAGTCGTTGGGGCGGGAAAAGTTGCTTTGGCTGGGCAAGTTCAAAGTGGCTCTGATGCACCGGTGCGAGGTTTACCGTCAGACGGTAGTCGTTGAATGGTGGACATCTCGACTGGCTGGAAGAGGGCTATGTCGACGGTCGGAGCAGAATCCGTGAGTGCTGGAACAATTTCCCGAGGGCTGCGGCTCAAGTTTGTTGCGATGTAACCGATAACCCATTTGGACCCGCCTCGTGCCAGAGGTGTCCGTTTCTCTTCCCCGTCCTCAGTATTCCCCCGAGGGCGGGGCTTTTTGCACACGGGGGGCGTCCGTCACAGCAACTCTGCTGATGCCCCGTGATGGATCGACTATATTCAAAATGCCTCGGGGATGGACATCAGGTGGGCATATGAAATTCGCAAACAATGACAACGCAGGGCCTCTCTGGGGCGTCATCGCCGGCCTAATTCTGGCGGTGGTCGGACTCAGCATGGGCTTCTTTCCCAAGCTCTTACACAGCGCCGGTGTGCTGAATGACTTTGTCGCTTCCGGCGTAGCGATGATGGGAATTTTCCTTGTTGTTTACGCGATTCACGAATTGCGGCGTCAACGCCCGCGGTGAGTGTTGACGCTGGCATCAACGAGGAGGTCGTCCACGATTATTTCGCCTGCCGCGCGGCCAGCATGCAATGCATCGAGGCAGTCGGAAAACAGCTTGCCATGATCGCCGGCTAAGCGAATCGGTGCAAGAAGTAGCGACGGCACGTTGGCTGAACGGATGTGGACGATGGCAACGAAGCCACGTGAGATCTCGTCAGTCGACGCATCGATCTTGTGTTCGCAGCGAACGTCGATCGCATATCCACGATAGGTGTACGCGCTGGTCATATTGAGCCTCACTGCGGGTTGGGCGACGCTCGACATCATGCACGCGAAAGTATAGGACGTGCGGTCGAATTGCGACATGAATCTAGGCTACGTACGCCAGTCGCTACTGTAGGCCAACTCAATGATTTTCTTCGTAGGAATGCTCGCCCGCAATCTGGCGATTGCGTCATGACGGAAGAATTTGCAGCGTGCAATTTCGTTACTTGCTTGCGGCTTCAGGTCGGCTCCAAGCTCTCCCACAAACACGTGATGCAACTTCGAGAGGCCGCCGAAGTGCATCGCGTAGGTGAGGTCTAAGTCAACCAGCCCTGTCTCTTCCCAAAGCTCCCGGCACGCCGCATCCAGTGGGGTTTCGCCAGCCTTAATTGTGCCGCCGGGTAACGCCCATCGCGATGCAGCGCGGGCGACCAGCAGAACTCGTTCACCCCGGAAGCACACAATCGTTGCGCGTTCTTTGACGGAGACAACTTCGCTTTCTTGGCTGCTCATAAAAACTGACACTCGAACATTTTTTAGTATTTGTTGGCCGTGAGCGAGGTGCGGGGATAGATCCGTGCGACGGATGACGGTAACCTGTCACCGCAAGCGTGGCAAGCGCTGTATGAAACAGTAATCTAACAGCTCAGCTGAACCAGTAGTGTTGCCGATGAGTCCCGACAGCATCAAGAAGAAATAAAAAGGGGGAGCGCATGGATGATCGTTTTGTCAGTATTGAACAAGAGCTGGCACATGTAAAAAATGCCGTTGATACTCTCTGTGAGAAGCGCCAAGAGTTTCCACTCGGTACGGTCATCGGCGATCCCGCGTATTGGCGCGCGAGACTTCAGGCGATTCGCAGTTCGGCAGAGCGTTACAACTACCTGAAGCTCAGGGATCGTGCTGATGAATTGCTCGACAAGGTCTCGAAGCTGCAGTATTGGGTTCCTTGACCCAATGGCGCAAGCGCTAGATCTGGCTAACGTCACGTAGGTGTGCGCCATGTTGGTTGCCCGGCAAAGTTCGATCACCCCGGCTCGGATACCGGCGATGACGAGATGTGAAGCGGACGGGCGCGCCCTAGGTGCGGTTGACATATAACTAGACCGGTCCCTATTATCTTCCGCGCCCGGACCGGGCAAATATTTCGTGATATTCCTGAAGGGAGCTTTCATGTCGCGCCAAATTCGGATGACGTTTCGAACGATGGGGATCGCTATGTCCGTCGTAGGTGCCCTTGCAGGATGTGTTGTGGGACCGACAAATTCCTCATACCCGCAACCACAGCTTGTTGCCGCTCAGAAAGACGCGAATGCCCGCTACACACAAACGCTGACGTCGTTCATCGCTTTTGCTTCGAATGCCAAATCCGATAGCCGTGCTCGAATACTGGAGGCTTATCAGGGCGTGCTGTATCAATACTCGCTGGCTGCCGTAAGTTATGTGCAACTGGTGTATCCCTCGATGCAGGCCCTCCCGCCCGCGCTGCAGCCGCTTCCCGCGCCGGCAGGAACGCCGACGATCGCCGACGTCGATCGCGACTACGAGCACATGCTCGGGATGAAGGTGGCGATGTGGGATATCGGTACGGCGGCGCTTTGGGGGAAGACCTCGAAGATGTCGATCCCCCGATACCGGGGTGCCATTTCGCCGTCCATGCCGGTTACGCCGCCGTTGCCGCCCTTCCAAGACGCTCGCGACCCCAAGTATGCACGGCTGGTTGCCATGACGAAGCAGGTGGAGGATGCGCAGACCGCTGAGTTTGAGCAAAAGCGACAGGCAGATTCTAGGGAGATTGCTAGGGCCATCAATGCGCCGAAGGGATCGTCATACTCGGCGCCGCAACAGCAGCAAGGGGTGCAGCGTTGGTGTACGCAGTCAGGTGGCGGTGTCATTGGCCGGGTGCCGTGCTGAGTGTATCGCTGATTTTTGAATGACCACGTACCATATACATCTGGGGCCGGTGTTCTGTTCGGCTTGGGTGCGATGCGAAAAACACGAAGCTGAGTGTTCTCAAAGACGTTAGAACAGGTGCATTTCGTCACGCAACTACATACTTGCCGGCGCTGGTCTTATTTAAGCACCTCACGTAGCGGCCCCACATGCTAGGGCATGTCAGGCGGCGAATTAAGTGAGTCACGTGGCGTGGTCTGCTTCTGGTAGGGTTCTTCTAAGCGACTCAACGGCTTCTTGGATGATTCTAATTTGAATGGCTTCGGTTTTGGATGGTTCTCTTTTGGGATTGATATTGAGTATGTATTTTTTTGCAAAAAATGCAAGGGTACCATCTTCTATGGCAAATATGCTTTGTAAGAAGCAAATAATTATTGGAGTTTTAATTCCGTCTAATTTCCACTGATCGCCGTATTTGTTTACTTGTGAGTGAAATACATCGAAAAGCCATTTGTCTGCAGCATGTCTGAAGTGGTCAGGGGTCTCGAAGTATGGATGTTCGGTGAAGGGGCTGCTTGGGGTAACATCGAGAGCTATCACGCCTGGCAATCCAGATTTTTCTATTTGATTGCGTGCCTTTTTGATGTGTTGTTGTAAATTTTCTACTCTAAAGCGTTTGGCCGCCACGCCGAATTCGATATTTTTATAATTGCATATTACATCAGGTTCGTCGTATCTGATGCTGCATCCGGCTGCGTTAAATCGAGCGCCTACATAATATTCAAAAAGCTTGTCGCGACCTGCTGAATTGATGTTGTTGATTGGATTAATTGGGTCTTTGAAAAACGCTACTCTTATATCTCTGGGGAGTTTTTGATATTTTTTGTGAGTGGATAGTACGGCCCATATCATTGATAGATCAATGGCGGATCTTGTGAATGACTGAAATGATTCCTCGGTCGGGATGGATGTTGTATTGAGAAATTCTTGCATTATTGTGCGTTGCGTGCTGTATCTTGCGTTTTTCTGAGGTTCTATTCCTCGTTGCTGCAAAAAATCGTCAATTTTTTCATAATTTTTGATTATTACTCTTACGTCGCTCTCGTTGTATGCTGTTGCCCATGACCGATAAAGTGGATGGGTGGCTGGTAAGTTGTTGGTCCGGGATATGAAATTTGATGTTGACATATTTTATATAAATTTAGGGTTTAATGTTTCTTATTAAAATTCGACTGAGTCGAGGGTGTGTCTATATTTCTAGTATATAGCAGCGGACACAGGTCGTAACGTCTGGATAAAAATTGTCATGATTGTGAGTCTGTGGCTGGACGATTAAGGGAAGTGGCTAACGATGGCGAGCTAAGTTGGAGGTGACCAGCTACCCCAGTCCCGTGTCCATAAGAAGAGTACGGATACGGGCAGGTTTATCTGGTGCGGATTTGCTACAGCAGGAAGTGTGAGCCTTGCTGGACAAGCCTTGCGCTTATCATTCCGTCCCCTGAACTATAGGGTGAAATATTACCGCGGATGTTCGGGTTTATCAGTGGCCCATACGGAGGCTGCTCCACGAAAACACTAGGTCGGGGAGGCTTGCAGTGCATCTTCTATGAGCTAACCTCTGTACGTAGAGCCGCATCAAAAATACGGGAGTAAACGGAATCAGGTGAGCTTCGAGTCACTGTCCAACGCCCAGACATCTACTGCAGTGGACCTGGAACCAATGAGGAGAAGAACTATGGCTCACGTCTGCAATATGGGGGGAACCGTCTGGCCGAACGGCTTGCCGCCTGGCTGGTGCATGCAGGACCCCATAAACGATGTTTCACTTTGGTACGACAAGCGATACTTCAAGCTCAAGAACGCTAGTGATAGGGCCATGCGTGCCACAGTCAAGCGAACGTTAACGAGCGGTCAGGTCCAGTCCGTGGATCTGGATGTGAACAATCACGACGCGACCGACTTGGTGGTGTGGCTGGCCGGCACGGATACGGGTTCAATTGAACTTGTGACTGCAGTCAAGTCGCCGGAAAGCGACACCCTGAAGGCATTAGATCACCTAGCAGTTGAGCAGGAGACGGGCGTCGACAATATTCCGCTTAGCTATGTGCGCAATCATTGGGGGGTGCCGGTCTACATCTCAATCGACATCTATCGCGATAACATGCCTCAGCCTGACTCGTGGGTCAGACATGTGCTCGACCCGAGGGCGAGGTTGCTGATCTATGCAGATTTCTCTGTTCCAACCTTCAAATGGCGAGCAGGCGTGCTTGAGCGAACTGACTTCTACCAGCCGTGGCCACCACAACCCGCAATCAAAGTCAGCCCCGCCACGCCGTAGTTGAAGGAGTGTCGGCGAGAGGTGCGGGCCCTACTGCTGCATCCGGGATCGAGGGGCCGCGTGAGCGGACGTGTTCAATTGCGGCCATATCCGGGTGGCCACCGTCAGGTGGCTGAATTGAATGGTTAATATCGTTAAGGTATTGATACTTATATATTTATGATGGCCTGCAAAGCCGTTTAGGCCGGTTCGACTCCGGCTCGCGCCTCCAGCAAGAAAAGAAAAGCCCCGCTTCGGCGGGGCTTTTCTTTTTTCTGCGTACGTTGCGGAGAGGGGCCGGCGGGCACATGCGGTAGCCTTGCACGATGCCCGGGCTTTCGAAGCCTGCCCGAGACGTCGAGGTGATCGATGACGTACCACCATCTCCCGTACTTCGCGATGTTTTGCTGGATTGGCGGCGTCAAGCCGCATATATCCGCGACCCACGATCGAAAGGGCGGGCGAGCGTTGCCGGGGGAATCGCAATGAATTTCCCGGGAACTCGCAACGAGGGAAACGCGGCTGTCTGATTGCGTTGAAATCGCGATGCTGCTGCATCAGCCCGGATATGAAGCGACGCTCGCGCTGAATCACGAAAAGCTGCACGCGTTGGCCGGCAGTCCATGCGACCGGATTTACGTGGCGACCGTGGATGACGAGTTCGTCGGCGGCATCAGCCTGCCCATCCTCCCGCTCTTTCATGCGAACGGTAATCTCGGGCGCATCACGAGCATGGTCGCCGACGCGCGCTGCAGAGGAGGCGGGATCGGCGGTGCGCTGACGGCGGCTGCGGAACGCTGGTTCGAGAATGGCGGATGCGTTCGTAGCGTACTGAGCAAAAAAGCCCGCTTTGTGCGGGCCCTTTTTCGACGCACGCGGCTCGAATGACGTGTCGGCCACATGGTGTCTCAGATGTCGTGGCGACGCCTGATCAACCATCCACCGGCTGCGCCGGCGTCTCGAGCTTCAGCTGATAGAACGCCGCATCGAGCCAGCGGCCGAACTTGAATCCCGCCTCCGTGATCGTGCCCGAGTGCACGAATCCCAGCTTCGTATGCAGCGCGATGCTTCCGGTATTGGTCGCATCGATGCAGCCCACCAGCACGTGCACCTGCGCTTCGCGCGCACGCCGGACCACTTCGCGCAGCAGCAGTTCGCCGAGCCCGCGGCCGCGCTGGTCGCCGCGCACGTAGACGCTGTGTTCCACCGTGTACTTGTACGCGGGGAACGCGCGGAACGTGCCCCAGCTCGCGAAGCCGAGCAGCGTGCCCGATTCGTCGACGGCGCCGATGACCGGAAACCCGCCCGCGCGCTTCGTCGCGAACCACGAGACCATCGCTTCCGGCGGGCGAGGCCGGTAGTCGTACAGCGCGGTCGAGTTCGCGATCGCGTCGTTCAGGATCTCGAGGATGGCCGCTGCATGCTCGGCCTCGCTGCAATCGATCAGGCGCACGTCGTCGCGCTGTTTCGGGGAATTCATACGGGCTCCTTCCTGTTGGCTCTAAACCGATTGCGCACACGCGGTGCGCATCACGCGCTCCGCACGCCGGCGGCGGCGGATGCATCGCAGATCACGACGACATAGCGCGCGGCATGCGACGACGGGTTGCTGAAGATCAGCGGCTGGTCGAGCCGCATGGCCAGACAGTCGCCTTCGTGAAGTTCGTGAAGCGCATCGCCGAACGTGACGTCGACGCGGCCGCTGATGATCCATACCTGCTGGTGCAGCGCGCTTTCGCGCCCGCCACTGTCGTATGCGACGCGCGCGCCGGGCGGGAAATCGACCTCGACGAGCTGAATCGGCGACGGCCAGCCGGCCGGAGAGAGGTTGCGCCGCACATAGCCGGACGCCGGATCGCGCCATTCGGCCTGCTGCGCGCGCCGGGCCAGCGGCTGCGCGGGCGCGTCGTCCTGGTCGCCGCCGAACAGCCCGGCCAGCGAGACGCCGAGGCCGGCCGCGAGCTTGTCGAGCACGACGGCTGTCGGGCTGGCCGACGCGCGTTCGATGAGCGAGATCATCGAACGGCTGACGCCGGAGCGCGCGGCCAGCGCATCGAGCGTGTAGCCTCGAACGGTGCGCAGGTCGCGCACGCGTCGGGCAATGCGCTCGTTGATGCCGGTGTCGTCGGCCGTGGTGATCGCTGTTTCTTTCATGATGGATTTATTTTCCAGCAAACTGGAATCCGATGTCAACGGCATTTGCCGCGACCGGCGAAGGGGGGCGGAAATCGGACGGCTTGCCCGGCAGGCGTACGCAGCGTAATATACGAAACAGCTACGTTTCGTTTAATTGGGGATATATGGGCATCATCAAGATTTCCGAGCACATGCATGAACGGCTGCGCTCGACGAGCACGGCGCTGAGCCGTTCGATCAACGCGCAGGCCGAGCACTGGCTGCGTGTCGGAATGCTGGCGGAACTCAACCCGGCGCTGTCCTACGGCGACATCTGCAAGATGCTGATCGAGGCCGAAGCGCGGGGCGGTGACGTGGGACCGGCTGAACCGGTCGCGCAGCACATCGAGCAGGTGGCGTAATGGCGAAGCGAGAAATTCCGATCCGCGGCGCCGCGGAAATCGCCAAGTCGCGCGAAGCCGCGAAGCTCGCGTCGCAGGTGCTGACGATGATCACCGAGCACGTGAAGCCGGGCGTCACGACCGACGAGCTGGACGCGCGCTGCCGTGAATACATCGTCGACGAACTCGGCGCGATTCCGGCGAACATCGGGTATCACGGCTATCCGAAGACACTGTGCACGTCGGTCAACCACGTGGTCTGTCACGGCATTCCGACGTCGCGGCCGATGCGCGACGGCGACATCGTGAACCTCGACATCGCGGTGATCAAGGACGGCTGGTTCGGCGATACGAGCCGCATGTATTTCGTCGGCGAGCCGAACGAACTCGCGCGGCGGCTCGTCGCGGCGACCTACGAGGCGATGCACGCGGGCATCCGCGCGGTGCGTCCGGGCGCGACACTGGGCGATGTCGGCTACGCGATCCAGCAGGTCGCGCATCGCGAAGGGTTCAGCGTGGTGCGCGAGTACTGCGGGCACGGCATTGGCGACGTCTATCACGACGAGCCGCAGGTGCTGCACTACGGCCGCCCGGGCACCGGCGTGCCGCTGCGGCCGGGGATGATCTTCACGATCGAGCCGATGCTCAATGCGGGCAAGCGCGACACGCGCGTGCTGGGCGACGGCTGGACGGTCGTCACGAAGGACCATTCGCTGTCCGCGCAATGGGAGCACATGGTCGTGGTGACGGAAACGGGCTTCGAGGTGCTGACCGAGGATGCGAAGCCGCAGGCGTTCGCGGCGCTTTCAGGCACGCACGCGGCCTGACGGCGCAGCGCTGCAACGAAACGGGCCCCTTCGAGGGGCCCGTTTCGTTTGAGGTTGCGCAGCATCCCGCCGCGCGACGCGTAACGGCCGTTCAGCCGCGCGCCTTCTGCCACGCGTGTTCGACGAACACGCGGCACAGCGCTTCCATCCCTTTGCGGTCCTCGTCGTCGAAGCGCGCGGCGACCGGGCTGTCGACATCCCACACGCCGATCAGCGTGCCGTCGCCGGCCACCAGCGGTACGACGATTTCCGATTCCGATGCCGCGTCGCATGCGATGTGGCCCGGGAAATCGTGCACGTCGCGCACGACCTGCGTCTCGCGCGTCTGCGCGGCCGTGCCGCACACGCCCTTGCCGAGCGCGATCCGCACGCACGCGGGCTTGCCCTGGAACGGCCCGACCACGAGTTCGGTGCCGTCGAAGAAGTAGAAGCCGGCCCAGTTGAGGCGATCGAGCGAGTGATAGACGAGCGCGGAGAAATTCGCGGCGTTTGCCGTCAGGTCGCGTTCGGACTCGACGAGGGCGCGTGCCTGCTCGACGAGCGTCGCGTATTGATCGGCCTTGGAGGCGTTGGGGTCGTTGGACAGCGTGAACATGACGGGAAAGCGATCAGGGTTGTGAAAATGCGCGTGGCGCGTACCGCAGTCTACGGCACGCGCGCGCGGCCTGCAGCGCTCAGTCGGGGTCGAGTTCGGCAAACCGCTCCGCCAGGAAGTCGAGCAGCGCGCGCACCGCGGGCAGCAGCCCCCGGCGCGACGCGAACACCGCATGCACGATCTCGCGACGTGGTGCCCAATCCGGCAACACCGTGACCAGTTCGCCGCGTGCGACCTCGTCGCGGACCATCATCGTCGGCAACTGCACGACGCCGACACCCGCGACGGCCGCCGCGCGCAACGCGAGCATGCCGCCCGTCACGAAGCGCGGCTGGTGATGGATTTCCGCGTGCGCACCATCAGGCCCGCGCAGCCGCCATACGTGTGTGGACTGCGGCGCGCCGTGATCGAGGCTCGGCACGCGTGCGAGATCGGCGGGAACGGCTGGCGCGCCGTGCTCGCGCAGCAGCGCGGGGCTCGCGACGAGGCACTGGCCGCGTTCGGCGAGCACGCGCAGCGCGAGATCGCTGTCCTCGAGCGGCGGCGGGCGCACGCGGATTGCAACGTCGATCCCTTCACCGACCACGTCGACGCGCCGGTTGGTCGCTTCGAGGTGGATCTCGACGCGCGGGCATGCGGCCATGAACGCGGCGATCATCGTGCCGACCAGCGAATCGAGCAGCACGATCGGGCAACTGACGCGCACGATGCCGCGCGGCTCCTCGTGCAGCAGCGCGATCGCCTCGTCGGCCGCATCGGCCTCGACGAGCATCGCGCGGCAATGTGCGTAGTACGTCTGGCCGACGTCGGTGACCGTGAAACGGCGCGTCGAACGCTGGATCAGCCGCATCCCGAGCCGGGCCTCGAGCAGCGCGATACGGCGGCTCAGCTTCGATTTCGGCATGTCGAGCGCACGCCCGGCCGGCGCGAAGCCGCCGTGTTCGACGACCTGCACGAAATAATAGAGATCGTTCAGATCCCGTGCTTTATCGTTCATGAAATAGAACGCTGAGTGCGATTTCGGCAGTCTACCGGATCGATCGTTCCACCTCTATATTGCTACTCATGGATGCGAAACACGTGTTTCGCCGCAATTTGGAGAAGGGCAATGAAGAAGATCCAGGGTGTGTACAGTGCGCCGCGCGGCCATTGGGTCGGCGACGGTTTCCCGGTGCGTTCGATGTTCAGCTACCAGTCTCACGGCACGCACCTGAGCCCGTTCCTGCTGCTCGACTACGCCGGCCCCGCGACGTTCGAGCCGGCGACGGCACCGCGCGGAGTCGGCCAGCATCCGCACCGCGGGTTCGAAACGGTGACGATCGTCTATGACGGCGAAGTCGCGCACCGCGACTCGACCGGCGCGGGCGGCGTGATCGGCCCGGGCGACGTGCAGTGGATGACGGCCGCGAGCGGGATCCTGCACGAGGAATTCCACTCGGAGGCGTTCACGAAGCGCGGCGGTGCGCTCGAGATGGTGCAGCTGTGGGTGAACCTGCCCGCCGCGGACAAGATGGGCGCGCCCGGCTATCAGACGCTGCTGGACGCCGACATCCCGGTGGTCGAACTGCCGGACGGCGCAGGGCGCGCGCGGATCATCGCCGGTGAACTCGACGGGCGGCGCGGCCCGGCCCGTACGCATACGCCGATCGACGTGTGGGACGTGCGGCTCGTGGCAGGCGGCCATGCGCGGTTCCCGGTCGCCGAAGGGCGTACGCTCGCGGTGGTCGTGCTGAGCGGCACCGTGCAGGTGAATGGCGAGACGGTCGCTCGCGAAGCGCAGTTCGTGCAACTCGGCCGCGACGGCAGCGACGTCGAGATCGAAGCGAACGGCGACGCGAAGCTGCTGATCCTGAGCGGCGAGCCGATCGACGAGCCCGTCGTTGGCTACGGTCCGTTCGTGATGAACTCGCAAGCGGAGATCCGCACCGCGATCGAGGACTTCAACGGCGGCCGCTTCGGCCAGATGCCGGCATGACTGTCATGACGGCATGACGAACAGGCCCCGCACCATGCGGGGCCTTTTTTTCGCGCGCGGGCAGGCGGTCGCGCGCGATGTGCGCTTCGAGGCATAATCGACGGTTGCCGCGCGCCGGCCGGCGCGCTTGAATCAGGACCGCACATGAACGCATCCGCCGCATCCCCGGGCGCCGCCGATCTCGACTGGCGCTGGAAATCCTTCGACGCGCTGACGGCGCGCGAAGTCTATTCGATCCTCGAAGCGCGCAGCGCCGTGTTCGTCGTCGAGCAGAACTGCGTGTATCGCGACATCGACGACGCGGACCAGGCCGCGTGGCACCTGGCCGCATTCGATCCGGCCGGCCGCCTGGCCGGCTATCTGCGCGTGCTGCTGCCCGACGCGCAAAACACCGACGTGCGGATCGGCCGCGTGCTGACGACCGCCGTGTTCCGCGGTGCGGGCCTCGGCAACGGGCTGCTGTCGCGCGCGCTGGAGCATATCCGCGCGCAGTGGCCGGATACGCCGGTGAGCCTGCATGCGCAGGCTCACTTGCAGCGTTTCTACGGCGCATTCGGCTTCACGCCGAGTTCGGACGTGCACGACGAGGACGGCATCCCGCACGTGTGGATGAGCAGCGCGCGCGCATGACGCGCGCCGCGCCGCGCAGCGCTCAGTGCGCGGCGTGCGGTACCGGCGGCTTGTCCGCGCGCTGCACCGCACGTTCGCCGATCAGGCGTCCGCGCGCGGACAGCCGCAGCCAGTGCCGCAGCGCGATCAGCGCGCCGATCACGCTCATCATCGAGCCCGGGATCCACAGCAGCAGCCCGCCGATCTGCTGATCGCGCAGCGGGCTCAGCCACGTGAACGCGCGGCCGCAGATCGAGTAGATCGGATACAGCTCGTGCGGCGTAAAGAAGATCAGCGCGCCGA
The DNA here is from genome assembly GCF_902499125.1 of Burkholderia arboris. Lineage (GTDB taxonomy): Bacteria > Pseudomonadota > Gammaproteobacteria > Burkholderiales > Burkholderiaceae > Burkholderia > Burkholderia arboris. The sequence continues at coordinate 50,237 of NZ_CABVPX010000005.1, forward strand.
GCGCGATCTGCGGCGGGATCGCCGCGACGACGATCAGGATCCGGCGGCCCGGCGACAGCCGCGCGGGCGGCGCCGGCCGCGGATCGACGACGAGCCACCAGAACAGCAGCCCGTCGATCACCATGCTCCAGTTCATCACGCGATAGAGACGCCAGTCGAGCATCGCGATGAAGTGGATCGGCGACAGCAGCCAGAAATAGATCAGCCCGACGAACAGCACGACCGCGACGACGGGATGGAACACGACGTCGAGGGTCGCGCGCACGGGCGCCCACGCGAGCGCGGGGCGCGCGAAGCGCTGCCGCCAGCTGAACGGGATGCCCGCGCGGATCGCCGCGCCCGGATACGACAGCGCGATGAAGAACGGCCCGAGGTGATGCAGCACGAGATGCTGCGCGCGGTGCAGGAAGAACTCGTGCTCGAAGAAATAGTCGAGCCGCGTATGCAGTGCGATATAGAGCGCCGTCAGCCCGAACCAGAACGAGAACTGCCGCAGCGGCGTCACCTTCGCCTTCTTCACGCCGCGCGCGAACAGCACGGCGGCGGTCAGCACCGCGATGACGACCGTCGGCGACGGTTCCCACGGATCGAGCCAGTACAGGAGGTTCATCGCGCGCGGATCACTTCGTCTGGGCCGGCGACTTCACGGCGAACGGTGCGTCGACCGTTTCGCCGTCGGAGAATTTCAGGCGCAGGTGCACGGTGTCGCCCGGCTTGATCGCGTGCTTCGGTTCCTCGAGCATGAAGTGATAGCCGCCCGGCGCGATGTCGACCTTGCCGCGTGCGGGGATCGTCAGCTTGTCGACCATTTCCATCTTCTGCGTCGAACCGTTCGACACGGTCTGGTGCAGCATCGCCATCCCGTAGTCGGGGCTGTCGACGTCGACGAGGTCGACCGGCTTGTCGCTCGTGTTCACGAGCGTCACGTAGCCGCCCGCGGGCAGCTTGTTCGGCAGCCAGCGCACCCATGCGCCCTGCGCGGTGATCGCGCCGGCGGCATACGCGTGGGCGCCGACGCACAGCGCGGCGAGGAGGGCGAACGTCTTGAGAGTCGTCTTCGTGTTCATGTCGGAATTCAGGTGTGGGAGGCGGTGTCGATGATCCGGCGCACATCGGCGGCGATGGCGTCGGGCGAATCGCGATCGGTCGCGAGCAGGCGCGCGCGGCCGGTTGCGTCGAAGATGTAGACGGCCGAGCTGTGCGTGACTTCGTAGCCGCCGGACGGATCGCGCTGTTCCATCTGATACGCGACGCGATAGCGTTTCGCGAGCGATTCGATCTGGCCGTCGGTGCCGGTCAGCCCGCGCGCATGCGCGGCGTCGAACGCGGCGACGTACGACTGCATCATCTGCGGCGTGTCGCGCGCGGGATCGACCGACACGAACAGGATGCGCACGTCATCGGCCCGCGGGCCGAGCTTGGCGAGCACTTCCATCAGCCGCGCCATTGTTTCGGGGCAGACATCGGGGCAGTGCGTGTAACCGAAGTAGACAAGCGCGATGCGGCCGTGGAACGCGTCGGCGTCGACGGGATGGCCGTCGCCGCCCGTCAGCGTGAACGACAGGTCGGGCAGGTGGCCGGTGACGTTGGTCAGGTTCCAGCGCGGCTCGTCGTGCGTGCACGCGGCGAGCGCCACGGCGGCGGCGACGGCCGCGGCCGTGTGGATGAGGCGGGACAAGCGCCGGTGCGGCGCGGGACGGGCAGACGACATCCTGGGGCTCGATCGGACGGAAAGGTGGCCGGCCGGCGCGATGCCATGCGTCGCGCGGCAGGCGGTTGCGACTGTAGCGCAATTCGTCCGTCCGCGTCCTTTCGAAACCCGTACGGGGCGCGCGAGCGGGGCAATATGTCGCAGTTGACGCAACGGGGCGCGTGAGGCTGGCAATGCACCGGTTTCGCCCATCTCGGTGCGCAGGCGCGGTAAGATGCGCACAATTCCATTCGCGCAGTGGCGGCCTGCGTTTGCCGGCCGACCCCCAGACTATCGAATCGATGCAATCCGTTCCGGCTTCCCTGTCCCTGACCGATACCGCGTTCTTCTTCGACTTCGACGGCACGCTCGTCGAACTGGCGCCGACCCCCGACAGCATTCACGTTCCGTCGTCGCTGCTGACGCTGCTCGACGAGCTGCGCCGCCGCTCGCACGGCGCGGTCGCAGTCGTGTCCGGACGCGGGATCGACAACCTCGACACGTTCCTGAAGATGCCCGATCTGCCGATCGCGGGCCTGCACGGCGCGGAGCGCCGCGATGCGAACGGCGACACGCAGCGTATCGGCTTCAACGACGAACGCCTCTTGCGCATCGAGCGCGAGCTTGCGGGCGTCGTCGACCGTCATCCGGGCATGCTCCTCGAAATCAAGGGCGCGGCCGTCGCGCTGCACTTTCGCAATGCGCCGGAGCGCGAGGCCGTGGCGCGCGAAGCGGCCGAGCGTCTCGTCGCCGACTATGCCGATGCGTACGTGCTGCAGCCCGGCAAGATGGTGTTCGAGATCAAGCCGAAGGGCGTCGACAAGGGGCGCGCGCTGGCCGCGTTCCTCGACGAGCCGCCCTTTGCGGGGCGCGTGCCGCTGTTCGCGGGCGACGACCTGACCGACGAGAAGGGCTTCGCGGTGGTCAATGCGCGCGGCGGCCTGTCGATCAAGGTCGGCGCCGGCGAGACGTCGGCCCGTACGCGGCTCGATTCGGTCGACGCGCTGCATGAGCAGATCGCGCGCTGGCTCGGCGCGGGGCAGCCGCACGCATGAGCCGGCTCATCATCGTTTCAAACCGCGTCGCGCCGATTTCGGAAGGCGAACCGGCGGCGGGCGGTCTCGCGATCGGCGTCTACGACGCACTGAAGGAGACGGGCGGCATGTGGTTCGGCTGGAGCGGCGAAGTGGTCGCGTCCGGTGCGCCGCAGCCGCAGATCCGCGTCGAGGAGCGCGGGCCCGTGACGTTCGCGACCGTCGGGCTGTCGCGCCGCGATTACGACCAGTATTACCGCGGTTTCTCGAATGCGACGCTGTGGCCTGCGTTCCATTACCGCGCGGACCTGATCCAGTACGACCGGCACGAATTCGACGGCTACCGTCGCGTCAACGTGTGGCTCGCGCAGCAGCTCGTACCGCTGCTGCAGGACGACGACGTGATCTGGGTGCACGACTATCACCTGATCCCGTTCGCGCGCGCGCTGCGCGATGCCGGCGTGAAGAACCGCATCGGCTTTTTCCTGCACATCCCGTTTCCGGCCGCGCAGGTGCTCGTCAACGTACCGCCGCACCGCGAGCTCGTCGAGTCGCTGTGCGCGTTCGATCTGCTCGGCTTCCAGACCGAGCCCGATCTACGCGCGTTCTGCGACTACGTCGAGTTCGAGGCGGGCGGCGAGGCCGAGCGCGACGGGCACACGGTGCGCGTGCGCGCGTTCGGCCAGACGCTGTGCGCGGCCGCCTATCCGATCGGCGTGTATCCGGACGAAATCGCGTCGCTCGCGCAGGCGGGCGAGCATGGCAAGGCCGTGCGCACGCTCGCGACGTCGCTGCGCGGGCGGCAGCTGATCATGAGCGTCGACCGGCTCGATTACTCGAAGGGGCTCGTCGAGCGCTTCCGCGCATTCGAGAAGCTGCTCGAGCACCAGGCGTCGATCCGCAACCGCGTGTCGTTCCTGCAGATCGCGCCATCGACGCGCGCGGACCTGCGTGCGTACCAGGACATCCGCCTGCAGCTCGAAGCGGAGTCGGGGCGCATCAACGGGCGCTACGCGGAGCTCGACTGGGCGCCGATCCTCTACATTCACCGCCAGTACGACCGCCAGGTGCTGGCGGCGCTGTACCGGCTTGCGCGCGTGGGGTTCGTGACGCCGCTGCGCGACGGGATGAACCTCGTCGCGAAGGAATACGTGTCCGCGCAGAATCCGGACGATCCGGGCGTGCTCGTGCTGTCGCGTTTCGCGGGCGCCGCGCGCGAGCTGACGGGCGCGCTGATCGTCAATCCGATCGACATCGACGGGATGGCCGATGCGCTGTCGCAGGCGCTGACGATGCCGCTCGCCGAGCGGCGCGCGCGCTACACGGACATGATCGCGCAGCTGCGCGAGAACAACGTGTCGGTGTGGCGCGACAATTTCCTGCGCGATCTGCAGCACGTCTGACCGGCTGCTTCCGGTGCAATGAAAAAAGCCGCCGTGCGTGATGCACGGCGGCTTTTTTGTCGGCTGGATGCCTGCGCGTCAGGCGACGCGCTCTCCGGTCGGCGTGTTGCCGTCGGGTGCGGCGTGATGGCGGCCGTGCTGCTTCGCGAGCAGGTCGCGATACAGGCCGGGGCGGTTGCGCAGCACGTCGGGCGGGCCGTCGTCGATCACCTTGCCGTTGCTCATCACGATGATCCGGTCGAAGTTGCGCAGCGTCGACAGGCGGTGCGCGATCGCGATCACCGTGCGGCCGACCATCAGGCGGTCGAGTGCGCTCTGGATCGCTTCCTCGGACGCGCTGTCGAGTGCCGACGTCGCTTCGTCGAGCAGCAGGATCGGCGCATCCTTCAGGATCGCGCGCGCGATCGCGATGCGCTGGCGCTGGCCGCCGGACAACTTGACGCCGCGATCGCCGACGATCGTGTCATAGCCTTCCGGCATGGCCTCGATGAACTCCGCGCAGCGCGCGTCGCGCGCGGCGGCGAGCACTTCGTCGCGGGTCGCCTCGGGGCGGCCGTACGCGATGTTGTCGTAGATGGTCCGGTGCAGCAGCGAGATGTCCTGCGGCACGAGCGCGATCGCATGGCGCAGGCTGTCCTGCGTGATCGTCTTCACTTCCTGGCCATCGACCTTCACGGCGCCGTCCTGCGTGTCGTAGAAGCGCTGCAGCAGGGCAAGCACGGTCGACTTGCCGGCGCCCGACTTGCCGATCAGGCCGACGCGCTGGCCCGGTTCGATATGGAGGTCGAAGTGGTCGAGGATCGCGCGGCGGTGCGGGTACGCGAACGTCACGCGCTCGAAGTCGACGCGGCCGCCCGTGGCCGACAGCGGTTGCGCGTCGGAGCGGTCCGGCATCCCGTGCGGTTCGAGCAGGGTCTTCACGGCCTCGGAGAGGCGTGCGACGTGCTGCGTGACGTCGACGAGCGCGACCGCGAGGTCACGCGTGCCGTGCAGGATCGTGAAGCCGAGCGAACTGACGAGCACGATGTCGCCCGACGTTGCGCGGCCCTGGTCCCACAGCCACAGCGCCCAGCCGAGCAGGCCGGCCGACAGCATCGCGGTGATCACCGCGTGCAAGAGGCGCAGCTTTTCGAGATAGAGCAGGCTTTGCTGGCGCGCGTCCATCTCGGCCTTGACCGTCGCGCCGAAGCGCTTCTGTTCGCGCAGCGTCATGCCGAACGCGCGCACGAGGCCCATGTTGCCGATCACGTCGACGAGCTCGCCGTCGACCGCGGCGGCTTTCGCCGCGAACGCATGATGGCGAGCCGAGCCGCGCCCGGCGAGCTTGAACAGGATGACGGACAGCACGGCCGAACAGCCGAGCAGGCCGGCGGCCATCAGCGGATTGACGACGATGATCATCAGGATCGCGCCCATCACCGCGATGCACGGCGGCAGCACGTTCCACGCCATCGTGTTCTCGGACGTGTAGACCGCGTTCGACGTGGCCGTGATGCGGCTCGCGAGCGTGCCGGGCTGCTTCTCCGAGTAATACGTCGGCGAATGGCCGATCAGGTACTGGAACAGGTCGCGCCGCAGGTCGCCTGTCACCGCGACGAACGTGTGCGCGGCGACCCAGCCGCCGACGCGCCACAGCAGGTTGTCGGCCGCGATCAGCCCGACGAGCAGCGCGAACGCGCTCCACAGCGGGCCCGGGTGATGGCGCCCGGTCGCGAGTACGTCGATCAGGTGCTTGATCGCGTATTGCGAGCCGAGCGCGCAGCCGACGGCGGCCAGCACGCTGCAGAACACGATGAGGTGCGCGACGGGGTGGAGACGGATGTAGCGGAACAGGAACGCGATCGGCCGGTGCGCGTAGCTCGACAGCTCCGCGTTGTGGGCGTTGCGCTGGGCAGGGGTGAGAGATTCCAAAATATGCGTGCGGTGATTCGGTGATTGAGCGTTGCGGCTGGATCGCATGCCGGCGTTCGCCCGGACTGAATAATCCGGCATTGTAAACAAGGCCGTGCGTCGCGCTGCGCGAATCTTGCCTTGGCCAGGGGGCTCGCGATCGATTTTGAGATAAAATCCGGCATCCCGTCCTGCCTCATGTGCCGGAATCGTGCTGCCGGCAGCCACGGGTGACCTGGATCGCCAAAAGGGCCTTCCACTCTAGAACGGACACCCAAGTCCGCGGGTTGCAAAGTGTTGCACCTTTGTAACAAAGTAAAGTGTTTGAAATGTTGTGCGCCGTATCAGGATTAACCCTAGATAATCGGCTCCGGGTTCGATTCCAGGTTTTTTTACGAACCCCTGTCAACGGGTCTTCGTTTCAAACGTTCTATGCCTGTCGCGTCGCCGACGCTCCTTGAGCAGCGCGGGTTCGACGCCCCCGGCAGGCTGATTCGTCTGATTGTCGGACGAGATGCTTCCAGCCCGGACCGCCGGCAGGTTGCCGACCCATACCTGGTTTTTAGCCGATTTTTTAGGAGTTACGCATGCGAATCGCCCAAATCGCTCCGTTGCATGAAGCGGTGCCCCCGAAACTGTACGGTGGTACCGAGCGAGTGGTGTCCTACCTCACCGAAGCACTTGTCGAGATGGGGCATGACGTCACGCTCTTCGCGAGCGGCGATTCGCAAACCTCCGCAAAGCTCGAAGCGTGCTGGCCGCAGGCGCTGCGCCTCGACCCGACGATCCGCGACGTGATGGCCCCGCACATGCTGCTCCTCGAGCAGGTGCGCCGCCGCGCGGAAGAGTTCGATGTCCTGCACTGCCACATCGACTACTACCCGTTCTCGCTGTTCTCGCGCCAGCCGGTCCCGCATCTGACGACGATGCACGGCCGTCTCGACCTGCCGGAACTGCAGCCGATCTTCAATGCATTCAACGACGTGCCGGTCGTGTCGATCTCCGACAACCAGCGCATCCCGCTGCCGCAGGCGAACTGGCTGTCGACCGTGTACCACGGCCTGCCGGAAAACCTGCTGACGCCGATCCCGAACGTGAAGCCGAGCTACCTCGCGTTCCTGGGCCGCATCTCGCCGGAGAAGCGCGTCGACACGGCGATCCGCATCGCCGAACAGGCCGGCCTGCCGATCAAGATCGCCGCGAAGCTCGACAAGGCTGACCGCGCGTACTACGAAGAAAAGATCAAGCCGCTGTTCGCGCTGCCGCACGTCGAGTACATCGGCGAAATCAGCGAGTCCGAAAAGACCGAATTCCTCGGCAACGCGCATGCGCTGCTGTTCCCGATCGACTGGCCGGAGCCCTTCGGCCTGGTGATGATCGAGGCGATGGCATGCGGCACGCCGGTGATCGCGTTCAAGCGCGGCTCGGTGCCGGAAGTGATCGACAACGGCGTGTCGGGCTTCGTCGTCGAAGACGAACTGTCGGCCGTCGCGGCGCTCAAGCGCCTCGATACGCTGCCGCGCGAGAAGGTCCGCGCCGCGTTCGAAGCACGTTTCTCGTCGAAGGTGATGGCGCAGAACTACGTGAAGGGCTACGAGGAACTGCTGCGCCAGAAGCGCCGCACGGTGCTCCGCGAAGTCAACGCAAGCTGATTGCGGGCCGCTGCCGCGCTGCGGCGCGCGGCCGTCATCGACGCCCCGTCCGGGTTTCCGGCGGGGCGTTGTCACATCCGCGGCGCGGATGTGTTGTATTCTCGCCGCGCCCGGCGCCGCGAACGGCCCCCGAAGCGGCCCGGCACGCCATCCAGCCGTCTGTCCAGCCGGTAATGTCCCTATAATGGCCGTGCCGTGAAATCCGGCCCTGTACGAATATCCAGAGGAGAGCAGTCTTGGCGAGAACGAAAACCACGCGCGCAGCGCCGGCCCCCGGCGCCGGTGTGATCTTCGCGTTGCGCGCGATCGGTCTCGTGCTGCTCGCGCGCTGGCTGTTCTCGATGTCCCAGATGGGCTATCGCTCGTCGCTGTCCGCGATGGTGTCGTCGCCGTGGGCGTTCGTCTACCTCGTGCTGATCTTCCTGCTGCTCGCGCTGCCGGGCGCCGCCGCGCGTGCCGAGCGGCCGTTTCATCCGCTGCCGCAGTGGCTGCGTCAGGCGCTGCGCGTCTTCGCGCTGATCGGTTTCCTGTTCGCGGTCTGGTCGATCGGCATGTTCGCGTGGGTGGCCGGCTGGCGCCACGCGCTGCATGCGGTGACGGCGACCAACGGCTGGCTCGTCGCCGCGCCGGCGCTCTACGCGGCAATCGTCTGGATCTGCCGCCCGCGGCCGCTGTGGCGCACCAACGTGGCCGCTCGCCGCTTCGCGGTCGGCCGGTATGCGATTTCACTCGACGTGCTGACGCGCACCGCGATCGTCTGGATGGAAAGCCGCAAGGTCGGCCAGTACGACGCGCGCGAGCTGTCGGTGCGCTGGCCCGGCCGGGCGGCACCTGCCGTTGCGGGCGAGGGCGCGCTGGAGACGCAGCCGGCAGTCGTGCCGCCGCGTCGCGGCAGCCTGTTCAATCGGCCGAAGGTCGAACTGCTGTGGGATTCGCCGGCGGCCGTCGGCCATAACCGGCAGATCGTGATGCGCGCGCGGCTCGCGACCGAAGGTGACCGCGTCGCGGTGCTCGCGCTCGACGCCGCGCTCAAGCAGATCGTCTGACAGGGCCTGCGCACCGGGCGCGGGCGACAAGGAGGCGCGATGATCGTCCGCTGGTTGCTGGCTGCCATTCACCTGAGCGCGTTCGGCGTCGCGTTTGCCGCGATCGCGGGGCGTAACCGCGCATTGCGCCGGCTCATCGCGTCCGCGCAGGCCGCCGACCTGCCTGGCGTCTTCAAGGCGGATGCTGCATGGGGAGTGTCCGCGCTCGTGCTGGTCGTGACGGGCCTCATGCGCGCGTTCGGCGGTTTTGAAAAAGGCGCCGCGTACTACCTGCACGAACCACTCTTTCACCTGAAGATGACAGCGCTCGTGCTGATCCTGCTGCTCGAGGTCGTGCCGATGCTGGGGCTGATCCGATGGCGCGTTGCCGCGCGGCAGCAGCAGATGCCCGATCTCGGCCGTGCGCGCACCTATGTGCGGATCGGCCATTGGCAGGCCGTGCTCGTGATCGTCATCGTGTTCGCCGCGTCGGGGATGGCGCGGGGGATCGGGCTGGCCGGGTAGGTGCGGCCGGCCAGGCCCGACCAGGTCGCCGTGGCCGGCAAGGGCCGGTCACCGGGCGGCCCTGCCGCCCGGTTCGTCCCGCGCTCAGCGCACGAGACAGGGGCGCTTGTTGTTGAACGTCCACCCCGGGATCAGATACTGCATGGCCGCCGCATCGTCGCGGGCGCCGAGGCCATGCTGCTTGTACAGTTCGTGCGCGACCGCGACCGCATCCATGTCGATGTCGACGCCGAGACCCGGGCGTTTCGGCACTTCCACCAGCCCGTCCTCGATCTTCAGCGGCTCGCGCGTCAGCCGTTCTCCGTCCTGCCAGATCCAGTGCGTGTCGATCGCGGTGACCTGACCCGGCGCGGCGGCCGCGACATGCGTGAACATCGCGAGCGACACGTCGAAGTGGTTGTTCGAATGCGAACCCCACGTGAGGCCCCAGTCGCGGCACATCTGCGCGACGCGTACCGAACCCTGCATCGTCCAGAAGTGCGGGTCGGCGAGCGGGATGTCGACGGCCTGCAACTGTACGGCGTGGCCCATCTGCCGCCAGTCGGTCGCGATCATGTTGGTCGCCGTCGGCAGCCCCGTCGAGCGGCGGAATTCGGCCATCACCTCGCGGCCCGAGTAACCGTTCTCCGCGCCGCACGGATCTTCCGCATACGCGAGCACGTGATGCTGATCGCGGCACAGTCGCACGGCCTCGTCGAGTGACCATGCGCCGTTCGGGTCGAGCGTCACGCGTGCGTCGGGGAAGCGTTCGGCGAGCGCCGTCACGGCCTCGATCTCGCTTGCGCCTTCGAACACGCCGCCCTTCAGCTTGAAGTCGTTGAAGCCGTAGCGCGCATGCGCGGCCTCGGCGAGCCGCACGACGGCCTCGGGCGTCAGCGCGGCTTCGTCGCGCACGCGGGTCCAGTCGTCGGTCGCGCCGCTGCCGTCGCGATAGGCGAGTGCAGTTTTAGTGCGGTCGCCGATGTAGAACAGATAGCCGAGCATTTCGACGCGCTCGCGCTGCTGGCCTTCGCCGAGCAGGGCGGCGACCGGCACGCCGAGATGCTGGCCGAGCAGGTCGAGCAGCGCGGCTTCGAGTGCGGTGACCGCGTGGATCGTCGTGCGCAGGTCGAAGGTCTGCAGCCCGCGGCCGCTCGCGTCGCGGTCGGCGAAGGTGCGCCGCACGTCGTTGAGCACCGCGTGGTAGTTACCGACCGGCTGGCCGACGACGAGCGCGCGTGCGTCGTCGAGCGTGCGGCGGATGCTTTCGCCGCCGGGCACTTCGCCGACGCCGGTCCGGCCCGCGCTGTCCTTCAGGATCACGAGGTTGCGGGTGAAGAACGGACCGTGCGCGCCGCTCAGGTTGAGCAGCATGCTGTCGTGGCCGGCGACCGGAATCGCTTGCAGGTCGACGATGCGCGGCGTGTCGTGGGAAGGCGAGGCTGTGACGGCGTTCATGGGCGGCGATGGCAAAAGAGTGGGGCAATGCCGTGCGGCAAAAGCTTTGCCGCGCGCGGCGGGAGGTGCGATCATTCGACAACCGACGTGCGCGGCGCGCAAGGCCCGCATGTCGACGCAACCCGAAACGGGGTGGGAGCGACAACGAGACCAGCAAAGCGCAGAACGCGAACACTGGCCGATCGTAAGGCATGGGACCGGGCGGCGCTGGAATGCCGGCCTGAGTCGACAGGAGATCCGTGCACCGATCATCAGTCGTCGGATGACTTGTGACGCAGTATAATGAATCATCGGCTTTCGCTCAAACCCCGCGTAAACCCTCGGCTCACATTACGATCATTCAAAAAGGAACCGGCCTCATGTCCGTGCCTACGCTTCCCGCAGCGCCGCGCCGTCGCGCACGCAGCCTCGCACAAGATGTCGTCGACGCGCTGACCGCGCAGATCGAAAACGGCACGCTGCGCCCTGGCGACAAGCTGCCGACCGAAACCGAAGTCATGGCGGCGCAGGGCGTGAGCCGTACGGTCGTGCGCGAGGCGATCTCGCGGATGCAGGCGAGCGGCCTCGTCGAAACGCGCCACGGCATCGGCAGCTTCGTGCTGGAGCCGTCGCGCCGCCAGGCGCTCGGCATCGATCCCGCGACGATCACGACGCTGCGCGACGTGCTCGCGGTGCTGGAACTGCGCATCAGCCTCGAGAGCGAGTGCGCGAGCCTGGCCGCGCAGCGCGCGAACGATACCGACCTCGCCGCGCTGCGGCGTGCGCTCGACGCGATCGCGACGGGGGCGGGCGGCGGGCGTGACACCGCGCAGCTCGACTTCCAGTTCCACCTGCAGATCGCGCAATCGACCGGCAACCGCTATTTCGTCGACATCATGACGCAACTCGGCACGTCGATCATCCCGCGCACGCGCGTGAATTCGGCGCGCTTCGCGGGCGACGATCTCGAGCGCTACGTCGGCCGGCTGAATCACGAGCACGAGGACATCTACGAGGCGATCGCGCGCCACGACCCGGAAGCCGCGCGCGCCGCGATGCGCACGCACCTCACGAACAGCCGCGAGCGGCTGCGCCGCGCGCACGAGGCGGCCGAAGCCGAGGCCGGCTGACCGTTGCATGACGAGGCCCGCGTTGCCGCGGGCCCAACCGAATCGCGCCAACATCAGTCGTCATACGAGATCGGTGTCGCTTCATCGATCTGCGCGGCCAAGCGGCGCATCCGCCGCCGGCCGCCGAACCCGCCGATCAGCCTCCCTTCGTCACGATCGTCTTCCACGCGCCGCTCTTCACCTGGTACAGCGTCGACATCCCGCTCTTCAGCGAGCCGTCGTTCGCAAATGAGATGCGGCCGGTCACGCCTTCGAAGTCGATCTTCTTCAGCGCCGGGCGATAGACCTTCGGGTCGGTCGAGCCGGCCGCCTGCATCGCCTTGATTGCCGCCCACGCCGCGTCGTAGCCGAACTGCGCATACGACAGCACGTCGACGCCGAAGCGCTTCTTGAACCGCTGTTCGAAATCCTTCCCCTGCGGCAGCTCGTCGAGCGGCCGGCCGTATTCCCACGCCATCGCGCCTTCGGCGGCCGGGCCCGCGATCTTGATGAACTCGTTGTCCTTCACGCCGCCGCCGCCGACGAACTGCGCATTCAGCCCAAGCTGACGCATCTGCTTGATGAAATTCGCGGCGAGCGAGTCGAGGCCGCCGAAGAAGATCAGGTCGGGGTTCTTGCCTTTCAGGCTCGTGATCTGCGCGCGGAAGTCGACCGCCTGGTTGCTGGTGAACTCGCGGCCGATGATGTTGCCGCCGGCGGCCTTCACGGCCTTCTCGAATTCGTCGGCCTCGCCCTGGCCGAACGCCGTGCGGTCGTCGATGATCGCGATGCGCTTCGCCTTCGTCACGTCGACCGCGTACTTGCCCGCGTTGCCGGCGTTCTGGCCGTCGGTCGCGATCACCATGAACATGTTCGCGAGCCCGCGCGACGTGAGCGTCGGGTTGGTCGCGGCCGGGTCGATCACCGGGATGCCGGCCTTGTCGTAGACGACCGAGGCCGGAATCGTCGTCCCCGAGTTGAAGTGACCGACCACGACCGACACGTTCTGGTCGACCAGCGCCTGCGCGGCCTGCACGCCGATGCGCGGGTCGGCCTGGTCGTCCTGCACGACGAGATTGAAGTGCGCGGGCTTGCCGGCGATCTGCACCTTCTGCGCGGCAGCATCGTCGAGCGCGAGCTGCACGCCGTTCTGCAGATCCTTGCCGTAGCCGGCGTTCACGCCCGTGAGCGGCGCGGCGAAGCCGACCTTCACGTCGGTTGCGTCGGCGGCCTGGGCGGCCTGTTGCGAGAGGAGGGCAAGCGCGGATGCAATCGACACCGACAGCAGGGAATGACGGAATTTCATGTTGTTCCTCTTGTTCGACACCTGCGAGTGGGTACCGCGCGCGTCCGGGCGGGCCGGGCGCGTGCGACGGGCGGGCGGTTCGACCGCTTCTCGGAATCGGGCGGGGAGGTCGGCATCGTGATCCTCGGAAGAATCTCCCGTCAGGCTCCGTGAGAAGCCCCGATCGCCTCGATATATAGGTCGCCGATATGCCCGGGTCTTGGCAATTTGCCGCGCATTCGGTGCGGATTTGCGCATAGCTTCCGCGCGAGCGGGATCGACCGGTATCGGGAGTTTCCCGTCGCGAACGGAACGGGCGGAAAGGCGGAGAGGCGGAGAGGCGGAGAGGCGGAGAGGCGGAAAGGCGGAAAGGCGGAAAGGCGGGGCAAAGACGCGGCGCGGCCCGCCGGGGCCGCGCCGCGCGCGGGAGGCCGTCAGTCGGACAGGGCGTCCGATGCGGCTTCGGCGTCGTCGTGCGACGCGTGCGTGCGGATCAGCGGATCGCTGGTGCTCGGGCGGCCCGTTTCGACGTGGCCCGCGAAGCGGCGCAGGAAGCCGAGCAGCCGGCCGTCGCTGACGGTCAGGTCGTACCAGCCGTGGCTGCCGCGCAGATCCCAGTAGTCGTCGACGTGCGCGCCCGGCGCGAGGTCGAACGTGCGCGAGCGGCCGTGGCCGTACGCGTTCGTGACCTTGAGCCGCACGGCCTTGTGGCCGCGGTTCATCAGGCGCAGCGTGATGTTGCCGTTCGCGACGTCATAGCCGTAGATCACTTCGGGGTTCACGTTCGCGCTGCCGACGCCGGTCGCGAACGGGCCGCGGAAATGGCAGTAGAAGCCGTTCGGGCCGTACACGTCGAGGTCGTACAGGCCGAGCGATGCCGCAGCGCTCCACGTGTCGGCAACCCGCTTGCCGGCTTCGACCGTGTAGGCCCACGGACCGTCGAGGCGGTTGCGCGACTGGACCTGGAACGCGGCGCCTGCGCGGCCCGTGTTCGCGAAGGTCAGCCGGAACTGGCCGTTCACGGATTCGACGCGGCCGTGCACGAACAGCTCGTACGGCAGCGCGCGCGCCGGACGCAGCCCGGCCTCCTGCTTCGGCAGCTTCTGCAGCACCGGCGGCGCCGGGATGTAGTCGGGGTGGCGGGTGCGGTCGGGCGGCGCGTAGCTGCTCGTGTCGGGCAGCGTCGGCCACGCGGCATCGGACGTCGCGAAGTCGAACGCGGCGGTCAGGTCGCCGCACACCGTGCGGCGCCACGGCGACACGTTGGCGGCCGTAACCGGGTATTGCGCGCCGAACCGTGCCTCGATGAATTGCAGCAGCGACGTGTGATCGAAGGTCTGCGAGCAGACCCAGCCGCCCTTGGTCCACGGCGACACGACGAGCATCGGCACGCGCGGCCCGAGCCCGTACGGGCCGGCCATGTGCGACGCGTCGCCGGGGAACACCTCGTTGGTCGTCGCGACCGTCGACAGCCCGTTGTCGCGCGACTGCGGCGCGAACGGCGGCTGCACGTGATCGAAGAAGCCGTCGTTTTCGTCGTACGTGATGAACAGCGCGGTCTTGCTCCACACGTCGGGATTCGACACGAGCGCCTTCAAGACCTGCTCGATGTACCACGCGCCGTAGTTCGCGGGCCAGTTCGGGTGCTCGGAATACGCTTCCGGCGCGCAGATCCACGACACCTGCGGCAGCGTGCCGTTCTTCACGTCCTGCTGCAGCACGTCGAACAGCGTGCCGCCGGCGCTGATGTTGGTGCCGGTGCGCGCCTTGTCGTACAGCGGCGTGCCGGGCAGTGCGGTGCGGTACTGGTTGAAGTAGAGCAGCGAGTTGTCGCCGTAGTTGCCGATGTACGGGTTTTGCGTCCAGCCCCACGAGCCGTTCGCGTCGAGCCCCGTGCCGACGTCCTGGTAGATCTTCCACGACACGCCGGCCTGTTCGAGCACTTCCGGATAGGTCTTCCAGCCGTAGCCCTTTTCCTCGTTGCCGAGTACCGGGCCGCCGCCCGTGCCGTCGTTGCCGACGTAGCCCGTCCACATGTAGTAGCGGTTCGGGTCGGTCGAGCTCGGGATCGCGCAGTGGTATGCGTCGCAGATCGTGAATGCATCGGCGAGCTGGTAGTGGAACGGGATGTCGTCGCGCTTCAGGTACGCCATCGTCGTGGTGCCCTTGTTCGGCACCCACTGGTCGTAGCGGCCCTTGTTCCACGCGGCGTGCATGTCCTGCCAGCCGTGCGGCAGGTCCTGCAGGAACTGCAGGCCGAGCTTGTCGGCGCCCGGGTGGAACGGCAGCAGTTCGGCCGGGCCGACAGGCTGGTGGAACACCGACTTGCCGTTCGCGAGGCGCAGCGGGCGCGGGTCACCAAAGCCGCGGACACCGCGCATCGTGCCGAAGTAGTGGTCGAACGAACGGTTCTCCTGCATCAGGATCACGATGTGTTCGATGTCGCGGATCGTGCCGGTGCGGCGGTTCGCGGGAATCGCGAGCGCATCGCGGATCACGGGCGGAAACAGGTTCAGCGCGGCGGCGCCGGCAGTGCCGGCGGCGACGCGCAGGAAGTCACGACGGTTCGATCGGGTCATGGTCGTTATCGTGCGGTAAAGAGGGGAGCCGATTGGCGGGACCTACGGGAAGGCGCGCACCGGGGCGCAGGATGCGGCTGCGCCGGTTCGTGCCGCCGCGAGCATAGCGAGGAATCGGTGTCATTCATGTGAAGTCCGGAAACGTTTGCATGTGCGGCGAAGCGGCATCGGGACGTATGTCGTCAACGGTCGTGAACAGCAGGGGGAAGCAGGAAAGCGGCGCGGCGCGAGCGGTACGCCGGCGAAGCGGAGGGCGGTGCCGGTGCGTCAGGCGTCGGTCACCCACGCGCCGAACCATTCGCTCGGGCGTGCGATCTCGTCCTGCGCGGCGACGAGTTCGAGTTCGTAGCGGCGTGCATCGTAGGTGGCCTTCACGACCGCATGCACGGCCGCGAGCGTGTGTTCGAATGCGGCGCGCACGGAGTCGCCGCGTAGCCGGCACGCGACGAAGATCGCGCTGGTCAGGTCGCCGACGCCGACGGGATGGCGCGGAAACGCATACAGCGGACGCTGGCCGATCCACGCTTCGGTTTCGGTGACGGCGAGCATGTTGAAACGGTCGGCCGGACTGTTGCGGTCGTGCAGGTGCTTGACGAGGATGATCTGCGGGCCGCGGCGGATCAGTGCGCGGCAGGCTTCGACGGCTTCGGCGACGGTTTCGATGCGCCGCCCGGCGAGTTTCTGCAGCTCGGTGTGGTTCGGCGACATGCCGTCCGCGAGTGCCGGCATTTCCTGGACCATGAATTCCTCGACGCCGGGCTCGGGCCGGATACCGCCCGTCTGGCCCATCGCCGGATCGCAGAAGTACCACGCGTTGGGGTTCATCGCCTTCACCGAGCGGACGATCTCGACGGCCGCGCGCGCCTGCGGCGGCGAGCCGAGGAAGCCGGACAGCACGGCGTCGCAGCGCTTGAGCGCGCCGATCGCGGCGATGCCGTCGACGAGCTGTTCCATCTTCGCGGCATCGATCGCGCTACCGGCCCAGTGGCCGTACTGCATGTGATTCGACAACTGGACGGTGTTGAGCGGCCAGACGTTGATGCCGAGGCGCTGCATCGGGAACACGGCCGCACTGTTGCCGGCATGGCCGTAGATGACGTGCGACTGAATGCTGAGGACGTTTTTCATGGGAATTCGCCTGCACGCGTTTCAGGGTCACGTCACACGATACCCGAGTTCGTCATACGCGCGAAAGTCGCGCGGCCCCGGAGTGTTGCGCGCCGTCGTCACGCGACCGCGTAGAATCCCGGGGCGCGGGGCAGCCCGGCTGTCCGCGTGCATCTCCAATCACAGTGATCGCCATGCTTTCGATTTGCAAGATGTTGTCTGTCGCGCGCGCCGCCGTGCTCGGCGCGGGTATCGCTGCCGCGTGCGCCATGCCTGTTGCGGGCGTCGAAGCGGCGCCCGCCGCCAATGACGGTCCCGTGTACGGCCCGCGCCTGGAAGGGTTCGCCTATCCGGCGCCCGTGCACGCGTACGCGTTCGTGTCGCAGCGCGAAACCCTCGAGATGGCGTTTCTCGACGTGCAGCCGGCGCACCCGAACGGCCGCACCGTCGTGCTGCTGCACGGAAAGAACTTCTGCGCGGCGACCTGGGAGGACACGATCGGCGTGCTGAGCCGTGCCGGCTATCGCGTGATCGCGCCGGACCAGATCGGCTTCTGCAAGTCGTCGAAGCCCGAGCGCTATCAATACACGTTCCAGCAACTCGCGCGCAACACGCACGCGCTGCTTGAATCGATCGGCGTGAGATCGGCGACGATCGTCGGCCATTCGACCGGCGGGATGCTCGCGATCCGTTACGCGCTGATGTATCCGAAGTCGACCGACCAGCTCGTGCTCGTGAACCCGATCGGCCTCGAGGACTGGAAGGCGCTTGGCGTGCCGCCGCTGTCGGTCGACTACTGGTACGCGCGCGAACAGAAGACCACGGCCGACGGCATCCGCCGCTACGAGCAGGGTACGTACTACGCGGGCAAGTGGTCGCCGTCGTACGAGCGCTGGGTGCAGATGCTCGCCGGGATGTATCGCGGCGCCGGTCGCGATGCGGTCGCATGGAACTCGGCGCTGATCTACGACATGATCCTCACGCAGCCGGTGGTCTATGAACTCGGCGCGATCCGCGTGCCGACGCTGCTGATGATCGGCGACAAGGATACGACCGCGATCGGCAAGGACGTTGCGCCGCCCGACGTGCACGCGAAGCTCGGTCATTATCCGGAGCTCGCGAAGCGCACGCAGGCCGCGATTCCCGGCGCGCAGCTCGTCGAATTCCCGGCGCTCGGCCATGCGCCACAGATCCAGGATCCGGACGCGTTCCACAAGGCGCTGCTCGACGGGCTGGAGGCCGTGCACCCGCAGTGATGCGGGGCAGGCCGCCGGCGGCGCGCGGCCGTGCCGTCAGCGCGCCTCGTTCGCGAGTTCGTCGCGGATCTGCGCGGCCAGTTCGAACGAACGCAGCCGCGCGGCGTGATCGTAGATCTGCGCGGTGATGATCAGCTCGTCGGCACCCGTTTGCGCGATGCGGTCGCGCAGCTTGTCGCGCACCGTGTCGCGCGAACCGACTGCCGCGAACGACAGCGAATGCGCGACGGTCGCGAGTTCGAGTTCATTGGCCTCGAGCACGTCGACGGGCGGCGGCAGCTTGCCCGGCGTGCCGCGCCGCAGGTTGATGAACTGCTGCTGCAGCGACGTGAACAGGCGCCGTGCCTCGTCGTCGGTCTCGGCCGCGAACACGTTGACGCCGACCATCGCATGCGGCTTCGGCCATGCGGCCGACGGCCGGTACTGCGCGCGATAGATCTCGAGTGCGCGCATCAGGTAGTCCGGCGCGAAGTGCGACGCGAATGCGAACGGCAGCCCGAGCATCGCGGCAAGCTGCGCACTGAACAAACTCGAACCGAGCAGCCACACGGGGACGTCGAGCCCCGCGCCGGGCACCGCGCGCACGCGCTGGCCGGGCACCGGCTCCGCGAAGTAGCGCTGCAGTTCCGCGACGTCATCCGGAAACGAATCGGCGCTGCCGATCAGGTCGCGGCGCAGCGCGCGCGACGTGGTCTGGTCGGTGCCGGGCGCGCGGCCGAGGCCGAGGTCGATGCGCCCCGGGTACAGCGATGCCAGCGTGCCGAACTGCTCGGCGATCACGAGCGGTGCGTGGTTCGGCAGCATGATGCCGCCCGAGCCCACGCGGATCGTCTGCGTCGCGCCCGCGACATGGCCGATCACGACGGCGGTGGCCGCGCTCGCGATGCCCGGCATGTTGTGATGTTCGGCCAGCCAGTAGCGCTGGTAGCCCCAGCGCTCCGCGTGCTGCGCGAGATCGACGGAATTGCGGAACGCCTGGGAGGCGTCGGCGCCCGCCGGAATGGGGGCGAGATCGAGTACGGAAAACGGTGTCATCGGGTGGCCTTCGAAACGGGGGAGCGCGGTGATGCGCTGACGCAACAAATGCCAAGGATTTTGCCAAAGGGTTCCGGAACGTGCTGGCGACGCGCCGATACCCATGCGCCTTACAGGGGTGCAGGGTCGAATACCTTGATTGTTGCAAAAATCAATTCAATCGCGGATTAATTACTAATCTTTACGGCGATTGGCCGTGAATCCGCATCGACGTACAAATTTGCACGAAACGTTTGATTTTCAAGACTGCAATACGCCTGCAAAGTGCTTACGCTAATGTGAACGTGGCTGTGCCGATAAGGTTCGTCGACCACTCAGCTTTGCCGGAACTGCACCAGTCCGTTTCTCGTAGTGCCGAGCGCGGGGTGCCGCAGACTGCTAAAATCCGGCGCCTGCCCATGTTGTGCCGATGGTAGCCATTCGAGTCTTCCCGCATCCCGACCGGGTAGTGCGCGGAGAGATGCCACGCGAAGCCGGGCATGGCCGTACCCGAAGAACGGGTCGTGCTTCCCCCAAATTACAGACGCTGCTGGAACAAGGAGTCGGGTCGTGCCCGCGTTCGTCGTTGTCGGAATACCGCATCACGCTCAATCAAGCTCAAGCGTTCTCCATGGCGTTCAGGTCGCCGGGAGGCGTTGCGCATGACGCCAACCGCAACGTTGCTCGACTGGCTCCTGATCGTGTTCACGCTGGCCGCGGCCGGCTATGCGCTCGTCGCCGCGTTCGCGCCGCGGCCGCGTACGCCGCGTACCGCCGCGCGCGACGGTTTCGAGCCGGTCAGCGTGCTCAAGCCGCTGTGCGGCGCGGAGCCGCACCTGTACGAAAACCTCGCGACGTTCTGCGAGCAGCGCCATCCGCGCCATGAGGTGCTGTTCGGCGTCGCGTCGTCGGCCGATCCGGCTATCGCGGTCGTCGAGCGGCTGCGCGCCGATTATCCCGAGTGCGACATCACGCTCGTGGTCGACGCGCGCGTGCACGGCAAGAACCTGAAGGTCAGCAACCTGATCAATCTCGCCGAGCGCGCGAAGTACGGCCGCATCGTGATCGCGGACAGCGACATCGCGGTGCAGCCCGACTATCTGGAGCGCGTGACGGCGCCCCTCGCCGATGCGTCGGTCGGGGTCGTCACGTGCCTGTATCATGCGCGCAGCGTCGGCGGGTTCTGGACGCGGATCGGCGCGCAGTTCGTCGATGCGTGGTTCGCGCCGTCGGTGCGGATCACGCACCTCGGCCGCTCGAGCCGCTTCGGCTTCGGCGCGACGCTCGCGCTGACGCGCGACACGCTCGAGCGGATCGGCGGCTTTTTCGCGCTGAAGGATGAGCTGGCCGACGATTTTTGGCTGGCCGAGCTGCCGCGCCGCCTCGGGCGGCGCACCGTGCTGTCGGAAGTCGAGGTCGCGACCGACGTGATCGAACCGTCGTTCGGGCCGCTGTGGCACCGCGAGACGCGCTGGCTGCGCACGATCCGTTCGCTGAATCCGGCCGGCTTCGCGTTCCTGTTCATTACGTTCACGGTGCCGTGGCTCGCGATCGGCGCGGCGCTCGCGCTGCGTCTGGATGGCACCTTCGCCGGCACGCTGGCGGGCGGGGCGGCTGCGGTCGGCGCATTCGGGCGGCTCGTGCTGCATGCGCGCGGCGAGGACGGCTGGCGTGCATTCTGGCGCGACCTGCCGCTCGTCGCGGTGCGCGACACGCTGCTCGCGCTCGAGTGGCTCGCGGCCGCGTTCGGTACGCACGTCGTGTGGCGCGGCGCAAGGATGACGGTCGTCGGCGGCGAACGCGCGACGGCGGCAGTGGAAGCAGTGGACGGCCGCTAGGGCCGTCGCTCGAACCCGGCCCGAGGGCCGAGACGCGTTGCGCGGCGAAACCGCGCGGCGCGACATGACAGAGAGGCGGGCGCCGGTACGGCGGCCCGCGGTTTTTTGACTGAATCGTTGTGACGAATCGAACTATGCAGGCTACCGGAGCATTCATGAAAACGCTGTTCTTGCAGGCCCCTTCGTATGACGGCTTCGACGGCGGAGCCGGCTCGCGCTATCAGGCGAAGCGCGAAATCCGTTCCTTCTGGTATCCGACGTGGCTCGCGCAGCCGGCCGCGCTCGTGCCGGGCAGCCGCGTCGTCGATGCGCCGGCCGACGGCCTGTCGGTCGACGAAACGCTGAAGATCGCCAACGACTACGACCTCGTGATCATCCACACGAGCACGCCGTCGTTCCCGACCGACGCGATGTTCGCGCAGGATCTCAAGAAGATGAAGCCGTCGATGCTGGTCGGCATGGTGGGCGCGAAGGTGATGGTCGATCCGCACAACTCGCTCACGGCGAGCGAGGCAATCGACTTCGTGTGCCGCGAGGAATTCGACTACACCTGCAAGGAAATCGCCGAAGGCACGCCGTTCCCGCAGATCAAGGGCTTGAGCTGGCGCGCGAAGGACGGCTCGATCGAGCACAACGAAGCGCGTCCGATCCTCGAGAACATGGACGAACTGCCGTTCGTCGCGCCCGTCTACAAGCGCGACCTGAAGATCGACAACTACTTCATCGGCTACCTGAACTATCCGTACGTATCGATCTACACGGGCCGCGGCTGCAAGTCGCGCTGCACGTTCTGCCTGTGGCCGCAGACGGTCAGCGGCCATCGCTACCGCACGCGCTCGGTCGAGAACGTGCTCGCGGAAGCGAAGTGGATCCGCGACAACATGCCGGAAGTGAAGGAACTGATGTTCGACGACGACACCTTCACCGACGACCTGCCGCGCGCCGAAGCGATCGCCATCGGCCTGGGTAAGCTCGGCATGACGTGGTCGTGCAACGCGAAGGCGAACGTGCCGTACAAGTCGCTGAAGATCATGAAGGAAAACGGCCTGCGCCTGCTGCTGGTCGGCTTCGAATCCGGCGACGACCAGATCCTCGTGAACATCAAGAAGGGCGTGCGCACCGATTTCGCGCGCCGCTTCAGCGCGGACTGCAAGAAGCTCGGCATCAAGATCCACGGCACCTTCATCCTCGGCCTGCCGGGCGAGACGCAGGAGACCATCAAGAAGACGATCGAGTACGCGAAGGAAATCAATCCGCACACGATCCAGGTGTCGCTCGCCGCGCCGTATCCGGGCACGACGCTCTACAAGCAGGCCGTCGAGAATGGCTGGATGGAAGAGAACAAGACCATCAACCTGGTCAGCAAGGAAGGCGTGCAGCTGGCGGCGATCGGCTATGCGCACCTGTCGCGCGACGAGATCTATCACCATCTCGAGCAGTTCTATCGCCAGTTCTACTTCCGTCCGTCGAAGATCTGGGAAATCGTCCGCGAGATGCTGACGAGCTGGGACATGATGAAGCGCCGTCTGCGCGAAGGCGTCGAATTCTTCCGCTTCCTGCGCGCGCACGAGGCCTGATTCGTGACGACGCAGCGGGCGGCGCGGGCGCTGATCTTCACCGCGGACGACTTCGGGCTGCACCCGCGCGTCAACGCGGCGGTCGAGCGCGCGCATCGCGACGGCGTGCTGAACGCCGCGAGCCTGATGGTCGGCGCGCCCGCCGCGCAGGATGCGATCGAACGCGCGCGGCGGCTGCCGTCGCTCGCGGTCGGCCTGCATCTGGTGCTCGCGGACGGGCCCGCCACGCTGCCCGCGCATGAAATTCCCGCGCTCGTCGGCGCCGACGGGCGGTTCGGCGACGCGATGGCGAAGGACGGCTGTCGCTTCTTCTTCCTGCCGCAGGTTCGCGCGCAACTGCGCCGCGAGATCCGTGCGCAGTTCGACGCGTTCGCGGCGAGCGGCCTGCCGCTCGACCACGTGAACGCGCACAAGCATTTCCACCTGCATCCGACCGTGCTGTCGATGATCATCGAGATCGGCCGCGACTACGGGCTGCGCGCGGTGCGGTTGCCTTACGAGACGAGCGCCCCCGCGCTGCTCAAGCCGTGGATCGCGCTCGTGCGTGCGCGGCTCGACCGCGCGGGGCTCGCGCACAACGACTACGTGGTCGGGATCGAGCACACGGGCGCGATGGACGAGGCCGTGCTGCTCGATGCGCTCGCGACGCTGCCGCCGGGTGTCGGCGAGATCTACTGCCATCCGGCCGAGGCAGGCGACGGCCCGATCACGCCGACGATGGCGGCCTACCGTCCGGTCGACGAACTCGATGCGTTGCTGTCGCCGCGTGTCGCGGCCGCGCTGCAGGCGGCGGGCGTCGCGACCGGCGGCTTTGCCGACGTGTTCGGTCAGCCCGCGGCACGGCGCGGCACGCCCGCGTCGCGCGCACCGGGAGCGCAGCCGTCGTGAGCAAGTTGATCAAATGGCTCGGCTGGCCGATCGGCATTGGCATCCTGCTCGCGCTGGGGTTGCACGAGGGCGTCGGCGACGTGTCGCAGATGCTCGCGCGCGCCGGTTATGCGCTGCTGTGGCTCGTGCCGTTCCATGGGCTGCCGTTGCTGCTCGATGCGTACGCGTGGCACCTGCTGCTCGACCGGCGCAGTTCGCTGCCGTTCCTGTGGTGGATCGCGACCGTGCGCGAGGCCGTGAACCGGCTGCTGCCCGTGGTCGGGATCGGCGGCGAGATCGTCGGCATCCGGCTCGCGCGCTGGCAGGTGCCCGACGCGAGCCGCGTCACCGCGTCGGTGATCGTCGAGGTACTCGTGACGATCGTCGTCCAGTATGCGTTCGCGGCGCTCGGCCTCGTGCTGCTGCTTGCCTCGACGGACAACATGGGCGGCGGCACGATCGGCCTCGCGCTGCTGCTGACGCTGCCGTTGCCGGTGCTCGGCGTCGTGCTGATGCGGCGCGGCGGCATCTTCCACGCGATCGAGCGTTTCGCGGGCCGCCTGCTCGGCGATTCGCACCGGCTGCTGCAGGGCGTCGACGGCCGCCGGCTCGACGCCGACATCGATTCGCTGATGTCGCGTACGGGCCTGCTGTTCAGCGCATTCTTCTGGCAGCTGGCCGGTTACGTGCTCGGCGCGCTCGAAATCTACTGGGCGCTGTCGCTGCTCGGCCATCCGGTGTCGATCGGTGGTGCGATCGCGATCGAGGCGATGACGCAGGCCGTGCGGCATGCGGCGTTCATGGTGCCGGGCGGGCTCGGCGTGCAGGAGGCGACCGTCGTGCTGCTCGCGCAGATGTTCGGCGTCGACCGCGAGACGGCGCTGTCGCTCGCGCTGGTCAAGCGCGGCCGCGAGGTGCTGTTCGGCTGCCTGGCGCTCGGCTCGTGGCAGCTGGCCGAGCTCGTGCGCACGCGCCGCCGCCTCGGCGCGCCGCCGGCCGTGCCGCGTGCGCCGCATCCGGCGAGCCGTGTACCCGACGCTGAAACGGAAACCGAAACGACGCATTGAACGAGAGACGGGCCGCGCGCCCGTCTCGCGCTTTTGGCGCTGCGCGGGTATCCTTGCCGCGTGTTTTCTCCACGCGCATTTCTTCCGATGACTTTTCGTTTCCGGCTGCTTCCCGTGACGATGCTGGCCGCCGCGCTGGCGCTGACCGGCTGCGACGACAAGCAAGGCAATCTCGACGTGCAACGCATCAGGGACTTCTTCACCGCGATCAAGCCCGCGCCGCTGCTGCTCAAGGGGCTGAAGGCCGGCGAATCGACCGAGGCCGACGTGCGCGGCACGATGGGCAAGCCCGAGACCGTGCGCGAGTTCACCGACGGCTCGAAGCGCTACGAATATCCGCGCGGCCCGATGGGCAACCAGACCTGGTTCGTCGATCTCGATGCGAACGGGCGCTATACGGGCGCGACGCAGGTGCTGACCGCCGAGAATTTCGCGAAAGTGCGCCCGGGGATGAACGAGGACGAGGTGCGGCGCCTGCTCGGCAAGCCCGGCGACATCGCGCAGTATCCGTTGAAGCCGGAGACGGTCTGGAGCTGGCGCTGGCTCGAGGACGGCGTCAACACCGACGCGTTCTTCAACGTCCATTTCGGCCCGGACGGGCTTGTCTATACGACTTCGCGCTCCGACATCCTCAAGGGGCGCTGACGTTCACGCGCGGCGCTTCTTCAGCCATTCGCGCAGCGCGTCGTTCATGCGCGTCTGCCAGCCCGGGCCCTCTGCCCGAAACGCGGCGAGGATATCGGCGTCGTAGCGGATGCTGACCTGTTCCTTCGGGTGTTCGAGTTTCGGACGCCCGAATTTTTTCGCGACGACTTCGACGAATGGCTCCATCGCATCCATTTCTTCGTCGCTGAGTGCATGAGCATCCGGATCGGCGGCGATGCCGCGCGCGATCGCCGCTTCTTCCCCGGGCGTGTTGCGTATGAATTTAACCGCCTTCTTCATATCGACTCATCTCTCGGTTGTTGGCTTTTCGCAGGCTGACGACACGTAGTGTGCGGCCGCGCGGGACGACGATCGCCGCGTGGAGGCGAGCGCCGATCGGCACCAGGCAGATCCACCGAGTCTCGCCGCAATCGCGGCGGGTGTCCGGCCACACGCACGCTGCTTCCCACTCGGCGAATTCCGCCATTCGCAACGATATGCCGTGTTTCAGCCGGTTCGACAGATCCTTGGCATCGTCGAAAACGAACGGAATTTCGACTAATTGTGGATGCGAAAACATCAGATGATAAGAGGTTTTCGTAGATGCAGAAATGGAGCCCTGTCGCGGGTGGCATCGACTACGCGTGCATCGTGTCGCGGGGATGAGCGAGCGATTGTGTGGCGTGGGCCCGGATGTGCCTGTTCGGCCCGATGGCCAGTCCGGCGCTATATCG
Source organism: Burkholderia arboris (assembly GCF_902499125.1). Classification (GTDB taxonomy): domain Bacteria; phylum Pseudomonadota; class Gammaproteobacteria; order Burkholderiales; family Burkholderiaceae; genus Burkholderia; species Burkholderia arboris. The sequence goes on from NZ_CABVPX010000005.1 coordinate 75,950, forward strand.
AAAAAGCGACCGGAAAATTGCAAAAAGTCTGCTTCCCTGCGTGTCATCTGACTGTCAGGGAGCGGCTTTTTTCCTTTTGAAACAGCGGAGTAGGTTGCGGTTGTAAATGATGGGACGGATTGCTGCGATGCAGCAACCGCACGCAAGGTGATTTGAGGCAATCCATTTCGCTTGCGACTATCCGCGTCAGCCCGGCGCGGGACACGCATACGCGTCGGCATTCATTCCAACTCTGGAGACGCGCGTGTTCCTTTACGGCTTTGGTCCTGTCCTCTGGGCCGGCACCGTGCAGACCATCGAGCTGTCGGTGCTGTCGCTCGCCACTGCGGTGGCGCTGGGGCTGATCGGCGCGGTGGCGAAGCTGTCGCACAACCGGGTGCTGCGAGCGATCGCGACCGGTTATACGACGCTGATCCGCTCGGTGCCCGATCTTGTGCTGATGCTGCTGCTGTTCTACAGCATCCAGATCTGGCTGAACCAGTTCACCGACCTCGTCGGCTGGGACCAGATCGACATCGACCCGTTCGTGGCCGGCGTGCTGACGCTCGGCTTCATCTACGGCGCGTACTTCACCGAGACCTTCCGCGGCGCGTTCCTGTCGGTGCCGCGCGGCCAGCTCGAGGCCGGCGCGGCTTACGGGATGAGCGGCGCGCGCGTGTTCGTGCGGATCATGTTCCCGCAGATGATGCGCTTCGCGCTGCCGGGGATCGGCAACAACTGGCAGGTGCTCGTGAAGGCGACCGCGCTGGTGTCGATCATCGGTCTTGCGGACGTCGTGAAGGCCGCGCAGGACGCCGGCAAGAGCACGTTCAACATGTTCTTCTTCATCCTCGTCGCGGCGCTGATCTACCTCGCGATCACGACCGTTTCCAACCTCGTGCTGATCCAGCTCGAGAAGCGTTATTCCATGGGCGTGCGGCACGCAGAACTATGATCGAGATCCTCCAGGAATTCGGCAAGGCGTTCCTTTTCTGGGACGGCCAGCGCCTCTCCGGCCTCGCGGTGACGCTGTGGCTGCTCGTTGCGTCGATCTCGCTCGGCTTCGTGTGCGCGGTGCCGCTCGCGGTTGCGCGCGTGTCGAAGAAGAAGTGGGTGTCGATGCCCGTGCGGTTCTACACGTACGTGTTTCGCGGCACGCCGCTCTACGTGCAGCTGCTGCTGATGTACACGGGCATGTACAGCCTCGAGTTCGTGCGTTCGCACTCGCTGCTCGACGCGTTCTTCCGCAGCGGTTTCAACTGCGCGATTCTCGCGTTCGCGTTGAACACCTGCGCGTACACGACCGAGATCTTTGCCGGCGCGATCCGTGCGATTCCGCACGGCGAGGTCGAGGCGGCGCGTGCGTACGGGATGTCGCCGTTCACGATGTACTGCCGCGTGATCCTGCCGTCGGCGCTGCGCCGTGCGCTGCCGCTGTACAGCAACGAGGTGATCCTGATGCTGCACGCGACGACCGTGGCGTTCACGGCGACCGTGCCGGACATCCTGAAGGTCGCGCGTGATGCGAATTCCGCGACCTACATGGCGTTCCAGTCGTTCGGAATCGCCGCGCTGATCTATCTTGCGGTATCTTTCGCACTCGTCGCGGCGTTTCGCCGCGCGGAGCGCCACTGGCTCGCGTATCTCGCGGCCGCCCGTCATTGATTCACTTCGAGGAGAGCCAGTTGGCCGAGATCACTCAAACGAGCGCTGCCACCAAGCTTGCGGCGCTCGACATCCACAAGCGCTACGGTGACAACGAGGTGCTCAAGGGCGTGTCGCTGAACGCGAAGGCCGGCGACGTCATCAGCATCATCGGTGCGAGCGGCTCGGGCAAGAGCACGTTCCTGCGCTGCATCAATTTCCTCGAGCGACCGAATGCGGGGCAGATCGTCGTCGACGGCGAGGCCGTGCGCACGAAGGCCGACCGCGCCGGCGCGCTCGAAGTCGCCGATCACAAGCAGTTGCAGCGGATCCGCACGAAGCTCGCGATGGTGTTCCAGCACTTCAATCTGTGGGCGCACATGAACGTGCTCGAGAACGTGATGGAAGCGCCCGTGCACGTGCTCGGCATTTCGAAGAAGGAAGCCGAGGACCGTGCGCGCGAGTACCTGGAGAAGGTCGGCTTGCCGCCTCGCGTCGAGAAGCAGTATCCGTCGCACCTGTCCGGCGGCCAGCAGCAGCGCGTGGCGATTGCGCGTGCGCTCGCGATGCATCCGGACGTGATGCTGTTCGACGAGCCGACGTCGGCGCTCGACCCGGAGCTGGTGGGCGAAGTGCTGAAGGTGATGCAGAAGCTGGCCGAGGAAGGCCGCACGATGATCGTCGTCACGCACGAGATGGGTTTCGCGCGCAACGTATCGAACCACGTGATGTTCCTGCATCAGGGGCGGACCGAGGAAGAGGGTGATCCGAAGGAGGTGCTGGTGCGCCCGCAGAGCGAGCGGCTCAAGCAGTTCCTGTCGGGCAGTCTCAAGTAACGCGACAGGGCAGGTTTCAGCCGTGGTACCGGTGTCTCGTCCCGCAGGCGCCACCCGCACGACGCAGGTGGCGATCGTTGCATTGCCGCCCGTGTCGATGTCGGGCGTGGGTCCGATCGTCGATGCGTTGAATCTGGCGAACGAGATCGACGGGCGGTTGTTGTACCGCTGGCAGGTGTGTTCGTGGGACGGGCGGCCCGTGCCGCTCGCGGGCGGTGCGCAGTGGCATGCCGATGCGGCGTTCAACGATGCGATCGCGTGCGACTGGCTGATCGTCGTGACGGAGCGGTTCCAGCAGTTTGCCGATTACCGGTTGTTTCTCGCGAGTCTCGCGCGGGTCGGGCAGCGGACGCCGGTCGTGACCGGGATTCACCACGGCGTGTGGTGGCTTGCGATGGCCGGGCAGCTTTCCGGGTATCGCGTGAGCGTGAACTGGGAGACGTATCAGCAGTTCGCCGAGCAGTTCGAGCGGTCGATCGTCACGCAGCAGATCTTCGAGATCGATCGCGATCGGGCGACCTGTGCCGGTGGGCAGGCTACCGTCGATTTCATGTTGGCCATGATTGGCCGGGAACATGGGGCGGACCTCGCGGAGCGGATTGCCGATGCACTCGGGGTCGGGACTTTGCGGAGTGGTGAGGAACGGCAGCGGATTCCTTTTGTGACTGCGCCGGGCGAGCGGCATCCTCGGTTGAACGATGCGTTGCAGTTGATGGAAGCCAATGTCGAGGATCCGCTGACTACCGATGAAATCGCCGAGTTGGTTGGCGTGTCACGCCGGCAGCTGGAGCGGCTCTTTCGACAGTATCTCGGGGCGATGCCCTCCAAGTATTACCTCAATCTTCGATTGCTCAAGGCTCGTACCCAGTTGCAGCGGACCAGCAAGTCGGTCGTGCAGGTTAGCCTCGCCTGTGGGTTTTCTTCTGCTGCGCACTTTTCTAATGCGTACCGCGAAAGGTTTGGGGTCACGCCTCGGGAGGATCGGCGAGCGTGGCTCGAGAAGCAGACTGGCGGGGGGAGTGAGCCTCGCGGGGGCGCGTTGGTCGAGCGCGGGAAGGATTGATCAAGGTTTCTGCGGGGCGCTGGTGTTTTCGCGAAGCACCTGTGATCGTGTCGGTCTATTTGCGTCGCCCCTGCGCGGGGCGGCGGTTACTTTTCTTTGTCTTGCCAAAGAAAAGTAACCAAAAGAAAGGCGCTCGGAGAACGCATGACTTCCCGGTGCCGCAGTCCACGGAGTGGACCCCGCCTAAGTGTCCGCGCCAGTCAGGATGCCGGAGTGGTTCGAGCAATGGTTCCGACACCACTCACCCCCCAACAGACCGGTATACCGCCCGCTCGCTCCATCCTCGCTTCGCTCGGCTGCAAGATACTTCAGGTCGGGCGGTTGAGCTTGGTGCTCTCCTGTTTGGACGTGTCGCCTGCCGGGCATTTCCTCCATTCACATCATTCGTGTGACCACGTCGTTTGCGGATCGATAATTGCTCGATGGTGTGTTGGCTGCCCGATATTTATTGGCAGGGCAGCAGACCTCGTACCTATTGAAAACGGTGGTCCGTCCATGTGTGGGCGTTCGTTGATCGACGACGATTTTTGAGGGGGTGTACCTGTCGGCCGAGCGAAGCGAGGATGGAGCGAGCGGGAGGTATACCGGTCTGTTGGGTACTGGTGGGTGTCGGAACCATTGCTCGAACCACTCCGGGTTCCTGGCTGGCGCGGACACTTAGGCGGGGTCCACTCCGTGGACTGCGGCACCGGGAAGTCATGCGTTCTCCGAGCGCCTTTCTTTTGGTTACTTTTCTTTGGCAAGACAAAGAAAAGTAACCGCCGCCCCGCGCAGGGGCGACGCAAATAGACCGACACGATCACAGGTGCTTCACGAAACCGCCGGCGAGCCGCCCCAAAAGCCTCCATTCACGAAACCGCCGGCGAGCCGCCCCAAAAGCCTCAAAATACCGACACCCAGCAACGAACCCACCCGCCCGAGAGGGCAAAACCAAAACCTTCCGATAGAACCCGTCGCAAATCCGCAAGACGCTTGCGTCACCCTTACCTAAACTTGATCCTGTTGAACCCTCTTACGAAACCGAAAGGAACGACCATGACGACCTCGACCGTGAACCGCCAGACATTCGACGAAGTGATGGTGCCGGTATTTTCACCCGCCCCGTTCGTGCCGGATCGCGCAGAGGGCTCCCGCGTGTGGGACACGGCCGGCCGCGAGTACATCGATTTCGCGTGCGGCATCGCAGTAACGTCGCTCGGCCACGGCCACCCGGAACTGCTGAAAGTCCTGGACGAACAAAGCCGCAAGCTCTGGCACATCGGCAACGGCTACACGAACGAGCCGGTGCTGCGCCTCGCGAAGCGCCTCGAATCGCTGACCTTCGCCGACCGCGCATTCTTCGCGAACTCCGGCGCGGAAGCGAACGAAGCCGCCCTGAAACTCGCACGCCGCGTCGCGTTCGACCGCCACGGCGCCGACAAGGCAGAAATCATCTCGTTCGTGCAGTCGTTCCACGGCCGCACGTTCTTCACGGTCAGCGTCGGCGGCCAGCCGAAATACTCGGAAGGCTTCGGCCCCGTGCCGGCCGGCATCAAGCACCTGCCGTACAACGACATCGAAGCGGCGAAAGCCGCGATCGGCCCGCAAACCTGTGCCGTGATCGTCGAACCCGTGCAAGGCGAAGGCGGCGTGATCCCGGCCGATCCGGCCTTCCTGAAGGCGCTGCGCGAAGCGTGCGACGCACACGGCGCACTGCTGATTTTCGACGAAGTGCAAACGGGCGTCGGCCGCACGGGCCAGTTCTACGCGTACATGGACACGGGCGTCACGCCGGACATCCTGACGACCGCGAAGGCACTCGGCAACGGCTTCCCGATCGGCGCAATGCTGACGACCAACGAACTCGCCGCCCACTTCAAGGTCGGCGTGCACGGCACGACTTACGGCGGCAACCCGCTCGCATCGGCCATCGCGGACAAGGTCGTCGAACTGATCGGCGATCCGGCACTGCTCGAAGGCGTGCGTGAACGCAGCGTGCGCCTGAAGGGCGCGCTCGAGCGCATCAACGCACGCTTCGGCATCTTCAAGGACGTGCGCGGCAAGGGCCTGCTGGTCGGCGCCGAACTCACCGCCGCATTCGACGGCCGTGCGAAGGACTTCGTCACCGCCGCCGCCGAGAACGGCCTGATCATGCTGATCGCCGGCCCGAACGTGCTGCGCTTCGTCCCGTCGCTGGTGATCCCGTTCGACCTGCTCGACGAAGGCATGAAGCGCTTCGAGAAGGCAGTCGAACAAGTGCTCGCCGCACAGGAAGCCACCGCGCGCTGATCGGCGCCCCCATCGCAGACAGGAACGACGATGCTATTTGTTCGCCCCGGCAAACTCACGGATCTCGATGCGCTCGCGCACATGGCGCGCACCGCGCAGCCGGTCCTGCACTCGCTGCCGCACGACCGCGCGGCGCTCGAAGCGCGCGTGGCGCTCTCCGAAGATTCGTTTCGCGCGGACGTCGACTTCGCCGGCGAGGAGTTCTACCTCTTCGTGCTCGAGGATTCGTCGACGGGCAAGCTGCTCGGCACGGCGAGCATCGTGGCCGCGGCCGGCTACTCGGAACCGTTCTACGCGTTCCGTAACGACGCGCTGATCCACGCGTCGCGCGAACTGCACGTGAACCGCAAGATCCACGCGCTCACGATGTCGCACGAGCTGACTGGCAAGAGCCGGCTCGCGGGCTTCTACGTCGATCCGTCGCTGCGCGGCGACGCGGCCGCGCACCTGATCTCGCGCGCCCGGATGATGTACATCGCCGCGAACCGACGCCGCTTCACGCCCGAAGTGTTCACGCTGCTGCTCGGCGTGAGCGACGGCAACGGCGCATCGCCGTTCTGGGAAGCGGTGGGGCGCAAGTTCTTCGGCCGCAACTTCACCGACGTCGACATCGCATCGGGCGGCCGCAGCCGCACGTTCATCGCGGAAGTGATGCCGGCCTATCCGCTCTACGTGCCGCTCCTGCCGGAAGCCGCGCAGCGCGTGCTCGGCGAGCCGAACGAAACGGCCTTGCTCGCATACGACATCCATCTCGAGGAAGGCTTCGAGCCCGACCGCTTCGTCGACATCTTCGACGCGGGCCCGGTGCTGACCGCGCAGGTCGACCGCACCGCATGCGTGAAGCAGGCGTCGGAGCGTATCGTGCGCGAGGCCGCGCACCAGCAGGGCGACGTCGCCTACATGGTGTCGACTGGCAGCGGCGAATCGTTCCGCTGCGTGCTGGCCGACCTGCCGGGCGACACGGCCGACGCGCCGCTGGCCGGCGACGTGCGCGCGGCGCTCGATGTGAAGGATGGCGATGTCGTGCGCTGCGTGCCGCTGCACCGCCGCGACGATGAAGATTTGACGGGAGACGCAGCATGATCGTCGTTCGGGTCGTACAAACGGGCGATGTCGACGCGCTCGTGTCGCTCGCGAAGGAAACCGGGCCGGGCCTGACCACGTTCAAGCCCGACCGCGACGCGCTCGCCGCGCGCATCGAGCGCTCGCGCCGTACGCTCGACGGGCAGGCGGCGCCGGGCGAAGCCGGCTACTTCTTCGTGATGGAAGAATCGAAGACGGGCGACATCGCGGGCGTGTGCGGGATCGAAACGCAGGTCGGCCTCGAACAGCCGTTCTACAACTATCGCGTGAGCACGGTCGTGCACGCGAGCCAGGAACTCGGCGTGTGGACGCGGATGTCCGCGCTGAACATCTCGCACGACCTCACGGGCTACGCGGAAGTGTGTTCGCTGTTCCTGAGCCCGCGCTATCGCACGGGCGGCGTCGGCGGCTTGCTGTCGCGCTCGCGCTTCATGTTCATCGCTCAGTTCCGCGAGCGCTTTCCGGAACGCATCTGCGCGGAACTGCGCGGCCACTTCGACGAGGACGGCACGTCGCCGTTCTGGCGCGCAGTCGGTTCGCACTTCTACCAGATCGATTTCAACGCGGCCGATTACCTCAGCTCGCACGGCCGCAAGTCGTTCCTCGCGGAACTGATGCCGCGCTACCCGGTGTATGTCGACCTGCTGCCGCAGGACGCGCAGGACGCGGTCGGCCTCACGCACCGCGACACGCTGCCGGCCCGCAAGATGCTCGAAGCGGAAGGGCTGCGCTACCAGAATCACGTCGACATCTTCGACGCGGGCCCCGTGCTCGAATGCCATGTCAACGATCTGCGCACGGTGCGCGAGAGCGTCGTCGTGCCGGTCGCGATCGGCGTGCCGGACGCACGTGAAGATGGGCCGAAGTCGCTCGTGTCGAACACGTCGCTCGGCGATTTCCGCGTCGGCGTCGCGCCGGGCGTGGTCGCGAACGGCGCGTTCGTGCTGTCGGCCGACGATGCCGTCGCGCTCGACGTGAAGGCCGGCGATCCGGTCCGCGTACTGCCGCTCAAAGTCAAACAGGGATAAACGAATCATGACGGAACTCTTCATCGACGGCGCCTGGGTCGCAGGCTCGGGCCCCGTCTTCGCTTCGCGCAACCCGGGCACCGACGAGATCGCATGGCAGGGCGAAAGCGCGTCGGCGGCCGACGTCGACCGTGCGGTCGCGAGCGCACGCCGCGCATTCGCCGGCTGGTCGGCGCTCGACTTCGAATCGCGCTGCGCGATCGTCAAGCGTTTCGCCGCATTGCTCAACGAACGCAAGGAAGCGATCGCGACCGCGATCGGCCGCGAGACGGGCAAGCCGCTGTGGGAAGCACGAACCGAAGTCGCGTCGATGGCCGCGAAGGTCGGCATCTCGATCCAGGCGTACCAGGAACGCACCGGCGAGAAGCGCCAGGACATGGCCGACGGCGTCGCGGTGCTGCGCCACCGTCCGCACGGCGTCGTCGCGGTGTTCGGCCCGTACAACTTCCCCGGCCACTTGCCGAACGGCCATATCGTGCCTGCGCTGATCGCCGGCAATGCGGTCGTGTTCAAGCCGTCGGAACTCGCACCGGGCGTCGCGCGCGCGACGGTCGAAGTGTGGAAGGAAGCCGGGCTGCCGGACGGCGTGCTGAACCTCGTGCAGGGCGAGAAGGACACGGGCATCGCGCTCGCGAACCATCGGCAGATCGACGGGCTGTTCTTCACGGGCAGCTCGGACACGGGCACGCTGCTGCACAGGCAGTTCGGCGGTCGCCCGGAGATCGTGCTCGCGCTCGAGATGGGCGGCAACAACCCGCTCGTGATCGGCGAAGTCGAGGATATCGACGCGGCCGTGCATCACACGATCCAGTCGGCGTTCCTGTCGGCCGGCCAGCGCTGCACGTGCGCGCGCCGCATCTTCGTGCCGCAGGGCGCCTTCGGCGACCGCTTCCTCGCACGCTTCGCCGACGTCACGTCGAAGATCACGGCCGACGTGTTCGATGCCGATCCGCAGCCGTTCATGGGCGCGGTGATCTCGGCCCGTGCGGCCGCGAAGCTGGTCGACGCGCAGTCGCGCCTGATCGAGCAGGGCGCGAAGCCGGTCATCGCGATGACGCAGCGCGATCCGCGCCTCGGCTTCGTGAACGCCGCAATCGTCGACGTGACGAACGTCGCGAACCTGCCCGACGAAGAACATTTCGGCCCGCTCGCGCAGATCGTCCGCTATGCGACGTTCGACGACGCGATCGAGCGCGCGAACGACACGGCGTTCGGCCTGTCCGCCGGCCTGCTGGCCGACGACGAGAAGGCATGGGAACACTTCCGCCGCACGATCCGCGCCGGGATCGTCAACTGGAACCGGCCGACCAACGGTGCATCGTCCGCCGCGCCGTTCGGCGGCGCGGGCCGCTCGGGCAACCATCGCCCGAGCGCGTACTACGCGGCCGACTATTGCGCGTACCCGATGGCGTCGGTGGAAAGCACGCAACTGACTTTGCCCGCGAGCCTGTCGCCGGGCCTGCATTTCTGATCGAGGGAACGACGATGAACGCACAAGAAGCCAATTTCGACGGGCTCGTCGGCCCGACCCACAACTACGCCGGCCTGTCGTTCGGCAACGTGGCGTCGCTCAACAACGAGAAGTCGGCCGCGAACCCGAAGGCCGCCGCGAAACAGGGGCTGCGCAAGATGAAGCAGCTCGCGGATCTCGGGTTCGCGCAGGGCGTGCTGCCGCCGCAGGAGCGGCCGTCGCTGCGCCTGTTGCGCGAGCTCGGTTTCTCGGGCAAGGACGCGGACGTGATTGCGAAGGCCGCGAAGCAGGCGCCCGAGCTGCTCGCCGCGGCGAGTTCGGCGTCGGCGATGTGGACCGCGAACGCGGCCACCGTCAGCCCGTCGGCCGACACGAGCGACGGCCGCGTGCACTTCACGCCGGCGAACCTGTGCAGCAAGCTGCATCGCGCGATCGAGCACGACGCGACGCGTCGCACGCTGTCGACGCTGTTCGCCGATCCCGCGCATTTCGCGGTGCATGAAGCGCTGACGGGCACGCCGGCACTCGGCGACGAAGGCGCGGCGAACCACACGCGCTTTTGCGCCGAATACGGCAAGCCGGGCATCGAGTTCTTCGTGTACGGCCGCGCGGAATACCGCCGCGGGCCCGAGCCGAAGCGCTTCCCGGCACGCCAGACCTTCGAGGCGAGCCGCGCGGTCGCGCATCGCCACGGTCTGGCCGAAGAAGCGACGGTCTATGCGCAGCAGGATCCGGACGTGATCGACGCGGGCGTGTTCCACAACGACGTGATCTCGGTCGGCAACCGCGACACGCTGTTCACGCACGAGCGCGCGTTCGTCAACAAGCAGGCAATCTACGACACGCTGACCGCTGCGCTCGACGCACGCGGTGCGCGCCTGAACGTGATCGAGGTGCCGGAAGCTGCCGTGAGCGTGAACGACGCGGTGACGTCGTACCTGTTCAACAGCCAGCTGCTGTCGCGCGCGGACGGTTCGCAAGTGCTCGTCGTGCCGCAGGAATGCCGCGAGAACGCGAACGTTGCCGCCTATCTCGACCAGCTCGCAGCTGGCAACGGCCCGATTCACGACGTGCTCGTGTTCGACCTGCGCGAAAGCATGAAGAATGGCGGCGGGCCCGCGTGCCTGCGCCTGCGCGTCGTGCTGAACGACGCGGAGCGCGCGGCCGTCACGTCGAACGTGTGGATCAACGACACGCTGTTCGCGTCGCTCGACACGTGGATCGACAAGCACTACCGCGATCGCCTTGCACCGTCGGACCTCGCCGATCCGGCGCTGCTCGAGGAATCGCGCACGGCGCTCGACGAGCTCACGCAGATCCTGCACGTCGGTTCGCTGTATGACTTCCAGCGCTGAGGCACGGATGCCGCCCACCGCGCTGCTCGACGATTTTCTCGCGTTCACGCTGGACGGCAGCGTGCCGGCCGAGCAGCACGGTAGCTGCGCGGGCGGTGCGGTGCGCTGGCGGTGGCCCGGCGACGGGCTGCTCGTGCTCGAACCGGCGGCAGCCGACGCGGCGGCTCGCCCGAGCGTGCTCGTGTCGGCCGGCGTGCATGGCGACGAGACGGCGCCGATCGAGCTGCTGTCGATGCTCGTGCGCGATCTCGCGTCGGGCGCGCTGCCGCTCGCGTGCCGGCTGCTCGTCGTGCTCGGCAACGTGCCGGCGATGCGCGCGGGCGAACGCTATCTCGACGACGACCTGAACCGCCTGTTCAGCGGCCGTCACGCGCAGGTGCCCGCGAGCCGCGAAGCGCCGCGCGCCGTGCAGCTCGAAGCGGCGGCCGCCGCGTTCTTCGCGGCCGCGCCGGCAGGCAGCGCACGCTGGCATATCGACATGCATACGGCGATCCGCGCATCGGTGTTCGAGCAGTTCGCACTGCTGCCGCACACGGGCACACCGCCGACGCGCACGATGGTCGAATGGCTCGGCGATGCGCGCATCGCGGCCGTGCTGCTGCATACCGCGAAGGGCAACACGTATTCGCATTTCACGGCCGAGCACTGCGGCGCGCTCGCGTGCACGCTCGAACTCGGCAAGGTGCGGCCGTTCGGCCAGAACGACCTGACGCGTTTCGCACCGGCCGACCGGGCGGTGCGCAAGCTGGTGTCGGGGGCGTCGACGGATGTTGATGCGCGAGGCGGCCATCCGTCGCTGCCGCGCGTCTTCACGGTGATCGACCAGATCACGAAGCAGAGCGACGCGCTCGAGCTGTTCGTCGCGGCCGACGTCGCGAACTTCACCGCGTTCGCGCGCGGCACGGTGCTCGCGCAGGACGGCGACTACCGCTACACGGTGACGCACGACGAGGAGCGGATCGTGTTCCCGAATCCGACGGTGAAGCCTGGCCTGCGCGCCGGTCTGCTCGTGATCGACACGACGCGCGAGACGATTGCGGCACTCGTCTGACCGATCGGCACGGCCGCACTCGGCGTGCGACCCCGCCTTGCGTATTTGCGACATCGTCTTGCAAGTTTGGCGGCCGGCCCGGACGGCGTTGCGTGCGCACCGCAGCATCGTGCGCCGACGGCCGCTTTGCCATACCGGGCCGCGCGGATTGGTACAATCGCGGCCTTGCGGCTGTTGCGCCGCATCACGGCGCGGCAGCCGCATTGCCGTGGTCATCTGACCCTGCAATGATGCATGCGCCCGTAGTTCCGGAACATTCGAGTATCGAGGAGAACACCTGATGAAGTTGGATTGGCGTAAAGTGGCCGCGCATGCGGTGGTGGCGGCATCGGCGGTGGCGGCAGGCAGCGCGGTTGCCGCGGATCTCAAGGAGATCCGGTTCGGCGTCGAGGCCTCGTACGCACCGTTCGAATACAAGACGCCCGACGGCAAGCTGACCGGCTTCGACATCGACATCGGCAACGCGGTGTGCGCGAAGCTGAAGACGAAGTGCGTGTGGGTCGAGAACGACTTCGACGGCCTGATCCCTGCGCTGCAGGCACGCAAGTTCGACGCGATCAACTCGGACATGACGATCACCGATCAGCGCAAGCACGCGATCGCGTTCACCGACCCGATCTATACGATTCCGAACCAGCTGATCGCGAAGCAGGGCAGCGGCCTGCTGCCGACCCCGCAGTCGCTGAAGGGCAAGCGCGTCGGCGTGCTGCAGGGCACGATCCAGGAAGCGTACGCGAAGAAGAAGTGGGCGCCGGTCGGCGTTGAAGTCGTGCCGTACCAGACGCAGGATCTGGCCTATGCCGACCTGAAGTCGGGCCGTCTCGACGCGACGTTCCAGGATTCGGAAGCCGGCTCGAAGGGCTTCCTGACGAAGCCGCAAGGCCAGGGCTTCGCGTTCGCGGGCGGCACGGTCAGCGACACCGAGATCCTCGGCTCGGGTGTCGGCTTCGGCCTGCGCAAGAACGACGCGGCGCTGAAGACCGCGCTCGATCAGGCGCTGAAGGACCTGAAGGCCGACGGCACGATCGACAACCTCGCGAAGAAGTACTTCAGCGTGCCCGTGACGCTCAAGTAAGCGTTTCGTTCGAACGCACGATGCAAGCAAACCGGCCGCTGATGCGGCCGGTTTGTTTTTGCGGAGCGCAAACGCCGGGGGCGGCCCGGGCGTCAGCCGTGCTGGGCGGGGAAGAACCGCCCCAGCTCACGCGCGAGCTCGTTGAGGATGCTCATTTCCTGTTGCGAGATCTTGCGGGCCGGCTGCGCGCCGGCCCAGTCGCCGTACAGCAGCGCGACCGTGGTCGTATCGACGCGCACCGGCAGCAGCACGAACGCGCGCGTGTCGTCGAACACGTCGAGGTACCACGCGGGCAGGCGCTTGAGCATCTTCGGTTCCTGCGCCTGCTCGATGAAGATGCCGACCGAATTGGTGATCGCGAGATGGAACACGTCCGGTTCGAAGCGCTCGTCGAAGCGCAGCCGGTAGAGCGCCGCGTCGACGCCGGGACCGAAGCCCAGGCGCGCGGCGAAGGTGCCGTCGTCGTGCCGGACGAACATCACGGTGCGCGTGAATGCGAGGCTGGCGAGCAGGCTTTCCGACGCGAGCGCGAGCACCGGCGTCAGCACATGCTCGGACGGCAGCGCACGCAGGTCGGCGAGGCCGGCTTCGAGGCAGGCCTCGGGTTCGGCCTGGGCTCGCGCGATCGCATCGGCGTTCGCGCGCAGTTCGACGATCTCGCGCATCACCGTGTCGCTCGCTTCCTCGTGCGCGAGCTGCTCGGCGATCTCGACGAGTGCGTCGGGTTCCGTGTCGAGCGCCAGCGCATAGTGCTGCGCAAGCGCGTCGATGTGCGCATCGCGCTGCGGACTGTCGGGCATCGCGAGCGCGCTCGCGACGTCGGTCGAGCAGCGGCTCACCGCACGCAGCCAGTTCACGCGCTCGATCCGCTCCTCGTCGGCGGGGAGTTCGCGGCCGAATGCGTCGACGCGGTTCAGATGGTGGTGATCGTCGGCGATGCCGTCCCGGATCGTGTCGGGCAGCCGCCAGCGCGTGGCCGCGTCGAGCCCGATCTCGTCGAAGCCGACGCCGAGCACGGCGACGCAGGCGGCCGATTCGTCGCCATGCATCTCCGCTGCGCGGCGGCGGATCTTGTCCCATTCGCTGTCGAGATAGCAGACCACCAGCAGCTTGCCGACCTGGCGCATCAGCGTACAGACGACGGCTTCCTCGCCCGCGCGCAGGTCGGCGCGCTCGGTGAGCTTGCGTGCGACGCAGCCGGACAGCAGCGCACGGTTCAATTCCAGCTTCGCGTCGATGCGCCGCGGCGTGCTGTGGTGGAAATGGTCGACGAGCTTCAGCCCGACGACGAGATGGCCGACGGCGTCCATGCCGAGCACCATCAGGGCGCGGGTCACGGTCGTGATGTTGCCGCCGAACGCCATGTACATCGCGGAATTCGCGAGCCGCAGCACTTTCTGCGTGAGCGCGAAATCCGACAGCACGACGCGCACGAGCGCGGTGAAGTCGAGGTCGTCGTTCTTCATCGCGGCCATCGTGGCGCGCAGCGATTCCGACAGCAACGGGAAATCGCCCCGTTCGTTCATCCGGGCCCACAGCTTGTCGAGCAACGCAGTGCGGGGCAGGTGTTCGGTGATTGACATACGGATCTGTCCGGTTCGCCGCGCGTCAGGCGGCGGCGTGCAGGTGCAGCTGCTGCGCCTCGAAGCGCCGCGCGAGCTCCTCGGACGGCAGCGCCTGGCAGACGAGCCAGCCCTGGATGTGATTGCAGCCCATCTCCGTCAGCAGCTCGCGCTGCGCCTCGGTCTCGACGCCTTCGGCGACGAGCTCGAGATCCAGTGTTTGCGCGAGGCCGACCACTGCCGACACGATCGCGCGGTCGTTGCGCGACGTCAGCAGGTTCTCGACGAAGCTGCGGTCGATCTTCAGCTTCGCGAGCGGGAAGCGCTGCAGATAGGCGAGGCTCGAGTACCCGGTGCCGAAATCGTCGATCGCGAAGCGGATGCCGAGATCGGTCAGCTCCTCGAGCAGCACTTTCGCGTGCGCGGGATCGTGCATCAGCAGGCTTTCGGTGATTTCGAGCACGATGCGGCGCGGGTCGATGCCCGTCAGCGCGATCGCCTCGCGCACGCTCTGCGTGAAGCGCGGGTCGCGGAACTGCTGCGGCGACACGTTGACGGCCACGTATTGCAGCGCGAGCCCCTGGCCGTCCCAGGCAACGAGTTGCATGCACGCGGCCTTGAGCACCCAGTTGCCGAGGTAGTTGATCAGGCCGATCGATTCGGCGAGCGGAATGAAGGTCGCGGGCGGCACGAGGCCGTGCACCGGATGGCGCCAGCGGATCAGCGCCTCGACGCCGACCACCGCGCCCGACTGGCTGCGCGTGATCGGCTGGAAATGGAGCGAAAACTCGCCGTTGCGCACGCCGTCGTACAGGTCGGCTTCGAGCTTGAGCCGCTCGGCGTCGGCCGGATCGTCGACGGGCGCATGGAAGGCGAGCGCGTTGCCGCCCGATGCCTTCGCTTGCGCGAGCGCATGGTCGGCGCGGCGCAGCAGCGGACTGTGATGCTGCGCCCGATGCGGCGCGGCACGTTCGTCGGGGTAGAGCGCGATGCCGATGCTCGCCGACAAGTGCACGGTCTGCCCCTGGTACACGTAGGGCTCGCGCACCGCGGCCTGCAGCCGGCGCGCGAGCGCGTCGGCGGTATTGCTCGCCTGCGTGCGGCCGGAGGCGCTCAGCACGACCGCGAACTTGTCGCTCGCGACGCGCGCGAGCTGCTCGTTCGGCGTGACGAGCGCCTTCAGCCGCTGCGCGGTCTCGCGCAGCAGCGTGTCGCCCGCGTCGTAGCCGAGCGCGCGGTTGATCCGCTGGTAGTCGTCGAGGTCGAGCAGCAGCAGCGCCGCGCAGGTGCCGTCCTCGTCGGCGGTCTGCTGCGCGCGCATCAGCGCCGGCACGAGCGCGGACAGGTTGTCGAGCCCCGTCATCGGATCGTGGTGCATTTCATACGTCAGCTTTGCTTCGAGCGCGCGCCACGACGACACGTCGAACGCCGCGATCGCGAAGCCGTCGACGCCGTGATGGCGGCTCTTGAACGCGCGGATCTCGACGTCCAGCGGGTAGGTGAGCGACTTGACGATGCACATCGTCGCCTTCTCGACCTGGCCGGAACGCGCGGCGCGGGCAAGCAGCCCTTCGAGCGCCGGGGTATCCTGTTCGGCGATGAGGTCGCGCAGCGTCAGCGTGTGCAGATAGTCGCGGTGATAGCCGATGAAGCGCAGGCTCGCGTCGGAGACGTACAGAAAGCGCAGCTCGCGGTCGACATGGGCGAGGAAGTCCACCGTGCCGACCGTCTGTTCCAGCCAGTTGCGCACGGAATCGTCGCGGCGCGGCGCGCCGGCGCGCGCGGGCATCAGCGCGCCGCCCGACCAGGCGAAGCGGCGCAGCGTATGCAAGGCGCTGCGCCAGGAGCCCTTGCGTGACGTCTGTTTCCTGTTGGCTTCCATGTTTCTCGCTGACGTGAAGGGCTGGAACCGGTTGTCCGCAAGGAATAACGGCAGACTGTGCGGAATCTTTAACGGACCGGCCGCGGCTGGCGCTGCCGGCGGTCCGGATCGTATGCGCAGGTGTTCGACAGGCGAACGCCTACGTGGCCTACATCGAGGCTGACTTTATAAGAAATGAGGACGCAGATGAAGCGAAAACTGTTGCTGGGCGCCGTTGCGGCGCTGGTGGCCGGCCATGCGCTGCTGGCGCAGGCGGAACTGAAGCCGGGCGCCGCGGCGCCCGATTTCACGACGCAGGCGTCGCTGGGCGGCAAGACTTACACGTACTCGCTCGCGGACGCGCTGAAGCAGGGGCCGGTCGTGCTGTACTTCTACCCGGCCGCGTTCACGAAGGGCTGCACGATCGAGGCGCATGCGTTCGCGGATGCGGTCGACCGTTACAAGGCTTACGGCGCGACGGTGATCGGCGTGTCGGCCGACAATATCGACACGCTGACGAAGTTCTCGGTGAGCGAGTGCCGGAGCAAGTTCCCGGTCGCGGCCGACCCGGACGCGAAGATCATCCGCGAATACGACGCGAAGCTGCCGGCGCTCGACCGCGCGAACCGCGTGTCGTACGTGATTTCGCCGGAAGGGAAGGTTTTGTACGAGTACACGAGCCTGTCGCCCGACAAGCATGTGGAGAACACGCTCGCCGCCGTGAAGGCGTGGGCCGACGCGCATCCGAAGCAGTAAGCGGCGGCGCGCGGCGGGGCGTTATGCGCGCAAGGCCTGTTCGATCGGCACGCTGCCGCCGACGAAGCCGACGATCTTGCGCGAGATGCCGAGCTTGATCGCCTCGATCGCGGCCCAGGCAACGTCCTGGCGCGACACGGGCGGTGCGGGATCGAGCCATGCGTCGGTCAGCGCGATCTTGCCGACGCCCGGATCGTCCGTGAGCGGGCCCGGGCGCAGGATCACGTAGTCGACACCCGACGCGATCACGCGATCGTCGCCTTCGCGTTTCATCTGCGAATAATGGCGAATGGCATCCGGCGCCTGCTCGGGCCGGTAAGCCGACAGCGAACTGATCACCACGAGCTTCTGCGCGTTGTAGGCCAGCGTGTATTCGGCCGCGCGGGCCACCGCGTCGCGGTCGACCTGTTCCTCTTCGGCCGCGCCCTCCGATTCGGCCGAGCCGGCCGCGTAGATCACGTGCGTGATGCCCTGGAATGCGTGCGAGAAATCGTTCGTCAGATCGGCCTCGGCGACCCGTGCGCCCGCCAGCGCATAGCCGTGGCGGCGCACGAGCGCCGTGACCTCGAACTCCGGCTGCTTGAGCAGCAGATCCGCGCAGGCCTGGCCCGTTCGGCCGGTCGCGCCAATCAGCAGTACCTTCGTTGTCATGAAACCGCTCCTTGCTCGATGCGTCATCCATCCAGATAGGGACGGACGACGGATAACTCAAGTGTAATGTCGAATTGGCCCGGCCGCGGGTGCGTATTAAGGGGCGTACCGGCATCGGGCGTACCGGCATCGGGCGTACCGGCGTCGGGTACATCGGCATCGGGCGCAAGCAGGGCGGCGCGGGCACGCGATCTGCGGTGTCGCGGCTGGCGTTCGGGCGTTCATTCATGCAACGGATGCGGGAATGACGCGCCGACCGGCTATCATGTGCGCGATGGATTTTTCGCCGTGACGCGTGATAACGCGCCGGCCCACCGGTTGGAGTACACATGGCATTACCCCTGGACAACGTTAGCATGGCCGTGTTCTGCGACTTCGAGAACGTTGCGCTCGGCGTGCGCGACGCGAAGTACGAGAAATTCGACATCAAGCCCGTGCTGGAGCGCCTGCTGCTGAAGGGCAGCATCGTCGTGAAGAAGGCCTATTGCGACTGGGATCGCTACAAGGGCTTCAAGGCGTCGATGCACGAGGCGAGCTTCGAGCTGATCGAGATTCCCCACGTGCGCCAGTCGGGCAAGAATTCGGCCGACATCCGGCTCGTCGTCGACGCGCTCGACCTCTGCTACACGAAGTCGCACGTCGATACGTTCGTGATCATCAGCGGCGATTCCGACTTTTCGCCGCTGGTGTCGAAGCTGCGCGAGAACGCGAAGAAGGTGATCGGCGTCGGCGTGAAGAAATCGACGTCGGACCTGCTGGTCGCGAACTGCGACGAATTCATCTTCTACGACGACCTGGTGCGCGAGCAGCAGCGCGCGCTCGCGAAGCGCGAACAGCAGCAGCGTGCGGGCAACGGCGGCGCGAAGCGGTCCGACGAGCCGTCGTCGCGGAAGCACGACCTGGACGCACGCAAGGCCGAGGCGATCGCGCTGGCGGTCGAGACGTTCGATGCGCTCGCATCAGAGCGCGACGACGTCGGCAAGATCTGGGCGTCGGTGCTCAAGAGCGCGATCAAGCGCCGCAAGCCGGATTTCAACGAGTCGTACTACGGGTTCCGCGCGTTCGGCAACCTGCTCGACGAAGCGCAGGCGCGCGGCCTGCTCGAAGTGGGGCGCGACGACAAGTCGGGCGCATTCGTGTCGCGGGCCCGCCAGCCGGCGGTCGTGGAGCATGTCGCGACGGGCGGTGAAGGCGGCACGCACGGCGGCGCGCACCACGGTCACGGTACGCGTGCGGCCGAGCCGGCGCGGGCCGGGCGCAATGCGCAACGTCGCGGGCAGCGGGCGGAAGCGGTCGTGCACGAAAGCGTGCAGGTCGAGGCGGACGAGGAAACGGTTGCCGAGGCCGTCGAGGCGGTGACGCCGCCGGCTGAAATAGCCGAAGCGGCCGACGCGCATGGCGAGGCGAAGGATGGCCGCAAGCGTGCGCGCAAGAGCGCGGCGAAGAAGACCGGCGCGAAGAAGGGCGTGGCCGCGAAGGGCGCGGGCCGTCACGCGGCCGGGAAGAGCGGCGACGCTGCCCGCGATGCGGCGACGCACGCGCACGGCAAGCATGCCGACGACGCGCACCGCGACGCGGAGCAGGGCGGCGAGCGGCACGTCGCGGTGGCGCACGCCGAGCCGGCAGCCGGCGATGTCGGCGGTGAGGTTGCCGCCGCCCAGCCGTCGCACGATGCGGCGCCGGCCGAAGCGGCTGCCGAAGCGCCGGCTGCTGCCAAGAAGAAGCCGGCCCGCAAGGCGGCACCGCGCGCGCGCCGTCCGCGCAAGACGGCGGCCGACGCTGCCGAGTAACGCCGGCCGGGTGCCTTCCCGGGCGGAGCGGCACCCGCACCGCGATACAGGCCGGCGCAACGCCGGCCTGCCGCGCTAGCCGTTCAGCGCATACGGCCGCGTCATCACTTCGAGGAAGTGGCCGTCCGGATCGTCGAAGTACACGCCGCGTCCGCCGTTGTGGCGGTAGATGTCATCGGGTTGCCGCTTCGCCGGATCGGCCCAGTGCGCCAGCCCGCGCTCGCGGATGCGCGCCAGCACGCGATCGAAGCCGGCTTCGTCGAGCAGGAACGCGTAATGCTGCGACCGGATTTCCCCCGCCTGTTCGTAAAAATCGAGCGACACGCCGTTGTCGAGCGCGACGACCAGCATCGCGCCGAACGGCGTCGGCGGCGGCAATTCCAGGAGTTCGGTGAGGAAGCGGCTCGACGCACGCTTGTCGCGGCACCAGACGATCGTATGGTTCAGCTGGACGTTCATGGTGTGTCCCCGTGAAGGGCCCCGCGGTGGGCATGGACTCACGATAGCCGATCGTCGCTGGCGTTCAAGCGCAAAAAATGGCCGCCCACCGGGCGGCCGCTTTCATCACTCGCCGGCGACTGCCGGCCCGCCGGTATTGCCGCGGCGGTTGCGCCGCTTCTCGCCCCACACGCGGAACCGGTCCATGTACAAGTAGACGACCGGCGTCGTATAGAGCGTCAGCACCTGCGACACGATCAGGCCGCCGGCGATCGCGATCCCGAGCGGCGCGCGCAGCTCGGCGCCGTCGCCGCTGCCGAACGCGAGCGGCAGCGCGCCGAGAAGCGCCGCCATCGTCGTCATCATGATCGGGCGGAAGCGCAGCAGGCACGCCTCGTGGATCGCGTCGAACGACGATTTCTGGTTGTTGCGCGTCTGGTCGATCGCGAAGTCGACCATCATGATCGCGTTCTTCTTCACGATGCCGATCAGCAGGATCACGCCGATCAGCGCGATGATGCTGAACTCGGTCTTGAACAGCAGCAGCGCGAGCAGCGCGCCGACGCCGGCCGACGGCAGCGTCGACAGGATCGTGATCGGGTGGATGTAGCTCTCGTACAGGATCCCGAGCACGATGTAGACGGCCAGCAGCGCGGCGAGGATCAGGATCGGCTGGTCGTTCATCGACTGCTGGAACGCCTGCGCGGTGCCCTGGAAGCTGCCGACGATCGTCGGCGGGACGCCGACCTGCGCCATCGTCTGGTAGATCACCTGCGTCGCCTGCGACAGTGACACGCCCGGCGGCAGGTTGAACGAGATCGTCGTCGCGACGAACAGCCCCTGATGGTTGACTGACAGCGGTGTCGTGCTCGGCCCGAACGTCGCGATCGCCGACAGCGGAATCATCGTCGACTTCGACGTCGATACCGACGCGCCCGACGACGCGCTCGACTTGCCGCTCGCCGCGATCGAGTTGAGCGCCTGGTTGCGCGCGGAATCGGACGCGATCGCCGCGGCGCTTTGCGTGGCCGTGCCGGCGCTCGACGTGCCGGCCGACGTCGCGACATAGGTGCCGGCCGCCGCGTTGGTGGTCTGCGAGCCGTTCGCGCTGCCGCCCGACGTGCTGATCCACACCTGGTTCAGCATCTCGGGGCTCTGCCAGTATTTCGGCGCGACTTCCATCACGACGTGGTACTGGTTCAGCGGGTTGTAGATCGTCGAGACCTGGCGCTGGCCGAACGCGTCGTACAGCGTGTTGTCGATCTGCGCGGGCTTGATGCCGAAGCGCGCGGCCGTCGCGCGGTCGATCGTCACCATCGCCTCGAGGCCGCCTTGCTGCTGGTCGGAGTTCACGTCGGTCAGCTCCGAGCGCTTCTGCAGCGCCTCGGTCAGGATCGGCCCCCACTTGTACAGGTCGGCGCTCGAATCGCCGAGCAGCGTGAACTGGTACTGCGCGTTGCTCTGCCGGCCGCCGACGCGGATGTCCTGCGCGGCCTGCAGGAACGTGCGCGCACCCGCGACGTCCGCCAGCGGCGGGCGCAGCTGCTGGATCACCTGGTCGGCCGACAGCTTGCGCTCGGTGCGGTCCTTCAGCGTGACGAACATGAAGCCCGAGTTGGTCTGCGTGCCGCCGGTGAAGCCCGCGACGCTCTTCACGTTCGGGTTGCTCTGCACGATCCGCATCATCTCGGAGAACTTCAGCTTCATCGCCTGGAACGACGTCGACTGGTCGGCCTGGATGCCGCCGATCATCAGCCCGGTGTCCTGCTGCGGGAAGAAGCCCTTCGGCACGACGATGTACAGGTAGACGTTCAGCCCGATGGTCGCGAACAGCGTCAGCAGGATCAGCAGCGGCCGGCGCAGCGCCCACGACAGCGAGCGCTCGTAGCCGCGCTGCATGCGCGAGAAGCCGCGCTCGAGGAAGCGCCCGAAGCGGCCTTCGCTTTGCGGGTCGTGCGACTCGGGCAGCAGGCGCGCGCACATCATCGGCGTGACCGTGAGCGACACCGCGAGCGACACGGCGATCGCGAGCGACAGCGTCAGCGCGAATTCGCGGAACAGGCGCCCGACGATGCCGCCCATCAGCAGGATCGGCAGGAACACCGCGACGAGCGAGATGCTCATCGACAGCACCGTGAAGCCGACCTCGCGCGCGCCGTCGAACGCGGCCTGCATGCGCGACTTGCCGTTCTCGATGTGCCGCGAGATGTTCTCGAGCACGACGATCGCGTCGTCGACGACGAAGCCGGTCGCGACGATCAGCGCCATCAACGACAGGTTGTCGATCGAGAAACCGAGCAGGTACATCGCGCCGAACGTGCCGATGATCGAGATCGGTACCGCGACACTCGGGATCAGCGTCGCGCGCCAGTTGCGCAGGAACAGGAACACGACCATCACGACGAGGCTGACCGCGATCAGCAGCGTGTGCTCGGTGTCCTTCAGCGACGCGCGGATGGTGGTCGAGCGGTCGAGCACCGGCGTGACCGTGATGTCGGCCGGCAGCGACGCGGTGAGCTGCGGCAGCGCCGCGCGCACGCGGTCGATCGTGTCGATGATGTTCGCGCCGGGCGAGCGGTAGAGGATCACGAGCACCGCGCGCTTGCCGTTCGACAAACCGAGGTTGCGCAGATCCTCGACCGAATCGACGACGTCCGACAGGTCGGACAGCCGCACGGCCGAGCCATTGCGGTAGGCGACGACGAGGTCGCGGTATTGCGACGCCTGGGAGGCCTGGTCGTTCGTATAGAGCTGGTAGTGCTGCGGGCCGAATTCGATCGCGCCCTTCGGCGCGTTGGCGTTCGCGGAAGCCAGCGCCGCGCGCACGTCCTCGAGGCCGATCCCGTAGTGGAACAGCGCCTGCGGTTCGAGCTCGACGCGCACGGCCGGGTTCGCGGAGCCGCTCACCGTGACCTGGCCGATCCCGTCGATCTGCGACAGCGACTGTTGCAGCACCGTCGACGCGGAGTCGTACAGCTTCGCGGGCGACGACGTTTCCGACGTCAGCGACACGATCATGATCGGCGAATCGGCCGGGTTGACCTTGCGGTAGGTCGGGTTGCTCTTCAGCGCGGCGGGCAGGTCGGCGCGTGCCGCGTTGATTGCGGCCTGCACGTCGCGCGCCGCGCCGTCGATGTCGCGGTTCAGGCCGAACTGCAGGATGATCCGCGCATTGCCGACCGTGCTCGTCGACGTCATTTCGGACACGTCGGCGATCGAGCCGAGGTGCCGCTCGAGCGGGCTCGTCACGCTGGTCGCGACCGTTTCCGGGCTCGCGCCCGGCAGCGACGCCTGTACCGAGATCGTCGGGAAGTCGACCTGCGGCAGCGGCGACACCGGCAGCTTGATGAACGCGAACAGGCCCGCGAGCGCGACGCCGAGCGCGAGCAGCGTCGTCGCGACGGGGCGGGTGATGAAGGGGCGCGACAGGTTCATGTCGGCACTCGCTGGGCCGCCGCGTGTTCCGACGGATGCGTTTTCGGGAGATGGGGGGGCTGCGCCCCCCCACGCGAACGAAGTGAGCGTGGGGGTCGTTTCATTTACGCATCCGTGCGCGTGTCGGCACCGGGGCCGTGGCGTTCGAACCAGCCGCGCACGCGGCGCGCGAGCGAGTCGAAGCCGAGGTAGATCACGGGCGTCGTGAACAGCGTCAGCACCTGCGACACGATCAGGCCGCCGGCGATCGCGATCCCGAGCGGCTGGCGCAGCTCGGAGCCCGCACCGGAGCCGACGATCAGCGGCACCGCGCCGAGCAACGCGGCGAGCGTCGTCATCAGGATCGGCCGGAAGCGCAGCAGACACGCCTGGTAGATCGCCTCGCGCGGCGGTTTGCCTTCGACGCGTTCGGCTTCCAGCGCGAAGTCGATCATCATGATCGCGTTCTTCTTCACGATACCGATCAGCAGCACGATGCCGATGATCCCGATGATGTCGAGGTCGTGCCCGGTGATCATCAGCGCGAGCAGCGCGCCGACGCCGGCCGACGGCAGCGTCGACAGGATCGTGATCGGGTGGATGTAGCTCTCGTACAGCACGCCGAGCACGATGTACATCGTGATGACCGCCGCGAGAATCAGGAACAGCTGGTTCGACAGCGATGCCTGGAACGCGAGCGCCGCACCCTGGAAGCGCGTCTGGAACGACGCGGGCAGGTTGATGTCCTTCTCCGCGGCCTCGATCGCCTTGACCGCTTCGCCGAGCGACGCGCCCTGCGCGAGGTTGAACGAGATCGTCGTCGACGGGAACTGCGACAGGTGCGCGACCAGCAGCGGCGACGGCCGTTCGTGGAACGACGCGATCGACGACAGCGGCACCTGGCCGCCACCGGCCGACGGCAGGTAGATGTCGTTCAGCGATTGCGCGTAGTGCTGCTCCTTCGGCTCCGACTCGAGAATCACGCGGTACTGGTTCGACTGCGTGAAGATGGTCGACACGATGCGCTGGCCGAACGCGTCGTACAGCGCGTTGTCGACGGTCGCCGGTGTGATGCCGAAGCGCGCGGCGCTCGCGCGGTCGATCTCGATGTACACCGACTGGCCGTTGCTCTGCAGGTCGGTCGCGACGTCGGCGAGCGACGGCTCCTGCTGCAGCCGCGCGACGAGCTTCGGCACCCAGGTCGCGAATTCGTCCGAGTTCGGGCTCGTCAGCATGAACTGGTACTGCGTCGGGCTGACGGTCGAATCGATCGTCAGATCCTGCACCGACTGCATGAACAGCGAGATGCCGGTGATGTTCGACACGCGGTGCTGCAGGTTGCGGATGATCTGCGCGGCCGTTTCGGAACGGTCGTCGCGTGCCTTCAGGTTGATCAGCATCCGGCCGCTGTTCAGCGTGATGTTGCTGCCGTCGACGCCGATGAACGACGTCAGGCTGTCGACGTTCGGATCCTTCAGGATCTCGGCCGCGAGCGCCTGCTGGCGTTCGGCCATCGCGCCGTACGAAATCGACTGCGGCGCCTGCGTGATCGCCTGGATCACGCCGGTGTCCTGCGCGGGGAAGAAGCCCTTCGGCACGTACACATAGAGCAGGGCGGTCAGCCCGAGCGTCAGCAGCGCGACGACGAGCGTCGAGCGCTGGCGGTTCAGCACCCATTCGAGCGCGACCGCGTAGCGCGCGATCACCCAGTCGATTGCGCGGTGCACGCGTGCCTCGAAGCGGTGGCTCTCGGGCGGCGGCGAATGGCGCAGCAGCTTCGCGCACATCATCGGCACGAGCGTGAGCGACACGATCGCCGAGATCACGATCGTCACCGCGAGCGTGATCGCGAATTCGTGGAACAGGCGCCCGACCACGTCGCCCATGAACAGCAGCGGGATCAGCACCGCGATCAGCGACACCGTCAGCGAGATGATCGTGAAGCCGATCTGCCGGGACCCTTTCAGCGCGGCCTCGAGCCCCGTTTCGCCTTCCTCGACGTAGCGCGCGATGTTCTCGATCATCACGATCGCATCGTCGACGACGAAGCCGGTCGCGATGGTGAGCGCCATCAGCGACAGGTTGTTCAGCGAGAAGCCGGCCATGTACATCACCGCGAGCGTGCCGATCAGCGACAGCGGCACCGACAGGCTCGGGATGATCGTCGCGTAGACGTTCGCGAGGAACAGGTACATCACGAGCACGACGAGCGCGACCGCGAGCAGCAGCTCGAACTGCACGTCGCGCACGGCCGCGCGGATCATCGTCGTGCGGTCGGTGACGATCTCCACGTCGAGCGCGGCCGGCAGCGTTTCCTGCAGCTTCGGCAACTGCGCCTTGATCGCGTCGACCGTCTGGATCACGTTCGCGCCGGGCTGGCGCTGCACGTTCAGGATGATCGCGGGGTCCGAATTCACCCACGCGCCGAGCTTGGTGTTCTCCGAGCCGGCGACGACCGTCGCGACGTCGGTCAGCATCACCGGGCGGCCGTTCTTGTACGCGACGACCGCGCTGTTGTACTGGTCGGCGCTCGTCAGCTGGTCATTCGCGTTGATCGTGTACGCGCGCGTCGGGCCGTCGAAGTTGCCCTTCGGCGTGTTCACGTTCAGGTTCGAGATCGTCGTGCGCAGGTCGTCGAGGTTCATCCCGTACTGCGCGAGGGCGGTCGGGTTCGCCTGGATCCGCACGGCCGGGCGGTTGCCGCCCGACAGGCTGACGAGACCGACGCCCGCGATCTGCGAGATCTTCATCGCGAGGCGCGTGTCGGCCAGGTCCTGCACCTGCGTGAGCGGCAGCGTCTTCGACTTGACGGCGAGCGTCAGCACCGGCGCATCGGCCGGGTTGACCTTCGCGTAGATCGGCGGGGCTGGGAGGTCGGACGGCAGCAGGTTGCCGGCCGCGTTGATCGCGGCCTGCACTTCCTGTTCGGCGATGTCGAGCGGCAGGTCGAGCGAGAACTGCAGCGTGATCACCGACGAGCCGGCCGAACTCTGCGACGACATCTGGTTCAGCGACGGCATCTGCCCGAACTGGCGTTCGAGCGGCGCGGTGACCGACGAGGTCATCACCTCCGGGCTCGCGCCCGGATAGAAGGTCTGGACCTGGATCGTCGGATAGTCGACTTCCGGCAGCGCGGCGAGCGGCAGGAAGCGCAGCGCGACGAGACCGGCGAGCAGGATCGCCGCCATCAGGAGCGCGGTGCCGACCGGCCGGAGAATGAAGAGGCGGGATGGATTCATCGAGCGGCCCGCGCGTTATTGGGCCGCTGCTTGCGACGCGCCGTGCTTGTGTCCACCGCGATGGCCGGCCGCGCCCGATGCAGCCGATGCACCCGACGCCGCACCGGCGCCGCGCGCGCCCGACGCACCCTTCGGCTTGTCGGCCGGAATCGAGATCTTCGAGCCTTCGCGCAGGCGGTCGGAGCCGTCGGTCACCACGCGTTCGCCGAGCGTCACGCCGCTGGCGATGCTGGTGCGCTCGCCGTCGACCGGGCCGATCGTGACCTTGCGTACCGTGACCGTGTTGTCGGGTTTCACGACATAGACGAACTGGCCGATCGAACCCGTCAGGACGGCGGACGTCGGCACGATCGTCGCGTTGCGCAGCACGTCGACGAGCAGCCGCGTGTTCACGAACTGATTCGGGAACAGCATGCCTCCCTTGTTATCGAAGTTCGCGCGCAGCTTGACCGTGCCGGTGCTCGTGTCGATCTGGTTGTCGAGCGTCGCGAGCGAACCCGTCTCGAGCGGCACCGTGTTGTTGCGGTTGTAGGCGGTGACCGACAGCTTCTGGCCCGCGTTCACTTGCTTGAGGATCTGCGGCAGGTTGTCTTCCGACGTCGTGAAGATCACGCTCATCGGCTGCAGTTGCGTGATCACGACGAGGCCGTTGGCGTCGCCCGGCGTCACGTAGTTGCCCGGGTCGACCTGGCGCAGGCCGACGCGGCCCGAGACCGGCGCCGTGATGCGCGCATACGTGAGGTTCAACTTCGCGGAATCGATCGCGGCCTGGTCGGTCTTCACCGCGCCTTCGTACTGCTTGACGAGCGACGCCTGCGTATCGACGGTCTGCGACGCGATCGAGTCCTGCGACAACAGCGTCTGGTAGCGCTTCAGGTCGAGGCGCGCCGTTGCGAGCAGCGCCGAGTCGCGGGCGTGCGTGCCTTCGGCGTTCTCGAGCGACACCTGGTACGGGCGCGGGTCGATCTGCGCGAGCACGTCGCCTTTCTTGACGATCTGGCCTTCCTGGAACGACACCGACTGCAGGTAGCCCGACAACTGCGTCTTGACCGTCACGTTCGCGAGCGGCGTCACGGTGCCGAGCGCCGACAGCACGATCGGCATCTCGCCTTGTGTCGCGGTCGCGACCTGTACCGGCTGCGGAACGTTCGCCATCGCAGCAGGGCCGCCGCGGCCGCGATGGCCGCCTGCGCCGCTGGCGCCCGCGCTTTGCGCCGTGCTGCCGGCTGCCGGCGTGCGGTTCCACGGGTGCCACCACAGCAGGCCGCCGATGACGACGACCGCGATCGTCCCGATCATCAGCGTGCGGCGCGGGCGCTGCGCGGCGGGGGACGCGGGGTCTTTCGAAGGGGGCGTGGGCTTTTGTTCGTTATCCATCGTGTTCTGTCAGGAAGACGGCGCGGCGTGCCGGAAATCGGACTGCTGGGCTGCGCGTGGGCGGGCGGGTGACGGGACGGGGTGGCCCGGCTCGGTCCGGGACCCCGCCGACTCGCGCGGGAAAAGAGCGGTGCGCACCGCGAATGCGGCGCGACGATGGGCATGATCCTACGTCCCGTCCCCGTTACAGTCCAGTGGTCTATCTTTCAACGGGTTACTGTCGTTACAGAACGCGACAGGACGGTGACGGAACGATTACACGCTGATGCGCCGGGCCGGAGCGCCGCCGATCTCGCGGGTGATTTTCGCGATGCATTCGTGCAGCGCGGGCACGACGTGTTCCTGCAGCCATTCGGGCGAACACTGGTGCGCCGCGCCGCCGCAATTCACCGAGTAGCGCTGGCCCGACGGGCCGACGAAACCCGCTGCCACCGCATTCAGGCCCTCGCGCCATTCGCCGATCGCGATCGCGTGGCCGTCGCGCATCGCTTCGTCGAGCGCGGGGGTGAGGCGTGCGGACACGTGCGGCCAGTCGTCGCCCGCCGTGGTGCGCAGCGACTCGAGCAGCAGGCGCCGCTCGTCTTCCTCGAGTGCGGCGAGATACGCGCGGCCCACGGCCGTGCGGGCGATATCCATCCGCGAGCCGATTTCGAGGCGCGTGACGAGCACGGCCGAGCGCGGCCGGATCACGTCGATCGCGACCATGTCGAGCCGGTCGCGCACCGCGAGGTGCACGGACAGCGACGTGCGTTCGGCCAGCTCGATCATGAACGGCCGCGAACGCGCGCGAATGTCGAAGTTGCGCAGGAAGCCGTGGCTCAGTTCGAGTACCGACGCGGTGAGCACGAAGCGCTCGCTGTCGGGCAACTGGAACAGGAAGCCGGCACTGACGAGCGTCGCGGTGATGCGCGAGACGGTCGGCTTCGGGATGCCGGTCAATTCGGTCAGTTCGCGGTTGCTGACGGGGGCGTCGGCAGCCGCGATGCGGCGCAGCACGGCGAGGCCGCGGGCGAGGGCGGTGATCTCGTCGGGTGACGATTCACGGTCCCGCGACGCGGGAGAGGTTACAGTTGTCGACACGAGGGATTCTCTCTAATTCCGAAACTCGATTTCAATTTTGTTGGTATTGTAGGACTATTGTCAAAAGATGCATGTTCCGCGGGCGAACCGGTCATTGGATGAGATTTTACGGGTTCACCCTTGGTTTATTAGGAAAACGCTCAAATGAGCGTTGCCGGAAAGTGCATGAGCCGGTGCAAATACCGCTTGACTTGTCGGGCGGAAACGGAAAGAATGTCTCACGTTTTCGAAACATCGTTTCAAGAGTTTAACCGGCAACGATGTTTCGCGCAGTCTCTCAGGTTCTAGCACGGCCCTCGGAATGGCTAGAACTTTTTTAGCGCCACGGTCTCCGTGGCGCTTTTTTTTGCCCGTCTTTTTGACTGTCCGCCCGGACGCGTCAGACCCGCATTATCCCCCGATCCTCGGAAGCGCCCGTCCAACGCCCGTGTGGGCGCGTCCGGCGTGCGCTTGCGCGCGCGACCGGCGCCCCGCACGCGTGCCGCTCACGCGATTCGCTCGCACAAAAAAAAGCGCGATGCCCGCACTGGGCATCGCGCATGAAACGGCGTGGAGCGCCGACGAATGAACGGTGATGAAGAAACGGGGCGCCCGGGTAACGGGCACACTCCCTCGCGCGACCCGGTCAGGCCTTCGCGAGCTTGATGCTGGTCTGCTCGGCCGTCAGGTAGCCGACGCTGGCGCCGAAGCGGTCCTTGAAGTTCGCGCGCACGAGCGGATCGAGCGTCGGCTTGACCTTGTCGTGCAGCGGCGATTCCCAGTCGCCTGCGTGCTGGAAGTTGCTCATGATGTACGTCCAGCCGTTGATCTCGTCGACCGCGTGCAGGCCCGTCGATTCGGCGCCGGCCGGGCACGACAGCACGCGCACCAGCGACTTCGTATCGACGTTGTACGCCCACAGGAAGTTGTTCACGTGCATGCCCGAGTCTTCGCCGATGAACAGCGTGCGCAGCTTTTCGGAGAACTTCAGGTTGTCCGGGTTGGCGATCTTGTCCGGGTTCGCGAGGTTGCCGAGCCCGTCGGCCGCGGCGAGGTCCTCGCCTACGAGCGCGGCCGGCGCGCCCATGTCGACCGGTACCCATTCGCTGTCGATCGCGCCGCCCGTCGTGTCGCGCTGGCTGGCCTTCAGGTTCAGTGCGTAGACGGCACCGGCGGCGATCTTCTTGTCGACCGCGACGTCGCGCGACACCGCATTGCCCTTGACCATCGACGTTTCGATCCGCGACATCGCCGTGTAGACGATCTTGTCCTTCGCGTTCACGGTCGTGCCTTCGAGCTTCGTGAAGCCCATGCTGCCGCCGACCAGCGCCGCATAGCGGTGCGTCTCGAGGAACGCGGCCGCCTTTTCCATCCCCGGCTTTACGCGCATCCAGTTGAACTTGCCGCCGAAGTGGATCTTCGTGTAGCTCGCATCGTTCGGGTCGGCGGTCACCAGGTCCATGATGTCCGACGCCTTCAGCGTGTTCGCGAGCGCTTCTATCTCGCTGCTGGTCGCGTGGCCGATCTTGATCCACGTGAGCGTCGCGGTGCCGGCGCCGGCGGACGACGTCTGCGTCCACTTCGCGACGTACAGCGTGCCGGCCGACAGGTCGGCCGCCTTGTCGGCGACGAACATGAACAGGCCGCCGTTGGTGGCGTCGTCACCCATCATCACGGTGCGCTGGTCCGGCATCACCTGGATCAGCTCGTGCGAGATGCGGCCGAGGCAGTAGTGCTTCTTCACGGTGCCCGAGCCGTCCGGGTTCACGGTGATTTCGGGCAGGTGGCCGTAGTGGTAGGGGTTCGCCTTCGTCTCGTCGCCGAACGTGTTCTTGCTGAACGCCTTGAACTGCGCGTCGGTTGCGACCTTCGTCGCGTCCGGCTCGTATTCCTCGCTCGACAGGTGCGTGCCCCACGGCGACAGGCTCGCGCCGCAGGTGATCCACAGGCCGTGCGCCTTCGACGTGTCGACGTTGTGGTACTTCACGACCTTCAGCGCGCCGGTGGCCGGATCCTGGTCGAGCGAGAGCACCGCGATCGGCGACGGCAGCTGGCCGTACTGCGATGCGCTCGCCTGGTCGCGCGTCGTGTATTCGAACTGCACGACCGCGAACACCGTGTTGCCTTTCACGCCGGGCACGTTCGCGTTCTTCAGCGTCAGCAGCGAGCTGCCGTCCGGGCAGTCGGAATAGAACTGGCGCTCCTTGCCGGCGACCGAGCGATCGATGATCGGCTGGTTGTTGATGTCGTAGTAGCCGCCCGCGAGCGTCGTGCCGCCCTTGCCGTCCGGCACCATGTCGCCCGTCACGAAGAACGGCCGGTACGCGAGCCTGAAGTTGCGCGACGAGCCGTCCGAGAACGACACCGACAGCGTCGAGCCGACCGTCGTCGTGGCCATCGCGGCCGCGTTGTCGAGCGTCGGCGCGGCCATCGCGGAGAACGTCGCCGACGTGTACGCGGCGGCGACCGGGGCCGGCGTCGATGCGGGATTGTCGTCGCCGCCGCAACCCGTCAGCAGGGCCGGCAGCGCGAGACCGGAAAGGGGAAGCATCGGCGCGCCGGCGAGGATCTTCAGGGCCTGACGACGGGAAGCATTGGGCAACGCGGGCATGTGGAGTCCAGTTTCAGTTGTTGGAAGAATGGCCTTCGCGAAGCAGGCGCTCGGCAAGCTTCGCGAAGGCATATTGAAAACTGGACGGAAGTGTAAGGACGCTCGATGAAAGTTTTTTGAATTGAAAACGTAATGATGCGTCGGGCGTTCGTCAGACGGTCAATCGCGCTCCGGTGTCGCCGAGATGCGGTGGATCGACAGGTCGGCCCCGTCGAATTCGGCTTCGCGGCCGAGGCGCAGCCCGACGGTCGCTTTCAGCGCGCCGTAGACGAGCGTGCCGCCCGCAGTCGCGATCGCGATGCCGCCGAGCGTGCCGACCAGTTGCGACAGGAACGACACGCCGCCGAGACCGCCGAGCGCGGGGAGCCCGAACACACCGGCCGCGAGGCCGCCGAGCGCGCCGCACATGCCGTGCAGCGGCCACACGCCGAGCACGTCGTCGATGCGCCACTTGTTCTGCACGCAGGTGAACATCGCGACGAACAGCACGCCGGCGGCCGCGCCCGTGACGAGCGCGCCGATCGGATGCATCACGTCGGAGCCGGCGCACACCGCGACGAGGCCCGCGAGCGGCCCGTTGTAGGTGAAGCCCGGGTCGTTGCGGCCAGCCATCCACGCGGCGAGCGTGCCGCCGACCATCGCCATCAGCGAGTTCACGGCGACGAGGCCGCTGATCTTGTCGAGTGTCTGCGCGCTCATCACGTTGAAGCCGAACCAGCCTACCGCGAGCACCCACGCGCCGAGCGCGAGGAACGGGATGTTCGACGGCGGGTGCGCGGCGATCCGGCCGTCCTTCGCATAGCGACCGTGGCGCGCGCCGAGCAGCAGTACGGCCGGCAGCGCGACCCAGCCGCCGAACGCATGCACGACGACCGAACCGGCGAAATCGTGGAACGGCGCACCGAACGCGTGCGTGAGCCAGGCCTGCACGCCGAAGCGCTCGTTCCACGCCATCCCTTCGAAGAACGGATAGATGAAGCCGACGATGATCAGCGTCGCGACGAGTTGCGGGTTGAACTTCGCGCGCTCGGCGATGCCGCCGGACACGATCGCGGGAATCGCCGCCGCGAAGGTCAGCAGGAAGAAGAAGCGCACGAGCGCATAGCCGTTGTGCTGCGACAGCGTGCCGATGTCGTCGAAGAACTCGACGCCGTACGCGATCGTGTAGCCGATGAAGAAGTACGCGAGCGTCGACACGGAGAAGTCGACGAGGATCTTCACGAGCGCGTTGACCTGGTTCTTCTTGCGGACCGTGCCGAGTTCGAGAAATGCGAAGCCCGCGTGCATCGCGAGCACCATGACGGCGCCGATCAACAGGAACAGTGTGTCGACGCCGGATTTCAGACCATCCATGCCGTGGCTTCCTTGCGCAAAAAACGGGCAAGGAACGCAAGTATCGAGCCAACTTGGTGAACGGCTGCGTGGAGTTGGTGCCTGCGCGCCGCGCGGTGCGGCATTCCGGTGAATCGTGCACGAGGTGAGGGCGCGGCCGGCGACGGTTGGTGGCGGCGCCGGGTGCACGCACGTGGTGCGATGCGTGCTGAACTGGTGCGTGCGGTGGGTGGGGTGGTGCGGCGTGGTGCGCGGCGGTGCATGATGACGCACCCATTTGGCGCGTCAGTGGCGGGCGAACAGCGTGGGCGGCCGGCGCAGCTGCAGCGCGCGTGCCGACCAGTAGGCGGCGACGGCCGACAGGCCGAGCGCGGCGAACGCGAGTGCCGCGAAGCCCGCAAGCGACTGGCCGTCGCCGTCGGGGCCGAGGATGCCTTCCATGACGATCAGCGCGGCCGTCCAGAAACCGATCAACGCCTGCGTGAGCAGGCGCGCGCACGCGATGCGGCGCGGACGCCCGGATTCGGCGAGGCGGCGCGCCGACGGTGCGCGCAGGCAAAGGAAGAGGATGGCGGCGAGCAGCGCGGCCAGGGCGATGAGCCAGTCGACAAGGAAAGCCATAGGAAAAAGGGGGCACGGACAAAGTGGATTGAAGCGTGCCCACTTTAGAGGCGTAGCGCCTGCGATTGAATCAGACAAGTCCGAAATTGAAAGGCATTTTTAATGATGGGTCGTTATTTGGCCTGTTCCACAGGCGGTATCATCGACACCGGTCCAACCACGAGGCCGTGCGACGCACGGCCGGAGATTGCTGATGAACATGAAGACATCGCGGGCGCGTCGCGTGCCCGGGTCCGTGCTGGCGGCCGTGGCCGCCGGTGCGCTGCTGTTGCTCGCGGGCTGCGAGAAGTCCGGCACGCCGGCCGCCCAACCCGATACGGCCGCGAGCGCGGCCGCCGATGCCGCGAACAATGCGGCGAAGGCGCTCGACCAGGTGGCGAGCACCGTCAACCAGCAGCTCAACGCTGCGAAGGCCGGTATCGCGTCCGCGGCGTCGGCGGTGCCGCCGCTGTCCGCAAGCGGCCTCGCGTCGGCCGCACAGGCGCAGATCGATGCGGCTGCCTCCGCGGTCGTCGCACATGCGGCGTCCGAGGCAGGCGCGAAGATCGCGGAAGCCGGCAAGAAGCTCCAGCAGTGGAGCCAGCAGAACGCTGCGGGTGCCAAGCCCGCGAGCGGTGAGTGACGCGGGCTTGCACGATCCGCAAAATGTAATTATGATGGTTACACATGTCGCCGGTTGCAGTTCGGGCCGGCGTCGCCGAGTGAGTCAGGAATGAATACCAGCAGCCGGTTCGCGTTTGCCGTTCACGTGCTCACCTTGCTGTCGATGAAGGAAGGCGTGCCGTTGTCGTCCGACATCATCGCGGGCAGCGTGAATACGAATCCGGCACTGATTCGCCGGTTGCTGTCGATGCTGGCGGCGGCGGGGCTGACCACGTCGCAGCTCGGTGCGGGCGGCGGTGCGCTGCTGGCGCGCGAGCCTGGCGAGATCACGCTGCTCGACGTGTATCGCGCGGTCGACGATGCGCAACTGTTCGCGCTGCATCGCGAGGCACCGAATCCCGCGTGTCTCGTCGGGCGGCACATCCAGGGCGTGCTGACCGGCTATATCGGCGATGCGCAACGCGCGATGGAGGCATCGCTCGCCACGCGCACGCTGGTCGACGTGACGGCCGATCTGCTGGATCTCGAACAGCGCACGCAACGGGCCGCACGCGCCGGCGGGTGAGCGGCGGCAGGCAGGGCAGGAGGCCGGACGGCGCGCAGGCGCGCGACCGGCGCAACGGGGGCTTTGCCCCGTTTTTTTCGGATTTAAGTGTAATTAAAATTGTTACACATTTTTCTTTGTGGAGAATCGACATGACGCAACGTTCCCTGAATATCGCGCTGTTCGGCGCAACCGGCACGATCGGCTCGCGCATCGCCGCGGAAGCCGTGCGACGCGGTCATCGCGTCACGGCGCTGTCGCGCCATCCGGGCGCCTCCGTTGACGGCATCACCGCGAAGGCGGCCGACCTGTTCGACGCGGCCAGCATCGCGGCCGCGCTGCCGGGACATGACGTCGTTGCGAGCGCATACGGCCCGAAGCAGGAAGATGCGGCGAAGGTCGTCGCGGTGGCGAGGGCGCTGGTCGCCGGCACGCGCCAGGCTGGCCTGAAGCGGCTCGTCGTGGTGGGCGGCGCCGGTTCGCTCGAAGTTGCGCCCGGCAAGCAGCTCGTCGACAGCGAAGGCTTCCCGGAAGCGTACAAGCCACCGGCGCTCGCGCACCGCGATGCGCTCAACTACCTGAAGACGGTCGCCGATCTCGACTGGACGTTCTTCGCGCCGGCCGCGCTGATCGCCCCGGGCGAGCGCACGGGCGCGTTCCGCACGGGCGTCGGCAAGCTGATCGTGGACGCGCAAGGCAACAGCAAGATCTCGGCGGAAGACTACGCGGTCGCGTTCGTTGACGCGCTCGAGCAGGACAGCTTCGTGCGCGAGATCGCGACGGCCGCGTACTGAGCGGTGTGACGGCCGGCAGCGAATACGGGCCAGTCCGGCCCGGGCGCTGCAGGCACGTGCCAGCGCGCAGGCATTTCAGGCGATTCCTCCTTGACGGGAGGTGTCGCCTGTTTCGTCTGGTGATGCGGAATCGTTGCGGATTGGTATTTATACCGGTCGACGCGGCTAAGCCGTTTTCATATTGTTCCCCGTTGTGCAGGATGAATAGAATAAATTTCTATCGACGAGGGAATGGAGAAATGGACGCCATCGATCGCAAGCTGCTGGAGCTGCTGCAGGCGGATGCCACGCTGCCGATCGCGGAACTGGCACAGCGCGTGAACCTGTCGCAGACGCCGTGCTGGAAGCGCGTGCAGCGGCTCAAGGAAACCGGCGCGATTCGCGCGCAGGTTGCGCTGTGCGATCCGCGCAAGCTCGGGGTCGGCACGACCGTGTTCGTCGCGATCCGCACGAACCAGCACACCGAGGAGTGGGCGCAGCGCTTCACGCAGGCCGTGCGCGACATGCCGGAAGTGGTCGAGGTCTACCGGATGAGCGGCGAGACCGACTACCTGCTGCGCGTCGTGGTGGCCGGCATCGACGACTACGACCGCGTGTACAAGCAGCTGATTCGCGCGGTGCCGCTGTTCGACGTCAGTTCGTCGTTCGCGATGGAGCAGATCAAGTATTCGACCGCGCTGCCCGTGCGCGATCTTGCCGAGCCGACCTGACGGGCAGGGCCGGCGCGCCGGCCCTGCCGGCGGCGTGGGTCAGCGGCCGCGCGCCAGTGCGCGCGCGCGTTCGTCGGCCAGTGCGTCGCGACGCACGAAATCCGCGACGAACGGGCTGGCCGGATGGTGATGCAGCGCATATGGCGTATCCCATTGCGCGAGCTGGCCGTCCTTCATCACGCCGATCCGGTCGGCGATCGCGAACGCTTCCGCCTGATTGTGCGTGACGAGGATCGCGGTGTGATCCGTGTGCTTCAGGATGTCGCGCAGCTCGAACGCGAGCCGCTCGCGCGTATCGACGTCGAGATTCGAGAACGGCTCGTCGAGCAGCAGCAATTCCGGTGACGGCGCGAGCGCGCGCGCGAGGGCGACGCGCTGCTGCTGGCCGCCCGACAGTTCGTGCGGAAACGCGTCGCCTGAATCGGCGAGGCCGACGAGTTCGAGCATTTCCGCGACGC
This sequence comes from Burkholderia arboris, assembly GCF_902499125.1. Classification (GTDB taxonomy): domain Bacteria; phylum Pseudomonadota; class Gammaproteobacteria; order Burkholderiales; family Burkholderiaceae; genus Burkholderia; species Burkholderia arboris. Next base: position 112,623 of record NZ_CABVPX010000005.1, read on the forward strand.
GCATGCGCCGTTCGGTTTTCGCCATGCGCCGCAAGCCGAACGCGACGTTGTCGGCCGCGCTCAGGTGCGGGAACAGCGCGTAGTCCTGGAACATCATGCCGATGCGCCGCCGCTCGGGCGGCACGTCGAGCGACGGTGCCGCGACGGGCGCGCCGTCGAGCACGATGCGCCCCATGCGCACGGGCTCGAAGCCGGCGATCGCGCGCAGCACGGTGGTCTTGCCGCAGCCGGACGCGCCGAGCAGGCAGCCGATCTCGCCGCGCGGCAGCGCGAGGCTCAGCCCGTCGACCACCGTGCGGCGGCCTTGCGGCATGTCGTAGGCGATGCAGAGGTCGTCGAGTTCGAGCAGGTTCACGGTGTCAGGCTCCGATCTTGTGGCGGGTGCGCGCGAGCAGGATCACGGGCACGAGCCCGGCCAGCACGATCGCGAGCGCGGCGACCGCGCCTTCTTCATAGGTACCGCGCGCGGCTTCCGCATACAGCCAGGTCGCGAGCGTGTCGAAATTCAGCGGGCGCAGCAGCAGCGTGGCCGGCAACTCCTTCATCGCGTCGACGAACACCAGCAGCGCGCTCGTCGTGAGCGCGGGCCGCAGCAGCGGCAGGTGAACGCGGCGCAGCGTGCCGCCGGCCGTTTCGCCGAGCGAACGCGCAGCCTGTTCGAGCGACGGCGGAATGCGGGCGAGGCCGGCCTCGATGCCGCCGGCCGGGATCGCGAGAAAGCGCACGGTATAGGCGATCACGAGTGCGGTCGCCGAGCCCATCAGCAGTAGCCCGTCGCGGCCGAGCGCCGCGCCGAACAGCCGGTCGGCCGCGGCGAACGGGATCAGCAGGCCGATCGCGAGCACGGTGCCCGGCACCGCATAGCCGAGGCTCGCGATCCGCGCGCACAGGCGGGCCGGGCCCGCACGGGCACTGTCGCGTTGCGCACGCGCGGCCCATGCGACGACGAGCCCGCACGCGAGCGTTGCAGCAGTGGCGGCGGTCGCGATCGTCAGCGTGTTCGCCAGCCCCGTCATCAGTTGCGCGGACACGCCGCCGACGAGATGCAGCCGCTTGCCGGTCTCGACCGCGAGGTACGCGGCCGGTGCGCCGAAGCCGATCAGGACGGGCAGCCAGCCGAGCACGGCGGCGCCCAGTGCGGCCGCGCCCGTCAGGCGGCGCGGCGCGATCGGCCGCATGCGCCGGCCGTGCGCGTAGCGCTGGCGGCGGCGCCCGTAGCGCTCGAGCCCAATCATGCCGACAACGATCGCGAGCATCGCGAGCGCGATCTGCGCGGCGCCGGCAAGATCGGAGCGCGTGATCCACGTCGTGTAGACCGACACGGTCAGCGTCTGCACGCCGAGGAATTCCGATGCGCCGATGTCGTTCAGCGTTTCGAGCAGGGCGAGGCTCATGCCGACCGCGATCGCGGGCCGCGCGAGCGGCACGACGACGCGCCAGAACGTCGCGATGCGCCCGGCGCCGAGCGTGCGCGCGGCTTCGAGCAGGCTTGCGGACTGCATGACGAACATCGCGCGCGTGCTCAGATACACATACGGATACAGCACGAAGCCGAGCACGAAGATCGCGCCGGGCAGCGAGCGCAGGTCGGGCAGGCGGAACTGGCGCGGGCTGTCGAAGCCGAGCAGCCAGCGGATCGCGCTCTGGACCGGGCCGATCGGGTGCAGCAGGTCGAGATACGCGAACGCGACGATGTAGGTGGGGACGGCCAGCGGCAGCAGCAGCGCCCACGTCAGCATCCGGCGGCCGGGAAAATCGTAGGCGGTGACGAGCCACGCGCAGCCGGTGCCGATGATCGACACGATCGTGCCGACGCCCGCAAGCAGCAGCAACGTATTGACGAGCGCCTGCGGCAGCACGAATTCAGCGAGATGCGCCCAGTGCGCGAGATCGGCATCGAACGCGGCGGCGACGAGCACCGCGAGCGGCGCAGCGACCGCCGCAGCGATCGCCAGCGCCGCGAGCAGCCACAGGCTGCCCGCGCGTGGCCGCAGGCGCGGCCGGGAGGGTTCGCGGCGCGCGCCGGCGGACGATGCGTCAGTTGTCAAAGCCGACCTTGTCGACGAGCTGGCTGGCCTGCTTGCGATACTTTGCGATGTCCGTCAGCGACAACGGATCGACCTTCAGCGCGCCGAAGCTCGCGATTACCGGATCGAGCTTCACGTTCGCGCGCACCGGGTATTCGTAGTTGGCCTGCGCATACAGCGACTGCGCTTCCGGCGACACCAGGTATTCGAGCAGCTTCACCGCGTTGGCCTTGTGCGGCGCGTGCTTCGCCACCGTCGCGCCGCTGATGTTCACGTGCGTGCCGCCGCTCTTCGCGTTCGCGAACGTCGGCCGCACGACCTTGATCGCGTCGCCCCATTTGCGCGCGTCGCTGCCCGGCTCCGCATTCTTCATGTGGCCGACGTAGTAGGCGTTCGCGAGGCCGACGTCGCAGATGCCGCCGAGGATGTCGCGCGCGACGTCGCGGTCGCCGCCGGTCGCCTTGCGAGCGAGGTTCGCCTTCACGCCGCGCAGCCACTTCTCGGTCGCGGCTTCGCCGTCGTGCGCGATCATCGCCGCGACGAGCGCCGTGTTGTACGGATGCTGGCCCGAGCGGATGCAGACCTTGCCCTTCCATTTCGGATCGGCGAGATCTTCATAGCGGAACGCATCGACCTTCAGGTCCTTTTCGACGTACAGCACTCGATCGCGCAGCGACAGTGCGTACCAGTCGCCGTTCGCGCCGCGCAGGTTCGCGGGAATCGCGTCGTCGAGCGCCTTCGAGCGCACCGGTTGCGTGACACCGCCATCGACGAGGTCGAGCAGGTTGCCGACGTCGACCGTCATCAGCACGTCGGCCGGCGATTGCGCGCCTTCCGCCTTCACGCGCTCAAGCAGGCCGTCCTTCACGAATACCGTGTTGACCTTGACGCCGCTCTGCTTCGTGAACGCGTCGATGAGCGGCTGGATCAGCTTCGGCTCGCGGGTGGTGTACAGGCTCACTTCCTCGGCCGCGTGGGCGAGCGGCGCGAAGGCGGCCGCGGCCAGGGCGAGGGCGCCGGCGAGCGGCAGCAGGCGGGTGCGCGGATTCGACATGAAGACTCCGGTGGGGCAGGTGGACGAGGGGGCGTTCCGGGGCGCGCCTGCCGCCCGAGCATCCGGAACATTACAAAATGAAAGACTCCGGATTCTAGATCGAAATGGGAACGATTACCAAATGAAAGCTTGCGGAAAGCCGCGGCGAAGGTGCAGGCGGGGATCGGGAAACGGGACGTCGCAGTGCGGGCGCAAGCGCGTAGAATGCCCGCTTCGACGAATTTGACGGAGACGCACCGACCATGAACGATCAGCGCAAGAAGAACCCTGTCCGCAACGTGAGCATCCTGATCGTCGTGGCCGTGCTGCTCGTGATCGGGACGATCCTGTACAACGCGATTTCGCAGAAGCGCGCGTACGACGAGGCCCATCCGGCCGAGGCCGCGAGCGCGGCGTCGCACTGACGTGCCGGTGCGTGGCCCGGTCGGGCCGCGCTTGCGGGGCAGATGCAGGGGGAGATTCCGCGGTTTCCGGCGCGACAGATGCCGCGCGGAACCGGGACGGTAGCGGGCGCCGAAGCAGGCGCGCCGCGCAGGCAGGTCAGCCGTGCGTCAACGTGACGCAGCGGCGAATTTCGGACGTATCCGGGCGTAGAACACGACCGCGAGCAGCGCGAGCCACGCTGCGCCGACATACAGCGCGACGCGCGTGTCCTCGAACCAGCCGAGCATCACGATCACGAAGCCCATGAACGCGATCGTCAGCGCCGGCGCGACCGGCCACAGCGGCACCTTGAACTTCAGCGTCGCGACTTCGGCGCTCGACAGGCGGCGGCGCATCGCAACCTGCGACAGCAGGATCATCAGCCAGACCCACACGGTCGCGAACGTCGCGATCGCGGCGACCATCAGGAACACGTCCTTCGGCATCAGGTAGTTCAGCACCACGCCGACGAGCAGCGCGCCGGCCATCACGAGCACCGTGACCCACGGCACGCCGTGCCGCGACGTCGTCATCAGCACGCGCGGCGCCTGGCCCTGACGCGCCATCCCGAACATCATGCGGCCCGCGCCGAAGATGTCGCTGTTGATCGCCGAGATCGCCGCGCTGATCACGACCAGGTTGAGGATCGTCGCGGCCGACTTCACGCCGAGCGCCGAGAAGATCTGCACGAACGGGCTGCCGTCGCCGCCGACGCCCGTCCACGGGCTGATCGACATCAACACGACCATCGTCAGCACGTAGAACAGCAGGATGCGCGCGGGCACCGCGTTGATCGCGCGCGGAATGACGCGCTCCGGGTCCTTCGCCTCGCCGGCGCTCATCCCGATCACCTCGATTCCGCCGTACGCGAAGATCACGACCGACAGCGATGCGATCAGCCCGCCGACGCCGTTCGGCAAGAAGCCGCCATGGTTCCACAGGTTCGCGAACGTCGGCACGTCGGCCGAATGGCCGAAGTGCATGCCGGTCAGCAGGATCGCGACGCCGCCGCCGATCATCGCGACGATCGCGCCGACCTTGATGATCGACAGCCAGAACTCGAGCTCGCCGAACACCTTCACGTGGCACAGGTTCAGCCCGCAGATGATCGCGACGACGCCGAGCACCCAGATCCATTGGGGGACATCCGGAAACCAGAAGCCCATGTAGATGCCGAATGCCGTGATGTCGGCGATCGCGACGATCACCATTTCGAGCGTGTAGGTCCAGCCGGTGACGAATCCCGCGAACGGGCCAAGGTTCTCGGTCGCGTAATGGCCGAACGAACCGGCGACGGGTTCGCGCACGGCCATCTCGCCGAGCGCGCGCATCACCATGTAGACGGCCGCACCGCCCAGGATGTACGCCAGGATCACGGCCGGGCCCGCGAGCTGGATCGCGGACGCCGAGCCGTAGAACAGGCCCGTGCCGATCGCCGAGCCGAGCGCGAGAAAGCGGATGTGCCGCGCGCTCAGGTGGCGCTGCAAGTTTTTCATCGAGTCTCCGATATCGTTATGCGACGGACCGGGCGAGCGGGGCCGGTCCGATTGGCTCAAGTTGTCTATACAACTTGAATGTGAACGAATGATAACAAGCCAGGCCCGGTGACCGGAATCGGGTATTCCCTGACTGGCGCGGCGAGCGGAATAGGGCGTGGGGCGGTCGCGCGGCGGGCGAGCGGGCCGCGTGAGGCAGGCGGGTCATGCTGCGGGTGATCGTTGAATCGGGCGCGCCGGTGGCCGATCCGCGGCGTACGCGGGCCGGCCCGCCGGCAGGAACATTCGGGGTCAGGCGGGCAGGCGGATCACGCTCGCATCTTTGCGGATCAGCAGCGACGACGCGAGCATCTGCTTGCACTGGTGCGCGAGCACTTTCAGGTCGTGCGTGAGTTCGGCGCCGACCGCCTCGGATTTTTCCGCGGACACGACCATCGCGTCGAGGTCGCGCGTGATCTGCTTCGACGCTTCGAGCTGGTCGGCAGGCGGCGGCTCGCCGGCCTCGGCCTTCTCGAGATTGTCGAGCACGGCGGCGAGGCCGCGCCGCAGCGCGTCGTCGTGCTCGAGGCCGCCGTCGGCTGCGCATGCGTTGCGGATCAGCGGCGCGGCGGCCGTGATCTGCGCGCCGAGCACGTGCGTCTGCACGAGCAGGTCGTTCAGCTCGGGCACGAAGCGCTGGTGCGCCTTCGGCTCGATCATCATCCGCTGGAACGCCTGCCCGAGGTTCGCGAATGCGATGTGCACGTCCTTGCGTGCAAGGCGGTAGCGGTAGTCGTCGTCGAGGCTCGCGGCGGGCGATTCGACGACCGCCGCCACGCCCGGGACGACGGCCGCGCCGTCGGCGGCCGGCACTGGCGGCGGCGACAGGCCGCGCCCGGCGCGCCACACGGCTTCGAAATACTTGCGGGTGGACGTCAGCATGTCGGTGACGAGCTTGCCCATCAGCCGGTATTCCCAGTACGGGAACAGCCGGCTCGCGGCGATCGCGATCATGCAGCCCACTACCGTGTCGATCGCGCGCTCGCCGATGATCCGCATGCTGCCCGGTGCGAGCAGGTGGAACATCAGCAGCACGTACGACGACGTGAACACGACGCTGGCCGCGTAGTTGAACAGCAGCAGGCTGTAGCTCATCACCATCGACCCGAACATGATCGCGATCAGCAGGTGCGGCTCCTTCACCGTGTAGATCAGCGCGATGCTGGCCGCGCAGCCGATCAGCGTGCCGATGATCCGCTGCGCGTTGCGCTGTTTGGTCAGCGAGTAGCCGGGCTTCAGGATGATGATGGTCGTCATCACGATCCAGTACGCGTTCGTGAGCGGCAGCAGCCGGCCGATCCAGAAACCGACCGCCACGGCGATCGTCACGCGCAGCGCGTGGCGGAAGCTCGGCGAGCGCATGTTCAGGTTCGAGAAGATCAGCAGCGGCGACATGCGGCGGCGCTGCAGGAAGCGGGTGAGCGCCTTGTCGATCTTCAGTTCGGTTTGCTGCGGATCGGCATGGCCCGACAGGTTGCGGCGCATCCGGTCGATCAGGCGCGTCGCGCTCCAGATGCGCCGGAACGTCGCGAGCACGGCCGCATACGCTTCCGCGTTGGTGGCCGCGAAGTTCTTCTTGCGCATCAGCTCGATCTCGTACTCGATCGCGCGCAGCTCGGCCTTCACGCTGATCCGGGAATGCGGCGCACGGTTCTCGAGCACCGCGAGGCCGATCTCCTCGAGATCGGCGGCGGCCTTGCGGATCAGGTCGCGGTAGAAAATGATCAGATCCGAGCCGCCGAACGTGTTGCGCACGAGCGGGTAGTCGGTATGCGCGCCGACGAACAGCTCGTGAAGATCGACGCTGTTGATGAACAGGTTGTACATCGTCGTGCGGCCGGGGTCGAGCTTGCCGCGCCGCAGCTTCGGCAGGTTGCGCAGCACGATGTCGCGCGCGGTTTCCTGCGTTTCGACCGCGGTGATCTGCCGGGCGACGAGGTTGCGGTAGCACTCGTCGAGGTCGGCATCGAGATCGTAGAACTGCGCGCGCGCGAGCAGGTAGTCGGCACAGGCGAACAGGCTCTCGGCCAGCGCCTGCTGCTCGATCCGGCGTGCCTGCCATTGCGACACGAGCGTGGCCCAGTACGTGTACCAGAGGCCGCCCGCGAGAATCCAGCCGGCGTTGATGAACGCCTGCAGCGGCGTGAACTTCTCCTCGAGCGTCATCACCATCATGAACAGCGTCGCGAAGCTGATCTGCGGCCAGCGGTTGCCGTAGACGACGATCAGCGACAGCACGAACGTGAGCGGCACGATCGTGAGCCACAGCGCGAAGATGTTCGGTGTCGCGAGGCCGGTGGCGAGCGCGGCCAGGAAGCCGATCACGCTGCACGCGAGCATTTCGTTGTGCTTGTACTTGAGCGGGCCCGGCATGTCGACGACGCAGGCGCCCAGCGCGCCCGTCGAGATCGTGAAGCCGAGCTCGCGGTTGTGAAACACGATCAGGCAGAGCACGGCCGGCAGCGATACGCCGACGGCGATCCGCAAGCCGCCGAAAAAGTACTGGCTGTAGAAAAACTTTCTGATTTCGACCGAATAGCGCATCGATGGGCTGAATGGCAGACGAAGACGCCCGGGAGCGGCGTATTGACTGGCGACGAGTCTATCGTATTTCGCGGTCCGCAAAACCTGGCTTTCCGGCAGAGCTTCGCGGCGGCGGTCCATTTGCTATCCTTGGTGATCTTGTTCGCCCGGCCCGGCCGGTGCGAGGTTCCGACGCCCGCTTCATGCTCCATCTCTTCTATTCGAACCGTCACGAAACGCTGGCCGACGCGCTGCTCGAGGATCTGGCCGCGTTTCCGGCCCGCAACGGCCCGTGGGCGCAGCAGCAGGTCATCGTGCCGAGCGCTGCGCTGCGTCGTCGTCTCGAGCTCGACATCGCCGCGCGCAACGGCGTGTGTGCGAACGTCGAGTTCACGTATCTCGCGCAGTGGCTGTGGGCGCAGATCGGCCGCGTGCTGACGGTGCCCGCGCGCTCGCCGTTCGCACCCGACCGGCTCGTGTGGCGCTGCTACCGGCTGTTCGCGCAGGCGGCCGACGGCGCGCCGTGGCTCGCGTCGCCGCGGCTCGCCGCTTACCTGTCCGCGTCCGACGATGCGATGCGCTACGAGCTTGCGCAGCGCGTCGCGGCCGTGCTCGATCACTACCTGACCTATCGCCCCGAATGGCTGGCCGCGTGGCAGGCCGGCGAATCCGTGCTCGCGGGCGATGGCGCGCCGCGCGGAATCAGCGATGCCGCACGCGACGACGAGCGCTGGCAGGCCGCGCTGTGGCGCGCGCTGCTCGCTGAACTGAGCGACAGCGGCACGCCGCCCGCACACCGCTTCCTCGTCGAAGCGCGCCATCTCGATGCCGACGCGCTCGCGCGCGCCGACTGGCCCGAATCGGTCAGCGTGTTCGCGCTGCCGACGATGCCGCCGCTGCATGTCGCGTTGTTGCGCGAACTGTCGCGCTGGATCGACGTGCGCGTCTATGCATTGAACCCGTGCCGCGAATTCTGGTTCGACATCGTGACCGCCGCGCATGCCGAGGCGCTCGACGCCGCCGGGCGCCTCGACTACCAGGAAGTTGGCCATCCGCTGCTCGCCGAATGGGGCCGGCAGACGCAGGCGCAACTGCACATGCTGCATGAGCTGACTGAAAGCGCTGCGTCAGGCGATGCGTCGCGTTTCGTCGAGAATCCCGCGCCCACGTGGCTCGCGCGGGTGCAGAACGCGATCCTCGCATTGCAGCCGGAGGCCGAAACCGGCGACACGCCAGCCGAGCGCGGGATCGAGGTGCATGTGTGCCACAGCCTCGCGCGCCAGCTCGAGGTGCTGCACGACCGGTTGCTTGCTTGGTTCGACGCGGACGCAAGCCTGCAGCCGTCCGACGTGCTCGTCGCGGTGGCCGATCTCGCCGCGGCCGGGCCGCTGATCGACGCGGTGTTCGGCACGGCCGGCGCAGGCGGTTCGCGCGTGCCTTACCGGATCACCGGCCTGCCGCCGTCGCAGGCGAACCCGGTTGCACGCGTACTGCTCGACTGGCTCGCGCTGCCGGAGCGGCAGGTCGGCGCGCCGGAGCTGGTCGAATGGCTGCGCGTCGATGCGGTGGCGGCGCGCTACGACATCGACGCGGCCGCGCTCGAGACCGTGCAGACCTGGCTCGCGGCGGCCGGCGCACGGCGCGGGCTGTCGCCGCTCGTGAGCGACGACGCGGCCGTGCCCGCGCCGCGCCATACGTTCTCCGATGCGCTCGCGCGGCTCTTTCTCGGCTATGCGATGCCCGAAGGCGCGGCGCCGATCGGCGCGTGGCTGCCGATCGAGGCGGCCACGGGCAGCGAGGCCGAACTGCTCGGCCGGCTCGCGCGTTTCACCGACGATCTCGACGGTTTCGCGCGGCGGCTTGCCGAGTCGCACACGCCGCGCGGCTGGAGCGAACTGTTTGCCGACACGCTCGCGCGCTTCTTCGATTCGGGCGCCGTGTATGCCGACGCGCTGGCTGGCGTGCGCGATGCGCTCGACGCGATGCTGGCCGCGATGGCGGAAGGCGCGCCCGACGAGGCATTGCCGGCGGCGGTCGTCCGCGCCGGGCTGGCCGCGGCGCTCGACGATCCGGCACGGGGCGGCGTGCCGTGGGGCGGTGTCACGTTCTCGTCGCTGACGAGCTTGCGCGGCCTGCCGTATCGCGTCGTCTGCCTGCTCGGGATGGACGACGGCGTGCTGCCGAGCCTCGCGCGCGCGGACGAATTCGACCTGATGGCCGTGCTGCCGAAGCTTGGCGACCGGCAGCGCCGCGACGACGAGCGCAACCTGTTTCTCGACCTGCTGCTCGCCGCGCGTGACCGGTTGCTGATTGCCTATACGGGCCGCAGCATTCGCGACAACGCGCCGTTGCCGCCCGCGGCGCTCGTCGACGAACTGCTCGATCATCTGGCGATCGTCACCGCCGGGCCCGATGCGGCGCCGGACGCAGTCGATGCCGCGCGGCGCGCGTTCATCGTCGAGCATCCGCTGCAACCGTTCGCTGCCGCGTATTTCCAGCCCGGCAGCGCGCTCGTTTCGTATGACGCCGAGCGGGCGACGCTCGCGTCGCTGCTCGCCGCCGAAGCGTCGCGTGACGGGCCGCGCGAGCAGCCGTTCTTCGCGCAGCCGCTGCCGGCGGAGCCGGTCGAGCCCGTCGCGTTCAGCGAATTCGAGCGCTTCTGGCGGCATCCGGCGCGTGCATTGCTGCGCGGCCGGCTCGGCATCGTGCTGGCCGACGCGCAGGCCGAACTGCGCGACACCGAGCCGTTTTCGCTCGACTTTGCCGGCAGCGATGCGCTCGCCGAACGTGTGTTGCCGCTGTTGATCGAAGCGGACGAGGGCGGCGTGCACGATCACGCGCTGCGCATTGCAGACGCGAGCCCCGAGCTGCCGGGCGGTGCGACGGGCGCCGTGTGGCGCGACCAGGCGCTCGGCTCGATGACGCAGTTGGCGTCGAACGTGCGCCGCGCGCTGGCCGACGGCATCGAGCGGCGGGCATTCTCGCTCACCGTCGTGCCGGCGTGGCCCGACACCGGGCAGGCCCTGTTCGGCACCGATGACGCGATGCTGTCGGCCGACGCGGTGAGCGCGCCGCTCGAACTGCACGGCACGCTGAACCGGTTGACGCCGGCCGGTCAGATCATCTATCGCTATGCACGGCCGAGCGCGCGCGACTATCTGTCCGCGTGGCTCGCGCATCTCGTCTACTGCGCGGTCGAGCCCGACGGCCCGCGCCGCACGCTGTGGTTCGGCAGCGGCGGCGCGTTCGAGCTGACGCCCGTCGCGGCGCCGCTCGAGCAGCTTGCACCGCTTGCCGCGCTGTTTCGCGCGGGGCGGCGCATGCCGCTGCGGTTCTTTCCGCGCAGCGCGTGGGCGAGGGTATCCGACGGCGAGGCCAAAGCCGCGAGCGTGTGGATCAATGAACGCGTCGTGAGCGAAGCCGACGATCCGGCCATCGCGATCGCATGGCGCGGTGCGCACCCGTCGCTCGACGAGCCGTTCGGCACCCTTGCGCGGCTCGTGTTCGAACCGCTGATCGCGCATCTGAAGGAGGTCGCATGAGCGCCGTGTCGCAGCCGCAGCAGGCGCTCGAACTCGACGTGTTCGCGTGCCCGCTCGACGGCGTCAACCAGATCGAGGCGTCGGCCGGCACCGGCAAGACCTGGAACATCTGCGCGCTGTATGTGCGCCTGCTGCTCGAAAAAGATCTCGGCGCGGACGAAATCCTCGTCGTGACCTTCACGAAAGCAGCGACGGCCGAACTGCACGAGCGGATTCGCAGCCGGCTCGCGCAGCTTGCGCATGCACTCGACACGGGCGACGACGGCGGCGATCCGTTCATCGCGCGCCTGCTCGAGACCACGCTTGGCGACGAAGGCGCGCTCGATCCCGAGACGGCCGCGAAGCGGATCCGGCGCGCGCTGCGTGCGTTCGACCAGGCCGCGATCCATACGATCCACGCGTTCTGCCAGCGTGCGCTGCAGGAAGCGCCGTTCGCGGCGGCGATGCCGTTCGCGTTCGACATGGAGGCCGACGACGCGTCGCTGCGCTTCGAACTCGCGGCGGATTTCTGGCGCACGCGTGTCGAACCGGCGGCCGCACGCTGGCCGGGCTTCGCCACTTGGCTCGTCGAATCGGGGGCCGGCCCGGCCGCGCTCGATGCGCAGCTCGCGCGCCGGCTGAAGAAGCCGCTCGCCGCGCTGCGCTGGGACGGCGTGACCGAGCCTGACGAATCGGCCGAAGCGGCCGCGGCCGAATGCTTCGCCGAGGCGGCGCGGATGTGGGCGGCCGAGCGCGATGCGATCGATGCGCTGCTGCGCTCCGCGCAGCCCGTGCTCAATCAGCGTTCGCACAAGCCCGACGCGGTCGCCGATGCGCTGGCTGCATGGACGGCGCATTTGGCGCAGGGCAATGCGACGGCCGCACTGCCGAAAGCCGCACTGAAGCTCACGCAAACCGCGCTGACGAAGGCGACGAAAAAGGGCGGGTCAACGCCCGCGCATGCGTTTTTCGATGTCGCGGACGCGCTCGACGCCGCAGTGGCCGCCGCCGAGGCCGCGCAGCGCGCGCGCTGGCTCGCGCTGATCGCCGAATGGCTCGACATGGCGCCCGGCGAACTGGCCGAGCGCAAGCGCACGCGTCGCGTCGTGTCGTTCGACGATCTGCTTGCGAACCTGTATCACGCGCTGCATGCGCATCCGTGGCTGGCCGAGACGCTGCGCGCGCGCTATCCGGCCGCGCTGATCGACGAGTTCCAGGATACCGACCCGCTGCAGTTCGCGATCTTCGACCGGATCTTCGCGCCGGGCGGCCCGCTGTTTCTCGTCGGCGATCCGAAGCAGGCGATCTACAGCTTCCGCGCGGCCGATCTGCATACTTATCTTGCGGCGCGCGCGAGCGCGAGCGCGTGCTACACGCTCGCGGTCAACCAGCGTTCGACGCCCGCGATCGTCGATGCGTGCAACCGCTTCTTCATGTCGAATCCGCGCGCCTTCGTGCTCGACGGGCTCGACTATTACGCGGTGCGCGCCGGCACGCGCGCGCGCGCACCGTTCTTCGACGAAACCGATCCGGGCCCGGCCGGCGATTTCCGCGTGTGGGCCCTGCCCGGCGGCGAACGCACGCTGCTCAAGCGCGACGCCCAGGCGCAGGCCGCGCAGGCCTGCGCGGCCGAAATTGCGCGGCTGATGCGCGGTGCGCGCGAAGGGCGCGTGCGGCTCGGCGACAAGCCGCTGTCGCCGGGCGACATCGCGGTGCTCGTGCAAACGCACCGGCAGGGCAGTCTCGTGAAGCGCGTGCTTGCCACGTGGGGCATCGGCAGCGTCGAACTGGCACAGGCGTCGGTGTTTTCCACCGGCGACGCCGAGCAGCTCGAGCGCGTGCTGGCGGCGATCGATGCGCCGGGCGACCTGCGGCGTCTGCGCGCGGCGCTCGCGTCCGACTGGTTCGGCCTCGATGCCGGCGCATTGTGGCGCATGGAGCAGGGCGACGGCGATGCCTCCCGCGACGCGTCGGCGGCCGACGGCGCCGATGCGATGAGCTGGGTCGAGCGCTTCTCGCGGTATCGGCTGTTGTGGCGCGAACGCGGTTTCGCGGTGATGTGGCGCACGTTCACGCGCGAGCTGCGGATCGCCGAACGGCTGATGGCCGGTGCGGACGGCGAGCGTCGCGTGACGGACATCAACCATCTGGCCGAGCTGACGCAAGCGCGCGCATCCGCGCAGCCGGGTATCGCGCCGACGCTGCGCTGGCTCGCCGCGCAACGGCTCGACGGTGGCGGCGAGGAGGCGCAGTTGCGGCTCGAATCGGATCGCAACCTCGTGCAGATCGTGACCGTGCACAAATCGAAGGGCCTCGAATACGCGGTCGTGTTCTGTCCGTTCCTGAACGACGGCGGGTTGCGCGAGCCGCCTTCGTCCGCGCTGCCCGATGCGCGCGAGTATCACGACGATGCGGGCGACGCGGTGCTGCATTACGGATGCGACGACGAGGCGGCCGCGCATGCGGCGCGGCAGGCATTGCGCGAGCAGGCCGCGGAACGTGCACGGCTCGTCTACGTGGCGCTCACGCGCGCGGTCTATCGCTGCTACGTGGTCGCGGGGCCGTACCTGTCGTCGCGTTCGACGCGCGAAGCGCGGCGCAGCGTGCTCAACTGGCTTGTCGCCGGCGCCGGCCAGTCGTTCGATGCGTGGCTCGACGAACCGCCCGACGAAGCTGCGCTCGACGCGGCGTGGCAGGCGCTCGCGGGCGGCCCCGTGTGCGTCGCGCCGCTGCCGGCGCCCGCGCGCCGCGAGCGTCTCGCGGCCGGGCACGACGCCTCGCAGACGCTCGCGGCGCGCCATGCGACGCGCGTGCTGCGCGATGCGTGGCGGATGGCGAGTTTCAGCTCGCTGACCGCGTCGATGGCGCGCGAGGAGGCGGGTGTTGCGGCGGTACCCGACGACGAGCTGCGGCCCGATCACGATGCGCTTGCCGAGGTGACGCCGGACGGCGAATGGCTGTTCGCCGATCCGGTCGTGGCCGAGCCGCCGGACGACGACATCCTCGTGTTCCCGCGAGGAGCGGCCGCCGGCGAATGCCTGCACCGCCTGTTCGAACTCAGCCGGTTCACGGAACCCGAATCGTGGCACAAGGCCGCGCTCGGCGCGTTGCACGACCGGCCGGTCGAGGCCGAACCGGAACTCGCGACGCGCCTGCCGGCGATGATGGCGCAGCTCGTCGACGATGTCGTGCACACCGAGCTCGTGCCGGGCATGCGGCTCGTCGATCTCGATCCGGCGAAGCGGCTCGACGAAATGGGTTTCCTGTTCCCGGCGCCGTCGCTCGACCTGACGGCGCTGCGCCGGCTGCTGGTCGCGCACGGTTATCCGGACGTTGCACTGGAGGCGGGCATGCTCGCCGGTTTCATCAAGGGTTTCATCGACATGATCGTCGAACACGACGGCCGTTTCTGGATCGTCGACTGGAAGTCGAACCATCTCGGCACGACGCCGGATGCCTACGGCCCGCGCGCGCTCGACGTCGCGATGGCCGATCACGCGTATCACCTGCAGGCGCTGCTCTACACGGTCGCGCTGCATCGCTACCTGCGCGGGCGGCTGCCCGATTACGACTACGACACACACATCGCGGGCTATCTGTACCTGTTCGTGCGCGGCGTGCGGCCGGGCTGGCGCAGCAGCGGCGAGCCGGCCGGCGTGCATGCGCGGCGGCCCGCGCGCGCGCTCGTCGACGCACTCGACCGGATGATGGAAGGGGGCCGCGCATGAATGCGTCCGACGACATGCTCGAATTCACCGGCGGCCTCGTCGCACGGCTGCCCGAGCCGGCCGATTTCGGCATCGCGCTCGCGGAAGGGTTTGCACGGCGCATCGGCGATCTTGCGCGGCGTGCCGGTGCGCCGTCCGCGTCGGCACGCTGGGCGGCGCGCGCCGCGTTCGCGACGAGCCGCGCGACCGCGGGCGGCCACGTATGCGTCGCGCTCGGCGCACTCGCGCAGCGCTACGAAGCGCCGCTCGACGAGGTGCGTGCCGCGCTCGCGGCAAGCGGCGTGGTTGCGTTCGGCACGCTCGCGCGCGGCGACGAGCGGCCGCTGATCGTCGACCGGCACGATCACCTGTACCTGTCGCGCTATTTCGATTACGAACGGCGTCTGGCCGATGCGCTCGTCGCGCAGGCCGGCGTTGCCGCGCCCGACGAAGGCCTGTCGCCCGACCGGTTGCGCGACAGCCTCTCACGATACTTCGGGCCGGCCACCGGCGAAGTCGACTGGCAGCGCGTGGCGGCGATCGTCGCGCTGACGGGGCGCGTGACGATCGTCAGCGGCGGTCCCGGCACGGGCAAGACGACGACCGTCGTCGGCGTGCTGGCTTGTCTGCTCGACGCACATCCGGGGCTGCGCGTCGCGCTGGCCGCGCCGACCGGCAAGGCCGCACAGCGGATGCAGGAGGCGCTGCATGCGCGCGCCGGCGATCTGCCGCCCGAACTCGCGGCGCGCCTGCCCGACACGTCGTACACGCTGCATCGGCTGCTGGGCGGTGGCGGGGCGGCCGGCTTCCGGCATCATCGCGACAATCCGTTGCCGTACGATCTGATCGTCGTCGACGAGGCGTCGATGATCGACGTCGCGCTCGCCGCGCATCTGCTCGACGCGCTCGCGCCGGGCGCGCGGCTCGTGTTGCTTGGGGACAAGGATCAGCTGGCCGCGGTCGAGGCCGGCGCCGTATTTGCGGAGCTGAGCGCGCGACCGACGTTCACCGCTGCGGCGCGCGCGCGCATCGCGCAGGCACTCGGCATCGACGACGCGTCGTTCGCCGCGGCGTTGCCGGTGCCGGACGAAGCTGCGCCGGCGATGGCGCCCGCTGCGAGTCCGGCTGCCGCAGCCGTGCGCGCGCCGGCGTTGCCATCGGCGTCCGCTTCCGTTTCACGCATGCCGGCGTCCCGGCCGAAAGCCGATCCGCGACAGGCATCTCTGTTCGACGACGAACCGCAGGATGACGAAGGTTCGTCGGCCGGGACGGTATCGCCACCGCTCGCCGTAACGGCGCCGGCTGATATCGGCGGCGCCGTTTCAGCAGGCGGCACACCCGCATGGATCGAGGTCGACGAACTCGCCTGGCTCGATGACGTCGAACTGCCGCCGTTCGACGCGGGTGATATGGCGCTTGCGTCGGTCACGGCAGCCACATCGGCATCGACCGACGAAGCCGCCGCCGCGTCCGGCATCGTGCTCGCTCCGGCGCCGCTCGCCGACTGCGTCGTGTGGCTCGAGCGCAATTACCGCTTCGGTCTCGATTCGCCGATCGGGCGGCTGTCGCTGGCGATCCGCAGCGGCGACGTGCAGGCCGCACTCGATGCACTGCCCGCGGACGACGCAGCCGCGGCGTCCTTCCACGACGATGCGGGCGATACGCTTGCGTCGTCGACGGTCGAGCGGCTTGCACGGCGATTCAGCGCATACCTCGACGCATTGCGCGACGCGCTGGCCGCGCCGGTGCCCGATCCGCTGCCGCTGTTCGATGCGCTCAACCGGTTCCGGATCCTGTGCGCGACCCGCAGCGGCTCGCGCGGCGCCGAACACGTCAATGCGCTGGTGGCCGCGCACGTGCGGCATGCGGCGCGCGTGCCGCTCGCGGTCGGGGCGCACTGGTTCACCGGGCGGCCGATCATGGTGACGCGCAACGACTATGCGCTGGGGCTGTTCAATGGCGACATCGGCATCGCGTTGCCCGACGCGCACGGTGTGCTGCGCGTGTGGTTCCGGCGCGCGGACGGCACCGCGCGCGCGGTGTCGCCCGCTGCGTTGCCGCCGCACGAAACGGCATTTGCGCTGACGGTGCACAAATCGCAGGGCTCGGAATTCGACGAAGCCGCGCTCGTGCTGCCGGCATCGTTCGGCCGGGTGCTCACGCGCGAGCTCGTCTATACGGCCGTCACGCGCGCCCGCACGCGCGTGCAGGTGATCGGGCCGCGGCGTGTGCTGGCGCAGGCGGTCGCGACGCGCACGCAGCGCGATTCGGGGCTGGCGGCACGCGTCGACGAGGCGCTCGCACGGCGCCGCAAGGAGGCATCGCGATGATGATCCGCTACACGCTCGATCCGGCCGACGTCGAATGGACGGCCGTGCGCGCGCAGGGTGCGGGCGGGCAGAACGTGAACAAGGTGTCGAGTGCGATTCATCTGCGCTTCGACATCCGCGCGTCGTCGCTGCCGCCGGTCATCAAGGAGCGGCTTCTCGCGTTGTCGGACCAGCGCATCACGCGCGACGGCATCGTCGTGATCAAGTCGCAGGAATATCGCACGCAGGAGAAGAACCGCGAGGCCGCGCTCGCGCGGCTCGATGCGCTGATCGGCGGCGTCGCGTATACGCCGCGCGCACGGGTGGCGACGCGGCCGACGCGTGCGTCGAAGGAGCGGCGGCTCGAGCACAAGTCGCGCCGTAGCGTGGTGAAGTCGGGACGAGGGAAAGTGGTCGACTGACGAGCGAATGGCCGGCGGCCCTCGCAGGCCGGCGTCCACCGCCTGCGCGGCTAGCGCATCACGGTCCCCGCGCTGTCGAGCACGAAGTCGACGCAGAACACGACGAGCCGGCGCTGTGCGCGGATCGCGACGGCGGCCGTATAGCAGTCGCGGCCTTCCGTCAGCGAGAAGTGCGGGCCCATCAGCGCGACGCGCCCGGGTGCGGCGATCGCGCGCTGGAAGTATGGGCGGCGCGACCAGTTGCTGTGGGTTTCCGGAAACAGCGGCGCGAGGCGGGTGACGCTCGCCTGGTTGTCGTCGGCAGGTGCGCCGATCGACGGCAGGAACTGCTCGCCGATCTCGTCGGTGACGAACACGCGACGCGCGGCCGGCACCGCGAACACGCGTTGCGCGGCATCCTGCAGGTTGCCGCTCGCCGAAAACGCGGCCGCACCGGTGAGTACCAGCCGTTCGATTGCGTCGAAGCCCGGCTGCTCGGCGACGACGGGCGTGTGCCGGCGGGCGATGAAGCGCCGCCACGCGGCGTCGAGCATCGCGGGCGCTGCCGCGCTCGCGTGCGCGATCGATGCATCGGGCTGGCCGAACTGGAAACCCTGCACGAAATCGATGTCGGCTTCCATCAGCGCCTGCAGCGCGTCATCGCTTTCGACGCCTTCGGCCAGCACCATCGCGCCGGCCTGGTGCAGCATCGACACGAGGTGATGCATGATGCGGCGGTCGTCGGCCGAGCCGGTCGAACGCTCGACGAGCGAGCGGTCGAGCTTGACGATGTCGGGCCGTGCCCGCCACACGCGGTCGAAGTTCGAGAAACCGGTGCCGAAATCGTCGATCGCGATCAGGAAGTCGCGATGCTGGATCATGTCGATCGTGCGGGCGAGCGCGGCTTCGTCGCGCGCCGGCTGTTCGACGACTTCCAGCACGATGCGGTTCGGCGGCAGCGCGAAATGCCGGCACAGCGCCTCGACGAACTCGCGCTGCACGAGGCCCGTATCGAGCACGCGTGGCGTCACGTTCAGGAACAGCCAGCCGTCGCCGATGCCCTGTGCAACGAAGTTGGCCGTGTGCAGGCAGCGCGCGAGCCGGTCGAGCAGCAGCGCGTCGGCGTCGGCGCGCGTCCGGTCGAAGAGGGCGGTGGGCGATATCAGCGCGCCGTTCGCGTCGACGACGCGCAGCAGCGCCTCGTAACCGACGACGCGCTTGTGCGTGATCGACAGCACGGGCTGGAATACGCTGCGCAGCGTCGTCGTGCGATAGGTGGCGACCCAGCCGCCGGGCGTCGGCGTGAGGCGTTCGAGCAGGGAGTCGAGCGATAGGTCGCGGGCGGGCTTCATGTCAACGGTGCCCGGGAGCGAGCGGCGGCGCCCCACCACGCTGATGCAGTCGCATGCGCAGGCGGGCGCGAGAGAACGTGAGGCATCGAGACCGCCTTCTGCGGATAGGTTTCCCGAGTGTAACGGCATTGCGGCGGCGCGCGTATCAGGGAAACTCCAGACGCAAACGGTACACCGCGCCATCCCGGCCCGTGCGCAGCGGCGATCCGCGCCGCACGCGTGCGCGCCTTGCATGACCGCCACGAAGCGAAGTGCGCTGCAGCGGCCGATGACAATCCCGCGCAATGCCGGTGGCGTGACCGTGCGCTGCGGGCGCTGCGGGCGCTGGATGTGCGGGTGATGCGGGAAATCCCGGCGGCCGGGCGTCGCCGTCAGACGAATGCCGATGCGCTGCGGTGCCATTCGCGGCGCGTCGGCAGACCGGTGCCGCATCGCCGTCGCTGCACGCCGGGCGACGATGCGCGCACGCGGACCGTCAGGTCGCTTCGCCGCCGCGCGGCCGGATCCCCGGAATCCGCTTGATCACGCCGGTCGCGAGCGCGGTGCCGACGAGTACGATCGCGCAGCCTTCGATCATCACGGCCGACACGTGTTCGCCCAGGAACAGCGCGCCCCACAGCAGCCCGAATACGGGGATCACGAACGTCACGGTAATCGCGCGGGCGGGGCCGACATGCGCGATCAGGTAGAAGAAGATGAAATACGCGATGCCCGTGCACGCGATGCCGAGGGCAAGTACCGAGCCCCATGCGTGCACGCCGACCGGCGCGGACGGCCAGGTGGCGATCGCGAACGGCAGCAGCAGGACGGACGAGCCGATCATGCTGCCGGCTGCATTGACGAGCGGATCGACGCCGCTGAGCTTGCGCTTCGTGTAATTGGCCGCGATGCCGTACAGCAGTGTCGCGCCGAGCGCCGCGGCGGCGGCGAGCGCGGTCGCGCTGGCGCCCGTGTCGCCGTGCGCGTTCGCGATCTGGTTCCACACGAGCGTGAGCACGCCGGCAAACCCGATCACGAGGCCGAGTGCGCGCGGCAGCGACAGCTTGTCCTTCAGCCACAGGTACGCGACGAGCGCGCCCCACAGCGGCGTCGTCGCGTTGATCACCGACGTCAGGCCGGCCGACAGCGTCAGTTCGGCGAACGCGAACAGGCAGAACGGGATGCCAGAATTCAGCGCGCCGACGACGAACAGCGGCCACGCGTGACGGCGCAACCGGGTGCCGAGGTCGGCGGGTTTGAAGCGCGTGAGCGCGAAGCCGGTGAGAAACAGCGCACCGATGCCCACGCGCAGGGCCATCAGCGGCGCGACGCCGAAATCGACCACGCCGATCCGGATGAACAGGAATGATGCGCCCCACAGGGCAGCGAGCACGGTCAGCAGGAAAGCATTCTTGGGCGACATCGTTTGGCGAGGGCGGGGACGGGATGCGAAGAATCTTACACCGCGTTACCACGCCGTCGTTTCACAATGGGATGAAACGACAAGAAACGGGAATGGGGCCGGTTGCGGGGGCCGGGCGGCCGTCCGTCGACGGCCGTGCCCGGTCAGTGATGGCGCCAGCCGCCGCGCCCGCCAAAGCCGAAATTGAGCGACAGCGCCGGTCCCCAATAACCGCCCCACGCGGGTGCATACGCGGGGGCCGGATAGTAGTAGGCGGGGCCGGGGTCGACGTACACGGGCGCCGGCTGCACCGGCACCGGTGCGGCCGTGTAATAGCCGCCAGGATAGTAGCCGTACGGGTAGTAGCAGCCGGCGAGCGTCGTGCAGGCGAGCGCCGCGGCGACGAGGGTCCTGTTCATGATGTCTCTCCGGCGGAGCCGGCAATCGGCAGATGCTTAAGCTTAGGCCGCGCGCCGATGACACGGTGTGCAAAACGGTAACGGATCATTTCCGGGCGCGGGCGGGCATATTGCGGTGCCGCATGCGAAAACGGCGCTTCCGCATCGCGGAAACGCCGTTGGACCGGCCAGGCTGCCGCCGCGCATTGCGCGGCGGGCCGTGACCGGCGGCTTACTTGCCGACCTGGTTACCGATGATGCCGCCGGCTGCCGCGCCGCCCAGCGTCGACAGCGCGCTGCCGCCGATCGCTGCGCCGGCGACGCCGCCGACACCCGCGCCGATTGCCGTGTCGCGCTGACGCCTCGTCATCGAATCGCAGGCCGACAGACTGGCCACCGTCGTGACGAGGAGAGCGCATACCCCAATACGCCGAATCGAAATCATGATCGTTGTCCTTGTGGTAGTGAATGGAGGGCGCGTGACCGGCTGGCGGCCACGCATGCCCCCAATCTACGCGCCGCCTGGCGGGGCTGCTGTAAGGACTTGTTAAGGCTCGCGCGGTTTCGTAATCAATTGTTTCCCGTGCATCGGCAGGCACACGACATGCGCAAAAAAGCCCGCTCGAAAGCGGGCTTCGTGCATCGCGAGGCGATTCCGGTGCGGATCGCCGCGGGTGCTTACTGACGGTGATAGATCTCGGCGCCGGTCTTCACGAACTCGACCGCCTTCACTTCCATCCCCTTCTTCAGCGCTTCGGTTTCCGACACGCCTTGCTGCGCCGCGAACTCGCGCACGTCCTGCGTGATCTTCATCGAGCAGAAGTGCGGGCCGCACATCGAGCAGAAGTGCGCGACCTTCGCCGAATCCTTCGGCAGCGTCTCGTCGTGGAATTCGCGCGCCTTGTCCGGATCGAGACCGATGTTGAACTGGTCTTCCCAGCGGAACTCGAAGCGTGCCTTCGACAGCGCGTTGTCGCGAACCTGCGCGCCCGGGTGACCCTTCGCGAGGTCGGCGGCGTGCGCGGCCAGCTTGTACGTGATGATGCCTTCCTTCACGTCGTCCTTGTTCGGCAGGCCGAGGTGCTCCTTCGGCGTCACGTAGCACAGCATCGCGGTGCCGAACCAGCCGATCATCGCGGCGCCGATGCCCGACGTGATGTGGTCGTAGCCCGGCGCGATGTCGGTCGTCAGCGGCCCGAGCGTGTAGAACGGCGCTTCCTTGCACCAGTCGAGCTGGAGATCCATGTTCTCCTTGATCAACTGCATCGGCACGTGGCCGGGGCCTTCGATCATCACCTGCACGTCGTGCTTCCACGCGATCTGCGTGAGTTCGCCGAGCGTCTTCAGTTCGCCGAGCTGCGCTTCGTCGTTCGCGTCGTAGATCGAGCCGGGACGCAGGCCGTCGCCGAGCGAGAAGCTCACGTCGTACGCCTTCATGATCTCGCAGATCTCTTCGAAGTGTTCGTACAGGAAGCTTTCCTTGTGATGCGCGAGGCACCACTTCGCCATGATCGAGCCGCCGCGCGACACGATGCCGGTCATCCGGTTCGCGGTGAGCGGCACGTACTGCAGGCGCACGCCCGCATGGATCGTGAAGTAGTCGACGCCTTGCTCGGCCTGCTCGATCAGCGTGTCGCGGAAGATCTCCCAGGTCAGGTCCTCGGCCTTGCCGTTGACCTTTTCCAGCGCCTGGTAGATCGGCACCGTGCCGATCGGCACCGGGCTGTTGCGGATGATCCACTCGCGCGTTTCATGGATGTGCTTGCCGGTCGACAGATCCATCACCGTGTCGCCGCCCCAGCGGATCGCCCACGTCATCTTGTCGACTTCCTCGCCGATCGACGACGTGACGGCGGAGTTGCCGATGTTCGCGTTGATCTTCACGAGGAAGTTGCGGCCGATGATCATCGGCTCGGATTCCGGGTGGTTGATGTTCGCGGGGATGATCGCGCGGCCGCGCGCGATTTCGTCGCGCACGAATTCGGGCGTGATCTCGGCCAGCGCGTTTGCGCCGAAGGCCGCGGCGCCGAACGCCTGGCCCGGGTGCTGGCGGCCCATCATCGCGGCGAGCTTCGCGCCGTTCGGGCCGCTCGACTTCAGGCTCTCGAGGTATTCGGCGCGGCGCTGGTTCTCGCGGATCGCGATGTATTCCATTTCCGGCGTGATGATGCCCTGGCGCGCGTAGTGCATCTGCGTGACGTTCCTGCCGGCCTGCGCGCGGCGCGGGTTGCGGTGCAGGCCCGGGAAACGCAGGTCGGCGGTGGCCGGGTCGGCCGCGCGTTCGAGGCCGTAGCGGCTCGACAGGCCGGAGAGCACTTCGGTGTCGCCGCGCGCTTCGATCCAGCCCTGGCGCAGCGCGGGCAGGCCCGCGCGGATGTCGATCTTGGCTTCCGGATCGGTGTAGGGGCCCGACGTGTCGTACACGTAGATCGGCGGATTCTTTTCGCCGCCGAAGCCGGTCGGCGTGTCTGCCTGCGTGATTTCGCGCATCGGCACGCGGATGTCGGGCTGCGAGCCGGTGACATAAACCTTGCGCGAATTCGGCAGCGGCGCGACAGCGGCGGCGTCGACGTGAGCGTCGGCGGACAGAAACTTCGGATTGGCGTTCATGCAATCTCCTGTGTGAGCGCCGGACAGGCGCGTCGGCGCTTGCCCGGAGCCCTTGACGTATGTGGGGCTCGAGCTAAGCAGGAGACGAGGCTTGGTGAGGCGGCGGATTTCGTCAGAAGGATGGCGGCGAAATCCGTACGCTTCCCTGCGCTGGCATTATCCAGATCAGGTTCAAAGGGTATTTCTCACCCGCAATGCCGGTTGTTTGACCGAACGCATTGCAGGACCCCCGCGTTAGCAAGGGCACACGATACACCGGGTTTGCGGCGGTTTCAACCGGGCGTAGAGTGGTTATCCCGGTGCAGCCGCAACATGGCGGGCGGCGCGGCAGGCCGGGTGCACCGCAGCACATGCCTTTGCCGATCGGTCCGGCAGCCCGGTCGGCGGCGGCCGAGCGGTGCAGCATGACGGGTTGTCCGGCCTGCATAAAAAATATTTTCAGAGCGGCTGTCATTTCCCGCGACGTCGTCCGTCTATTCGGCTCCTCAAACCCATGTTTCGGAGAGATGTCATGAAAAACGTACTGATTGCCGCTTGCGTCGCCGCTCTTGCCACGATCGCAACGGGCGCCTATGCGCAGAACGATGCGATGTCGAAGGACGGCACGTCGATGTCGAAGGACGCGATGGGCCACGACGCGATGGCGAAGGATGGCGCGATGAAGAAGGACGGCATGAAGAAGCACGCGATGAAGAAAGACGCCATGAAGAAAGACGCGATGGGCCACGACGCGATGTCGAAGGGCGACGCGATGAAGAAGGACGCAATGAGCCCGTCGAACTGACGGATGCGTGCGGGGCGCGGCCAGCCGGCTGCACGCGCGCATCGCGTCCCGTCGCATCACCCCGGAGTCTTCATCATGCAAACCGTTCCTGCAACGGATCGCGCGCCTGCGACGCCACCGGCACGCCCGATCCATCCGCCATGGGTGCGCGTGAGCCACTGGCTCAACGCGCTCGCGGCGATCCTGATGGCGCTGTCCGGCTGGCGCATCTACGACGCGTCGCCGATCTATCCGTCATTCACGTTCGCGCACGGCATCACGATCGGCGGCTGGCTCGGCGGTGCGCTGCAATGGCATTTCGCGGCGATGTGGCTGCTGGTCGTCAACGGGCTGTTCTACCTCGCGATGTCGATCGCGACGGGGCGCTTCGCGCGCAAGATGCTGCCCGTCACGCCGGCGTCCGTGTGGCGCGACGTGCGCGCCGCGCTGGGCGGGCGGTTGTCGCACAACGACCTGAGCGTCTACAACGCGGTGCAGCGTGCCGCGTACCTGACCGCGATCGTCGATCTCGTCGTGCTGGTGCTGTCGGGACTCACGATCTGGAAGTCCGTGCAATTCCCGTTGCTGCGCGAACTGTTCGGCGGCTACGACAACGCGCGCGTCGTGCATTTCTGGGCGATGTCGCTGCTCGTCGCATTCTTTGTCGTTCATGTCGCGATGGCGCTGCTGGTGCCGCGCTCGTTGCTCGCGATGCTGCGCGGCCGCTGACCCGCAAGCCGCGGGCGAAGGAAATCATCATGTCGGAATCCGAAAACAGGCGCGGCGAGCCGCGCTGGACGCTCGACCGGAAGTCGCTCGAACTCGATGTGCGCCGCGAGCTCGAGATGCCGTCTCGGCGCCTCTTCAACCGGCGCGTGCTGACGCTCGGCGGCCTCGCGATGCTGACCGGCTGCACGCTGCAGGACGACGCGTCGGTCAACACGTTCCTCGAGAAAGTGTCGCGCATGAACGATCGCGTGCAGGCCTGGCTGTTCAGTTCCGACCGGCTCGCGCCGACCTACACCGAAGCCGACATCACACGCCCGTTCCCGTTCAACGCGTACTACGGGATCGACGACGTGCCGCACGTCGACGAGTCGACGTACCGCCTCGTGCTGTCCGGCCGCGTAACGGGCAAGCGCGTGTGGACGCTCGACGAACTGCGCGCGCTGCCGCATGCGGAACAGATCACGCGGCATATCTGCGTGGAAGGGTGGAGTGCGATCGGCCGCTGGGGCGGCACGCCGTTCGGCGCGTTCCTCGCGCGTGCCGGCGCCGACACGCGGGCGAAATACGTCGGCTTCAAGTGCGCGGACGATTACTACGAGAGCATCGACATGCCGACCGCGCTGCATCCGCAGACGCTGCTCGCGCTCGAGTACGACGGCCGCCGGTTGCCGCCGGAATTCGGCTTCCCGATGAAGCTGCGGATGCCGACCAAGCTCGGCTACAAGAACCCGAAGCACATCATGGAAATCTTCGTGACCGATACGTATCCGGGCGGCTACTGGGTCGATCAGGGGTACAACTGGTTCGGCGGATCGTAAGCGGCGCGCGTGACGCGCTCACGCGTCACGCCGATTCGCGCACCTGGAGATCGACGCGCAGGCCCACGGCCGCCGCCATGTTCACGAGCGCGTCGAGCCCGAACAGATTGATCTTGCCGCGCAGCAGGTCGGAGACGCGCGGCTGCGTGACACCCAGCCGTTGCGCTGCCTGGGCCTGGCTGAGCTCGAGCTGCGCGATGCGCTGCTTGAGCGCGATCATCAGTTCGGAGCGCAGCCTCATGTTCTCGGCTTCGGCCGGCTGGCCTTCGATTGCGTCCCAGACGTTGGTGTAGCGTTCATCGGTCATCGTTTCAACTCCATCATCAGCGTGCGATAACGCCGGGCGGCCAGGCCGATATCGGGTTTGCTCGTGCGTGCCGATTGTTTCCGGAAGCAGTGAAGCACGTAGGCGGCATCGGCGAATGTCGCGACGTAGACGATCCGGAACGCGCCGCTCGCATCGCGCAGGCGAATTTCCCGCACGCCGACGCCGATGGTGCGCATCGGCTTCCAGTCGTCGGGCGCAAGGCCGCGCTGTACCTGGTCGATCTGGTGGCCGGTGTCGCGCCGCGCGGGCAGCGGAAAGCCACGAAGATCGTCAGGTGCGCTGCCGACGAAAACAACCGGCTTCGGCGGAAGGAGGGTTGAATCATACAAAATTTTGTATGGGTGGTACGGGTTTCGAAGGGCGGCTGTGGACCGCTAGAAGAGGGCGTGTCGCCCGTCACGATAAGCGCGAAGCAGCGGCCGGCGCGCTTGATTGGCCGTCCGGCCGATGGTTGGTTCGGTCGGGGCGGATTGCGATGGAATGCGATGGATTGCGTGTGGAAGCTGCACCGACGCCGGCAACGCGCGCGCATTGTGAATCCGGCCCCGGATTTCACCGGCCCGCCGACCGGAAGCCCGCCGGCCGAAAAATGTCGCGCCGAAACGTCAGTCGCTATCCTTTCAGACAGGTCTGACGATGCTTTCGAATCCTTGATGCCATAATGCCGAGCGTGTGCAGCCGAAGCGGTTGCGCGCATTTTTTTTGTCCCTCTGCCGCCGCTTGCCGGTTCTCTTTCGTCGCCGTTCGCACTGCCATGTCGTTCCGCACGTTCGCTCTGCCTTCCCGGTCCCGCCAGGACCGTTTGCCGGCATCGCCGGCGTCTCTCAGCGGAGCACGTGGCGCGACGTGCGGGCGGGTTGCACGATGACCCCGCTCGACCGCCTCCTCGATTTCCTCGCCCGCTTTTCGTTCCGGATCCGCCTGCCGCAAAGCCGCGGCGGCCGCGTCGCGCTGGCGCTCGTGTTCATCTATTTCGTCTGGGGTTCGACCTACAGCGGCCTGCATTTCGCGCTGCAGTCGTTCCCGCCGCTGTTGCTGTCGGGGCTGCGCAACCTGCTCGGCGGGATCGGCCTGTTCATCTTCGCGCTGCGCCGCAAGCCCGAATGGCCGACGCTGCTGGAGATCCGCAACGCGGGGATCGTCGGCACGATGCTCGTCGCGCTGTCGTCCGGCACGATCGCGCTCGGGATCAGCTCGGTCAGCAGTGGCTCGGCCGCGGTGATGGTGGCCACGGTGCCGCTGTTCGCGACGGTGATCGCGGCGGTGGCCGGCCGGCCGGTGACGAAGGGCGAGTGGGCGGCCGTCGCGCTCGGGATGGTCGGTATCGTCGTGCTGAACTCGGGGGGCGCGGCCGCCCAGAATTCGGCGCTCGGCACGATCTGCGTGCTGGCCGGCGCGCTGTTCTGGGCAGGCGGCGCGCACCTCGCGACGCGGCTCAAGCTGCCGTCGGACCTGTTCCTGTCGACGTCGCTCCAGATCGGCCTCGGCGGCCTGATGTCGACGCTCGTCGCCTGGCTGATCGGCGAACGCATCGAACACGTGATGGCGGGGCCGGTATTCGCGTTCCTGTACCTGATGGTGTTCTGCACGATGGCCGCGTATGTCGCGTACGGCTATCTGATCCGCCACACGAGCCCGATCATCGCGAGCAGCTGCATGTACGTGAACCCGATCGTCGCGGTTGCGCTCGGTGCGCTGCTGCTCGGCGAGCCGGTGACGATGGCGACCGTGGTCGCGACCGTCGCGATTCTCGGCAGCGTCGGATTGTCGTTCGTATTCGATCCGGCGCGTCGACCGGCGGCGCGTGCGGCGGCAGTGGCGGCCGAGCCGGCGCAGACGGCGGACGTTGCGTCCGCACCCGAGCAGATTGCGATTCCCGAAGCGGCGCCGATCCTCGCGCCGTCCGCCGTTCCGCTGGCGGTGCCGACGCCGGCGGCCGTGATGGATCCCGCCGCGGTGATCGACCCGGCACCGGCCTTTGCGCCGCCGCCCGTCGAACAACCGGCCGCGTCGCGCACCGACGCGTGACGCCGCCGTGGCCGGACGCGCTCAGCCGCGCCGGCCGCCGCGATGGTGGAACCAGCCCGCGAGCGCGGTAAACAGCAGCCCGGCCGTGCACATGCCGATCCAGCCGAACGCATGCCATGCGGCGACACCGGCCGACGAGCCGAGCGCGCCGCCGATGAAATAGCACACCATGTACACCGTGTTCACGCGGCTGCGCGCCTCGGGCTTCAGCGCGTAGATGCGCGACTGGTTCGAAATCTGCGCGGCCTGCACGCCGACATCCAGCACGATCACGCCGATCACGAGCCCGACGATGCTCGAACCCGACAACGCAAAGATCACGAACGACAGCGCGAGCAGCGCGATCGCGAGCGAGATGATCGCGCGCGGGCCGCGCGTGTCCGCGAAGCGGCCCGCGTATGGCGCCGCGAGCGCGCCCGCCGCACCGACGATCCCGAACAGGCCGGCTGCCTGCGGGCCGAGATGGAACGGCGCACCGGCGAGCAGCAGCGTGAGCACCGGCCAGAACGCGCTGAACGCGGCGAACAGCGCGGCCCCCGTCAGCGACGCCTCGCGCAGCCCGCGCAGTTCGACGGCCAGGTGCCACATCGAGCCAAGCAGCTTGCCGTACGGCAGCGTCGACGTGGGCGTGCTGCGCGGCAGCCGCATCACGATCACGGCGGCGAGCGCGACGAGCGCCGCGACGGATGCGCCGAACACCGCGCGCCAGCCGAAATACTCGGCGACGAAGCCGGCGGCCGTGCGCGCGAGCAGGATGCCGAGCAGCAGGCCGCTCATCACGGTGCCGACCGCATGCCCGCGTTCGGCCGGCGGCGCGATTTCGGCGGCGAACGGCACGGCCTGCTGCGCGATGGTCGCGAGGATGCCGATCGCGAGGCTAGCGCAGGCGAGCACGGCAAGCGACGGCGCGGTGGCCGCCACGATCAGCGCGACCGACAGGCCGGCGATCTGCAGCAGGATCAGCCCGCGGCGATCGAAGCGGTCGCCGAGCGGCGCGAGCAGGAACATGCCGGCCGCATAGCCGAGCTGCGTCGCGGTTGGTACCGCGCCGATCCATGATGCGCCGTCGGGAAAGGCCGCGCGGAAGCTGTCGAGCAGCGGCTGGTTGTAGTAGATGTTCGCGACCGACACGCCTGCGATCGTCGCGAGCAGCAACAACAGGCTGCGCGAGTAGTGGGGCGAGGCGGCGTCGGTCGGACGGTCGGTGGAGGCGGTGGACATGGCTGCGCGGACGAAGTGGGACGGCGTGGCAAGCGGCGCACGCGCCGGGAGGCGCAGGCGGGCCGGGCGCCGGTCGAGGCTGCCGATCATACCGGAGCGACGTGAATCCTGCCGGGCGTGCGGCGAACCGGCCGCCGCCCGTCATCGTGTGAGCCGCGAGCCGCGAGCCGCGAGCCGCGAGCCGCAAGCCGCAAGCCGCGAGCCGCGAGCCGCAAGTCGCAAGTCACAAGCCTCAAGCCTCAAGTCACAAGCCTCAAGTCACAAGCCGCAAGCCGCAAGCCGCAAGCCGCGAGCCGCAAGCCGCAAGCCGTCAGTCGACCAGCTCGCCCGTCGGTTCGTAGAACGGATACGGGCCGGCGCCTTCATCGACATATACGTGATGCGACGTCATCCCCGTATCGGGGGTGTAACGATGAACCGCGAACGCCGGCGGTTCGAGCCGGAATGCGGACGGCGCGTCGGTCCGCAGGTCGAACGCGACCTGGTGCGCAGGCGAAGGCACCGCCGACGCGAGCGTGCCGCCGAAGCGCGCGAACATCGTGCGGTGCACGTGACCGCACAGTACGCGCTCGACGTTCGGATGCCCGCGCAGCAGCGCATCGAGTTTCTCGGCGGCGGCGGGCGCGAGACGCAGCTTGTCCATATGGCCGATGCCCGCCACGAACGGCGGATGATGCAGCGCGACGATCACGGGCCGGTCGCGCGCGGCGTCGAGCTGCGCGGCGAGCCACGCGAGCCGTGCGTCGCACAGGTCGCCGTGGCTTGCGCCCGGCACCTGGGAGTCGAGCGCGAGGACGCGCACCGCGCCGACGTCGAGCGCGTACTGGATGAATTCGCCGTTCTGCAGCTCGGCGCGCTCGGCAAACGCGCGGCGCAGCCCGGCACGGTCGTCGTGATTGCCGATCATCAGGTAGTACGGGATCTCGAGCGCCTCGAGCAGCCCGCGCAGGTTGCCGTACTCTTCATCGTGGCCGAAGTCGGTCAGGTCGCCCGTGACGAGCACGGCGTCGGGACGCGGCGCGAGCGCGTTCAGCTTCGCGATGCAGCGCGCGAGCGCGGCCGCCGTGTCGACGCGCCGGTACGCGAGCTGGCCCGGACGCTTGATGTGGAGATCGCTGATTTGAGCAAGCAGCATCGTCGTTCCTCGGAATTGT
Source organism: Burkholderia arboris (assembly GCF_902499125.1). Classification (GTDB taxonomy): domain Bacteria; phylum Pseudomonadota; class Gammaproteobacteria; order Burkholderiales; family Burkholderiaceae; genus Burkholderia; species Burkholderia arboris. Next base: position 142,905 of record NZ_CABVPX010000005.1, read on the forward strand.
CTGGTTGTTGTCGCGGCGTCGTCGTGCGCCGCGGTGGGGTCTGCATGAATGATGCCCGAACGACGGATTACGCGCCGAGCGCGATCAGGCCTTCCGGGGCGATCGTGAGGCCGACCGCCGTGCCGCGCGCGAGCGCGACGCGGCCCGGCACGTCGATCACGAGTGCGTCGGGCGCCGCATGCTCGATCGTGAGCCGCGTGCGTTCGCCGAGGAATGCGCATGCGCCGACCGCGCCGCGCAGCGGCGCATGCGCGGGATCGGCGAGCTGTGCGTCCTCGGGGCGGAAGAACCATTCGTCGGCCGCATGCGGCGTGACGATCGCGCCGCCCGTCGTTTCGAGCGCGCCATTGCGCCACTGTCCCGCCAGCCGGTTCAGCGTGCCGATGAACTGCGCGACCGTGCGGTTCGCCGGGTGGTAGTAGATGTCGCGCGGCGTGCCGATCTGCTCGATGCGGCCCGCACCCATCACGACGATGCGATCGCCGAGCTCCATCGCTTCGGCCTGGTCGTGCGTCACGTAGACGGTCGTCACGCCGAGTTCGCGCAGCAGCGCGTTCATCTCGCGGCGCAGCACGTCGCGCAGCTTTGCGTCGAGCGCGGTCAGCGGTTCGTCGAGCAGCAGCACGCGCGGGCGCACCGCGAGCGCGCGCGCCAGCGCGACACGCTGACGCTGGCCGCCCGACAACTGATCGACCGGTTTGTCCGCATGCGCATCGAGCCGAATCATTGCGAGCAGCTCGTCGACGCGTTCGCGCAACGCGCGTGGCTCGGTCTTGCGGATCTTCAGCCCGTATCCGACGTTGCCGCGCACCGTCAGGTTCGGAAACAGCGCGTAGTTCTGGAACACCATGCCGACCTGCCGGCGCTCGATCGGCAGCGCGGTGACGTCGTCGTTGCCGAACGCGATCGTACCGCCGGCATCCGGCGTGTCGAGGCCCGCGATCAGGCGCAGCGTGGTCGTCTTGCCGCAGCCCGACGGCCCGAGCAGCACGAGCGTTTCCCCGGCGCCGATCGACAGGTCGAGCGGTTCGAGCACGCGTGTGCCGCGGAACGTCTTCGCGCAGCCGGTCAGGGTGATGGGGGTGGAATCGAGTTTCATGTCTGCGAAAAGTTCAGCGCGAGCGCTTCTTGAGCGCGCGCGTGCCGGACGGGTCGACGCCGAGCCACTGCATTGCGACGAGCAGCGGCAGCGTCATCAGCAGGAACAGGATCGTGTAGGCGCTGCCGACTTCGAGGCGTAGCGAAGCGTAGGTATCGGCGAGCCCGACCGGCAGCGTCTTGGTGTCGGGCGTATGCAGCATCCACGTGAGGTTGAATTCGCCGATCGACAGCGTGAGCACGGCGAGCGCACCGGCGACGATGCCGGGCCGCAGGTTCGGCAGCACGATCGTGACGAAGCGCGTGACGAACGATGCGCCGAGGCTCGCCGCGCCTTCCTCGAGCGTGCGCAGGTCGGCGCCGGCCGCGACGGCTGCGACCGCGCGCACCATGAACGGCTGCGTGAACACGACGTGGCCGACGACGATGAACCACAGGCTCATCCGGAACGCGGTGAAGCCGCCGTACACGACCAGCAGCGCGAGCGCCGAAGCGAGGCCGGGCAGCGCGACCGGCAGCACGAGCGCTTCCTCGATCGCACGCGCGACGCGGCTTTTGCTGCGCGCGAGCGCATAGCCGGCCGGCACGCCGGTGACGAGCACGATCGCGAGCGTCGCGAACGCGACGTAGAGCGACAGCGCGACCGAGCCGTGATACTGCTGCCACACCTGTTCGAGCCAGCGCAGCGTGAGGCCGCTCGACACGCCGCGGAAGTAGTTGACGGTCAGGCCCGCGAGCACGGACATCACGACGGGCACGATCAGGAACGCGCACAGCAGCAGCGTGACGCCCCATTGCAGCGCGGCGATCGCGCGCGCGCCCGTGACGCGCGGCGCACGACGTGCGGCGCCGCGTGCCTGCGCGGGAGCGGGCGCCGGTGACGGCGCGGAAGAGCCGGAAAGCGATGGCATGCGGGAATCCTCAGGCCGCGGCGGCGGCGGTGTGGCCGGTGAAGCGGCGCGCGAGCGCGAGCACGGCCCAGGTGACGATGCCGAGCACGATCGACAGGCCGGCCGCCGTCGCGATGTTCGCGTTCAGCGTGAACTCGGTATAGATCGTCATCGGCAGCACGTTCAGGTCGGTGGCGAGCGTGAACGCGGTGCCGAATGCGCCCATCGCGGTCGCGAAGCAGATCGCGCCGGCCGCGATCAGGCCCGGCGCGAGCGCGGGCAGCACGATATCGATGAAGATGCGCCACGGCGAGGCGCCGAGCGAACGGGCGGCTTCCTCGAGCGACGCGTCGAGCTTCGACGCGGCCGCGATCACGGTGACGATCACGCGCGGAATCGAGAAGTACAGGTAGCCGATGAACAGGCCCGCAACGGAGTACGCGAAGACCCACTTGTCGCCGGTGAGTTTCGCCGACAGCATCCCGATCAGCCCCTGGCGCCCGGCGAGCATGATCACCATGAAGCCGACGACGACGCCCGGAAACGCGAGCGGAAACGTGAGCAGCGCGAGCAGCACGCGCTTGCCTGCGAACTCGCGGCGCGCGAGAAGCAGGCCGGAGATCGTCGACAGCGCGAGCGTCGCGAGCGTGACGCCCGCTGACAGCGCGACCGTCTCGCCGAGACTCTTCATGTAGCGTGCATTGCCGAGCAGCGCCGCATAGCGCGGGAAGAACGCGCCGTCGGCGGATACCTGCACGAGCGCCGCCATCGGCAGCAGCCAGAATGCGGCGAACACCGCAAGCGCCGGCGCGACGAGCGCGACGCGCCAGCGCAGCGGGAAAGTCAGGTCGAGCATCGGTTGCGTCCTGCCGCTTACTGCATCACTTGCAGGTATTGCTGGCCGAATGCCTGCTGGCCGGCCGCCATCTTGCCGAAGTCGACCGACTTCGCCCGCGCGTATTCGCTTGCCGGCAGGAACTTCGCGGCGATGTCGGCGCCGAGCGTCTGCGCGCGCACCGGACGCAGGTACGCGTTGGCCCACAGCTTCTGGCCTTCGTCGGACAGCACGAAGTCGAGCACCTTCTTGCCGTTCGCGTCGTGCGGCGCACCCTTCACGAGGCTCATCACGTATGGCACGGCGATCGTGCCTTCCTTCGGAATCACGAACTCGACGTTCGCGTTGTCCTTGTATTTCGCGCGATACGCATCGAAGTCGTAGTCGAGCAGGATCGGAATCTCGCCGGACAACACGCGCGCATACGCCGTTTGCTTCGGCACGATCGGCGCATTTGCCTTCAGCTTGCGGAACCAGTCGAGCGCCGGCTTGAAGTTGTCGAGGCTGCCGCCGAGCGCCTGGTTGACGGCGACCGCGCCGGCATAGCCGACGAACGCGCTCGACGGATCGAGATAGCCGACCATGCCCTTGTATTCGGGCTTCAGCAGATCGGCCCACGAGCGCGGCACCGGCTTGCCGTCGAGTGCGTCCTTGTTCACGAAGAAGCCGAGCGTGCCCGAGTGGATCGCGAACCAGTAGCCTTGCGGATCCTTCAGGTTCGCGGGAATGTCGTTCCAGTGCGCGGGCTTGTACGGCGCGATCACGCCCTTGTCCTTCGCCTGGAACGCCGACGACACGCCGAGGTAGACGACGTCGGCGACCGGGCTCTTCTGCTCGGCGATCAGTTGCGCGATCGACTGGCCGGAGTTCTTGTTGTCGAACGGCACGCGGATGCCGGTCTTCTGCTTGATCGCGGCGATCTGCGCGGCCCAGTCGGCCCATTCGGGCGGGCAGTTGTAGCAGATCGCCGTTTCGTCGGCGTGGGCGGCGGGTGCGCCGGCGATGAGCGCGGCGCAGGCGAGCGGCGCGGCGAGCGCGCGCAGCAGCGAGGTCAGGCGAAGGGACACGGTGGGTCTCCGGGCGAGTGGGTGTAGCGCTGGTGTGGTGGCGTGGTTGTTCGTGTGCGTAGCGGCGCGACCGGCGTTCAGGCCTCGCGCAGGTGCAGCTCGGCGGCCGGCGGCGCGACCGTCGCGCCGTCGCGCACCGCATGCGGCAGGATCATCGACGTGCGTTCGATCGCCGTTCCGCCGATGCATTCGACGAGACGCTGCCATGCGTGGCGGCCGATGTCGCGGTTCGGCGTCGCGACGCTCGCGAGCGGCGGCGCGAGCAGTTCGCCGATCGCGATGCCGTCGAAGCCGAGCACCGACAGGTCGTCCGGGATCGAGAAACCCGCGCGGCGCAGGCCGCGCATCACGACCATCGCGAGCAGGTCGTTGCTGCAGAAGAGGGCGGTCGGGCGCGTTGCATGTGCGGTGAGATGCGCGAGCACCGCGTCGGGCAGTTCAGGTGCGTTGAAGTCGACTTCGACCGGCGGCAGCGTGGCCACGCCGCTTTCCTCGAGTGCCTGCGCATAGCCGAGATGGCGCTGGCGCGCGCGATCCGACGCGGCGAGCGAGCCGGCCAGCATCAGCACGCGACGGTGACCGCGCGCGGTCAGCAGCCGCACGCCGTCGTAGGCGGCGCGGCGGTTGTCGACCGATACCGACGGACGGCGCTGCGTGTCGTTGTGCATCAGCACGTAGTGCGGGCCGTCGTGGTCGAGCATGTCGAGCAGCGGGTGCGTATCCGCATCGGCGACGGTGAGGATCAGCCCTTCGACGCGCTGCTCGCGCAGCGTCTCGATCGCGTGGCGTTCGCGCGCCGCGTCGTACTCGGTCGTCATCAGGATCAGCTTGAAGCCGGCCGCGGTCGCGAGCTCGTCGATGCCTTGCAGGCAGTCGGCGAACACCGGGTTCGACAGCGTCGGCACGACGACGCCGACGAGCCGCGTACGCTCGCCGCGCAGTTGGCGGCCGAGCGGGCTCGGGCGGAACTGCAGCGTGTCGATCGCGGTGCGGATCGTTTGCAGCGTGGCGGGGCTGACGGTATGCGGTGCATTGATCGCACGTGAAACGGTGGCGATCGAGAAGCCCGCGAGGGCAGCGACATCCTTGATGGTCGAGGTCATGAAATAACGCGATGTAAACGTTTTCGGCTGGAAAATTATCGAAAACGTTTGTGACTTCGCGATGACGCACGCGACGCTTGTTTCGCAAAAAGCACGACACAAACGTCTGACGGTTGGGGCCGCCGGACGACGCGGACTCGATTGTATCGGGGATGGTGCGGCGCGGGAGGAAATCGCTGGCGGTGTCGTATCGGTGTCGAATCCGCGGGCGGAATCCGTGCGACGGCGGCCGGTGTCGCGATGCGGCGGCGCAGAATAAGGGAACGCATGCGCAAGCAATGGTAGAATCGCCTCCGCCCTCTTGCCGGGGTGATGAAATTGGTAAACATAGCGGACTTAAACGATTGAGTGCCCGGTCGGAAACGGTCGGTGCAGAACCCTTCAAATTCGGTGAAACCCCTGATGCGCGCATCGAGGCAACGCCGAGCCAAGCCTCGCGGCACACGCGAGGAAGGTGTAGAGACTAGACGGGGGGCGCCTAAGGCGCACGGGCAGCGGTCACGCCCGCGCGCGACGGTGAAGGCATAGTCCAGCGCACGAACGGTTACGCTTACGCGACGCCGGCTTTGAAAGAAGCAGTGTGACGAAAATCCGCCGCCTTAACTGGCTTGCCGGTTCAAGTCCGGTCCCCGGCACCACGACTATCCACGCGCATCGACATCGAGCGTCGAGATCCTTGTCCATCAAGGATTCAACAACTATCGGCGGGCTGTGCCTTCCGGTTTCCGCACAACGCTTTCTCCAAGCTCCCCAGCATTGCGCACGGGGTTGCGCATGGCATCGATTACCCGGTGTAGGTCGGGGGCGTGCGGGACTCACAGGTGTGCAGCGCGCAGCGCTGGCCTGGGCCTTCATCGCGCACTCGATGGCAAGACGCCTGTCGATCGTATTGCGGAGCCGCGCGAAATCACGTCTCTTGCGGACGAGGTGGGGATGGCTTGCGGCGAAACGAGGGAGCGGAGCCGGCAACGCGAATGGCGCGTCGGCACCACCCTCGGCGAACACTACCGGCACGTGGTGGAACTTGCGCCTCCTGACGGGGCCGCGAGTCCCACCGCTCAACGAAAACGGCACGCCGGGATGCGGCGCGATGTCTATGAATCACACCGCTCGCGCATGAAGTTCAGATTGCGCGTGCGCGCCGTGTCGATGCGAAAGCGCGTCACCTCGTTTCCCGAGCGTTCCACCGTCAAGACGCCGTGCATGACGGCCAGCTGACCGGCCGGGTCGAACGTGAAAATGTCGTCGGCGACGGGCTCCAGCCGGTAACCGACACTGCCAGCGACGCCGTTCATGGTCATGGTGAGTTCGCCGTTCGTCACGGCGATCGTCGCACGTGCCGCAGCATCGTGACTGCGATACGTACCGGCCAGGCCTGCCGACGCATCGGCGAATGGCGGTGCGTGATCGGGCAAGCGCTCGAGCGTCTCCGCGTGGCCGCAGTCCACCAATTCGAGCGCCGTCACGCGTGCCGCTGCCGTCGACGCGCTAGGTTTGATCAGCAGCGCGCCGCCGGCCCCGTCGTCAACCCGCAACCCGGCCTCCGTCTCGATGAGCGGCTGGGGCATCTGCTTGACGTGATGGAAGCTCGCGATGACCTGCCCGTCGTGATCGCCGATCACGCAATACGTCCCGGACGCGCGCGAGTGGTACTTGCCGAGCAAGGTTTCGTGCCCGGCAGTTTGCAGGGGCGCGGCAAGCTTCGCGCCAAGGATCGCATCGCCCAGAACGATATCGACGATCTGCGTAGCCAGTTCAACCGGATTGGCCGCGGCGCCGTTGGTGAGCACGATGACATCCAGTGCGTGGCTGGCCACGGTCAACATCTGACAGGCGCCACCGAACACACCGCCGGCATGATGCAGCAGCTCCACGCCGCGATGGGGCGTGCGCATCAGCCCGAGGGCATAGACGCCTTCCGCACCGCTCGAATAGTGCGGTTTGGCCAGCATCTGGCGCCAGCTTGCTTCGCTGCCGAGACGCTTGGGGCTGCGCAAATGCGCGAGCCAGAGCAGCATGTCGTCGACCGTCGACACGATCCCGCCTTCGCCGAGCACTTCCCATGTCGGAAAGAGGCCGCGCATGAAGCCGCCGTTTCCATCCGGCACATGCTGGGTCGCCATGCGCGGGCGGATTTGCATGTCATCGGCGACCGACTCCGTATCGGCCATGCCGATCACATTGAAGATGCGTTCCTTCAGAAACGTCTCGAAGGGGATGCCGCTGACCCGTTCGATCGCGAGCGACAGCAGGTGATATCCGCCGTTGCAGTAGATCATCCGTTCGCCCGGCGGGAAATTGACGTCGCGTTGCCGGACTTCCGCCGCCAGCGCGCCACCGCGCGGCAGCGTCGCCACGCCTTGCGCGAGCAGCGTGAGGTCGAGATAGCAGCGGTAGCCGCCGGTATGCGTCATCAGTTGGCGCAAGCTGGGGGCGCCTGACAGCGGCGGCAGCTCGGGCACGTACGTGCGAATTCCGGCGTCGATGTCGAGCTTGCCGTCTTCGGCTAGCAGGAGTGCGGCGAGGCAGGTGAAGTGCTTGCTCGTCGAGCCGATGCGCAAGCGTGTGGCCGGTGTATTGGCGACGCCGTGCTCCAGGCTTGCCATGCCGAAGCCTCGCCGGTAGAGGACTTCGCCGCGATGGGCCACGGCCACGACGAGGCCGGGTTCGTCGCACTTGTTGAAACGTTCGAACAGGGCATCCAGTTGCTTCACGATGTCGCGCGATTCTTGTTTCATTGTAAGTTATCCATATGAATTAGAACGGAACGGTAAGCGCCGCGCCGATCGTGCGGGGCTGAATCACGCTGACGAGCGCCGGGCCGCCGAGCGGCATCAGCGACGTACCGGCCGCGATCAACGCGCGACGGTCGAGCAGGTTGCGAACATAGAACGCCAGGCTGAACTTCTTGAAGTCCACACCCGCTTGCAGATCCGTGATTGCATAGCCGGGCAACGGGTAGTCCGGCCGGCCGGAGCTGGCGTCGAACCCGCTATGGCGCCGACCGACGAAGCGCTGGGTAATACCCGCATACGACGGATACCCGTGTGCGGTGAACAGATAGGTGCCCGAGAGTGTCGCGGCGAACTTGGCCGAGTTCGGCAATGGTGCGCCCGCGGTCGTACCCGCGCTGGCATTGCCTGTCGTCAAGCTGGCGTCGATGAGCGACAGGTTCGCACTGAAGTTCCAATGCGGGCCGGGGCGGAACGTGCCGGAGAACTCCAGGCCCTTGATTCGCGCGTTGCCGGCGTTGATGACCTGGTTGACGCCGTCGACGGTGCCGAGCTGCTGGATATTCTTCCACTCGATGTCGTAGACAGACGTCTCCAGCGATAGCCGCTTGTCGAACAGATCGGCCTTGTAGCCGGCCTCATAGCTCCACAGCGTGTCGGGCGCGAAGGTCGGGCTACCCGCCGCGCGTACGCCGGTGAGGGGATCGATCAGCAGTGCATTCGGGCCACCGGGCCGGTATCCGCTGGCGATGCGGACATACGCATTGCTGTTGGAAGTCAGCGCATAGCGCGCGGTGAACATGTAGGTCTTGCTGGTGTCCGACGACGGCGCCGAGACGGTCTGTGTCGGGCCGGCAAGCGTACCGGAGGTCGTCTGGTCATAGGTCTGGGTGTTGTGCGCGATCCGGACGCCGCCGGTCAGCGAAAGACGCGGCGTGAGGTGATAAGTCAGGTCGCCGTATGCCGCGTACTCGTTGTACGTGCTGGGCGCCTGGATCTCCGACAGGTTGGGGCCGGGCGTGCCGTCCGGCAACGTCGTCAGAAAGCCCTCGTTCAACGTGCTGCGCTCGTGCGTATAGAAGAGTCCGGCCAGCCACTCGAGCCGCCGGTTGCCCGGGGAGGTCAGGCGAAACTCCTGGGTAACCTTGTTCGTGGTGGCGACATCCTTCGCCACCACCGAGCCCAGGTTCAGCCCCTGAGCGGCAAACAGCGGCCCATAGACGCCGGTCAGGTCTTGCGGCGCGCTCGAGTTGATTCTTTGATACGACGTGATCGAGTTCAGGCGCGCCCAGCCGAGTTCGTATTCCACCCCGGCCGAATAGAGTTGAATGTTCTGGTGAAAGGGTTGCGGGGCGAACTGTTGCGTTGTCAGGTCACCGCGGACCGGCTGCCCGTCGGGGCCGTATTCAACGTAGTTCGGATCGTTGCGGTTGATGTTTTGCGAGACCGCGGTCAACCGGACCGTCAAATCCCTGGTCGGCGTCAGTAGCAACGACGCGCGGGCGCCGTAGGTGTCGCCACGATCGATGTGGGAGCCGGCCACGGGGCCCACTGCGTCGACATAACCGCCGTCGTGCTGCCCGAAGACGGAAACGCGCAGCGCAGCAACGTCGGTCTTCAGCGGGATATTCAACGCTGCGTTGGCCGTTCCGCTCACACCGCCATGCGCGGTTCCCGACACGCCGGTGCCGACTTGCCCGGAAAATTGCCCCGAGTCCGGTTCGTTGGTCACGTATTTCAGCAGGCCGCCCATCGCACCCGCGCCATACAACGTGCCCTGCGGACCCCGCAGGATTTCAACGTGATTGAGGTCGAGCAGGCTCATGTCGAGCGCGAACGTTGCACTCTGGGAGAACAAGGTGCTGCCGCCGAACGCGACGTCGTCGATATACATGCCGACCGTCGGCCCTGTCTGAATGCCTGTCGTCACGCCGCGGATACTGACCTGACCGGAACCGCTGCCGCCACTGGCGTTCAAGTCGACACCCGGCTCCGAGGACAGATAGTCGGACATCGTTTTCGCGCCGCTCTTCTGCAGTTCGTCGGCCGAAAGCACATTGACCTGCATCGGTACTTCGCGAGCCGGCTCACGTCGGCGTGTCGCGGTAACCACGACGGTATTGAGCGTCGCGCCACCTTTGCCTTGCGCCTTCGACAGCTCGGCTGCAGGGGCATTCGGCACCGCGGTGCCGGACGCAGTGGCAGGCGTCGCAGCGGACGCCGCATCGGGCGCGGCGATCTGTTGAGCCTGCATGGGCGTTTGCGCCTGTTCCTGCGCGTGGACGCCCAACGATACCAACCCGAATACCGGTCCGACGAAGAGGGGGGCGTAACGCCCGCCGTGCCGCAGCGGTAGCGTTGCCGAAACCGCCGTGTGCTTCGTCCGGTTTTTCATCTTCACCATTGTCTCCTCCTGATTTTGCGATCTACTGAACGCGGTGCCGCGTCGCGCAACTCAGGGTGAACGGTAAGTGCCGGTTATTTCTGGTTCATGTGGCGTTTGTATCGTCGCTGATACAAACGATCGGGGAGGGCGAAGAGCGGACAGGCAGGCAGACGGGGCGGACCCGGGACGACGACTTGTTTCGGGTTTGCAATAAAGGGCACACATGGCGCCTACATTCACGGGTAATAATTGAAACTATCGCTCGCTGTCGGCCAGGACCATGCACAGACCCCGCTTCGATTCAGCCTTCTACCGCCTGTTTTTCGTGATGATCTCGATCATCCTCGTGATGCAGATCAGTGCCGGCCTGCTGCTCTTCAAGCTCTACAGCACCGCTCCGTTCAAACCGCCTCCCGGGATGAGCGCATCGTTGCAGTGGGGCGCCGCCGTGATGATCCAGGTCATGCCGGCACTGATCTCGTCATGGATCGGCGCGCGCATGCTGGCCGCTCCGTTCCGCTCGCTGGCCGTAGGGGCCGCCGAGTTGTCGAGGAATATCGATGCGCCGCCCATCGAGGAAATCGGCCCTGTCGAGGCGCGTCAGGCCGCCAGCGTGTTCAACACGATGCAGGCGTCGCTGCGGCGGCAAATGAGTGAGCGCAACCGCTTTCTTGCCGCCGTGTCGCACGATCTGCGTACCCCGCTGACACGCATGAAGCTGCGTCTTCGATCCGCTCAGGATACCGAATTGAGTGAGCGGCTCAGAGACGACATCGACGAGATGACGCAGCTTCTGGAGGCGACCCTGTCGTTTCTGCGCAATGAAGAAGTGGTCGAGGCGTTCAGTCCGGTCGACATCAATGCACTGGTCGATGCAATCGCGGAGGATGCGGCCGAACACGGTCAAAAGGTGACGATCAGCGGCGAGGTGCCGCCGATATCCGCTCAACCGCTCGGCCTCAAACGCTGCCTGACGAATCTGGTTGCCAATGCGATCCGATACGGCGAGGACGCGCACATCCGTCTGTTCGACGCGCCGTCGTGTGTGCGCATCCAGATAGCCGATCACGGCCCGGGCATACCGGAGTCGCAACTGGAGCGGGCCCTGGAGCCGTTCTACCGGGTGGAAAGTTCTCGCAACAGGAACACGGGCGGGACGGGGCTGGGCCTTGCCATCGCGAACGACGTCGTGAAACGTCACGGCGGGGAACTGGTGTTGCGCAACGGGACGGAAGGCGGGCTGGTGGCACAGGTCACGTTGCCGCGTCGATAGGGCGGGCGGCCGGGGCGGCCGTCGGCGCAGCTCTGTTTCACGCTTGATACAGATTGCTCACAAAGCGGAAACAGCGCGTGCTTATAGTCGTTTCACGTCCTTCAATCCTATTCGGCAGACTTCACCATGAAGCTATATACGGCCCAGCTTTCGACCGAAACCAATACGTTCGCACCGTGCCCCACCGGTTGGGGCGGCTTCGAAGAGAGCACCGTCTTTCACGGCGACGCGAGTTTGCGCGAGCCTGACGGCATGGGTCACGTGCTCGCGGAAGTGCGGCGCCTCGCGGAGGGTGACGGCCATGAAATCGTTGAAGGTCTGTGTGCCGAAGCCCAGCCGTCCGGCCGCACGATTCGTGCGGTCTACGAGTCCCTGAGGGACGAAATTCTCGGTGGCGTAAAGGCCGCGTTGCCGTTGGATGCCGTGATCCTGCTGCTGCACGGAGCGATGGTGGCCGAGGGTTACGACGATTGCGAGGGTGAACTGCTTGCCGGCGTTCGCGCCGTTGTCGGACCGGACGTTCCAGTGCTGGTCACGCTCGACCCGCACTGTCATTTCACGCAACGGATGAAGGCATCGGCAGATGTCCTGATTGCTTACAAGGAGTATCCGCATATCGACGCCATCGACCGGGCGCGCGACGCCTACCGGTTGGCGCTCGATATGGCGGCAGGACGCATCCGTCCGACGATCGGCGTGTCCGACTGCCGGATGGTCGGCGCCTGGCACACGACGAGCGAACCGATGGCGGGGTTCGTCCGGCGCATGCAGTCGCTCGAAGGGCACGACGGCGTGCTGTCGGTGTCGCTCGGCCACGGGTTCCCGTGGGGCGACGTGCCGGAAGCCGGCGCGAAACTCTGGGTGGTGACGGACAACGATCCTGTCAAGGCCGAGGCGCTGGCGGCGCAACTGGCGCGCGAGTTCTGGGAACTGCGCGACGCGACCGCCCCCGCATGGCTCGATATCGATTCCGGACTGGATCGTGCGCTGGCCGTCGAGGGCGGCCCGGTCGTGCTGGCGGATGTCGCGGACAATCCCGGCGGTGGCGCGCCGTGCGACAGCACGTTCATCCTGCGTCGCGTGGTCGAGCGACGGATTGCCGATGTCGCGATCGGGTGCTTCTGGGATCTCGGTGCCATTCAGATTTGCAGGGACGCCGGTGTCGGGGCAACGCTGACTCTGCGCATCGGCGGTAAATGCAGTGTGTACTCCGGGGACCCGGTGGACCTGCGCGTCACCGTGCGCGGTGTGGTCGAGCATCATGCGCAAAGCATCATGGGTCTCGAGCAGCCGCTTGGCCGCGCGGTGTGGGTAGAGGCCGACAACGGGCTCGACATCGCGCTGATATCGGTTCGCACCCAGGTGCTGGGCGTGGACGCATTCACTGGCCTTGGCATCGACTTCGCCGGCAAGAAGCTGGTGATCGTGAAATCGACGCAGCATTTTCAAACCGATTTCGCGCCGCGCGCGAAGGCCGTATTTCATATCGCTGCGCCAGGCGCGCTCTCGACGGATTTTGCCGGACTGGACTATCGGCATCGTGATCTCAACTACTGGCCGCGCGTGTCGAATCCGTTTGCGACGGGGATGTGAAACCTGGCCGGCGCCGTTCGGCGCCGGCACGCATCAGGCGTCGGCGTGCAGCCGTGTGAAGGCCAGATGCCGGGTACGCGGAGTATCGACGCGCAGGCCGGTGATGTCTGCGCGCGTCGGGTCGCGCGTCAGCGTGACGATCCCGGTCATGATGTCCATGGGATCGGCCGGTACCAGCCCGAACACATCGTGGGCGACCGGCGTGAGGCGGTAGTCGCAACGGCCCACCGCGCCGTGCATGCGAAGGAAGAGTGCGTTGTTGTCGAGTCGAATGACCGCGCGGGCATTGGCGTCGTGGCTTGCGAATGTGCCGGACATCGCGGCGACGAGCGACGGCGACACCTCCGGCGCTTCGTCGAGTCGTACGAACGTCTCGACATGGCCGCAATGCACAATGCGCAGGCTGGCGGGATCGTCCGGCGTGCAAGACGATCCCCAACGCACTGCCAACGGCCCGTCTCCGCCCGCTTCGACCTGGACGTCGTTCAGCGCATCGGCGCTATCGTAGAGCGTCATCGACGGCCTGGGGCAAAGCGGTCCCGTCAATACCAGGGCGCCTTCACGATCTTCCAGTGCATACACGGCGCTGGTGCTGGACGACCGGTAGCTGCCGAGGCGCGCGACATGGTCGGCGGCGCGCGCCGCGACAGGTGGGCCATCGCTGCCAAGCTCATCCGCGAGCACGATGTCGACGACACGCTTCGACAGTTCGAGCGGCGCGTCGAGCGCGCCGTTGCCGAGCAGTATGACGTCGAGCCCGTGCGCCGCCGACACGAGCATCTGGCAAGTCCCGCCGACGACACCGCCGGAATGGTGGATCAGCTCGACACCGCGATAGCGGCTCTGCGTGAGACCCAGCGAGTATTGGCTGCGCTGACCGCTGGAGAATACGGGCAACGCCAGCATCTGGATCCACGTATCGGCGTTGCCGACAATCTTGTTGCTGCATCGCAGGTGGGCAGTCCATCGCAGCATGTCATCGACGGTCGACACGATCGAGCCTTCACCGAGCACGTCCCATGACGGAAAGATGCCGCGCCGGAAGCCGCCGTTGCCGTCCGGAACATGCATGGTCGCGATACCGTGCCCGATCGTCATGTCGTTGGGCACGCACGCGGTGTCGCGCATGAGCATGGGGTTGAAGACATGCGTCGTGAGGAAGGCGTCGAACGGCATCCCGCTCGCACGTTCGACGGCAAGCGAAAGCAGGTGATAGCCGCCGTTCGAATACATCATGCGTTCCCCCGGCGGGAAGTTTTCGTCGCGTTGACGTTGCTGCGAGGCCAGGAGTGCGCCATGCGGCGACATGGCGAGACCTTGCGTCAGCAGTGCGAGATCCAGTGCGCATCGCTGCCCGCCGCGATGCGACATCAACTGCCGCAGCGTCGGCAGGCCGGCGGCCGGCGGCAGCTCGGGCAGATACGCGCCGATGGGGGTGTCGGCGTCGAGAACGCCGTGCTCGCACAGGAGCAGCACGGCGAGGCAAGTGAAATGCTTGCTGACCGAGCCGATACGCATGCGCGTGGCCGGTGTGTTGGCGATGCCGTGTTCGAGGCTGGCCATGCCGAAACCGCGTCGATACAGCAACTGGCCGCGATGGACGATGCCGGCGATCAATCCGGGGGCATCGGCGCGACGATAACGCGTGAACAGCGCGTCGAGCTGCATCGTCGTGGTGAGTGAATCCGAGGTCATGTCGATGGCTCAGCGTGAGGAATCCGTGACGCTCGCGTGCTCCCAGACCTGGGGCGGACAGTGCAGCAGGCCGTCGATGTACGCGACACCTGGCTCGCGATCGCGCGCGAGGAAGATCGGTCCGTCGAGATCGACGTGATCGCACTGTTGCCCGAGCAGAAAGGCGGGAGCGACTGCCAGCGAGGTGCCGGCCATGCAACCGACCATCACGGACAAGCCCGCTTCGCGTACCCGCGCGGCCAGGTCGAGCGCGCGCGTCAGGCCGCCGCATTTGTCGAGCTTGAGGTTGACGATGTCGTAGCGGCGCGCGACGGCGGGCAGGTCGCCGAGATCCTGAAACGATTCGTCGGCCGCGAGCGGGATCGGACAATCGATCTGCTCGAGACAGGCGTCCGCACCGATCGAAAACGGCTGTTCGAGCATGCGAACATCAAGCTGTTGCAACACGGGGATCATCGCGTCGAAGTGCGCGTGCGACCAGCCCTGATTCGCGTCGACGGCGAGCGGTACGTCCGGGCGCACCTCACGGATTGCCGCGAGGCGCGCGGCGTCGGCGGCGCTGCCGTCCAGCTTGACCTTCAGCGCCCTGGCGTGGGGCAGTCGCTGCGCGGCCGCGGCCATTGCGTCCGGCTTGTCCACGCCGATCGTCATCGTGGTCAGCAACGGGCGAGGCGCGGCGAGGCCGGCCATGCGCCAGACCGGCATGGCGTGCTGGCGCGATTCGAGCGCCCACAAGGCCGCATCGATCGCATTGCGCGCGCCGCCGTTCGGCAATACGTCGAGCAACTGCGTGCGCGTGATGCCCGCTTCGATCGACATTCGGACGCTTTCGATTTGCGCGACGATGGATTCGGGTGTCTCGCCAAGATAAAAGACCCCGGAGGCTTCGCCGTTGCCGGCGTGGCGTCCGTCGTCGATGGTCACGTTCACGAGGCGGGCGGCGTCGATGACGTGGCCGGTGATATGGAACGGCGCAGCCAACGGCCAACGTTCGATGCGCAGCGAGAGGGAGAGCGTGCGGGGCGGCATGGGAGCGGGAGAAAGATGAGCGTTACGCATAGCGTTCGATTGCCTCGCGGACACCGCGGCCGGCTGCGCGCATCAGGATGCAGGCGGCAAAGAAGCCGAACGCCGCGACACAGACGATCGACCACAGCAAGCCCTGGCTGAACGCATGCAGACGATCCGACATGAAACCGATAAACACGGGGCTGCCGGATTGCACGACGATCGACGTCAGCGCGCCAATCGCCGCCACGCGCGAGCGCAGGTGCGCGGGGCAGATGTTCTGCATGATGGTGGGAAACAGCACCATGCCTGCGACCATGCAGGCGAGCTGCACGCCGAAGAGCGCGTAGACCGGCGTGAGGGAGCCCACGGCCAGATAGAGGAACGACAGGCCACCGGCGACCAGCGCGCCACATTCGCAGACACGCAGTGGCGCGAGCACGCCGAAGCGCGCTTTCATGCGGCCGGCAACGAGGCCGCCGAGCACGCAACCCGCGATACCGCCGACCATCGCCGCCACGCCCATGCCGCCGCCGGCTTCGGCCGGCGTCGCGCCGAAGGTTCGCACCGCCACGACCGGCATCCACGTCGCCACGCCGCCGAACGACAGATTGACCAGTCCGATGGCGCCGAAGAACTTGAGCATCATGATGGCTTCACGCCGGAAGTAGACCGGTGCGGACGGCAGCGGCGCGGAAGGCCGATGACGACCGGCGGATGCTTCCGTGTCGCCATGCCTTCCGGGTCGAATCAGCAGAATCAGCACGACCAGTACGGGGGCAGGCAACGCAACGGCAAAAAACGCGAGCCGCCACGGCGCGAGATCGGCGAGCCCGGCCGGTAACGCGCCGTGCACCGCCGCGATGCCGTGCATCAGTGCGCCGCCGAGCGCCATCCCCGCCCCTGCGCCCAACAGGTTGGCGAGCGCGAAGATTGCATTGGCGAGCACCCGCTGGCGGGCAGGGAAAAGATCGGGAATCAGGCCGTAGATCACCGGCACCAGTCCGGCTTCGCCGATCCCCAGCCCGACGGTGGCGATGAACAACTGCCAGAAGTGGGTGGTCATGCCGCAGATTGCGGTGGCAGCGGTCCAGACGAGAACACATGCTGCCAGCACCGCACGGCGGTCCACGCGATCGGCGACCCAGCCGATCGGCAACGAAGCGACGCCCGCGAACAGCGCGATGCCCGCGCCTTGCATCAGGCCGATTTGCGTGTCGGTCAACCCGAAATCGTGGCGGATAGGCTCGGTCAGCAGGATCAGCATCTGACGGTCGACGAAGGCGAAGAACGCCACGATCACGAGAATCGCCAGACCGAACCACGCGAGCGGCCCGGCGGGTGAATCCGACGGCGGGTGTTGGCCCGCCACGGGGGCGGGCACGTCGAGGTTGGAGTCGAACATGAGGGCTCTGTGATGAGGAAGCGGTTACTGCATGAACTGCTCGTTACCCACGAGCCCGATGCGGGTCGCGCCGAGCCGCTGCGCGGACGCCATGACCATTGCGACAGCGCGATAAGGCGCCGCCTTGTCGGGCCGCAAATGCAGTTCGGTCGGCGCGGGGTTGGCGGCCACGTCGCGCAATCGCGTTTCCAGTTGCTCGCGCGAACCCAGCGTCTCGCCATTCCATGCGATGGCGCCGTCGGCCGCGATATCGATCTGCACCACGGGCGGTGTCTGCCGTTGCGACGGCGGGGTGCCGGACGGCATGTCCAGCTTGACCGCGTTCGTCTGAACGGGAATGGTGAGGATCAGCATGATGAGCAGGACGAGCATCACGTCGATGAGCGGCGTGGTGTTGATCTCGATCATCACGTCGGCTTCGTCGGCGCTGCCGGTGGGCATCGTCATTGCCATCTCGGGACTCCTTGTCGGTGTGGATGGATCATTGGCGCGGCGGCGGTTCGGTGATGAAGTCGACCTTGACGATGCCCGCCCGCTGGCAGGCAAACACGACCCGGCCGATGGCGGCGTAGCGCGCGTCGAGATCGCCGCGGATGTGGACTTCGGGTTGCGGCGATTGCACCGCGACCACCTTGAGTTTCTCGACGAGCGTTGCCGCGTCGGGCACGCGCCGTTCGTCCCAGAACACGTCGCCTTCCTTCGTCACCGCGAGAATCACGTTCTGCGGGGTCGTTTGCAGCGGCTGCACGGTCTCCTTGGGCAACGTGACCGGCACGGTGTGCGATACCACCGGAATCGTGATGAGGAAGATGATCAACAGCACCAGCATCACGTCGACCAGTGGCGTCGTGTTGATGGACGACATGGTCTCGTCGTGATCGTCGCCGTCGCGGGATCCTGTGGTCATGGCCATGGTTCACCCCACGCGGGAGAGGGCAGCGGCCTTGGTCGCGGCGGCGGCCCCGGCCGTGGTCGTGCCGGTCAGGATGACGATGTGCAGTTCCGTCGAAAACCCGCGCACGCGTTCCATCACGGCCTTGTTGCGGCGCACGAGCCAGTTGTAGCCGAGCACGGCAGGCACGGCGACGGCCAGGCCGATCGCGGTCATGATCAGCGCTTCGCCGACCGGCCCCGCGACCTTGTCGATGGAGGCCTGGCCCGCGATGCCGATGGCAGTCAGCGCGTGATAAATGCCCCACACCGTGCCGAACAGGCCGATGAACGGCGCGGTCGAACCGACGGTGCCGAGAAACGCGAGGCCGTCCTGCAAGCGGCTCGAGACTGACGTGGTCGCTCGCTCGATGGCGGCCGCGACCCAATGGTTGAGGTCGACCTGTTCGAGCAGCGCGCCTTCGTGGTGGTCGAATGCTGCGAGGCCTGTTTCGGCGATGAAGCGGAACGGACTGCCGGTGTCCAGTTGACGCGTGCCTTCGCCGAGATTGGCCGCCTTCCAGAAACCCTTCTCTGCCGCCTTCGCGCGGCGCAGCACCCGCGTTTGCTCGAGCAGTTTCGCGACGATGATGTACCAACTGCCCATCGACATGACGACCAGAATGAGCAGCGTGCCGCGCGCGATGAAGTCCCCGCCTTTCCAGAGCGCATCGAGGCCGTAGGGGTTCGTCACCGTATCGGTGGCGGCGTGGGCGGCGCTGGCCGCGAGGAACAGGGCCGTCACCAAGGCGGCCTTGCGGGTACGGTTGATCATGAATGTCTCCTGAAATGCGTTGGCATGAAAAAAGGAACGGCGGTCGCGGGCGCCTTCAATCGAGCTTGAAAGAGAAGGGCACTTGCACGCGGACTTCCTCGCCCTGAGCGACGCAGTGGAACTGTCGAACGGCGTTTTCTGCTGCCCTGTCGAGAACGGGCGCGGCTGACTGGGTCACGCTCAGGTCCTTGACGTTGCCGTCGGTGCCGACCACGAACGTCACGACGACGTCGCCGGTCAGGTTGTCCTTGAGCGCTTCACGCGGATAGCGAATCGCGGCGCGGACTTGTGTCGAGTTGGGACACACCACGCCGACGCTCGTCGACACCGGCGCGGCAGCGGCGGGCGGCGCCGGCGGCGCGACGGGGGCTGACGGCGCAGGCGTGGCCGACTGCGTGGCGATCGCGTTCGGCGATGGAGGCGCGGCGACATGCACGTCGGGCGGCGGCGCGAACGGCGGCGGCGGTGCGACGTGCTTCGGCGGTGGCGGCGCGATCCGCTTCGGTGGCGGTGGTGGGGGCGGCGGCTTGATCTCTTCGATGATTCGCGTCTCGATCGGCTGACGAATCACGTCCACGACTTTCGTCGCGAGACCGGTGAGCAATGCGTAGACGATCGCCGCGTGCAATCCGACCACGAAGGCGATGCCGCCAATGCGCCGGACCGGTGGCTTGGGTTGTGCGTAGTTCATGTCCCGCGTGTCTCCTGCGTCGAGATGACTTGGGAGCCACGTTAAAACCCGGGCATTTCTGTTTCATATCGGCTTTGTATCCGCGCTGACACAAAGTCTTTCCGGTTGGGCAATATCGCGGCACGACGCGCAAAACCAGACGGGGCGGCACAGGCGGACGACGCGCGGGAGCGCGTCTCCGGGAAAATACCGGGCGGGTTATCCATGACGTGAATCCTCGTCAGGCGTCCCGATTTCTCCGCATGACCTTGCGGGGCAAGGTGCGGGGGCAATTATTTCAAGGCCGCAACAATTCGTGCAAATAGCCCTTATATTGGCGGGCAATAATGAGTGCGGGGCACACCTCACCGCCGCAACATCGGAGACAAGACGCCGTGAACAAAGCGATTCGTATTCTCGTCGTCGACGACGACTCGCAGATTCGCAGCCTGTTGTGCGACTGCCTTGCAGACTTCGGCATGACGACCGCGCAAGCCGGCACCGGCGCGGAAATGCATCTCGCGCTCGGCGAGGGCGGCTTCGATCTCGTGGTGCTCGACCTGATGCTGCCGGACGACGACGGCCTCAATCTCTGCCGCGAGATTCGTGCGACTTCGGAGATTCCATTGATCATCCTGACCGCGCGCGGCGAGATGACCGACCGGATCGTGGGGCTGGAACTGGGGGCCGACGACTACATCGTCAAGCCGTTCGAGCCGCGTGAACTGGTCGCGCGCATCCAGACGATCCTGCGCCGCGTACGCGCGCAAACGCAAGGCCGGACGCGGGCGCAGGAGGAAAGCCGCTTCGCCGGATGGCGGCTGCATCAAATCGGCCGTCACCTGATTGCTGCCGACAATACGGTCATTCCGTTGTCGAACGCGGAGTTTCGCCTGCTCAACGCCTTCCTTGCCGCGCCGGGGCGTGTGCTGAGCCGCGAATACCTGATGGATACCGCTCGCGGCAAGTCGATCGACACGTTCGACCGCAGCATCGACGTGCAGATATCACGCTTGCGTCAGAAGTTGCGCGAGGACATCAAGGAGCCGCGCCTGATTCGCACGATTCGCGGGGAAGGCTACATGCTGGATGTGGGGCATCGTTAGGTGTGCATGCGGTTCATTGCCCCGACCGCGCAAGTGCCGGATCGGCGCCCGCCGATCGAACCCGCAACGTCTCGATCAGCGCACGCAGCCCGCCGGAAACATGACGATGCCCGGGGTAGTACAGGCACAGTCCCGGCATGACCGGACACCAGTCGGTCAATACGCGTTCGAGCCGTCCGTCGTCGAGCGCAGCGCGGACGAGATGATCGGGTACGAACGCGATCCCGATGCCGTCGATCGCGGCGTCGACCATCAACGGTTGATCGGTCAGCGTGAGCGGGCCGCCGACATTCACCGTTTCGACGACACCGCGCCGCTCGAACTCCCAGCGGTAGATCGCGCCGCTGTCGAAGCGAAATCGGATGCAGTCGTGCCGATGCAGATCCTGCGGCACGGCGGGGCGCCCGCGTGCGGCGAAATAGGCCGGTGACGCGACGGCGGCGAACTGCACCGGTTCGGACACGCGCACCGCGATCATGTCTTGCGGCACGGCCTCGGCCAGCCGGATCCCCGCATCGAATCCGCCGGCGACGATGTCGCCGAGTGTCCCGTCGGTCACGATGTCGAGATGGACCTGCGGATAGTCGCGCAGGAAGCGCGCGAGCACCGGCTTCAGCACCATGCGGATCGCGCCTTCGCTGGCGTTGATGCGCACGGTGCCGCTGGGCGTGTCGCGCATTCCGTCGACCGCGAGCATCGCGTCGGCAACCGACGAAATCGCGGGGCGGAGCTTCTCGACGAGCCGCTCGCCGGCATCCGTCAGCGACACGCTGCGGGTCGTGCGGTTGAACAGGCGAACCCCCAGGCGCTGCTCGAGGCTCTTGATCGAATGGCTGATCGCCGACGGCGTGACGTCGAGCTCGATCGATGCCGCGCGAAAGCTGAGGTGCGTTGCCGCGACAAGGAACACGTTGAGCGAGAACAGATCGCCG
Organism: Burkholderia arboris; assembly: GCF_902499125.1. Taxonomy (GTDB): domain Bacteria; phylum Pseudomonadota; class Gammaproteobacteria; order Burkholderiales; family Burkholderiaceae; genus Burkholderia; species Burkholderia arboris. Next base: position 164,403 of record NZ_CABVPX010000005.1, read on the forward strand.
CTTTTCAATTGATGAGCTGAATTCATCTGGGCGTAAAGATTGGCGAGATTGTCATGATAATGCGCCTTTTCTAGACTAGGGCGTTCGTCATTGCAACGGCCGGCCGCGGTCGCGGCGACGCAGCGGCTGCGCGGGCTGACGGACTGCGCAATGAACCCGACGTTCGGTTGAACAAGGAGCAAGCAATGAAGATGAAGGCGGTCGTGATGACTGGCGCCAATCGGCCCTGGGAAGTGCAGGAAGTGCCGGTTCCGGTAGCCGGGCCGGGGCAGGTGCTGGTGAAGGTTCATGCGTCCGGGATGTGCTACACGGACGTCTGGGCCACGCAAGGCTTCGGCGGCGACATTTACCCGCAGACGCCCGGCCACGAGGTCGTCGGCGAAATCGTCGAAGTGGGCGCGGGCGTGCATGCGCGCAGGGTGGGTGACCGGATCGGCACGACATGGGTGCAGTCCGCATGCGGTCGTTGCGCGTACTGTCGCGAGAATCGCCCGCTCTCCGGCCAGACGGCCGTGAACTGCGACACGCCGCGGACCACCGGGTTTGCGTCGCAGGGCGGACATGCCGAGTACATCGCCGTGGCGGCGGAAGGGACGGTGCTGTTGCCCGACGGGCTGACGTACGTCGATGCCGCGCCGATGATGTGCGCCGGCTATACGACGTGGAGCGGCTTGCGCGATGCGGCGCCGCAACCGCACGAGAAGGTCGCCGTGCTCGGCATCGGCGGACTGGGGCACGTGGCGCTGCAACTGTCACGCGCGTGCGGCTTCGAGACCATCGCGATCACGCACTCGGCGGACAAGCGCGACCTGGCGATCCGGCTGGGCGCCGACCAGGTCGTCGCAAACGGCGCGGAACTTCGCGAGGCGGGCGGTGCGGACGTGCTGCTTGTCACGACCAACGAGTTCAGTACTGCAGAGGAAGCGATGGCCGGATTGCGGGTCGACGGCCGGGTGATCCTCTGCGGGCTCGACTTCAGCAAGCCATTCTCGATCGCGTCGCAGCGCAAACCGTTCCACATGATGCGTCAGCAGGTCATCGGGTCGACGCACGGCGGCTTGCGCTACCTGAGCGAGGTGCTCGAGCTTGCCGCCAGGGGCAAGGTCAAGCCGATCGTCGAGACGTTTGCGCTCGACCAGGCCACCGAAGCGTACGACCGTCTTGCGTCGGGGAAGATGCGCTTTCGCGGCGTGTTCACGCCCGCTGGGCACCACTGAAAGCCGACAGGCGCCGGGGGATGCGGGGACGCATGCCCCCGGCCAGCGCGGGTTGCGTTCACGTGAAGCGCCTCCGCGCGTGACCGGCATGACGCGGGCCCGATCGATCGCGATCCTCCGGGCGCGGCATCCAGCCCGGGACCGGCTGTGTCCCGCTGCGGGGCCGGCCGCCGATTTCGTCCGACGCATCCGGTAGCGACCGCGGCCGCCCGCGCATTCCCGCCCGGACCCGGCTCGAAGCCGCACGGCAACGCGTGTCCGCCCGCCGCGGCAACCCGGCCCGCTGGCCCTCCCGTACCCGCCATGGCAAATCTGCTCACCGCAATCGAGCGGCTTGGGCATCGACGTCCGGCGCGGCAAGGCATAGATTTCCAAGGTTGACGCGCCTATCCGCGCGTCAGCCCGCGCGCAGGCCGGCAACCGGTCGCGCGTTCCCAAACAGCGTGAGACACAATCGAGCGTGGAGACGACACGATGAGCCTGTCAGAGCCATTGCGTCTGCATGTGCCGGAGCCCACTGGGCGCCCGGGCTGCAAGACGGACTTTTCCTATCTGCATCTATCGCCGGCCGGCGCAGTCCGCCGCCCACCGATCGACGTAGCCGCGGCGGACACCGCCGATCTCGCCCGCAGCCTCGTGCGCGTGCTCGACGACAACGGCAAGGCCGTCGGCCCGTGGGCCCCCGATCTTGACGATGCGCGGCTGATCGCCGGGTTGCGCGCCATGCTCAAGACCCGCATTTTCGACGCGCGCATGATGATCGCGCAGCGCCAGAAGAAAATCTCCTTCTACATGTTGAGCCTCGGCGAGGAGGCGATCGGCACCGCGCACGCGATGGCGCTGCGCGACGGCGACATGTGCTTCCCGACCTACCGGCAGCAGAGCATCCTGATCGCGCGCGACGTGTCGCTCGAGCGGATGATCTGCCAGCTGATGTCGAACGAAGGCGATCCGCTGAAGGGCCGCCAGCTTCCGGTGATGTACTCGGACCGCGAAGCCGGCTTCTTCTCCATTTCCGGCAACCTCGCGACGCAGTTCATCCAGGCGGTCGGCTGGGCGATGGCGTCCGCGATCAAGGGCGACACGAAGATCGCGTCCGCGTGGATCGGCGACGGCGCGACGGCAGAAGCCGACTTCCACACAGCGCTCACGTTTGCGCACGTGTATCGCGCGCCGGTCGTGCTGAACGTCGTCAACAACCAGTGGGCGATCTCGACGTTCCAGGCGATCGCGGGCGGCGAAGGCACGACCTTCGCCGGGCGCGGCGTCGGCTGCGGGATCGCGTCGCTGCGCGTCGACGGCAATGACTTCCTCGCGATCTACGCGGCGTCGAGCTGGGCGGCCGAACGCGCGCGCCGCAATCTGGGCCCGACGCTGATCGAGTGGGTGACGTACCGCGCGGGTGCGCATTCGACGTCGGACGATCCGACCAAGTACCGGCCGAGCGACGACTGGTCCCATTTCCCGCTCGGCGACCCGATCGAGCGCTTCAAGCGCCACCTGATCGTGAAGGGCATCTGGTCGGACAGCGCCCATGACGCGCTGACGGCCGAGCTCGAAGCCGAGGTGATCGCCGCGCAGAAGGAAGCGGAGAAATACGGCACGCTGGCCGACGACCGGATTCCGTCGCCGGCTTCGATGTTCGACGACGTGTACAAGGAGCTGCCCGCGCACCTGCGCCGTCAGCGCCAGGAACTGGGAGCGTGATCATGGCGCAACACGAGACAGATACGGCGACGCAGCCGATGACGATGATCCAGGCGCTGCGTTCCGCGATGGACGTGATGCTCGGGCGCGACAGCGACGTGGTCGTGTTCGGGCAGGACGTCGGTTACTTCGGCGGCGTGTTCCGCTGTACCGAAGGCTTGCAGAACAAATACGGCAAGTCGCGCGTGTTCGATGCGCCGATCTCCGAAGGCGGGATCGTCGGCGCGGCGGTCGGGATGGGCGCGTACGGGCTGCGCCCCGTGTGCGAGATCCAGTTTGCCGACTATTTCTACCCGGCGTCCGACCAGATCGTGTCGGAAGGCGCGCGGCTGCGCTATCGCTCGGCCGGCCAGTTCATCGCGCCGATGACGATCCGGATGCCGTGCGGCGGCGGCATCTACGGCGGCCAGACCCACAGCCAGAGCCCGGAGGCGATGTTCACGCAGGTGTGCGGGCTGCGCACGGTGATGCCGTCGAATCCGTACGACGCGAAAGGGCTCTTGATCGCGTCGATCGAGAACGACGATCCGGTGATCTTCCTCGAGCCGAAGCGGCTGTACAACGGGCCGTTCGACGGCCATCACGAGCGGCCCGTCACGTCGTGGCTCAAGCATCCGGCAAGCGCGGTGCCCGAGGGCTACTACACGGTGCCGCTCGATACGGCCGCCATCGTGCGGCCCGGCAACGACGTGACGGTGCTGACGTACGGCACGACCGTGCATGTGTCGCTCGCCGCGGCCGAGGAGACGGGCATCGATGCGGAGGTGATCGACCTGCGCACACTGTGGCCGCTCGATCTCGACACGATCGTCGCATCGGTCCGCAAGACCGGGCGCTGCGTCGTGGTGCACGAGGCGACGCGCACTTGCGGCTATGGCGCGGAACTCGTTTCGCTGGTTCAGGAACACTGCTTCTACCACCTCGAAGCGCCGGTCGAGCGCACGACGGGCTGGGACACGCCCTATCCGCATGCGCAGGAATGGGCGTACTTTCCGGGCCCGGCCCGGGTCGGTGAAGCGTTGCGACGCGTGATGGAGGCGTGAGATGGGGATTCATGTCATCAAGATGCCGGATATCGGCGAAGGGATTGCCGAGGTCGAGCTGGTGGCCTGGCACGTGGAAGTCGGGCAGATGATCAAGGAAGACCAGCCGCTCGCCGACGTGATGACCGACAAGGCGGCGGTCGAGATTCCGTCGCCGGTGACGGGCAAGGTGATCGAGCTGGGCGGCCGGATCGGCGAGATGATGGCGGTCGGCAGCGAGCTGATTCGCCTCGAGGTCGAAGGCGGCGGCAATCTGAAGGCCGGTGCACCGGTGCGAGAATCAAAGGTGGAAACCGCACCGGTCGCGGCGGCGCCGTCGAAGCCGGTGGCCGACGTGCCGGCCGAACCGCCTGTCCGGCCGGCGGCGAGTCACGCTCCGGCGAAGCCGAGCCGTGCGGAACCTGCGACGCAGCCGCGCGCGGCGCTCGCGCCGGGCGAACGGCCGCTTGCGTCGCCGGCCGTGCGTCAGCGCGCGTGGGACATGGGCATCGAGCTGCGCTATGTGCGGGGCACCGGTGAAGCAGGGCGGATCCTGCATGCGGATCTCGATGCGTATGCGGGCACGGGTGGCGGCGCGGCGCGACCGTCGCACGCCCACGGCTACGACGAACGCAACGACGAAACCGAAGTGCCGGTGATCGGCTTGCGGCGTGCGATCGCGCGCAAGATGCAGGAAGCGAAGCGCCGCATTCCGCACTTCAGTTACGTCGAGGAAATCGACGTCACCGAGCTCGAATCGTTGCGCACGGAACTGAATCGCCGCTACGGCGATACGCGCGGCAAGCTCACGCCGCTGCCGCTGCTGATCCGCGCGATGGTGATCGCGCTGCGCGACTTCCCGCAGATCAACGCGCGCTTCGACGACGAAGCGGGCGTCGTCACGCGCTACGGCGCGGTGCACATGGGGGTTGCCACGCAGACGGACGGTGGCCTCACGGTGCCGGTGCTGCGTCACGCCGAAGCGCGCGACGCGTGGTCGATCTCGGCGGAAATCGCGCGGCTCGCCGATGCGGTGCGTGCGAACCGCGCGCAGCGCGACGAGCTGAGCGGTTCGACGATCACGATCTCGAGTCTCGGCGCGCTCGGCGGCATCGTGTCGACACCGGTGATCAATCATCCGGAAGTGGGCATCGTCGGCGTGAACCGGATCGTCGAACGCCCGATGATCCGCGACGGCGCGATCGTCGCGCGCAAGATGATGAACCTGTCGTCGTCGTTCGATCATCGCGTCGTCGATGGCGCGGATGCGGCCGAATTCATCCAGGCCGTGCGCGCGGTGCTCGAGCGCCCGGCACTGCTGTTCGTGGAGTGAGCGCGATGAAGAACGAACACACCACACTGCTCGTCATCGGCGGCGGCCCGGGCGGCTACGTCGCCGCGATCCGCGCCGGCCAGCTCGGCATTCCGACCGTGCTGGTCGAGCGCGACCGGCTCGGCGGCACGTGCCTGAATATCGGCTGCATTCCGTCGAAGGCGCTGATCCACGTGGCCGACGCATTCGAACAGGCGTGCGGTCATGCGGGAGAGGGCGCGCTCGGGATCCGCGTGCACAAGCCCGAGATCGACATCGGGAAAAGCGTCGCGTGGAAGGACGGCATCGTCGACCGGCTGACGCGCGGCGTCGGCGCGCTGCTCAAGAAGAACGGCGTGCGCGTGCTGCATGGCGACGCACACGTGGTCGACGGCAAGACCGTCGACGTCGTCACCGGCGGGCACTCGGTGCGGATCAGTTGCGAACACCTGCTGCTCGCGACGGGTTCCGAGCCGGTCGAACTGCCGACGATGCCGTTCGGCGGGCACGTCGTGTCATCGACCGAGGCATTGTCGCCCGCGACGCTGCCGAAGCGGCTGGTCGTCGTCGGGGCCGGGTATATCGGGCTCGAACTCGGGACCGTCTATCGCAAGCTTGGCGTCGACGTCAGCATCGTCGAAGCGGCCGAGCGCGTGCTGCCTGCGTACGATGCGGAACTCGGGCGGCCGGTTGCCGATTCGCTTGCGCGGCTCGGTGTCCGGCTGTGGCTCGGCCACAAGGTGCTCGGGCTGGCGGAGCATGGCGCGGTGCGCGTGCAGGCCGCCGACGGCGCGGAGCAGACGCTGCCGGCCGATCGCGTGCTGGTTGCCGTTGGCCGCCGGCCGCGCGTCGACGGCTTCGGGCTCGAGACGCTGCAGCTCGATCGTAACGGCCGTGCGCTGCGGATCGACGACGAATGCCGGACGTCGATGCGCAACGTGTGGGCGATCGGCGATGTCGCGGGCGAGCCGATGCTCGCGCATCGCGCGATGGCGCAGGGCGAGATGGTCGCCGAGCTGATTGCCGGCCGGCGCCGCCAGTTCGTGCCTGCGTCGATTCCGGCCGTGTGCTTCACCGATCCCGAGATCGTGACGGCCGGCTGGTCGCCGGACGATGCGCACGCGGCCGGCGTCGATTGCCTGAGCGCATCGTTTCCGTTCGCGGCGAACGGGCGCGCGATGACGTTGCAGGCGACCGAGGGGTTCGTGCGCGTTGTCGCGCGGCGCGACAACCACCTGATCGTCGGCTGGCAAGCGGTCGGGCGCGGTGTGTCGGAGCTGGCTGCCGCGTTCTCGCAGTCGCTGGAGATGGGCGCGCGGCTGGAGGACATCGGCGGTACGATCCACGCGCACCCGACGTTGGGCGAAGCGCTGCAGGAGGCTGCGCTGCGTGCGCTCGGGCATGCGTTGCACGTCTGACGTGCGGTTTGCCTGAAACGGAGCCGCCGGTGCGCAATGTGCGCACCGGCTGAAGCAGCTTGCCGATCCGGATTTCACGGTGCTGGCTGCGCAGGAGCTGGCCGTCGCGTCGAACCTGCTGACCTGACCGCCGTCGAGGCCGGGATCGGCCTGAAGGTCGGCCTGCCGGCATGCAGGCTGCTCGGATACGGGCTGTTGAGCAGCGCGACGGGCATGAACGCCGTCGCGCTGGCCGGCCGCTGTCTGGCGCCGACCTATACGTTTGTCGGGATGACGTTCCGCCGCGTCGGGTCGCACGATGCGATTCGGTTCGACGCATGGCCGGAGCTCGCTGCCAACGTGCAGCGTTTCTTCGTCGAACGTGCGATGGGGGCGACATGCCGCGTATTGCGCGACGTGATCGGCAGCGCCTTCGAACTCGCGACGTTCGACCTGACGTACGACGCCGGCGCCGGCACCGAAGCGAAACAGACGGTGCTCGGCGCGAAGATCCGGTACGGCCAGCCTGCCAGTACGCCCACGTTCGAACACGCGCATCTCGAGCGGCCGCTGCGTAGCACGCGATCCGGCACGACTGCGCCGATGAAAAAAAGCCCGTGAACGACCTGACGTTCACGGGCTTTTCCGTTTTGCGGCGGAGCGGGCCGGCACGTACCGCTGCGGCCCGCGCGGCATCACCACGAATGTCCGATGCCGCCGTTGACCATCATGCGCGAGCCGTTCACCGTGCCGACGCCGAGCTTGATCACGGTGTTCTGCGTGATCCGCGCGCTGCCGCCGACGGCGATCGCCGTATAGCCGCCGTAGTTGCCGAATCCGGCGCCGACCGAGACGACCTTGCCCGGATCGACTTGCGGCATGCCCGCGAGCGCGCCGGCGATCGCGATCCCCGAATACGCGTTGCGTGCGAGATCGTTCACGCCTTGCTGAATCGCGCCGACCCGCTGGTCGGTGTAGCGGTTCGCCGATTCCGTCGCCGTCGTCAGTTGGTTCAGGTTGACCGCGTCGGTACCCTGCGTGCCCGGTGCGACGTTGACGATCTGGCGCTGCTGTTCGGCGGTGCCGACCGAGACCACGTTCGAGCGGCCACCGTCGTTCGAGTTCGCGCCGATCGCGACCGAATTGGAGCCGGCCGTGACGGTCGGCGCATCGGTGCCCGAGCCGTTCATGTCCGCGGTGATGCCCGTGTTGCGCGATGCCGACGTCGACAGGTTGTTGATCTGCGCATTGATGTTCGTCACGCTGGTCGACAGCGACGACACGCGGTCGTTGGTCGTCGACAGGCCGGTTGACAGCGACGTCACGCTCGTCGACGTGGACGTCGACAGCGAGCCCAGCGCTTCGTTGGTCGACGACAGGCCGGTCGACAGCGAACCGATGCTGGTCGACGTCGACGTGGACAACGACGCGAGGTTGCTGTTCGTCGAGCTGAGCCCGGTCGACAGCGACGCGACGTTCAGGTTGGTCGCATGCAGTTGGCTGCCGTTGATCGCATCGGTGCTGTCGGCGCTCACGCGGCCGGCCGCGACGTTCTGGATCTGGCGTTCCTGGCCCGGTGCGCCGACGCTGAACACGCCGAACGGGTTCGCGCCCGCATACGCGCCGAAACGCAGGTCGCCGATGGCCGACGACGACACGCCGACGGCCGCGCCGGTGACCGAGCGGTTGCCGATCGCCACCGAGTTGTCGAGGTTGGCGACCGCGTTCGGGCCGATCGCGACGCTGTTCGCGCCGGTGGCCTGGCTGTCGGCTTCGGTCGAGTTCGCGTGGAAGTACTTCGCACCCTTCGCGTTGAGATTGTCGATCGCGTCGCCCACGTTGGTGTGGGTCGTCGTCGTGCCGTCGTTGTTGTACGTCACGTACGACGGCGCGGTGATCTTCCCGGTCGCCGGATCGTACGCGGCGCCGCCGCCGAGCGCGTCGGCCGTGCTGTTGCCGAGGTTCGTCGTGTTGACGGTGACCGAACTGATGCTCGTCGACAGCGAGCCGAGGCCCGACGAGGTCGACGTGGACAGCGACGTCATCGTGCTGTCGGTCGCGCTGAGGCCGGTCGACAGCGAGTGGATGCCCGTCGATGCGGACGTCGACAGCGACGCGAGCGTGCTGTTGGTCGTCGACAAGCCGGTCGAGGCCGACGTCGACAACGACGTGACGGTGTCGTTGGTCGTGCTCAGGCCGGTCGACAGCGACACGAAGCCGGTCGACGTCGAGGTCGACAGCGAGACCAGATTGTCATTCGTTGTACTGATCGTAGTGGACAAGGAACCGGCGGTCGTCGACGTTGCGGTCGACAGCGACGTCAGGTTCTTGCCGAGCGTGTCGATGCCGGTCGATGCCGATGTGGACAGCGAAACCAGCGTGTTGCGGGTCGTCGACAGGCCGGTGGACGTGGCGGTCGACAGCGATGCGACGGTGTTGTCGGTCGTGCTCAGCCCGGTCGACAGCGAAGCCATGTTGCTGTCGACGATGCGCAGGCTGTCGGCGGTCGAGGTCGACAGCGACGTGAGCGTGTCGTTCGTCTTGGAGAGACCGGTCGACGTCGACGTCGACAGCGACGCGATCGACGATTCGGTCGAGGTCGACAGGCTCGCGAGATTGGAGCCGACCGTGCTGAGTTCGACGTTGGTCGCGTTCAGCTGCGAGCCGTTGACGGCGTCGGTGCTTTTCTCGGCCAGCCGGCCTGCGGCGACGTTGGTCACGGTACGTTCACGGCCGGCCGCGCCGACACTGACGGTCGAGGCAGGGGCGGTGCCGGCGAAATCGTACGTGGTGCCGTTGATCGTCGCGCCGCTCGTGCCGATGGCCGCCGCGGTCACGGAGCCGGAGCCCAGTGCGACCGCGCCGGCGTCGGCAGCCGTTGCGCTCGCACCGAGTGCGACCGCACCGGCGCCCGACGCGATGGCACGCGGGCCGATCGCGCTCGCAGCCTGTGCGCTGGCGTTGGCCTGCGTGCCGACCGACACGCTGGTGGCGGCCGAACTCGTCGCGCGGTCACCCAGCGCGAGTGCGCTCGTCGCGGTGGCGGCGGCGGACGAGCCGGCGCCCAGCGCGCCGCGCGCGGTGGCTTCCGCCGCACGGCCGAGTGCCGTGCCCGTGTGGCTCGACGACGCGTTGGCGCCGATGGCCATGCTGTTCTCCGTGGCCGAGCTGTTGTAGCCGATCGCGGTGGCGCCGGTGTAGCCGCCCGTGCCGGCCTTCGCGCCCGCGCCGAGCGCGATCACGCCGAAGCCGCCGCCCGTCGTGACCGCACTGGCGTCCTGGCCGATCGCGACGTTGCCGGCGCCGGTCGAGCCGCTGCTGCTGGCCGCGCCCGCGCCGATTGCGACGTCCGCCTGGCCGGCTGCCGATGCGTTCACGCCGGCCGCGAGCGCGTTGAGGCCCGTGGCGCCGTCGTTGTTGTAGTTCGCGCCGGCCGTGCCGCCGTCGTTGACGCTGTAGTAGCGCGTGGTCGCGGCATCGATCGCGGCCGACGTGGACGTCGACAGCGAAGTGAGGCCGGTCGCGACCGACGTCGACAGCGACGTCATCGTGGTGCCGGTCGTGCTCAGCCCGGTCGACAGCGACGTGAGGCCGGTCGATGCCGCTGCGTCGACGGCGGCCAGCTGCCGGACGTTGACGGCATCGGTGTCCTGCGTGCCGCCGGCGACGCGGGTGATCTGGCGTTCCGCGCCGGCGCTGCCGACGGACACGACGCCGTTCGATGCGACGGCCGCATCGGAGAAGCGCTCCGTGCCCGAACCGGTGCGGTCGGCGATGGAACCCTGGCCGAGCGCGACCGCGTTGGCGACGCTTGCGTTCGACCGGTAGCCGACGGCGACGCCGCTGTGACCGGATGCGGTGGACTTGCCGCCCATCGCGAGCGAGCCTTCGCCGGTGGCGTTGGCCTCGGCAGCGAAGGCCGCGGCATAGGTGCCGCCGGTTGCCTTCGAGCGCGAGCCGACCGACGTCAGGAAACTGGCCGTCGTTGCGCCGGCGCGGTTGCCGGTTTGCGTCGCCGTGGCTTCGTCGCCGATCGCGACGGACCAGTAGTCGGCGCAGGCTGCCCACGTGCCGGAGCAGGGGTAGCCGGTGTCGCCGCCGACGGAGACGTAGGCGAGGCTGTCGAGGGGGATCAGGGCTGCGGCGGCGACGGAGAGCGTGGCGGCAACGCGTGCGGAAGCCGAGACCTTGCTCGAGGTTTTCTTGCCGTTGGCGCGGGTGGTTTCGGAGGTGGCGACCCAGGCGCCCAGTGCGTCGTTCCAGATCGTACGGAAAGTGCGGTTCATAGACTGTCTCGGAAAAAAGAGGACGCCGCACCGCGATACGATGACTTGAAGAATTAAGACAGCTGGATGGGCGTTCCCGGGTGAATTAGGAGATAACGAATGAGATGAATCTTACAGAATGAAATGTATTTGTAATGTAAAACAACGAAAAATGAATGCGTTTTCTTGCACTGTTTTACATTATTTGTCGTATAAACATCGAATAAATCGACGTTTAGAGAGATAGGGTGCGATGAAAATAGCGAAAATGCGTGAAAAGGTGCGACGAATTGCTGCGTCGGTGAACCTGCGAGCAGAAGCTGGCGTGGGTAAATTCGAGATATGTAGTGAGCGCGATCTGTAATTTTTCGAGATGCAGGAAGGTTGTCGGCGCGAGGTCGGCCGACGATCATGTCGATAGCCGGAAACCGGGCCGCATCGGGCCCGCCAACGCAGGCTCCTCACGGAAGAACCGGACATGAAACTGCTGCTCGTCGGCGCGACCGGACTCGTCGGACGCCACGTCCTCGAAGTCGCGCTCGCCGATTCGCGGGTCGATCAGGTGGTCGTCCTCGCGCGCCGGCCGCTGTCGCCGCATCCGAAGATGCGCGCGCTGGAGGTCGATTTCGACCAGTTGCCCGCCGCGGCCGACGGGTGGCGGGCCGATGCGGTCATTTGTACGCTCGGCACCACGATGCGGGCCGCCGGTTCGCAAGCGGCCTTCCGGCGCGTCGATCACGACTATCCGCTCGCGGTCGCGCGGCTCGCGCACCGGCACGGCACGCCGACCTACGTGCTGAATTCCGCGCTCGGTGCAGACGCCGCGTCGCGCATCTTCTACAACCGCGTGAAGGGCGAGGTCGAGCAGGCGCTGGCGGGTATCGGGTTCGCGTCGCTCACGTATGTGCGGCCTGGCCTGATCGGCGGCAGCCGCGACGAATTCAGGTTCGGCGAGCGGCTGTTCGTGTTCGCGCTGAACGCCGCCGGGCCGATGCTGCCGGCGAAGTGGCGCGTGAATCCGGCGTCGCGGATCGCGCGTGCGCTGGTCGATGCCGCGATCGACGCGCGGCCGGGCGTGCACGTCGTCGCATCGGACCGGCTCGCCTGACGCGGCACGGGCAGGGGGCCGGCCTGGCTATCCGCCTGCGCACCCGTCAAGCTCGCCGAACTGTTCGGCGAGCGCAGCGGTGAACGCATCCAGCGCTTCGCTGCCGTCGCAGTTCCTCGGTGTCGCGAGCTGGAATTCGACCGTATGGCTCAGCTTGCTCGCGAGCAGCCGGCGCATCTTTCCGGCGGCGACCCACGGCGCCGCGACGTGGTCGGGCAGGAAGCCGACATGCGCGCCGGACAGGATGAAGATCACGTCGGCGTCGACGTTTTCCGAAAGCGCGGTCGGCTGCGCGTTGCGCAGCGCCGCACCCGACGTGTTCGTCTTGTAGAGCCGCGCGACGTTGCTCGTGCGCGCGATGTCGTTGACCGACACGCTTTTTTTCGCAAACAGCGGATGGCGTGCGCCGCAATGCAGCGACTGGTGTTCGACGAACAGCGGTGCGTAGTGCAGGCCGGCCTGGTGGCCGGAGAAATAGCCGATCGCGAGTTGCAGTTCGCCTTTCAGCAGCCGGCGCTCCAGTTCGTCGGGCGGTATCGCAATCATCTCGATCAGCACGTCCGGTGCCTGTTCGCGAAAACGGCCGACGGCCGCTGCGATCGATTCGACGACGTCGGGCGCGAGCCGCTCGGACAGGCCGATGCGCAACTCGCCCAGCATCGTGTCCGATACGTGTTGCGTATCGCGCGTGAACACGTCCATTGCCTGCAGGAGCCGGCGGGTCGACTGCAGCACGCGTTCGCCCTTCGGCGTCAACCGGAAGCCGCTTTTGCCGCGATCGCACAGCCGGAACCCGAGCCGGGTCTCGAGCTTGGCCATCTGCGTGCTGATGGTGGACGGCGCCATCCCGAGCGTGCCTTGCGCGGCGCTGAAGCCGCCGCTCTCGACGATCGTCAGGAAGAGCCGCAGCAATTGCAGATCCATGTCTCGGAGTCGGGTCAGCATGGCGATACATCGCGTTTCGTGAAGTTGGCTTATGTTAGTTCATATTTTTCGTCGGATGCCGCGCGGGCAGAATCGGGTTCGAGGTCGCCAGCCGCGCGGCCGTGTCCCCCTTCAGACAGGATTCCGACGATGAGCCAGAACGATTTCGCGTTCACGCGCGACAGCCTCTACGGCACGCAGGCCGAACCGACCTTCGCGGGCGCGACGAGCTTCATGCGCCGGCGCTTCAGCCGCGATCTCGACAGCGTCGATCTTGCGATCACGGGCGTGCCGTTCGATTCCGCCGCGTCGCACCGGCCCGGCACGCGTTTCGGCCCGCGCGGGCTGCGGATCGCATCGACGGGCATCGCATGGGAGCGCCCGTGGCCGTGGTCGTTCGATCCGTTCGACGTGCTGGCTGCGGTCGATTATGGCGATTGCGCGTTCGATCTCGGCCAGCCCGAATCGGTGCCGGGAGCGATCGAGCGGCATGCCGATGCGATCCTCGCGAGCGGCTGCGCGATGCTGACGCTTGGCGGCGATCACTTCATCACGTATCCGCTGCTGAAGGCGCATGCGAAGGTGCACGGCCCGCTGTCGCTCGTGCATTTCGACGCGCACACCGACACGTGGCCCGACCGCGACGTGAAGCGCATCGATCACGGGACGATGTTCTGGCACGCGGCGCGGGAAGGGTGGGTCGTGCCCGAACGGTCGGCGCAGATCGGCATCCGGACGACCAACGACGAGCCGATGGGATTCGACATCCAGGATGCGCGCCGCGTGCATGCGTCGACGCCGGCTGCGGTCGCCGCACGGATTCGCGAGCGCGTCGGCGATCATCCGGTGTACCTGACGTTCGACATCGACTGTCTCGATCCGGCGTTCGCGCCGGGCACCGGTACGCCGGTGTCGGGCGGCCTGTCGAGCCATCAGGCGTTCGAGATCCTGCGCCACCTCGACGGCATCAACCTGGTCGGCATGGACGTGGTCGAAGTGTCTCCACCGTATGATCATGCGGAAATCACATCGCTGGCCGGCGCGACGATCGCACTCGAACTGATCTGCCTGTATGCATCGCGCCGGCGGCAAACCAGGGAAGCTTCGATCGATGGATGACCTCATCTGGCGCAAGGCCGTACCCGGCGACGCGGCCGCGTGCATCGCACTGCGCGGGCGGACGCGCGAGAACGCGTTGACTGAAGCGCAGTTGCGCGATCTCGGCATCACGGCCGAAAGCTGGGACGCCGGAATTCGCGACGGCCTGTTTTCGGGCCATGCCTGCTTTGCGAACGGAACCATGGTCGGCTACTGCTTCGGCGACACCGGTTCGGGCGAGATCGTCGTGCTCGCGATGCTGCCTGCGTACGAAGGGGCGGGGATCGGCAAGCGGCTGCTGCGGCGCGTGATCGACGATTTCGCGGCAAGCGGCTTCACGTCGTTGTTTCTCGGTTGTTCGACCGACCCCGCGTCGCGCTCGTACGGGTTCTACCGGCATCTCGGCTGGATTCCGACCGGGCAGCTGGACGAGGCCGGCGATGAAATTCTCACGCTCCGGGTCGGCTCGAGCACCTGACGGCATGCGTTGTCCCGATCGTGGCACTTCACGCGATCCGTAAAACTGTTTCGTCATACAAAACAATAGATCAATGGCGGCGTGCTCGCTGATCTACGATGGAAACATTGCTTCCATCGTCAGCCGAGCCGTGTGCACTCACTACCGCGCTCCGGGCGAAGACCCGGGCATCAGCGAACTGAAGATCGGCATCGGCGATCTGTATCGCCGCGACCCGTGGGCACCCGACGTGTATCCCGACTACGCGGCACCGGTCGCATGCGCCGAAGGCGACAGCCTTGCGGTCGTGGGGGCCGTGTTCGGTTTCTGGCCGAAATTCATGCAACCCGAGCGGCTCGACGAGCACGGCCGGAAGAAAAAGAAGCTCGATACGGTGAACGCGCGCACGGAAACGGTCGGCTCGTCGCGGCTCTACGGCAAGGCCTGGCGCAATGGCCAGCGTTGCCTGATTCCGGTGCGCTGGATCTGCGAGCCGTGCTACGAAACCGGCCGCAATGTGTGGCACCGGATCGGCGTCGACGGCTGGCAGCCGTACTGCGTCGCCGGTATCTGGCGCCGCTACGAAGACAGCGACGGGCGCGCATGCATCGGCATGACGATGCTCACGGTAAACGCCGACGATCACCCGCTGTTCGCGCGGATGCATCGGCCCGGCGACGAGAAACGAGGCGTCGTGATCCTGCGCCATGACGATTACGACGAATGGCTGCACGGGCGCGACATCGAGGCCGCACGGCGCATGCTGAACCTGCTCCCCGCCGGCGACATGACGGCGGCGCCCGATCAGGCACCGCCGGCCGCCACCTGACCTTTCATTTTTCCGACGTCCGGCTTGCGGCAAAACGACCGGCCGTGTCGCGATTATTCGGACAATTTCGAAAGCCGGTCGATACCGGGTAATCACCGATATCTCGCAAGTTGTATATACAAGATTATCCGCTGGCAATGTCGGCGCACGTCGTGCCGCTTGCGCGCCAGCGTGCAGACCGTGCGTGCGTGGCGCATGCCGGCGATCCACGGCGCCCCGCACCCGCAGAGCCGAAAGGGCGGCTCGCAGCATCCTGTCCCGTTTAAACCATGTGTGGTCCTGAGTATTTTGGAGATTGACTCGTGTCAACGAATTCCAGTGGAAAAGCCGGCGGACTGATCGAGGTACGCTCGATCGACTTCATTCCCGATGCCGAGCGACACGGCGGCCTGCTGAGCCAGTTCACGCTGTGGCTGTCCGCGAACATGCAGATCACGGCCATCGTCACGGGCGCGCTCGCGGTCGTGCTCGGCGGCGACGTGTTCTGGTCGCTGGTCGCGCTGCTGCTCGGCCAGCTCGTCGGCGGCGCGGTGATGGCGCTGCACGGCGCGCAGGGGCCGCAGCTCGGGCTGCCGCAGATGATCTCGAGCCGCGTGCAGTTCGGCGTGTACGGCGCGATGATCCCGATCGTGCTCGTGTGCCTGATGTACATCGGCTTCTCCGCCAGCGGCTCGGTGCTGGCCGGGCAGGCCGTCGCGCAGTTGCTGCACGTCGACGACGCAGCCGGCATCCTGCTGTTCGCAGCCGTGATCGTCGTGCTGACCGTGTTCGGCTATCGCGCGATCCACTTCGTCGGCCGGATCGCGAGCGTGGTCGGCATCGTCGCGTTCGTCTACATGTTCACGCAGCTGTTCGCGAACCACGATGTCGGCGCGCTGCTCGCCAACCGCCATTTCTCGCTCGCGAGCTTCCTGCTGTCGATGTCGCTGTCCGCGTCGTGGCAGATTGCGTTCGGTCCGTACGTGGCCGACTATTCGCGCTACCTGCCGCGCTCGACGTCGTCGGTCGCGACGTTCCTCGCGGTTGGCCTCGGCTCGGTGATCGGTGCGCAGGCGGCGATGGTGTTCGGCGTGTTCGCGGCCGCACTGGCCGGCGGCCAGTTCGCACACCATGAGGTCGCGTATATCGTCGGGCTCGGCTCGACGGGCGCCGTGGCCGCACTGCTGTACTTCAGCATCGCGTTCGGCAAGGTGACGGTCACGGCGCTCAACGCATACGGCAGCTTCATGTCGATGGCGACGATCGTCAGCGGCTTCCGCGGCAAGGGCGCGGTGTCGTCGAAGAGCCGCCTCGTGTACATCTTCGGGATGATCTGCGTATCGACGCTGATCGCGCTTGCGGGCCGTCATTCGTTCCTGAAGGAGTTCACCGCGTTCATCCTGTTCCTGCTCGCGTTCTTCACGCCGTGGAGCGCGATCAACCTGGTCGACTACTACTGCTTCACGCGCTCGCGCTACGACGTGCCGGCGCTGTCCGATCCGGACGGCCGCTACGGCCGCTGGAATGCGATGGCGATCACGATCTACGTGGTCGGCATCCTCGTGCAGCTGCCGTTCATGTCGACGCACATCTACACGGGGCCGCTCGTCGATGCCCTTGGCGGCACCGACATCTCGTGGATTCTCGGGCTGATCGTGCCGGCCGTGCTGTATTACATCGGCGCGCGCGCGTCGCGTCGCAGCATCCCCGAACGCCTGATCCTGCCGCTCGAACGCGGCGAAGTGCACCACTGACGACACGTCTCGCGCATCGGGCCGGCAAGCCGCCGGCCTGAGCGTCGAGCCCGGCGCAGCCTGCGCCCGGCTCTGTCAACACGATCCCGTATCCCGCGATACCGGTGCGGCATGCACACCGCGCCCGGTGTCGTTTCATTCCTGGACTATTGAATAGTATGACTAAACAAATTGAAGCGCGCGGCAGAGATTGCAGCGTGCGGCCGGTGCACGCCGGGCTTCGCATGACGGTCGCGGTTGCCTGCCTCGCCGGATCGGGCACCGCGCTCGCGCAGGACGGCGTGACGCTGTACGGCGTGATCGACGAATTCGCGCAGTACGTGAATACGGGCAACGGCTATACGGCGGCGATCAACTCGGGCGGCCAGTGGGGCAGCCGGTTCGGATTGAAGGGCGGCGAGGATATCGGCGGCGGGCAGAAGATCGAGTTCGCGCTGGAAAACGGCTTCAACCCGAATGACGGCTCGCTCGCGAGTGCGGGCAGCATGTTCAACCGGCAGGCGTGGGTCGGCCTCGCAGGGCAGTGGGGCAAGGTGCGTGCGGGCCGCCAGAATTCGCCGCTGTTCAACGACCAGGGCGGGCAGGACGCGTTCGGCGGTGTCACGCAGGCGTCCGGCATGGACAACCTGACCGTGTTCGCGTTCCGCACGAGCAACACGTTGTCGTACCAGAGCCCGGAGATCGCGGGTTTCCAGGGCGGGATGTACTTCGGATTCGGCGACGCGGGCGGCGTGCGCTCGGCGGGTTCCAGCCAGCAGTTCGATCTGACCTACGAACACGGGCCGTTCGGCGCGTTCGTCGCGGGCCAGTGGCTGAAGAACGCGACGGCGGCCACGACCGATCGCACGATCATGGCCGGCGCGTCTTACGAGATCGGCAAGGCCACCGTGTACGGCGGCTTCTCGGCGGTGAAGTGGGCCGACTTCGGGATCGATTCGCGCGTGTACGGGCTGTCGGTCAAATACCAGTTCAACCCGGCGAACACCGTCGCGCTCGGCTATGCGTATCTGCACGACCAGTCGTCGCAGGGCAACAACGCGGAGCAGCTCGGGCTGATGTACGAGTACGACCTGTCGAAGCGCACGAGCTTCTACGGCGCGCTGTCGTACCTGCGCAACCGCAACCAGGCTGGCTACACGCTCGCCGGCGCGGCGAACCCCGGCTTGCCGCTTGCGTATCCGGGCGCGAATGCGCGCGGCGTGCAGCTCGGCATCGTGCATCGCTTCTGACGCGTGCGACGCGCCGGGCCGTGTGCGCCCGGCGCCTTCCTTCGGCGCATTCGCGCCGTTACTTCCCCAGCCGCTGCGCGAGCGAATAGCGCTGCATGCAGCGTTCCATCGCGTCGAGAAACGCATGCTCGGCCGCATTCATCTTGCGGTCGCGGTGCCACAGCAGGAACACGTCGACATCGACGAGCCCGTCGTCGGGCGGCAGCCGCCACAGCCGCTGCTGCGCGATGTCGTCGCGCACGATGTGCTCGGGCAGGCAGCCGATCCCGTAGCCCGCGAAGATCAATCGCCGCACTTCCTCGAGGCTCGGCGACGACGCGACGATGCGCCCCGTGAAACCCTTCTGATCGCGAAACACGGTGAGCGGCGACAGGCTGTCGCCGATCTGGTCGCTCGTGAACGACACGAAATTCTCCGCGAGCAGATCGTCCATCCGCAGTTGCGTCTGCCCGAACAGCCGGTGATGGCGGCCGCAGTAGATCGCATAGCGCTGGCGCAGGAAACAGCGCATCTCCAGTTTGTCGTGCGGCGTACGGCAGAGGCCGAGCCCGGCCGTGGCCGTCTTCTGCAGCAGCGACGACAGGATGTCCGACGAGCGCATCACTTCGATCTGCAGGTCGATGCGCGGATACGCGCGGTGGAATTCCGCGAGGAATTCGTCGTAGACGGGCGATTCGATGCGGCTCACCGTCAGCAGCCGGATCGACCCGGTCAGGTCGGCCGTACTGTCGTCGATTTCCGTTTCGAGGCGCGAGATGCCGCCGTAGATGTCGCTCGCGATCCGGTACACGGCTTCGCCGGCCGGCGTCGGCGCGAAGTGCGCGCCGCGCCGCTCGATCAGCCGGCGTTCGAGCGTCTCCTCGAGCCGCCGCAGCGCCTGACTCACGGCCGGCTGCGTCACGTGCAGGCGCGCGGCCGCACGGCTCACGCTGCGCTCCTGCATGATCACCAGGTAAGTGCGCAACAGGTTCCAGTCGAGTCGGTCGTTCAGGAACGGGGCGAGGTCGGGGCGCATCGGGTCTCCGGGCGAGGCGTCAGGGTAGTCATTAGCTGAATTTATACGGCGAATAATAACTTGAAATTTGACTAATGATTTGCGGTCGCCGATAAAGGAGGGGTGCCGCAGCGTGCGGCGCGAGGCCGCGACAGACGGCCGTCACACGATATTGCGCGTCGCCCGCAGCGGCGCGCGTCAGGAGCCCGCATGACCCAGTCCCTTCCTTCCGCCCGCCAGCCGGGACGCGCCGCGACGGCCGCGTTCATCGGCACGATGATCGAGTGGTACGACTTCTACATCTACGCGACCGCCGCCGCGCTCGTGTTCGGCGAACTCTATTTCCCGTCGCATGACCGCTTCGTCAGCACGATGGCGTCGTTCGCGACGTTCGCGGTCGGCTTCTTCGCGCGGCCGCTCGGCGGCGTGATCTTCGGTCACCTCGGCGACCGCATCGGCCGCAAGAAGGCGCTGATGACGACGCTGATGATGATGGGCGTCGCGACCGTGTGCGTCGGGCTGCTGCCCGATTATTCGAAGGTCGGCATGCTCGCGCCGGTGCTGCTCGTCGCGCTGCGCGTCGTGCAGGGGATCGCGGTCGGCGGCGAATGGGGCGGCGCGGTGCTGATGGCGGGCGAGCATGCGCCGCAGGGGCGCCGCACGTTCTTCGCGTCGTTCGCGCAGCTCGGCAGCCCGGCCGGGCTGATCCTGTCGCTGATCGCGTTTCGCGCGGTCACGTCGATGGACAAGGCCGACTTCCTCGCGTGGGGCTGGCGCCTGCCGTTTCTCGCGAGTTCGGTCCTGCTCGTGGTCGGCATCCTGATCCGGCTCGGCGTGAACGAATCGCCGGAATTCGCGCGGGTGAAGGCAACCAACCGCACGGTGAAGCTGCCGGTCGCGGAAGTGTTCCGTTCCGCGTCGGGGCTCGTGTTGCTCTGCATCGGCGCGAACACGATCGGCATCGCGGGCGTCTATTTCACCAACACGTTCATGATCGCGTACACGACGCAGTACGTCGGCGTCTCGCGCTCGCTGATCCTCGACAGCCTGTTCGCAGTCGCAATCATCCAGTTCATCGCGCAACCGATCGCCGCATGGACCGCCGAGCGGATCGGCGGCGCGCGCTTCCTGAAGATTGCGGCGCTGCTCGCGATGCTGTCGCCGTATCCGATGTTCATGCTCGTGCAGGGCGGCACGTCCGCGTCGCTGATTGCAGGCATCGCGCTCGCCGTCGTCTGCATGGCGGGCTTCTATTCGGTGATCGCGGGCTTCGTCAGCGACGTATTCCCCGCACACGTGCGCTATTCGGCGATCTCGCTTGCGTATCAGATCTGCGGCGCGATCGCAGGCGGCCTGACGCCGCTCGTCGGCACGTGGCTCGCGCATCGCTTCGCCGGCCAATGGTGGCCGCTCGCGGTGTTCTACACGTGTCTCGCCGGCGTTTCGCTGCTTTGCATCGTCGCGCTCGACGCGCGCCGGGCGGCGCAACCGGCCGCCGCCGAAGCGCTCGGCTCGCACTGAACTTCAACGAACGAATTCATCCGGAGTGCACATGAAAGACCTGCTGGAAATCGACGGCGCCCGTTTGTGGCAGAGCCTGGCCGACATGGCGCGCGTCGGCGCGACGCCGCGCGGCGGCGTGCGGCGCCTCGCGCTTACCGATGACGACCGGCGTGGGCGCGACCTGTTCGCGCAATGGTGCCGCGACGCGGGAATGACGGTGAGCGTCGATGCCGTCGGCAACCTGTTCGCGCGGCGCGACGGCGCCGATGCGCAAGCGGCGCCCGTGTTGATCGGCAGCCATCTCGACACGCAACCCGAAGGCGGCCGCTTCGATGGCGTCTACGGCGTGCTCGCCGCGCTCGAACTCGTGCGCACGCTGAATGATGCAGGAATCGCGACCGGCAAGCCGCTCGAGATCGTGTCCTGGACCAACGAGGAGGGTGCGCGTTTTGCGCCGGCGATGCTCGGTTCGGCCGTGTCCACGGGCGCGTTGCCGCTCGACGAGGCCCTCGCGACGCAGGACGCCGACGGCGTCGCGCTCGGCGCGGCACTCGACGCGTGCGGCTATCGCGGTACGCGCGCAACGGGCGGCGCGGTCGACGCGTATTTCGAAGCGCATATCGAACAGGGGCCCGTGCTCGAAGCGAACGGTACGACGATCGGCATCGTCACGGGCGGGCAAGCGATCCGCTGGCTCGACGTGACGGTGACGGGCGTGGCCGCGCATGCGGGGACGACGCCGATGCCGTATCGCAAGGACGCATGCTTCGCGAGCGCGCAGATCGCGCTCGAACTCGAACGGATCGTCGCCGGCTATGCGCCGCGCGGGCTCGCGACGATCGGGCAGGTCGGGATCCGCAACGCGTCGCGCAACACGATTGCCGGCGACCTGACGTTCACGGTCGACCTGCGTCATCACGACGATGCCGAAGTCGACGCGATGGAGCGCGACCTGCGCGATGCGTGCACACGCATCGCCGCCGCGCGCGGCGTGCGGGTCGCGATCGATACCTGCTGGCGCAGCCCGGCGACACCGTTCGACCGTGACTGTGTCGAACTGGTTGCGCAGGCAACCGAAGCGTTCGGCTACACGAACGAGCGGATCGTCAGCGGCGCCGGCCACGATGCAATCCTGCTCGCGCGCCGCGTCCCGACCGCGATGGTGTTCATCCCGTGCGTCGACGGCCTGTCGCACAACGAGGCCGAGGACGCGCTGCCCGACGACGTGACGCGCGGCACGAACGTGCTGCTCCATGCGGTGCTGGCGCGCGCAGGCATCGCAGCGCGCGTCGAAGCGGCGGCCACCGCGCACGATGCATGACGCGGCGAATCGACGAGGACGAACGATGAAAACCTATTTCCATCCCGAACAACTGCTGCACCATCCGCGCAGCTACCTGTCGCGCGGCCAGATGCGCGAGCCGCAGGAAGTGCCCGAACGCGCGGCGCGGCTCGTCGCGGCGGTGCGTGCGCTCGACTTCGACGTGCGCGAGCCGGCCGACCGCGGCACCGCGCCGATCGCGGCCGTGCACGACATGAACTACCTGCGCTTTCTCGAAGAGGCGCACCGCGACTGGAAGCAGATGCCCGACGACTGGGGCGACGAAGTGATGTCGAACGTATTCGTGCGCGACCCGAACCCGCTGCGCGGCGTGCTCGCGAAAGCCGCGCGCTACCTCGCCGACGGCAGTTGCCCGGTCGGTGCGAACACGTGGCGCGCTGCGTACTGGTCCGCGCAGGACGCGCTCGCGGCCGCAGCGGACGTCAACGACGGCGCACGCGAGGCCTACGCGCTGTGCCGGCCGCCCGGTCATCACGCGCGCCGCGATGCGGCCGGCGGCTTCTGCTACCTGAACAATGCGGCGATCGCCGCGCAGTCGCTGCTGGGCCGCCATCGCCGCGTGGCGGTCCTCGACACCGACATGCACCACGGGCAGGGCGTGCAGGAGATCTTCTACGGCCGCGACGATGTGCTGTACGTATCGATCCACGGCGATCCGACCAACTTCTACCCGGTCGTCGCGGGCTATGAGGAAGAGACGGGGGCGGGCGCCGGCGACGGGTTCAACCTCAACCTGCCGATGCCGCACGGTTCGCCGGAATCGGCATTCTTCGCGCGGCTCGACGACGCGTTGCGCGCGCTCGCGCGGTTCCAGCCCGATGCGCTCGTGCTCGCGCTCGGCTTCGACATCTACAAGGACGATCCGCAATCGCAGGTTGCCGTCACGACCGACGGGTTCGGGCGGCTCGGCGGTGCGATCGGCGGGCTCGGGTTGCCGACGGTGATCGTGCAGGAGGGCGGCTATCACCTCGACAGCCTCGATGCGAACGCACGTGCGTTCTTCGGCGGGTTCGCCGCCGCACGCTGACCGTTTCAGCGGGGCCGGATCGCGTGCGCGCGGCTTCAAGTTTTCCGTGCGTACGCCGATAATTCGCGCATATGCTGAATGGATGCACGAAGGAGGGCCGCACGATGACAGCCGGCCAAATCAGACGCGGTGCGCTCGCGCTCGCGGTGCTGGCCACAGGGTCGCTCGCGCACGCAGCGGAACCGTCGATTCCGCTGCGCGTCAGTCTCATCATTCCGGAAATCTGCACGATCGGTTCGGGCGCGCGGGGGGCCGCCGACGCCGACATGCCGAGCGTCAGCTGTGTGCACGGCACGCCGTTCGTGCTGAGCCACGCACCGCTGCCCGACCTGCGATCGGCGCCGCGCAGCGTCGGCGCGGGCGTGCCGCCCGCATGGACCGTCACGTTCTGACCTCCCGCCATTCCCGCTAGAAGCTGATCGTCGCGGTGATCTTGTCGCTGTAGTTGCCGGGCGCGGGCGTGGTTTGCGCCGGCACCGCGCCATATACGGTCACGACCTGCGACGTGCCCGTGCCGACACCCGTGGCCGTCGAGCTGCCGCCCGTGCCGTCGCCCCACGCGATCGAGCGCGCGGCATCCGTGTAAAGCCCGTAATTGATCGTGCCGCCGCCGCCGCTGCGCTGCATCCCGCGTGCCGTCACGTTGCCGGTGCTGCCGCCGTCCAGCGCGATTTTCCACGCGTCGCCGTTCGTGCACTGCGCGGTGATCGAGCCGGTTGCCGTGAGCGTGCCGGACAGCACGCTCGCGGTGCCGAAGCTGACGTTGGTCGCGCTGATGTTGCAGTTGTTGATCACGTTCGCGGTCGCGCTGAACGGGAAGGTACCGTTCGACGTCGTCAACGACGCGCAGGTCGGCGCACCGAGCAGGTAGAACCCGGCGTTGAGCGACGTCGTGTTGCCGCCGAACGTCTGCGAGTAGGTCGTCGTGTTGTTGCCCGTTGTCGGCACGGTCGGCTGGTTCGACGTGATCTGTCCGTAGATCGTGACCGTCGCGCTCGCGCTCGTGCCGAGCGCGGGTTTGGCGAGCGTGACGGACGCCGGTGTGGTGCCGGAATACACGGAACCCCATGCGACCGAATGCCCGCCGTCGAGATAGAGGTCGTACTGCATCGCGTTGGCGCCGTTGACGAGGCTGCGCGGGCTCGTGCCGCCGAGATTCAGGCACACGAGCACGTTTGGCGTCAGCGAGACGGCCGACCACGTGCACGTGATGCTGACGGTGCCGGTCGCGGTGACCGGCGCGAGCGAGATCGGGCTGACCGAGCCGAAGGTGACCGTCGATGCGGTGGCCGTGCAGGTCTCGGCCTGCGCGTGACGCGGCACGCCGCACCACGCGGCGAGCGCCAGGACGAGCAGCAGCACGATTCTCATGGCGCCGCCCGGCAGGTGAGCGGCCCGACGGTCGGCAGCGTGCCGTCGCCGGGCGCGGTGAACGCGAATGCCACGGCGCAGCGTTGCGTGCCGTAGTCGATCGCGAGATGGTTGTCGTCCTTCAGCCCGTCGATGAACGTGAGCCCGTCATAGCCGACGATCGTGTCCGCGCCGCTTTCGGCGTGATGCACGCGCGCACCGGCCGGCAGCGGATTCCCGGCGGCGTCGCGCAGGATCACCGACGCGGCGCGATAGCGCGACACACCGAAATGCGCGACGACGCCCGATTGCGCCTGCGGCACGATCGTCATCGACGTGCGGGCGATTCGCGCGTCGGCCGGCAGCTTCATCGAATCGATCGCGACCTGGTTGTTCTGGTACGCGTTCAGGTCGGGCACGAGCAGATGCCCGGCGCGATCGGTCGTGCCGATCACGCGGTTCTCGTGCAGCACGGGGATGCCCGCGACGCCGTCGGTCGACACCAGCGCGAAGCCGTCGTCGATGCGGCGCGACAACTGCAGGCTGCTGTCCATGAACACGAGCGCGCCGCTCACGTCGAGCGATGCGCCGGTCTGACGGTCGATGCTTTGCGCGGCCGCGATGACCTCGCCCGCGCGGCCGAGATAGCGCACCTGCGCCTGCCGGTAGGGCACCGCGCCCGTGCCGCCGGTCTGCACGCCCCAGCCCCAGCCGCCGTCGTAGTCGGGCGGACGGTTCGCGTCGACGGTGTAGTTCGACTGGCCGCGCTGGCGGCCGACGGTCGCGTTGAGCGACGTGTTGCGGCCGAGCCCGATGTTCAGCGACACGAAGGCGCCGTTCGCGCCCTGCTGCGCGAAATCGCGGTAGGCGCTCACGCTCAGCGATGCGAGATCGCCGAGGCTCAGCGTGTACGACACGGTGCCGATCCGCGCGCTCGGGCCTTGCGGCAGCCGGAAGCCGATATAGCTGAGCGACAGCGTCTGGCGGTGCATGAACGGCAGCGCGAGCGTCGCCTGGTCGGTCGCCGACGGCACCGGTGAACCGTCGCGCGATGCCAGGTCGCCGTAGCGGCCGAAGGCGCGGATCGTCTGCGCGTTGATCGAGAAGCGCGGTTCGATCAGCTGGTAGCCGACGCTCACCTGCGTGCCCGGATAGCGGCCGACGCTGCCCGCGACCGCGCCGCTCACCACGCCCGCATAGCCGAGCCGCATCAGCGCGCCGACGCCGGCGTTGAGCACGCCGCCCGTCGCTTCCGCATGCCCCTCGACGGTCAGCGTATCGCTGACGCCGCGCCGCATCGAGCCGCTGACGGCCGGCCGCGCGTCGTAGTCGAACGACTGCAGCGCATAGTTGCGGCGCAGGAAGCCGGCCTCGAACGAATAGCTCGACAGCCCGGCCGACAGCATGCGCGTGTCGACATAGAGCGGCACGGACGTCGCGACGGTGCGCCCGAGCGCGTCGCGCGTGATGAGGGTCGCCTGGCCGGCGCCGGTGATGCCCGGCACGTCGTGGATGATGAACGGGCCGCTCGGCACGTTGCCGGTGTACTGGCGCACGTTGTTGACGTACAGGTCGACCGCCGACGGTACTGCGGCGGAACCCGCGAGCGACGGAATCGGGAACGTCACGAGATCGGGCCGCAGCGCGAAGTTGCTGCGCCACTGGAAGCCGCCGAGGCGCACGGAGCGCGTCCACGCGAGCGATCCCGAGATCGCGTCGCCGATCTGCGTCGTGCTCGGCCGCGCCGGGTCCGAGCGGCTCCATGACGTATCGAAGCGCGTGTAGCGCCGCTGGCCGTTGTAGAAATACGCGGTGCCGGTGGTGTTGAACACGCCGTTCGGATCGAAGTAGCGCACGCCGGTGTAGAGCGAGAACTGCCGGTCGCCGATCGTCTGCGCGTACGCCTCGTAGTTGATCGCGAGCCCGCGCGACGCGGTGGCCGCCTGCGTGGCCGGCAACGCGCGGCTGTCGACCGCGTACGGACGGCGCAGCGTGTCGGCCATCGCCAGGTCGACACGCTGGTGCGCGGCGTCGTAGCGATAGCGCAGGCCGGGAATCGTGTCGAGCTCGACGGTCGCCGCGTCGGCGATGCCGAGCCGGTCGGTCGCGAAGCCGATCGTGCGCAGGTCGGCGCCGCTCGCCGACAGATGGCCGTCGCGTTCGCGGAAATGCGCGAGCAGCGTCGTGCTTTCGCCGTTGATGCTGACTTCGAGGATGACGTCGTGGATGCTGTCGGCCATCACGAGCGCCGCCGGTTCGTCCGCGCGAGCCGCGCCGTGCACGAGCAGGCGCCCGGCCACGACGGCGACGAGCACGATGCGCCGGGCGCGCCGCGACGTTCTGCGTCCGTTGACCGGAAACGTGCCGGCGCGTGGCGAAGGGGAAGGGGCCGGGCGGCGCACCGGCGGTCTAGCCCGGCGGCTCCACCGCGACGACCGCGCTGGCCGGCTGCGAATTGACGGCCGCGCGCACCGTGACCTTGCCGCCGAGCGTGAGGCCGGCCGGCAGCGGCACGCTCCACTGGCCGGTGCGGCCCGCGAGCGCGTAGCCGAGCAGCCCGTGCGTGAGCGGGTACGCGCGGCCGTCGCCGGTCACGAGCTCGACCGATGCCAGCTGCGCGCGGCGTGCGCCCACGTTGCGTACACGCAGCACCCAGCCGCCGTTTTGGCGCGCGAGCGCCCAGTCCAGCTGCGGCGCGCCGTTGGTCGGCGGTTCGACGAACACCGGAATCGAATAGCGTAGCCGGATCGACACGCCGTTGGTCGGCGCTTCGCCGGGCGGCGGCAGCTCGTCGATCAGCAGCCGGTAGCTCTGCTCGACACCGGATGGCGTGCGCGACGCGCGCACGACGCGGATCAACTGGTCGGACTGCGTGCCGACCTCGATCAGCGGTGGGCTCGCGACGAGGTCCTGCGTGGGCGTCAGCGTGTCCTGGCCGTCGGCCTGGTCCCAGCGGAACACGCGCACCTGTCCGTACACGGGACGATCGCCCGGATTGCGCAGCGTGATGCCGGTGGCCGTGTCGTCGGCGCCGAATTCGATCGTGACGGGGGAGATCTGCAGCGACGCGGCGTGCGCGGCGCCGGCCGCGCACAGCAGCGCGGCGAGCGTTCGACGTAATGCGATCATGCGTGGCGGCGCCGGTCAGAAGTAGACCGTTGCGGTGACGGTCGTCTGATAGGTGTCCGGCTTCGGCGTGGCCTGCGTCGGCACTTGGCCGTAGACGGTCAGCGCCTGCGCGGAGCCCGTGCCGGTACCGGCGACCGTGTCCGTCCCCTGCGTGTTGCCCCATACGGTCGTGCGGCCGGCGTCCTGGTACAGCTGGAAGCCGACGGTCGTCGTCGTATTGCCGGTCGCCGTGCCGGCCATCAGGCGGCTCGCGACGGTCGACCCCGTGACCGAGCCGGCATCGAGGCCGACGTTGTACGGCGTCGTGTTGGTGCAGGTGACGCTGACGGTCGTCTGCTGGTTGATCGCGGCGGAGAGCACGCCGTTGGTCCCGAAGGCCAGCGGGTTCGCGGTGATCATGCAGTTCGGCTGCAGTGTCAGCGTGACGTTGAAGGTGGCGGTCGCGGTGCCGTTCGAATAGGTAGCGGCGTCGGCGGCAGGTGTCGAAAGGCCGATTGACAGCGCGAGCGACAATGTCGTGGAAGCGATGGCGACTTTCACTCTGAATCCTCCCCGGTCGGTTTTTCATTGGATTTATGCCGCGCTCCGCGCGCCACGGCCGCTTGAATGCTGATACGAATCGAGGAGTCTTTCAATCTTAAAGTTTTGGCTGTTTCATTTTGTTACAGTTTGATCGATTAATGATTGAATAAAACCGGTAAGCATTGCGCTTTTCGATTTTGTCCGGCGCATCGGGCGAAATATTTTCTTGCGGAGCACAAGTGGCTGCGGGGCTTATGCGGGGTGCGACTCGATTTTCAGATTGGCGTGGCGGATTGAATCGACCGGTGCGGAATGGATAATTGCGGTGTGTGGTGAATTGGAAATGACATGCGTCGAATCATTTCAGGGCATTGAATCGATCCCGGTAATCCGTGAGTGGATTCAATTTTCAATTCGGGTGTGGAAGGAGGAGGGGGTGATATTCGGGATTTATCCCGATTGAAGAATCGGCGAATCCGGATTGGCGGCGGAAAACGAAAACGGCCGCATTGCGCGGCCGTGAGCGTCGGTACGTCGGATTGCCCGGATTGCGATTACGAATTCGCGGTGGCCGGTGCACGGCGGCGCTGCGCAACCTGCAGCACCACGAGCGCGAGTCCGGCCGCGGCGATCAGCCCGCCGACGAGCGGCACGGCTGCGTAGCCGAAGCCTGCCGAGATCGCCGCGCCGCCGGCAGCCGCGCCAACCGCATTGCCGAGGTTGAACGCACCGATGTTGACGGCGGACGCAAGGCCCGGCGCTTCGTGGGCGGCGCGCATCACGCGCATCTGCAGCGGCGGCACGACCGCGAACGTTGCGACACCCCACACGAGCAGCGTGACGGCGGCGCCGACATGCGTGCTGGCGAGCAACGGGAACGCAGCCATCGTCGCGATCAGCAGCAGCAGGAAGCCGGTCAGCGTGCCGTCGAGCGAGCGGTCGGCGAGGCGGCCGCCTGCGATGTTGCCGATCGAGAAACCGACGCCGATCAGCACGAGCATCGCGGTCACGAAGCCGGGCGTCGCGCCAGTCAGGTGTTCGAGCGTCGGGGCGACATACGTGTAGAGCGTGAACATCGCGCCGGCGCCGAGCACCGTCGTCCCGAGCGCGCCGAGCACGACAGGGCGCGTCAGCACCGAGAGTTCGGCACGCAGGTTGGGCATCTTGCCGGCTTCGCCCTTCGGCAGCGCGGCGAACAGGCCGGCGATCGCGATCAGGCCGAGGCCCGCGGTTGCCGCGAACGACATGCGCCAGCCGATGATCTGGCCGAGCCAGGTTGCGGCCGGCACGCCGCCGACGTTCGCGATCGTGAGGCCCATGAACATCGTCGCGACCGCGCTCGCCTGCTTTTCACGCGGCACGAGGCTGGCCGCGACCACCGAGCCGAGCCCGAAGAACGCGCCGTGGTTGAGGCTCGTCACGAGGCGGGCGAGCAGCAGCGTCGTGTAGTCCGGCGCGACGGCCGACAGCAGGTTGCCGATCGTGAAGATCGACATCAGCGCGATCAGCGCCGAACGGCGCGACCAGCGCGCGAGCAGCAGCGTCATCAGCGGCGCGCCGACCATCACGCCGATCGCATACGCGCTGATCAGCATGCCGGCCTTCGG
Source organism: Burkholderia arboris (assembly GCF_902499125.1). Lineage (GTDB taxonomy): Bacteria > Pseudomonadota > Gammaproteobacteria > Burkholderiales > Burkholderiaceae > Burkholderia > Burkholderia arboris. Next base: position 194,175 of record NZ_CABVPX010000005.1, read on the forward strand.
AATCGACACGTGCACGCCGTCGGCGATCACGGGCAGCAGGCCCATCGGCGAGAACTCGGTCGTGCCGATGCCGAACGCACCGGCGGCGAGCGCCAGCAGCGGCAGCGCGGCGCTGCCGCCCGGGCGGGAACGAGAGGAAGTCGTGGGGTTCACGCGATGGGCTCCTGTTAATCGAAGGACAACGGCACGGGACCGTTGAGGACAGGGCGAAGTTTGCCTGCATTACTTTTGCGGAAAAAGCCGCATGCGGGCGAAATTATCTTGATTTCATGTCAACAATGCGGAGCAGGGGCGACATGCGCGCGAGGCTTGTGGATGATGCGTCGGCGGGGGCTGTCGAACGAGGCTGGGATTGGCGAAAGATATTCGTAAGATGAAAGGGCGGAGCCTGCGGTCGCGCGGCTGCGATCCGGTGAGGGTGTGCGGCGAATGGGCGGCCGCCCGGGGCGATGCGCCGGGCGCGGTCCGGCCGCCGTGCGGCGACCTGCAGCCGGGTGGTCCGGGCGCGCGGCCCAGGTATCGGCGAGCGCCGGTGGCGGACATCGTGCGTTGGCCGGAAACCCTTTCCCCGCAAGGCGCAAGCGCAAAAAAGCCCCGACCACAGGGGGACCGTGACCGGGGCGGAAAAGCATCCTCTCTTTGGCACGAGGGTTGGATGCGGGCGCAGTATATTTCGGCCCGTGACAATTCGAATCGGCGTTAAACGGCCGTTTTGGGTGTCAATTTAAGAATTCCGGTGCCGCAGTGTCGTGCGTCAGCTTTTTGAAAGATTTTTTGTGGGCTCGACGGTGTCGTTCAACGCGCCGAAGCAGCCGGAGCGACGGTATGGCGGAGGGGCGGTTACGCTCGCCGGCCCGAGTTGCAAGCCGCGTTGCCCGTTTGCGTGCCGGACGCGCCCCCGGCATCCGTTCAGCCCGGTTCGCCGGCCGCATCGCGTACGGCCGCGAGAAACCGTGCGACGACGGGGGACGGTGCCGCCGCCGCGCCGTCGAACACGAACTCGATGTCGAAGCGGCTCGCAAGCTCGTCGAGCGCGACGAGCCGGACCGTGTGCGGGCAGGTCGGCGACGCGCTTTCGGGCACGAACGCACAGCCCATCCCGGCCGCGACGAGGCCGATCAGCGTCGGGATGTCGCTGCCGACCTGCGCGATGCGCGGCGTGAAGCCGGCCTGCTGGCACTGCGCCATCAGGAACCGGTGGTGCGCGGCGGAGCGCTGTGCGTCGAACCAGACGAACGGTTCGTTTGCGACATCGGCCAGCGTGCGCGGCGCGTTGAAGCCGCCGCCCGGCGGCGCGGGCATCGCGAGCACGAAGCGGTCGCTCAGCAGCCGCACACCCGACAGGTGCGGCGCCTCGTCGCGACGCCAGGCCATGATCCCGGCGTCGAGCTGGCCGCGCATCAGCGCGCTCGCCTGTTCGGCCGACAGCATCGGCGCAATCGACAGTTTCACATCGGGGCATGCGTCGCGAAACGCCTTGAGCACGTTCGCGACGATCGGCAGCGGCAGGCAGTTCGGCAGCGCGCCGAGCCGCAGTTCGCCGAGCTGGCCGGCCGCGCTGCGCAATGCGCGCTCGCGGCTGTCCTGCAGCGTGGCGAGCAGGCCGGTCGCATCCTGCAGGAAGCTCGCGCCGGCCGCCGTGAGCGTGACGCCCGTTGTGCGGCGGATCAGCAGCGGCGTACCGATCGCGTCCTCGAGCTCGCGGATCTGCCGCGACAGTGCAGGCTGGACGATGCCGGCCGCGCGGGCGCCTGCCATCACGCTGCCGGCCTGTGCGACGGCGACGAAGTAGCGCAGGTGACGCAATTCGATCTGGCGCATGCGGTGTCCGTTCCGGTTTGTTGATATGCCTGGCAAGCATAGCAAACGCCATTCGATGGTATTGGAAAGCATGGCGAGCCTGCCGTACGATAACCGTCCCTGCCGCACGCGTGTGCTCACGAGTCGCGTGCGTTTCCCTCCGTTTCCACAGCGTTCCGTCCCATGCCGCTTCATATCCCGACCCCTTATATCCGCTCGCAAATCGCGTCCCGCCGGCTCGGCAGGACCATCCGGCTGAAGCTCGATGCGCTGCAGCCGTCGGGCTCGTTCAAGCTGCGCGGCATCGGTGCCGTCTGCGAGGCGCGGCATGCGGCCGGCGCGCGGCGGTTCGTGTCGTCGTCGGGCGGCAACGCGGGTATCGCGGTCGCGTATTGCGGCCGTGAGCTTGGCGTGCCGGTGCGAGTCGTGGTGCCGGAAAGCGCATCGGCCCGCGCGCGCGAACTGATCCAGATCGAGGGCGCGGAACTCGTCGTGCACGGTGCGAGCTGGGCCGAGGCGAACGCGTTCGCCCAGTCGGCGCTCGGCGAGCACGATGCGTTCGTGCATCCGTTCGACGATCCCGTGCTGTGGCAGGGTCACGCGACGATGATCGACGAGATGGCGGCGGCCGGTCCGAAGCCCGACGCGGTCGTGCTCGCGGTCGGCGGCGGCGGGCTGTTGTGCGGCGTGCTCGAAGGGCTTGCGCGCAACGGCTGGCACGACGTGCCGGTCGTCGCGGCCGAAACGGAAGGCGCCGACTGCTACGCGCGTTCGGTTGCGCAGGGGCGTCCGGTCGAATTGCCGGCGATTGCGAGCATCGCCACGTCGCTCGGCGCGAAACGGCCGTGCGACGCGGCGGTCGAGTGGGCGACGCGCCACGAAATCCATCCCGTCGTCGTGTCCGATGCCGACGCGGTGGCTGCGTCGCTGCGGTTTCTCGACGAGCACCGGATCGTCGTCGAGCCCGCGTGCGGCGCGGCGCTGGCCGCACTCGAGCGGCCGGTGCCGGTGCTGGCGTCGGCGTCGGACATCGCCGTGATCGTCTGCGGCGGCGTGACGGCGACCGTCGAGTATCTGCAGACGCTGCGCGCGACGTTGCGGTAACGCGGGGGAGTGGGGGAGCGGTAACGCGGTAACGCGGTAACGCGGGAAAGCGGGAAAGCGGTAACGCGGTAACGCGGTAACGCGGTAACGCGGGAAAGCGGGAAAGCGGGAAAGCGGTAACGCGGTAACGCGGTAACGCGGTAACGCGGGAAAGCGGGAAAGCGGGAAAGCGGGAAAGCGGGAAAGCGGGAAAGCGGGAAAGCGGGAAAGCGGGAAAGCAGGAAAGCCGGAAAGCAGGAAAGCAGGAAAGCAGGAAAGCAGGAAAGCAGGAAAGCAGGAAAGCAGGAAAGCGGGCGGGGCGGTCGGGAAATGGCCGGGCGGCTTGCGATCGTCGCGTGCGGAGCTTAGGGAATCGGCCGTGTCGGGCCTGCCGAGCGGCGTCGGCGTTGCTGGTCCGTCATCACGGCGTGGTCAGATGGCCGGATGCGCGGACATGGCTTGGGGAAATGACGCGGAGGGGACGCGTATCGCCGCGCTGAGCCCGGTGCGGCCGGGCGCGGCGATACGACAGATCGATCAGTTCGCGGCTGGCGCGCTCGCGCCGGAAGGCGCGGAAGATGCGACGGGGTTCACGGCGGCAGGCGACGCGCTCGACGGTGCCGATGCTGATGCAGGCGCGGAGGCTGCCGACGAAGGCGCCGGCGTGGCCGATGCCGGGGTGGCTGGGGCCGACGGTGCCGCCGGACCCGAAACCGAGGCGGGCGCGGAAACCGGTGCGGCCGCCGGTGCGACCGCCGAACCGGCGGCCGGCGAATGGGCCGAGGCCGGCGAGGTAGCCTGACCGGAGGAAGCCGACACGGGTGCCGAAGCGGGCGCAGGCGCGACAGCCGACACGGGCGCAGGTGCGACAGCCGGCGCGGGCGACGAACCGGTAGTCGATGCGGGTGCCGAAGCCGGTGCGGGCGCGGCGCCGGAGGCGGAAGCCGGGACCGCAGCAGCAACCGGCACCGACGCGGAACCGGACGCCGCCATCGGCGCGGCCGCGCGCACCGTGGCCGGCACGACGACAGCAGATGCCGCGGCCGGCACGGCGTTCGCGCCCGGCTCGGGCGCCACACCCGGCACCGAAAGCGGCACCGGCGCCGCGGGCGGCGTCGGCACGACCGGCGTCGTCATCTTGATCGGTTCGCCTTGCGGCGTCGGCGCGGGTTCGGGCAGCGGCGCGACGGGTTCCTTCTCGGCCGCCTTCACGGTTGCGCGATCGCGGCGTGCCGGGTCGATCTTCAGGAAATGGTCGACGAGATTGAAGAAGCGTTCATAGAACACGCCGGCGGGAATCGTCTCGCTCGCGGTCTTGACGAGCGCATCGTCGCTCGACCCGATCGGCAGCGACAGCGAGCCGAACACGCTCAAGCCGACGCTGGCCGACGTATTCGACTTCTTCAGCGTGTAGCGGTCCTGCACCGCATTCACGTACGCGATGCTCGACGAGCCGTCCGCGTTCGCATCCGCGCACACGACGTGAAACTCGATCACGACGTGCATGTCGTTGTTCGGCTGGAAATTCTTGCTGCCGTCGACCGCATCGTTGCGCGACGACGACACCACGTAGCCCTGGCTCAGCAGCGCCCGCCGCGCGGCCTCGCAGGCCGCGTCGGATTTCGAGTGGAACGTGTGCGCGTACGGGCTGCTCGTCGCGTCGAACTGTTCCTGCTGGTAGATCGGCTTGGGCGGCGACGAGCACGCCGCCAGCACGGTCGCGGCCGCGAGCGCGCACGAAACGGAAAACAGGCGAAATCGGTTGTGCATGGCGTCTTTCAGAAGGCTTGGCGAGAGGCTGCGCAAGGGCGGTGCCTGGGGTGATGCGCGTGCACATCTCGTAAGGCCGGGGCGTCATTATAGTTTCGTTTGATGTCGCGCTCGCTTCAGTCGGCCGGTGCGCCGCGCGCCGCGGCGAGCAATTGCGACGTCAGCGGATGATGTTCGCCGCGCCGCGAGCGGATCGCGTGGATCTCCTCGGTCACGTCGCCCGCGCGCCCGAGCCGCCTGAGCCCACGCAGCAGCGACGCGTCGTTCGCGCCGAGCTCGCTCAGCGGAAACACGCCGAGGCCGCGCGCCGCGAACACGGCCATCAGCGCGCTGTCCTCGAATTCCCCGGCCACGCGCGGCACGATCCGTTCGCCTTCCAGCCACAGGTCGAGGCGTGCGCGCAGCGCCGAATGGGCGGTCGGCAACAGCACGGGCAGATCGGCCAGGCACTGCGGAAAGCGCTGCCGTGCGGCCGGCGTGACGAGCGCCGCGGGCCCGTACCAGTCGACCGGCGAGGCGACGAGCCGCTCGCTCGTCACGCGCAGGTTCGACCCCGACGGCGCGCCCTGGCCGGCCAGCACGAGATCCAGATGATGCAGCGCAAGCTCCGCGAGCAGCGCATCGTGCTCGCCCTCGTGGCACAGCAGCCGCAGCGTGGGCGTGTCGAGCACCGGTGCCAGGATCGCATGCGCGGCGAGCTTGGAGATGCCGTCCGCGAGGCCGACCGCGAGCCGCACGGTCGGCTGGCTGGCCGCCGCGCGCACGTCGTCGGGAATCAGCCGCCCCATCTCGAAGATGACCTCCGCACGCGCAAACGCGGCCTGGCCCGCGTCGGTCATCGTGACGCCGCGCCCGGCCGGGCGCAGTAACTGGTGCCCGAGCGATTTCTCGAGCTCGCGCACCTGCGCGCTGATCGTCTGCACGGCCATGTCGAGCCGGCCGGCGGCGCGCGCGAAGCCGCCTTCCTTCACGACGACCCAGAAGTAGTACAGATGTCGGAAATTGAGCATCGGATCGATATATCGAAAAAACCGAACTTAAAGTCAGATTCTCTCTGATTTTTACGAAGTTCGGGGCGGCATATCATCTGGCTTTCCACTTTCGTATCGGCCCATTTCATGGACTACCTGCTGACGCTTGCCGCCGACCCCGCCGTCTGGGCCGCGCTCCTGACGCTCGTCGTGATGGAAGTCGTGCTCGGCATCGACAACCTGATCTTCATCTCGATCCTCAGCAACAAGCTGCCCGAGGCGCAGCGCGCCCGCACGCAGCGCCTCGGCATCGCGCTCGCGCTGGTGATGCGTCTTGCGCTGCTCGGCAGCGTCGCGTGGATCGCGAGCCTGACCGAACCCGTGTTCACGCTGTTCGACCACGCGTTCTCGTGGCGCGACATGATCCTGCTGTCGGGCGGCCTGTTCCTCGTGTGGAAGGCGACCACCGAGATTCATCACCACGTGTCGCATGACGGCGGCGCGGGCGGGGCGAGCGGCGCGGCCAGCCTGACGGTATGGGCCGCGATCGGCCAGATCGTGATGCTCGACATCGTGTTCTCGATCGACAGCATCGTGACCGCGATCGGCATGACCGAGCACATCCCGATCATGTTCGTCGCCGTGATCGTCGCCGTGGCCGTGATGCTGTTTGCCGCACAGCCGCTCGCACGCTTCATCGATCGCAACCCGACCATCGTGATGCTGGCGCTGTCGTTCCTGGTCGTGATCGGCATGACGCTGATCGCCGAAGGTTTCGGTTCGCACGTGCCGAAGGGGTACATCTACGCGGCAATGGCGTTCTCGGCCTTCGTCGAGGGCATGAACATGCTGGCGCGGCGCGCGAAGGCGAAGCGTGCGGCGCAAGGGGAAGGCGACTGAGCCGCTGCGCGTGACGCCGGCCGCCGCGGCGGCCGGCTCGCGCGCCTCGTACGGAATCCAGACGAAATTCGCACGGAAAGGAGAAACGCGATGAAATGCCCTGTCTGCAAGACACCCGACCTGCTGATGGCCGAGCGCCAGTCGATCGAGATCGACTACTGTCCGACGTGCCGAGGCGTGTGGCTCGATCGCGGCGAGCTCGACAAGCTGATCGCCCGCGAAACCGGCGATGCGCCGGCGCGCCGCGACGATTCGCCGACGCAGCACAACGCACCGGCGCAGCACAACGCACCGGCGCAGCGCGGTCGCGACGATGGCTGGGGGCGCGACGGCCGCTCGCACGACGATCGTCACCGGCACGACGGCCAGCGGCGCAAGAAGTCGGTGTTCGACCTGTTCGACTTCGATTGAATCCGGATACGGCGTGCCTGCACGCACGCCGATAAAAAAGCCCCGCCCGGCATCGCGCCGGGCGGGGCTTTTTTCATGCGGGTCGCGACACGTCACATCGCGACCCGCACCAACGCTCACGCGTTGCCGGCCGTCACGTCGATGCGGCGCGGACGCGTTTCCTCGCGGCGCGGAATCGTCAGGGTCAGCACGCCGTCGCGCAGGTTCGCGTCGATCCGCGATGTGTCGAGATCGGCGCTGAGCACGAACGACCGTGCATAGCGTGTCGAGCGCACTTCGGCGTGTCGCACGCGCAGGTCTTCCGGCGTATCGAGGTGCGTACCGGCTTCGATCGTCAGCGTCGTGTCGTGCACCTTCACGTCGAGGTTCTCGCGCGGCACGCCGGGCAGGTCGGCGCGCAGCGTGACGCCGCGATCGTTCTCGACGATGTCGACGGCCGGCGTGATCGCGGGCCGGTGCGCGGCTTCGGCAGCAGCAGGGTGAACGGTGTTCGTGTGGCGTTCGGCCAGGGTCGGGTTCGTATTCATGTCGGTATCCTGAAGATTACTGAACGGTGATCGCACGCGGCTTCGCGGCTTCGCGCCGGCCGACGCGTATCAGCAGGCAGCCGTTTTCGTAGCGCGCGCTGACCTGGTCGGGATTCGCGTCGCGCGGCAGTTCGACGACGCGGCGGAATGCGCCGTGAAAGCGCTCCTGCGCGTAGGTCCGCACGTCTTCGCCTTCGGTACGCGGCACCGGCTTGCGCTCGCCGCTGATCGTCAGCAGGTCCTTGTCGATCGACACGTCGAAATCGCCTGCGGCCATGCCGGGTGCGAATGCAACGATCTCGATCGCGTCGTCGGTGGCGCCGACGTTGAGTGCGGGAAAGGCGCCCGGACGCACCGCGCGGATGCCGGACGGGCGCTCGCCGAGCAGGTTCGCCACTTGCCGCTGCACGCGGGCGAATTCGTCGAACAGGTCGTTGCCGAAATGGATACCGCTCATGTTGGTCCTCCTGAACAGGGAACACGGGAGACGTGACGGCGCGACGCCTGCGGCGGGCGCGACGGGTGGCTCCACTGGATCGAAACGGGGCGGTGCAAGAGATGAAGCACGGCCCGACGACGGTTAATTAGTGGCCGCTGCCGCGCATTTCAAGAGGGAATCTGCAATCTGCGTCAACGCATGCGCACAGGATTCGATGCGACAATCGCCGCGAGATATCTGCAGACCAACCACACGGGACAACCATGGACATTCGACGTATCGCGATCGTCGGCGCCGGCGTGATCGGCGCGAGCTGGGCGGCTTTCTACCTGACGCAGGGTTTCGACGTTGTCGCGACCGATCCGGCGCCGCAAGCCGACGCGCGGCTGCGCGACGCGCTGGCCGCGTTTCTCGGCGAGCGGGCCGCCGAACTCTCCGCGCGGCTGTCGTTCGACGCCGATCTCGTGCGCGCGCTCGCCGGCGTCGATTTCGTGCAGGAAAACGGCCCTGAGCGCCTCGATCTGAAGCGCGCGCTGTACCGGCAGATGGACGACGTGCTGCCGGAACACGTGCCGATCGCATCGAGCTCGTCGGGGCTGAAGATGTCCGACATCCAGACCGCGTGCGCGAAGCATCCGGAGCGCTGCCTGATCGCGCATCCGTTCAATCCGCCGCACCTGATTCCGCTCGTCGAGCTGGTCGGCGGCGATGCGACCGGCCAGGACGTGATCGCGCGCGTGAAGGATTTCTACGATGCGCTCGGCAAGCAGACGATCGTCCTCAACAAGGAGATGACCGGCCATGTCGCGAACCGGCTCGCGGCCGCGCTGTTCCGCGAGGTGTATCACCTCGTCGGCGAAGGCGTCGTGAGTGTCGCCGATGCGGACAAGGCCGTCGCGTGGGGGCCCGGCCTGCGCTGGGGGCTGATGGGGCAGTGCCTGACCTACCACCTCGGCGGCGGCGCGGGCGGGATCGCGCACTTCCTCGAACACCTGTCGGGGCCGATCACGAGCTGGTGGGACGACCTCGGCACGCCTTCGTTCGATCCGGACATCGATCGCAGGCTGAACGACGAACTGCGCGCGATCCAGGGCGAGCGTTCGATGCAGGAACTGGCGGCCGAGCGCGACCGTCTGCTCGTCGAATTGATCGATGCGCGGCGCCGCAGCTTCCTGCCCTGAGCGCGCCGGAGCGTCAGCGGTCCGGCTATTGCTGCGACGTCGATTGCGGCGCGGGCGGCGTCTGGGCCAGCCACGCGGGGCTCGCGGCCTGCACGAGTTCGCGGTTGCGTGCTCGCGTCGCGGCATTCGGCGGGTAGTTGCTGTCGTTCGTCGGCAGCTCGCCGTCGAGATAGGCCTGCTTGAGCTGGGCGATGACTTCCGCGCGGGTCAGGCCCGGCGCGGACGCAGCGGCGTCGGTCTGGGCAAAGGCGGGGGACAGCAGGGCGGCTGCGGCGGTCGCGACGGCGAATCGCAAAACGTTCATGGCGGGCTCCGATCAAGGGGACGGGGAACCGGAGGTGCGCGGCGGTTTGCCGTGCATTCCGATGGGTCCCATTGTCGCGAGCGGGTGCTGCGCGGACGATGACGCGTTCCGGGCAAAGCTGTCAGGTGCGGGCGCGGCCGCGCAGGCGTGCGGCGCCCGGTGTCGTCACAATTCGGCCGCCGCCGCGATCAGCGTCGCTTCGAGCGCGAGCGTGGAGCGCGATGCGGCCGCCGGCCGGTCGATCACGTATTCGAGTTCGCCGAGCTCGGGCAGCCCCGCGTCGAGCCGCGCGAGCCCGGCCGGGATCACGTAGCCGGCAAACGCGCTGACCCCGAGCCCCGCGCTCGCGGCCGCGCGCAACACCGCGACGCTGCTGCTCACGACCGCAATCCGGTACGGCCGCCCGACGGCCTCGAGCGATTCGAGCACGCGGCGGCGCGACACGCTCGGTTCCGGATGCATCGCGAGCGGCAGCACGGTTTCATGGCCGGTGAGCCGCGATTCGGGGCCGGTGCACCAGTACAGCGGTTCGCTGCGGATCACGCGGCCGCGCCGGCTGCCGGCGATGCGCTTCGCGAACACGAGATCGTGCCGGCCTTCGTCGAGCGCGTCGAACAGGTCGCCCGACAGCCCGGTCGAGATCGCGAGCTCGACGTCCGGGTTGCGCTGCACGAAGCTCGCGAGCGCGGCAGTCAGGTGCGCCGAAGCGAAATCCTCCGACATCGCGAGCCGCACCTTGCCCGACAGCGGCGGCCCGCACACCGACGTGACGGCTTCGTCCATCAGTTCGAGGATGCGCACCGCGTAGCGGAACAGCGCGTCGCCGTGCTGCGACAGGTGCACGTTGCGCGTGTCGCGCTCGAACAGCGGCCGGTCGAGCAGCTCCTCGAGGCGGCGGATGTGCTGGCTGACGGTCGATTGCGACAGGCTCACGCGCTCGGACGCGGCGGTGAAGCTGCCGGACTGGGCGACGGCGACGAAGCTGCGCAGCAGCTCGGGCGGTAACGGGCGCATTGCTAAATCCACTGAATCGGTTTCGACAACTTCATAAATGGCCGGATTGGGCGGCGCTAGTATCGGATCACGCGCCGGTGCGTGCCCGCAGCGGGGCGTACCGGACGCGTAGCCCGCGTCGTGCCGGCGGCTGCTTCGTTCAGTCTACGGCATCCGGCGTCCGGGCCGAAACCGCATCATCCCATCGACCGCCCGAGAACGGGCCCGCCAGACGGGCCGCCGGGCCGCGGCGCACCGCCGCAGGAGACAAGTCCGCGCCCGGGACCGGCGTGCGGGCCCGGTTCCTGCACGCGTCCGGCGCCCGTCACGAAGAGACTGGAGACGACTCATGATCATCTACGGAACCGCGCTGCTGGCGTTTTGCCACCTGGCCGGACTGTTCCTCGGCGACCTGCTCGGCAGCGCGATCGGCGTGAAGACCAACGTCGGCGGCGTCGGCATCGCGATGCTGCTGCTGATCTGCCTGCGCCTGTGGCTGCACCGGCGCGGCTGGATGCCGAAGGAGACCGAGGCCGGCGTCGGTTTCTGGGGCGCGATGTACATCCCGGTCGTCGTCGCGATGGCCGCGAACCAGAACGTCGTCGCCGCGCTGAAGGGCGGCCCCGTCGCGCTGCTGGCGGCGGTCGGCGCGGTCGCGATCTGCGCATGCTGCATCGCGGTACTGGTGCGCACCGGGCGCGACGACACGGCCTTCGCGGGCGTGCCGCAATTCGAAGAACAGTAACGGAGGCCGCCATGCTGCAGATGCTCGAAAAAACCGTCGCCCACAACGGGCTCGTCGCGTCGTTCGCACTGGTCGGCCTGATCATGTGGCTGTCGTCGATCGCGTCGCGCAAGCTCACGTTCGGCCGCGTGCACGGCTCCGCGATCGCGATCGTGATCGGTCTCGTGCTCGCGTACGTCGGCGGCGCGTTCACCGGCGGCGAGAAGGGAATCGCCGACGTGCCGCTGTTCGCGGGCGTCGGCCTGATGGGCGGCGCGATGCTGCGCGATTTCGCGATCGTCGCGACCGCGTTCGAAGTGCAGCCGGCCGAGGCGCGCAAGGCCGGGCTCGTCGGCGTCGTGTCGCTGCTGCTCGGCACCGTGCTGCCGTTCATCGTCGGCGCGTGCATCGCGCGCGCGTTCGGCTATACCGATGCGGTCAGCATGACGACGATCGGCGCGGGCGCCGTCACCTACATCGTCGGGCCCGTCACGGGCGCGGCGATCGGGGCGAGCTCCGACGTGATCGCGCTGAGCATTGCGACCGGGCTCGTGAAGGCGATCATCGTGATGGTCGGCACGCCGGTCGCGGCGAACTTCATGGGCCTGAAGACGCCGCGTTCCGCGATGATCTTCGGCGGCCTCGCGGGCACCGTCAGCGGCGTGAGCGCGGGGCTCGCCGCGACCGACCGCCGGCTCGTCCCGTACGGCGCGCTGGTCGCGACGTTCCATACGGGCGTGGGCTGCCTGCTCGGCCCGTCGGTGCTGTACTTCACGACGCGCGCGCTGGTCGGCGCATGAGGCCAGGCGGTGCGGCCTGCGCGTGCGGGCCGCATCCATCGCGGCGTCCTCTGAGTCGCATTCGTCAACATCATCAATCGGCGGCGGCGCCAGGCTTAGAATGCCGCTGAACCATCGAAGCGGGAGAACTGTTCATGACGGGATGGAATCACGCGCGGCAGGCGCGCGATGCACGGCTCGCGGCCGGCGCGGTTTACGCGCAGGGCAAGCGGGTCGATGCGCGCGACACCGTCGCGTTGCTCGAAGCGGTGCTGCGGCCCGGCGACCGCGTCTGCCTCGAAGGCGACAACCAGAAGCAGGCCGACCTGCTCGCGACGGCGCTCGCCGACGTCGACAGCGCGAAGATTCACGACCTGCACATGGTGCAGTCGGGCGTCGTGCTGCCCGAGCATCTCGACGTGTTCGAGCGCGGCATCGCGAAGCGTCTCGACTTCGCGTATTCGGGCCCGCAGTCCCAGCGCATCGCGAAGCTGCTGTTCGGCGGCAAGATCGCGCTCGGCGCGGTGCACACCTATCTCGAGCTGTTCGCGCGCTACTTCATCGACCTCACGCCGCAGGTCGCGCTGATCGCCGCGGTCAGCGCCGATCGCGACGGCAACCTGTACACGGGCCCGAACACCGAGGACACGCCGACCGTCGTCGAAGCCACCGCGTTCAAGGACGGCATCGTGATCGCGCAGGTCGACCGCATCGTCGACAAGGTGCCGCGTGTCGACATCCCGGGCGACCGCGTGCACTTCGTCGTCGAGGCCGGCCGGCCGTTCTACGTGGAGCCGCTGTTCACGCGCGATCCGGCTGCGATCACCGAAACGCAGATCCTCACCGCGATGCTCGCGATCAAGGGCATCTACCAGCCGTACGGCATCAAGCGCCTGAACCACGGGATCGGCTTCAACACGGCCGCGATCGAGCTGCTGCTGCCGACCTACGGCGAGAAGCTCGGGCTGAAGGGCAAGGTCTGCACGCACTGGGCGCTCAATCCGCACCCGACGCTGATTCCCGCGATCGAGTCGGGCTGGGTCGAGCAGATCCACTGCTTCGGCTCCGAGGTCGGGATGGACGACTACATCCGCGAACGTTCCGACGTGTGGTTCACGGGCCCCGACGGGTCGCTGCGCTCGAACCGCGCGTTCTGCCAGACGGCCGGCCTCTATGCGTGCGACATGTTTATCGGCTCGACGCTGCAGATCGACCTGTCCGGCCATTCGTCGACGGTCACGGCCGAGCGGATCGCGGGCTTCGGCGGCGCGCCGAACATGGGCAGCGACGCACGCGGCCGGCGCCATCCGAGCGAGCCGTGGCTGAAGGCCGGCGCGGAAGCCGACCCCGACACGTCGGCGGCGCTGCGGCGCGGCCGCAAGCTCGTCGTGCAGATCGGCGAGACGTTCGGCGACAAGAACGTGCCGATGTTCGTCGAGAAGCTCGACGCGCTGAAGCTTGCCGACAAGCTGCAGCTCGACCTCGCGCCGATCATGGTCTACGGCGACGACGTCACGCACATCGTCACCGAGGAAGGGATCGCGAACCTGCTGATGTGCCGCGACAAGGACGAACGCGAGCATGCGATCCGCGGCGTCGCCGGCTATACGGACGTCGGCCGCGGCCGCGACCGGAAGATGGTCGAGCGCCTGCGCGAGCGCGGCGTGATCCGCCGCCCGGAGGATCTCGGCATCGATCCGCTCGACGCCGACCGCCGCTGGCTCGCCGCGCGTTCGATCAAGGATCTCGTGCACTGGTCGGGCGGGCTCTACGCGCCGCCGGCCCGGTTCCGCAACTGGTGAGGAAGAGGGCATGGAACAGTTGAACTATCGCTTCACCGCGCGCGAACGCGCGAAGGGCGAGCAGGCCGCGGCGCTCGTCGGCGTGGTCGCGTCCGGCAATCTCGAGGTGCTCGTCGAGCGCGTGCTGCCGGGCAACGAATGCGAGATCGACATCCGCACGGCGGCCGTCGGTTTCGGTGCGGTCTGGCAGGCCGTCGTGTCGGATTTCGTCGAACGGCGCACGCCGGGCGGCCTGAAGCTGTCGATCAACGACGGCGGCGCGCGGCCCGACATGGTGTCGTTGCGGCTCGCGCAGGCCGTGCGCGCGATCGAGGGGGAGGCATGATGAGCGACGTGATCCACGACGCGCCGGCGTTCGTCGCGAACGGCGCGAGCTGGTACGAAGCGTCGGCGCGGCAACGCATCGACGGGCTGCTCGACGCGGGCAGTTTCAGTGAATTCCTCGGGCCGGCCGAGCGCGTGACGAGCCCGCACCTGCCGCTGTTCGACCTGCCGCAGCAGTTCGACGACGGGATGGTGGTCGGCCACGGCCGGCTCGACGGCCGGCCGGTGTTCGTCGCCGCGCAGGAAGGCCGCTTCATGGGCGGCGCGTTCGGCGAAGTGCACGGCGCGAAGCTCACCGGGCTGCTGCGCGCCGCACGCGAAGTCGGCAAGCCGGTGCTGATCCTGTTCGATACGGGCGGCGTGCGGCTGCAGGAAGCGAACGCGGGCGAGCTTGCGATCGCCGAGATCATGCGTGCGCTCGTCGAAGCGCGGGCAGCCGGCGTGCCGGTGGTCGGGCTGATCGGCGGGCGTGCGGGCTGTTACGGCGGCGGTGGATTGCTCGCCGCGTGCTGTTCGGCGCTTGCGGTGTCGGAACAGGGGCGCATCAGCGTGTCGGGCCCCGAAGTGATCGAGACCAATCGCGGCGTCGAGGAATTCGATTCGAAGGATCGCGCGCTGATCTGGCGCACGATGGGCGGCAAGCACCGGCGGCTGATCGGCGGTGCCGATCGTTACGTGGCCGATACGCCGGACGCGTTCCGTGCGGCGGCGCTCGACCTGATCGGCCGCGCGCCGGCGTTCGACGCGGCGATGCTGCGCGCGGAACAGGCGCGTCTCGAAGCGCGTGTCGAACGGTTCGGCGCGTGCAAGGATGCGCGCGACGTGTGGCGTACGCTCGGGGCCGACAAGCCGGAAGCGATCCCGGGCATGCCCGACGACGCATTCGCGAAGCTCGCCGACCAGTTACAGGAGCCGCAGCATGACGCTCGATGAAGTCCTGAATTCGCTGTTTCCCAACGGTCATTCGATCGCGCGCGATGGCGGCCTGCTGACCGGCCACGCGGAACTGGCCGGCACGCGCGTCGACGTGATCGGCGTCACCGACCGCTTGCCGTTCGGCATCGACGAAGCGCTGACGCTCGCGTCGTGCGTGCTCGACACGATCGCGCGCGGCGGTGACACGCCGATCGTCGTGCTCGTCGACAGCGACAGCCAGCGGATGAGCAAGCGCGACGAACTGCTCGGCCTGAACGAAGGGCTGTCGCACCTCGCGAAGTGCCTGATGCACGCGGATCTCGCCGGGCACCGGACGATCGGCGTGCTGTACGGCCATACGGCGGCCGGCGCGTTCATCGCGACCGCACTCGCGACGCGCACGCTGCTCGCGGTGCCGGGCGCCGAGCCGGAGGTGATGGACCTGCCGTCGATGTCGCGCGTGACCAAGCTGCCGATCGACGTGTTGAAGGAGATGTCGCGTTCGACGCCGGTGTTCGCGCCGGGGCTCGACAACCTCGTGAAGATGGGCGCTGTCGACGCCGTGCTCGATCCGGCCCGCGCGCTCGACGCACAGGTCGGCGAATGGCTCGGCAAGCCGTTGGATCGCGTCGACCGGCGTGCGTCGCGCGGCCGGCCGGTTGCGACCGACGTCGCGCAGCGCGTCGAGGCACTCGCGCGTGCCGCACGCTGAGCTGCCGCTGCGCCGTCACACGCTCGTCACGCTGACGGCGGCCGGATGGGGCGCGGCATTCGCGCGCGACCCTGCACTTGCGGGCGATCCGCTCGTGCGCGCATGGGCCGAACGCGGCTGGCCGTTGATCGTGCGCCGTGCGTCGCCGGATGAAGCCGATGCCGGCCGCGTGCCGCTCGGCCTGCCGCTGCCGCCTGCGGCGGGCAAGCGGCGCATTGCGCTGAACGTCGCCGCCGACGCGCTCGCGACGGTCGGCCCGCTGCCCGCGCTGGCCGACGTGCTCGCCGCCGCGCCCGACGCATGGCACGTGCCGTTGCGCGCGCTCGACGCGCTCGGCGCGCGCTGCGGCGTGCCGGGCCGCGTGTTCGGCAGTCTTGCGTGGCAGGCGCTGACGGGCGAGCCGTACCTGGCCGCATCGTCCGATCTCGACATCGTGTTTCCGCTGCCGGCCGCCGAGTCGCTCGCCGCGCTGCTCGACGGCCTCGCGGCGATCGACGCGCGTGCGCCGATGCGGATCGACGGCGAGCTGCTGCGCGCCGACGGCGCGGGCGTCAACTGGCGCGAACTGCACGCGCGGCTGCCCGACGTCGCGGTGAAGACCGCGATCGGCGTCGAATTGATGACGGCCGACGCATTCACCGGAGCCGCACGATGAGCGCATGGGCTGCCTGTCGCGTACCGGCGCCGTCCGATGCGGAGCGTATCGCCGCGCTGGCCGAGCGCAGCCTCGTGCTCGAGATCGAAACCTTTCCGAAGCCGGGCCTCGTCAGTCACGTCGACAGCGGCAGTCACACCGACATGGACGCTGCGACGTTCGCGCGCAGCGCCGCCGTGCTGCGGCCGTACTTCGCGGAGCTGGCCGACGCGGGCGCGCGCGACGCGGACATGACCGTGCTGCGCAAGATCGGCCTGCGTGCCGAACACGCGATGCTCGCCGCGACCGGCGGCGTCAATACGCATCGCGGCGCGATCTTCGGGCTCGGGCTGCTGTGCGCGGCCGCGGGCCGGCGCGCGATGCCGGGCGCCGTACCGGACGGGACGACGCTCGGCGCGTTCGTCTCCGGCCGCTGGGGCACCGACATTCTCGGCGGCCCGCGCTTGCCCGACAGCCACGGCGAGCGGGCCAGCCACCGCTACGGCGTCGGCGGCGCGCGTCGTGAAGCGGCAGACGGCTTCGCGACCGTGTACGCGGTCGGGTTGCCCGCGTTGCGCCGCGCGCAGCGCGATCTGCCGGACGACCCGGAGGCCGCGCGCGTGGCAGCGTGCTTTGCGCTGATCGCCGCGCTCGACGACACGAATCTGCTGCACCGGGGCGGGCAGGGTGGCCTCGATTTCGCGCGGGCGACCGCCCGCGCGTTCGTCGCACGCGGCGGCGTGCGGGCGCGCGACTGGCGGCTGCGCGCGGCCGCCGCGCACCGTGCATTCGTCGCGCGCCGGCTGAGCCCGGGCGGCGCGGCCGACCTGCTTGCGATGAGCGTATTCGTCGATGCGCTCGAAGCCGACGGGGGCCCGCGATGACGCTGGCCATCCTCTGTTCAGGACAAGGCGCGCAGCGCGCCGACATGTTCGACCTGACGGGGGCCGCGCCGCAGGCCGATGCATTGTTCGCGTACGCCGGCCGGCTCCTTGGCGACGATCCGCGCACATGGGTCCGGCAGGCCGGGCCGGACGCGCTGTGCGAGAACCGCGCTGCGCAGATCCTCTGTACGGTCCAGGCGCTCGCGGCCGCCGCGCTGCTCGACGCGGCGTGGCCGCGCCGGCGCTGCGTCGCGGGCTACAGCGTCGGCGAGGTCGGCTCCTGGAGTGTGGCGGCGATGATCGAGCCGCACGACGCGCTCGATCTGGCCGACGCGCGTGCACGCGCGATGGATGCCGCAAGCGGCGGCGACGAGCGGATGGTGTTCGTGCGCGGCCTGACGCGCGCGCAGCTTGCGCAACTGTGCGACGGCCGCGATGCGGCCATCGCGATCGCGAACCCCGGCGATGCGTTCGTGGTCGCGGGGCGGCACGCGGATGTCGAGGCAGTGGCCGACGACGCGGCGCGTGCCGGCGCACAGCGCGTGGCGCCCGTCTGCGTGCGGATCGCGTCGCACACGCGCCGGCTCGCGGCGGCCGTGCCGGTATTTCGCGCGTCGCTCGCCGCGGCGCACGTGCGGCGGCCGTTGCCCGGCACGCGGCTGTTCTCGGGGATCGACGGCGCGTCGGTGCTCGATATCGACGCGGGCCTCGACAAGCTCGCGCGGCAGATCGCGGAGCCGGTCGAGTGGGCGGCCTGTCTCGCCGCCTGCGTGGAGGCAGGCGCCACCGCGTTTCTCGAACTCGGCCCCGGGCGGGCGCTGGCCGAGATGGCCGGCGGCGCGTATCCCGCGTTGCCCGCGCGCAGCCTCGCGGATTTTCGGTCCGTCGACGGCGTGACGAGCTGGCTCGCGCGCGTCGCGGCCGGTTGATCGACCGTCTGAAATACGGCCCGGAACACAGCCGCCAGGCCCTCGTTCCGCATTGGGTGTTGCGCCGGCGCAGCAGCGTCGCAGGCGCCCCTTGCCACGCGAATTGGCGCCGCTACAATGGCGCCCGCCATGAGACCAGCCGCCTTCTTTTTCGCCGTGTTCTGCTGCGTGACGAGCGTCCACGCGAGCCAGATTCCGTCCGACGCCGCATCGGTCGGCACGTACTTTTCGTATGACAACGCGGCGGCCGACGCGACCGTCGACCTGATCGAACAGGCGCAGCGCCGCGTGTTGCTGGCCGGCTATACGCAGGTGCCGCCGGTTGTCGCGAGCGCGCTGCGCGCGGCCCGCGCGCGCGGGATCGAGGTACGCGTGGTGCTCGTGCGCACGCCGCGCGCGGGCCGGTACAGCGGCGCCGGCTATCTGAAATCCGCGGGCATCGACGTCGCGATCGATTCGCGGCATGGCGACCCCGCACCGCGCTTCGTGATCGTCGACGACAGCGTCGCGCTGACGACGCTGTCCGACGGCGCGGCCGCGCATGCCGAGACGGTGAACGTGTTCCGGCGTGCCCCCGAACTCGCGCAATCCTACGCGCAGTCTTTCTGGCGGCTATACCGGCAGGCCGGCGGCCTCTGACCCTTGCCTGCGGCGTGTCCTGCGCCGGTGTGACCCTGCTTGCATCGGCGCGGCCGATGAACCATGCTCGATGACAGGCGCCGGCGAGGGTTCCGCGCATCCGGCGCAACGGCAGGGAGCCGATCGTGACCGAATATTTTGCCGATCGCGCCGATGCCGGCCGCCAGCTGGCCGACGCGCTGCGCGAATACGCGGGGCGCAGCGATGTCGTCGTGCTCGCGTTGCCGCGCGGCGGCGTGCCCGTCGCGTATCCGGTCGCCTGCGCGCTGCGCGCGCCGCTCGACGTGCTGGTCGTGCGCAAGCTCGGCGTGCCGCACGATCCCGAGCTCGCGATGGGCGCGATCGCCACGGGTGGCGCGATTCACCTGCAACGTTCGGTGCTTCGCTCGATGGGGGTCTCCGACTCGCAACTCGCCGACGTGATCGTGCGCGAAACGGTCGAACTGCATCGTCGCGAAGCGTTGTATCGCGGCGCCGTGCCGCCGTTGCCGGTGGAAGGGCGCATCGCGATCGTTGTCGACGACGGTGTCGCGACCGGCGCATCGATGTGCGTCGCGCTGCAGGCATTGCGCGCGCGGCGCCCCGCGCGGGTCGTGGCGGCTGTGCCGGTTGCGCCGGCGGGTACGCGGCACGTGTTCGACGGCCTGGCCGACGCGTTCGTCACCGTGTCGCAGCCGCTGCGGTTCTTCGGGATCAGCCAGTTCTACGCACGCTTCGAGCAGACGAGCGACGACGAGGTGCGCGCATGGCTCGACGCGGCCCGGTCCTGACGCGTCGTCACGTTCGCCGGATGCGGCGCGGGCGCGGCCGGCCGGCCTCGGCCAGCGCGAACACGCGCTGCAGCGCCGGATGGACGGTGCCGTGCCAGCGCGCTCCGATAAACAGCCCGTAGTGATCGCAATCGTCGACGTCGATACGGTGACGCTCGCCGGCCGACAGGCCGCTGCACAGGTCGAGCGCCGCGTGCGTCTGGCCGGCGCCCGTGACCGTGTCGCAGGCGCCTTCGACGGTCAGCAGCGCGACGCCGCGCAGCCTGGCCGGTTCGACGCGCCGGCCGCCCACGTCCCACGTGCCGGTCGCGAGACGCATGCGCTGGAACACGATGTCGACCGTATCGAGGAAATAGTCGGCCGGCATGTCGAGCAGCGCCGTGTATTCGAGCAGCGCACGCCGCGCGCCGGCGAGCCCGGCCAGGTCGAAGCGCGATGCGGCCAGCGCGTAGGCCTCGATCAGCGTCAGGAAGCGTTTCGGATACAGCAGCGCGATCTCGCCCTGCTGCAGATAGGTCGGGAACACGTGGCGGCCGTGCCCCGCGAAGCCGGGCGGCACGATGTCGATCAGATGACGCCGGCACCAGTCGAGCGAATGGCTGGCGGCGGCGGTGCCGAGCGCGCTCGGATTCAGGCGCGCATCGAGCGGGCCACCGATCAGCGTGACGCTCGCGGGCGGCGCGAGGCCGCGCGCGGCACGCAGTGCGAGTGCGCCGAGCGCCGGTACGGTTGCCTGGCACACGGCGACGACGTGCAGCGGCCGGCCGTCGTGCTGGAGTGCGTCGACGAAGCCGTCGAGCATCGCGACATATTCGTCGAGCCCGAAACGGCCTGCCGCGAGCGGCACGTCGCGCGCATTGCGCCAGTCGGTCACGCAGACGTCGCCGTCGGCGAGCAGCGTCTCGGCGGTTTCCCGCATCATCACGGCCGCG
Organism: Burkholderia arboris; assembly: GCF_902499125.1. GTDB lineage: Bacteria > Pseudomonadota > Gammaproteobacteria > Burkholderiales > Burkholderiaceae > Burkholderia > Burkholderia arboris. The sequence goes on from NZ_CABVPX010000005.1 coordinate 214,598, forward strand.
TGCCCGGCGAGCGGCGCGCACAGCAGCACCGTGCGGCGCGCATCGGCGTGCGCGAAGCGCCGCAGGTCGCAAAACGGCGTATGCGCGACGATCCGCTCGCCGATGGCGGGCCAGTCGATGTCGAAGCACGGCGGGGCGGCCGGCGGCCCGAGCAGCGGTTCGAACAGGTCGTCGTAGCACGACGACGCGGCGTGCGGCAGCGAGGCCGCGGGCCACGCATCGAAGGCGTACCGTGTCGCCGCGCGCCAGGCGCGCATCCATTCCCGCTGCTGCTCGACGAGGGCATACCACATGGCGGACCTTGGGGCGGAAGGGGCGTGAACTTGCATTATGGTCACTGTGGCCGGGCAGCGGGAGCCGGATGAGGCCCTAGGCGGCACCGCGCGACGCTGCTACAGTCGTCGGTCCCATTCTCCTCAAGCGGAGCGTTTGCGATGAAGCTGATCGGCATGCTGGATTCCCCGTTCGTGCGCCGCGTCGCCATTTCGGCGAAGCTGCTCGACCTGCCGTTCGAACACGAGTCGATCTCGGTGTTTCGCCATTTCGAGCAGTTCAGGACGGTCAACCCGGTCGTCAAGGCGCCGACGCTCGTGACCGGCGACGGCGCGACGCTGATCGATTCGTCGCTGATCGTCGACTATCTCGATCACCTGGTGGCGCCGGAGCGGCGCCTGCTGCCGGACGCCGCCGAGGCGCGGCTGCGAGCGCTCGTGCCGGTCGGCTTCGCGCTGGCGGCCGCCGAGAAAACCGTGCAGGTCGTCTACGAGCAGGCGCTGCGCCCGTCCGACAAGCAGCACGCGCCGTGGATCGAACGCGTACTGAGCCAGCTGGAAGGCGCGTACGGCGCGCTGGAGCCGCTCGTCGCGGCCGCGGACGGCTGGTTCGGCGGCGCGCGGCTGCTGCAATCCGACGTGACGGTCGCGGTGGCCTGGCGTTTCACGCAGTTCATGGCGGCCGATTATCCGGTGCTTGCGCGGATCGATCCCGCCCGTTATCCGGCGCTCGCCGCACATTCGGCGCGGGCGGAAGCGCTGCCGGCATTCGTCGAAACGCCGCTCGTCTAGGCCCGGCAGTGCGGCGCCATGCCGCGCCACGCCGCGTTTCGTCGTCCGTCCGGCCTTGTCCGGCAGGCCGCTGCCGATTGTTCGCAGCGGCTGACAAGTGACTTCGCATTCGCGCTGTTTATCCGGAAGCGGCCGGTCCCTAAAATCCACTCCATCGAATCACGCCTTGCCAGATGGAGCCGATGATGAAAGCCTTGATCGAATCGAGCCTGTACCACCCGTCCGTCGTGTTGCCGCTTGCCGCGCTGACACAGCTGATGGTCGAGCGCGACTTCAATCTCGGCCAGGTCGGGTTGATCATGGCGACGCGCGGCGCCCAGGCGGCCGTCTCGCGTTCGCGCGCGCTGATCTTCTGCCGTCATTGCGAAGTGCGCGCGTGAAAGCGTTCGCGTCGAAAGGATAAAAAAATGCCCGGCCGGCGCAAGCCGGTCGGGCGGATCGGGTTCGATCGGGCCCCGGCTTCGGCCGGGGCTTTTTCATGGGGCGGCGCTCAGGCGCGTGCCGGCGTCGCGACGCCATACATCTCCGGCGCGTCGTCCTCTTCGCGCAGCTTGCGCGCAAGCTGGTGCGCCTCGCGGCGCGTCGCGACGGCGGGCGGCGAGCCCTTCAGCGGCTGGCGCGCGGTTTCGGCGAGCGCGACGACCGATACGATGCCGATCACGGCGGCGCCCATCATGTAGTACGCGGGCATCATCAGGTTGTGCGTCACGTCGACGAGCCACGCGGTCATCAGCGGCGTCGTGCCGCCGAACAGCGACACCGACACGTTGAAGCCGATCGCGAGCGCGCCGTAGCGGATCTCGGTCGGGAACAGCGCGGGCAGCGCCGACGGCATCACGCCGGTGAAGCACGACAGCAGCACGCCGAGGATCAGCAGGCCGCCGAACACCGACGCGGTGGTGCCTGCATGGATCAGCATCATCGCCGGCATCGACAGCACGAGCAGGCCGACGCAGCCGGCGAGCATCACGGGCTTGCGGCCGATCTTGTCCGACAGGCGGCCCGCGTACAGCGTCATCGGCATCATCAGCACCATCACGATCAGCACGAGCACGAGGCTGTGCGATTCGTCGAAGTGCAGCGTCGACGACATGAAGCTCGGCAGGTACGACAGCACCATGTAGTCGGTCACGTTGAAGATCAGCACGAGGCCGACGCACAGCAGCAGTGCACGCCAGTTGCGCATCAGCGTTTCGCGGAAGCGCGCTTTCGGCACGGCCTTGTCCTGGGCTTCACGTTCTTCGGCCTGGCGCTTGAACGCCGGCGTTTCCTCGAGCTTCATCCGGATGTAGAGGCCGATCAGGCCGAGCGGGCCCGCGATCAGGAACGGCACGCGCCAGCCCCACGACAGCAGCGCTTCCTGCGACAGCGACGCGGTGAGCAGCGCGACGACGCCGGCGCCCAGCACGTACCCGATCAGCGTGCCGAATTCGAGGAAGCTGCCCATGAAGCCACGGCGCTTGTCGGTCGAGAATTCGGCGATGAAGGTGGCCGCGCCGCCGTATTCGCCGCCGGTCGAGAAGCCCTGCACGAGGCGGGCGACCAGCAGCAGCACGGGCGCCATGATGCCGATCGACGCGTAGCTGGGGATCAGGCCGATCGCGAAGGTGCCGACGGCCATCATGATCATCGTCGCGGCGAGCACGCGCTGGCGGCCGATACGGTCGCCGAGCGGGCCGAACACCATGCCGCCGAGCGGGCGCACGAGAAACGCGGCCGCGAACGTGCCGAAGGTCGCGAGCAACTGCGCGGACGGGCTGCTGGACGGGAAGAACACCTTGCCGAGCGTGACGGCGATGTAGCTGTAGACGCCGAAGTCGAACCATTCCATCGCATTGCCGATGGCCATCGCGCTGACGGCGCGCTTGAGCAGGCTCTGGTCGACGACGGTAATGTCGTCCGCGGCGAGCGGAGCTTCACCGGACGGCGAAGCGGAGGAAGAAGCAGCGGTCGGGCTGACGTGTGTTGCGGTCAAGGTCATGCACTCCTTTGACTGCGCCGGAACGGGCGAGCCGTCCGACACGGTTTGCCGGCGAGCGCGGTGTCGCGTGCTGCGCGTCGGGGCAAACCTTTAAGCACTTACTGCACAACGGGCGGTAAAGGGCCGTAAGGGGCTGCTTCGACGCGGGCCCGATGGGCCGTCGCGACAGTGCGCTCATGAAGAATGGGCCGCGTGATGCAGGCGGCAGATGCCGGTGCGGACGATGTGTCCGGCATTCCGGCAACGCCCCGGAGGGGCAACGAAACGAGAAAAGCGGGCCTGTCGGGCGGGCTTTCCTGTGGATGCAATTTCGGTCGAAGCGCCGGCCCGCAACGTGCGGACGGACTTCTCTCGAAATCGAATAGACAGAGATTGAATGTTGAAACAGGCGACATGATAGCACGATGACGGATGATCGTGCAAATTGCCGGGAAGCGCCCGTCTGGCGGGGCGTTCGGCGCGGCCTGCTCGGGTATGATCGGCGGCGCGCGGCGGGGCCGTGCGGCCCCCGGGAGCAGGGGGCGAATTCGCGAGAAACCGGATGACCGAACTGATGAAGATCGCGGCGCTGTTCGCCGCCACCGCGCTGGCAGAAATCGTCGGCTGCTACCTGCCGTGGCTCGTGCTGAAGGGCGGCCGCCCGGTCTGGCTGCTGGTGCCGGCCGCACTGTCGCTCGCGCTGTTCGCGTGGCTGCTGACGCTGCACCCGAGTGCGGCGGGGCGCACCTATGCCGCGTACGGCGGCGTGTATATCGCGGTGGCGCTGGTCTGGCTGCGGGTGGTCGACGGCGTCGCGCTGACCCGCTGGGACGTGGCCGGCGCGGTGCTCGCGCTCGGCGGGATGGCCGTCATCGCGCTGCAGCCGCGCGCGTAAGCGCGGCCGCAGTGCGTGCGGCGGGCGTCAGGCCGATTCGGCGGCGCCCGCGTCGGCGGACTGGCGCCACACGCAGGTGCCCTTGACCGACTTGTCGAGCTCGTCGAGCTGCGCCTGGTGCGCGGCGAGCTCGTCGTCGCTCGCGGCCACCACGGCCAGGTCGAGCGCGGCGAGCGATACGCGCTGCCCGCTCGCGGCGCCGCCGCCCGCGCCCGCGTCGTCGAGCATGTCGATCACGAGGCTTTCCTGGCCGCGCGTCATCGCGAGATACACCTCGGCGAGCAGCTCCGAGTCGAGCAGTGCGCCGTGCAGCGTCCGGTGCGCATTGCTGATGCCGAAGCGGTCGCACAGCGCGTCGAGCGAGTTGCGCTTGCCGGGGAACATCTGCTTGGCCTGCACGAGCGTGTCGATCACGCCGCCGCACTGTTCGGTGAACGGCGGCAGGTTGAGCCGCGCGAATTCGGCATCGAGGAAGCCAAGGTCGAACGGTGCGTTGTGGATGATCAGCTCGGCGTCCTTCACGAAGTCGCGGATCTGGTCGGCGACTTCCGCGAATTTCGGCTTGTCGCTGAGGAATTCGGTCGTGAGGCCGTGCACGGCCAGTGCCCCCGGATCGCTGTCGCGCTCGGGGTTCACGTAGAAGTGCAGGTTGTTGCCGGTGAGCTGCCGGTTCAGCAGCTCGACGCAGCCGATTTCGATGAGGCGGTCGCCGGTGCGGGCGTTCAGGCCGGTGGTTTCGGTATCGAGAATGATCTGGCGCATGTCGGGGAAAACGAAGAAAACAGGGGAACGGCCGGCGTTCAGGCCGTGAGCGATTCGACGCCGCGATTCGCGAGCGCGTCCGCGCGCTCGTTTTCGGGATGGCCCGCGTGACCCTTGACCCAGCGCCACTCGACCTCGTGCTGCGCGACGAGCGCGTCGAGCCGCTTCCACAGGTCGGAATTCTTCACGGGCGTTTTCGCCGCGGTGACCCAGCCTTTCTTCTTCCAGCCGTGGATCCACTCGCTGATGCCTTTCTGCACGTATTGCGAGTCGGTATGCACGACCACCTGGCACGGCCGCTTCAGCGCTTCGAGCGCAGCGATCACGCCCATCAGCTCCATGCGGTTGTTGGTCGTGTTCGGCTCGCCGCCGAACAGTTCCTTCTCCTGGTTGCCGTAGCGCATCAGTGCGCCCCAGCCGCCGGGGCCGGGGTTGCCCTTGCAGGCGCCGTCGGTATAGATGTCGATGGTATCGGTAGTCATGAATGTTCTTGATGGGTAGTCGGGGAGGCCGCCGGCGTCAGGCCCGGTGCGAGCACGGGCTTCTTCATCTTGATCTGGCCGACGAGACGCATGCCGCGCACGCGCTTGACGGCCGTCACCATGTAGACGGCGCCGAAGATCGGCCACCAGCGGTCGCCGGCGGCCTCCATGAAGCCGTAGCGGCCCAGCCACTTGTCGGTGACGAGCGGCGGCCGGTAACAGCCGAAGCGGCCGCGTTCGAGGTCGAAGCCGAGCAGCTTGATCCAGTCCTTGAGCCGGATGAACGCGATCTGGTCGCGCGTGGCCGGCACGAACGGGCGGTTCGCCATGCGCCCGAACGATTGCCGCATGCCCCACAGGCTGAGCGAGTTGAAGCCGGTGATCACGAGCTGGCCTTCCGGCATCAGCACGCGCTCGGCCTCGCGCAGCAGGCGGTGCGGATCGGACGTGAATTCGAGCGTGTGCGGCATCACGATCAGGTCGACGCTCTGCGACTCGAACGGCAGGTCGAGCAGGTCGCACCAGGTCGTGCTGCGATCGGCGGGTGCGTGCTCCGCCGCGTGCGCCTCGCGCGCCCACGGAAACTGGTAGGGCGCGCTCGCGCCGCTCGCCGGATCGAGCACGAGGCCGCGATACGGCATGCGGTTCTCGCGCAGCGCGTCGAGTTGCGGCAGGCCGAGCTGCAGCGCATGAAACCCGAAGACGTCGGACACGATCCGGTCGAGCTGCGCCTGCTCCCAGTCCAGCACGTAGCGGCCGGGAGGCGAGTCGGTCCAGGCGGGCCAGTCTATAATTTGACGATCAGACATAACGATGATTGCGCGCCCATGAACGAGCTGGAATACGTGCCGGTTCCGGCATTCGATGACAACTATATCTGGCTCGTCTCGGACGGCCGCGATGCGATCGCCGTCGATCCGGGTGAAGCCGCGCCTGTACGCCGGGTTCTTGCCGAACGTGGCTGGCGGTTGACCGCTATTTTACTCACGCACCACCACGCCGACCACGTCGGCGGTGTCGAGGCGCTGCGCGATAGCCAACCGGACAATGCTCCGCTGACCGTTTACGGCCCTGCGGCCGAAGCGATCGGTGTGGTCACGCGGCCGCTTGCGGGCGGCGATCGCGTGACGCTCGACGCACCGGCCGTCGAATTCGACGTGCTCGACGTACCGGGTCACACGCGCGGCCACATCGCCTATTTCCAGGCGGCCGGGCAGCACAACGCGGCGCCGCACGTGTTCTGCGGCGACACGCTGTTCTCGTGCGGCTGCGGCCGCCTGTTCGAGGGCACGCCCGCCCAGATGCTCGCTTCGCTCGACGCGCTCGCGGCACTGCCGGGCGACACGCGCGTGCATTGTGCACACGAATACACGCTGTCCAATATCCGCTTCGCGCTCGCGTGCGAGCCGGGCAATGCGGCGCTTGCCGCGTGGCGCGACGAAGCGCAGGCGCTGCGCGCGCGCGGCGTGCCGACGCTGCCCACTACGATTGCACACGAGCGTGCCGTTAACCCGTTCATGCGGGCGGACAGCGCGGCCATTCATGCCACGCTCGAGGCCGAGCTGCACGAAACAGTGCCGGATCGTCTGGCGGCATTCACGCTGATGCGCGAGTGGAAAAACCGGTTCCGATGATGATTTCCGGAGGACTCCAAAGCTCAAGCGGTGTCTGTAAAAATTGCTCCAAATGTAGGATTTCGCTGAGTTTTCGGTGTTTTTATTGACGTGAAGCACGCACTTCCGTAGTATCGCCTGCAATTTCCAGCCGTCGGAAGCCGAGATTTTCATGCGACTTATATTGAGTGCGATGGTGGTCCTGCTACTCGCCGCTTGTGCGAGCCAGGCCCCTGTCGCCAACAACGCCGCCGATTCGCAGGCGACGTCCAACTACCTCCGTAAATCAGCCACCGCCAAAGAAACTGTCGACGTCGACAAGCAATCGGTCGGCGATCTGACCAGTGCCGACTCCGATCTGTGGGGGCGCATCCGCCGCGGCTTCCAGATGCCCGACCTGCAGAGCGACCTCGTCGACATGCAGACGACCTGGTACACGCAGCGGCCCGATTACGTGCAGCGCATGACCGAGCGCTCGCAGAAGTACCTGTATCACATCGTCGAGGAGCTCGAGGCGCGTCACATGCCGACCGAGCTCGCGCTGCTGCCGTTCATCGAGTCCGCGTACAACCCGCAGGCGCTGTCGGTCGCGAAGGCGGCCGGCATGTGGCAGTTCATGCCCGGCACGGGCCGCACGTACAACCTGAAGCGCAACATGTGGCAGGACGAGCGCCGCGACGTGCTCGCGTCGACGAGCGCCGCACTCGACTACCTGTCGCGCCTGCATGACATGTTCGGCGACTGGTATCTGGCGCTGGCCGCGTACAACTGGGGCGAGGGCAACGTGCAGCGCGCGATTGCGCGCAACCAGGCGGCCGGCCTGCCGACCGACTACCAGAGCCTGCGGATGCCGAACGAGACGCGCAACTACGTGCCGAAGCTGCAGGCGGTGAAGAACATCATCGCCAGTCCGCAGCAGTACGGGCTGGCGCTGCCGGATATCCCGAACCACCCGTACTTCGTGACGGTGACGACGTCGCGCGACATCGACGTGGCGGTGGCCGCGAAGCTCGCGAACCTGTCGCTCGACGAGTTCCGCTCGCTGAACCCGTCGTTCTCGAAGCCCGTGATCCTCGGTGCGACCGATCCGCAGATCCTGCTGCCGTTCGACAACGCGTCCGCGTTCGAGAAGGGCCTGAAGGCCTACAACGGCCAGCTGTCGACGTGGACCACCTATACGGTCAGCGAACGTGCGCGCCCGGCCGCGATTGCCGAAAAGATCGGCGTCGACGCCGATACGCTGATGTCGGTCAACAAGATTCCGGCGGGCATGCGCCTGAAGCCGGGCTCGACGATCGTCGTGCCGCGCGGCGATGACGACGACGAGGACATCAGCGCAGACGTCGCCGAAAACGGCGCGCTCGCGATGGAGCCCGACGTACCCGATACGCGCAAGATGCTGATCCGCGTGCGCCGCAAGCAGTCGATGGCGGCGATCGCCGGCCGCTACGGCGTGTCGGTCGGTCAGCTGAAGGCGTGGAACCGTACGCACCGCGATCTCGCGATGCCGGGTCAGGCGCTCGTGCTGCACGTGCCGGTCGGCCGTTCGGTGCCGGCGGAACCCGGTCCGGAGCGGATCGCGACATCGGCCGGCGGTGCGCACATCGAGCGCGCAAGCCTGGCAGTGGGCGGCAAGTCGCACGGCGCGAAGCGCGGTGCTGCAAAGCCGGCCGCCAAGTCGGCGAAGGCAGCGCCGGCCAAGGCTGCTACCCACAAGGGCAAGAAGAAGTAACGCGGCGGCCACGCGCAGCGGCCGGCCGGTCCGGTTCCCGCAATTGCGCTATCATCCGACGAATTGCGACGAAACGCCGTCACCGAGGTGACGGCGTTTTCGTTTGTGCGCGGCGCGGGGGCGCCGCGTCGCGCGTCTTCATATAACAAGGGGAAGTGATGTCGTCGGTGCAGGTGAGGGTGCTCGCGCTGTTTTCGGTCGGGTATTTCGTGTCGTATGTGTTCCGCGGCGTCAATCTGGGCTTCGCGCCGTTCGTCACGCACGAGCTCGGGCTGTCGGCTGCCGATCTCGGCCTGCTGACCAGCCTCTATTTCCTCGGCTTCGCGGGTGCGCAGATTCCGGCCGGCGTGATGCTCGACCACTTCGGCCCGCGCCGCGTGACGGCCGGCATGCTGCTGTTCGCGGCGGCCGGCGCGGCGGTGTTCGGCGCCGCGCACAGTCTCGGCACGATGATGGTCGGCCGGCTGCTGATCGGTGTCGGCGTGTCGGTGTGCCTCGGCGCGGCGTTCAAGGCGCTCGCGCAGCATTTCCCGGTCGGCCGGCTGCCGCTCGTCAACGGTCTCGTGATGGCCGTCGGCGGCCTCGGCGGCGTGATGGTCGGCTCGCCGCTGACCTGGCTGCTCGGCTGGACGAGCTGGCGCGCGATCTGTTTCGGTCTCGCGGTGCTGACGGTGGTCGTCGCGGCGTCGATCGGCCTGGCTGCGCCCGAGGCGCCCCGGGTACGCCACCAGGGCAGCCTCGTCAGCCAGTTCAAGGGCACGTGGCACATCCTGAGCAGCCGCGCGTTCTGGAGGATTTCGTCGTTCTCCATCGTCACGCAGGGCGTGTTCTATGCGATGCAGTCGCTGTGGGTCGGGCCGTATCTGCGCGATGTCGCCGGGTTCGATGCGCCGCACGCCGCGCGCCTCGTGTCGGTGCTCGGCTTCGCGATGATGGCCGGCTGCGTCGGCTTCGGCGCGGCGGCGCGCGTACTCGAGCGGCGCGGCGTGTCGGTCTACGCATTCTGCGGCGTCGGGATGGCGCTGTTCGTCGCGACGCAGGTCGCGATCGTCGCGCGCGTGCCGCTGCCGCCGGCCGTGCTGTGGGCGGCATACGGGATGTTCGGCGGGGTTGGCATCCTGACCTATGCGGTGATGGCCGGGCACTTTCCCGCTCACCTGATCGGCCGCGCGAACACGACGCTCACGCTCGTGATCTTCCTGCTGATTTTCGCGTTCCAGATCGGTGTCGGCGCGGTGCTGTCGCACTGGCCGGCGGTCGACGGCCGCTATCCGGCCGCCGCGCACTTCACCGCATGGGGCGTGCTGCTCGCGCTGCAGCTCGCGAGCGCGGTCTGGTACGTGTGGCCTGCGCGCGGCACTGGCCAAGCGCACTGATCCGGCGGTACGCTGACGGGTAGGGCGGCCGCGGAAACGGGGCCGCAGCGCGTTGCGCCGCGCGGCGCGTGCATGATCGGACGGCCATATCGATTGAAGATAAGGCCATTTTCAGGCTATAATTTGAAAGTTTGTGCTGATCAACCTCGCACCCTAGCGCCTACCTCATTCATCCCGTTCATCCGCCGCACGCCGCCTGCCGGGCGATGCCGCGAAGCCTCGTGCGCCACGCGCCGGGTTCGCGACTCGACAGCGCAGGCCGCGTCCAGCAAGCGACCACGCGCGCCCACGCAGCGCGGCGCTCGCGCGGCAGGGTAAACAGGTCGGCAGCAGGGTGTTCCCCAAGGAGCCTCCCGTGTTGCCGTCTTTTTCTCCCGCCTTGCTTGCACTCGCCGACGGCACGGTCTTTCGTGGTTATTCGATCGGGGCCGAAGGCCACACGATCGGCGAAGTCGTGTTCAATACCGCGATCACCGGCTATCAGGAAATCCTGACTGATCCGAGCTACTCGCGCCAGATCGTCACGCTCACCTACCCGCATATCGGCAACGTCGGCGTCAACGCCGAAGACGTCGAAGCCACGAAAGTCCATGCCGCCGGCCTGATCATCCGTGATCTGCCCACGCTCGCATCGAACTTCCGCATGGACCGCACGCTCGGCGATTACCTGCGCGACGAAGGCATCGTCGCGATCGCCGGCATCGACACCCGCAAGCTGACCCGCATCCTGCGCGACAAGGGCGCGCAGAGCGGCTGCATCCTGGCGGGCTCCGATGACGAAGCGAAGGCGATCGAGCTCGCGCGCTCGTTCCCGGGCCTCGCGGGCATGGATCTCGCGAAGGTCGTGTCGACCGCCAAGCCGTTCGAATGGAAGCAGACGGAATGGCGCCTCGAAGGCGGCTACGGCATGCAGGAAGCGCCGAAGTACCGCGTCGTCGCGTACGATTTCGGCGTCAAGTACAACATCCTGCGCATGCTCGCGGAGCGCGGCTGCCACGTGACGGTGCTGCCGGCACAGGCCAGCGCGGAAGATGCGCTCGCGCTGAATCCGGACGGCATCTTCCTGTCGAACGGCCCCGGCGATCCGGAGCCGTGCGATTACGCGATCGCGGCCACGAAGCAGTTCATCGAACGCGGCGTGCCGACCTTCGGCATCTGCCTCGGCCACCAGATCATGGGCCTCGCCGTCGGCGCGAAGACGCTGAAGATGAAGACGGGCCACCACGGCGCGAACCATCCGGTGAAGGATCTCGGCGACGGTCGCGTGGTGATCACGTCGCAGAACCACGGCTTCGCGGTCGACGCCGATTCGCTGCCGGCCAACGCGCGCGTGACGCACGTGTCGCTGTTCGACGGCACGCTGCAGGGCTTCGAGCTGACCGACAAGCCGGCCTTCTGCTTCCAGGGCCACCCGGAAGCGTCGCCCGGCCCGCACGACATCGGCTATCTGTTCGACCGTTTCACCGCGCTGATGGACGCGGCGAAGCAGCGCAACGCTTAAGTCACTGACGCAACCGAAGGACGGGAGATTCGCATCATGTTCGGCCACGCACTCGGCATCACGGATATCTGGACCTACGTGTTCGGCGTGATCTTCATCATCCTGCTGCCGGGGCCGAACTCGATGTACGTGCTGTCGCTCGCGGCGCAGCGCGGCGTGAAGGCCGGTTATCGCGCGGCCTGCGGCGTGTTCGTCGGCGATACGGTGCTGATGGTGCTGTCCGCCGCGGGCGTCGCGTCGCTGCTGAAGGCGAACCCGCTGCTCTTCTCCGTCGTCAAGTACGGCGGCGCCGCGTATCTGCTCTACATCGGCACCGGCATGCTGCGCAGCGCGTGGCAGAAGCTGCGCGCGCCGGCGAATGCGCCGGCCGGGGCAGCGCCCGCGGTGGACGGCGAACGGCCGTTCCGCAAGGCGCTGATCGTGAGCCTGCTGAATCCGAAGGCGATCCTGTTCTTCATCTCGTTCTTCATCCAGTTCGTCGACCCGGCATTTCCGCATCCCGCGCTGTCGTTCGTCGTGCTCGGGGCGATCGCGCAATGCGCGAGCTTCCTGTACCTGAGCACGCTGATCTTCGCGGGCGCGCGGCTCGCCGAGCATTTCCGCCGCCGCCGCAAGCTTGCGGCAGGCGCGGCGAGCAGCGTGGGCGGCCTGTTCATCGGTTTCTCGGTGAAGCTTGCGCTCGCGACCATGAGCTGAGCGCTGCCGGCCGACCCACGACAACGATTACTTATTGAATTCACAAGCCATGCCAAAACGCACAGACATCAAGAGCATCCTCATCATCGGCGCCGGCCCGATCATCATCGGCCAGGCGTGCGAGTTCGACTATTCGGGCGCGCAGGCTTGCAAGGCGTTGCGTGAGGAGGGCTACAAGGTCGTTCTCGTCAACAGCAACCCGGCGACGATCATGACCGACCCGAACACGGCCGACGTGACCTACATCGAGCCGATCACGTGGGAAGTCGTCGCGCGCATCATCGAGAAGGAGCGCCCGGACGCGATCCTGCCGACGATGGGCGGCCAGACCGCGCTGAACTGCGCGCTCGACCTGCACCACCACGGCGTGCTCGAGAAGTTCGGCGTCGAGCTGATCGGCGCGTCGCCGGAAGCGATCGACAAGGCGGAAGACCGTCAGAAGTTCAAGGAAGCGATGACCAAGATCGGTCTCGGTTCCGCGAAGTCGGGCATCGCGCATTCGCTGGAAGAAGCGACCCAGGTGCACGCCGAGATCATGGCGCTCACCGGCGGCAGCGGCTACCCGGTCGTGATCCGTCCGTCGTTCACGCTCGGCGGCTCGGGCGGCGGCATCGCGTACAACCGCGAAGAGTTCGAGGAGATCTGCAAGCGCGGTCTCGACCTGTCGCCCACGCGCGAGCTGCTGATCGAAGAGTCGCTGCTCGGCTGGAAGGAATACGAGATGGAAGTCGTGCGCGACCGCGCCGACAACTGCATCATCGTCTGCTCGATCGAAAACCTCGACCCGATGGGCGTGCACACCGGCGACTCGATCACGGTCGCGCCGGCGCAGACGCTCACCGACAAGGAATACCAGATCCTGCGTAACGCATCGCTCGCGGTGCTGCGCGAGATCGGCGTCGACACGGGCGGCTCGAACGTGCAGTTCTCGATCAACCCGAAGGACGGCCGCATGGTCGTCATCGAGATGAACCCGCGCGTGTCGCGTTCGTCGGCGCTCGCATCGAAGGCGACGGGCTTCCCGATCGCGAAGGTCGCCGCGAAGCTGGCGGTCGGCTACACGCTCGACGAGCTGAAGAACGAAATCACCGGCGGCCAGACGCCGGCGTCGTTCGAGCCGACGATCGACTACGTCGTCACGAAGATCCCGCGTTTCGCGTTCGAGAAGTTCCGTGAAGCCGATTCGCGCCTGACGACGCAGATGAAGTCGGTCGGCGAAGTGATGGCGATCGGCCGCACGTTCCAGGAATCGTTCCAGAAGGCGCTGCGCGGCCTCGAAGTGGGCGTCGACGGTCTCGACGAGAAGTCGACCAACCGCGACGAGATCGCGATCGAGATCCACGAGCCGGGCCCGGACCGCATCTGGTACGTCGGCGATGCATTCCGCATCGGCATGACGGCCGCGGAAATCTTCGCGGAAACCGCGATCGACCCGTGGTTCCTCGAGCAGATCGAGCAGATCATCCTGAAGGAAAAGGCGCTGTCGGGCCGCACGCTCGCGTCGCTGACGTTCGACGAGCTGCGCTACGTGAAGCAGAGCGGCTTCTCCGACCGCCGCCTCGCGAAGCTGCTCGGCGCGACGCCGGAAGACGTGCGCAAGCGCCGCGTCGAACTGAACGTGCGTCCGGTCTACAAGCGCGTCGATACCTGCGCGGCCGAGTTCGCGACGAAAACGGCATACATGTACTCGACCTACGAGGAAGAGTGCGAGGCGCAGCCGACCACGAACAAGAAGATCATGGTGCTGGGCGGCGGCCCGAACCGGATCGGCCAGGGCATCGAGTTCGACTACTGCTGCGTGCACGCGGCGCTCGCGATGCGCGAGGACGGCTACGAAACGATCATGGTCAACTGCAACCCGGAAACGGTGTCGACCGACTATGACACGTCCGACCGCCTGTACTTCGAGCCGCTGACGCTCGAAGACGTGCTCGAGATCGTCGACAAGGAAAAGCCGGTCGGCGTGATCGTCCAGTACGGCGGCCAGACGCCGCTGAAGCTTGCACTCGACCTCGAGGCGCACGGCGTGCCGATCGTCGGCACGTCGCCGGACATGATCGATGCGGCCGAAGACCGCGAACGCTTCCAGAAGCTGCTGCAGGACCTCGGCCTGCGCCAGCCGCCGAACCGCACCGCGCGCGCCGAAGACGAAGCGCTCGCGCTGGCAGACGAAATCGGCTACCCGCTCGTCGTGCGCCCGTCGTACGTGCTCGGCGGCCGCGCGATGGAAATCGTCCACGAGCCGCGCGACCTCGAGCGCTACATGCGCGAGGCCGTGAAGGTGTCGAACGATTCGCCGGTGCTGCTCGACCGCTTCCTGAACGACGCGATCGAATGCGACGTCGACTGCATCTGCGACGGCGAAGCCGTGTTCATCGGCGGCGTGATGGAGCACATCGAGCAGGCTGGCGTCCACTCGGGCGACTCGGCATGCTCGCTGCCGCCGTACTCGCTGTCGAAGGAAACCGTGGCCGAGCTGAAGCGCCAGACGGGCGCGATGGCGAAGGCGCTGAACGTGGTCGGCCTGATGAACGTGCAGTTCGCGATCCAGCAGGTGCCGCAGGCGGACGGTTCGAAGCAGGACATCATCTACGTGCTGGAAGTGAACCCGCGCGCGTCGCGCACGGTGCCGTACGTGTCGAAGGCAACCAGCCTGCCGCTCGCGAAGATCGCGGCGCGCGCGATGGTCGGCCAGAAGCTCGCGCAGCAGGGCGTCACGAAGGAAGTCGAGCCGCCGTACTTCAGCGTGAAGGAAGCCGTGTTCCCGTTCGTCAAGTTCCCGACCGTCGATCCGGTCCTCGGGCCTGAAATGCGTTCGACCGGCGAAGTGATGGGCGTTGGCCAGACGTTCGGCGAAGCGCTGTTCAAGTCGCAGCTCGCGGCCGGTTCGCGCCTGCCGGAGTCGGGCACGGTGCTGCTGACCGTGATGGACGCAGACAAACCGAAGGCCGTCGAAGTCGCGCGCATGCTGCACGACCTCGGCTACCCGATCGTCGCGACGAAGGGGACGGCTGCCGCGATCGAAGCGGCCGGCGTGCCGGTGAAGGTCGTGAACAAGGTGAAGGACGGCCGTCCGCACATCGTCGACATGATCAAGAACGGCGAGATTGCCCTCGTGTTCACGACGGTCGACGAGACGCGCCAGGCGATCGCCGATTCGCGTTCGATCCGCATGAGCGCGCAGGCGCACAAGGTCACGTACTACACGACGATGTCGGGCGCGCGCGCGGCTGTCGAAGGTTTGCGCTACCTGAAGGATCTGGAAGTCTATGATTTACAAGGTCTTCACGCTCGCCTAAACTAAGCAGTCAGTTACCTGTCGAAGCAACACGTGCCGCGATTAGGCGGTGTTTCCAGTGCATCGGAAACGCGCTTAATCGCGGTGATTTTTTTTATAGCCGTTTTTAGCGATTGAGCCGTTTATGAGCACCATTCCGTTGACAAAGCGTGGCGCAGGGCAACTGCGCGATGAATTGCAGCGCCTCAAGTCCGTCGAGCGGCCGGCCGTGATCAACGCGATCGCGGAGGCACGCGCACAGGGCGATCTGTCCGAAAACGCCGAATACGATGCCGCGAAGGAAAAGCAGGGTTTCATCGAGGGTCGCATCGCGGAACTCGAATCGAAGCTGTCCGCCGCGCAAGTCATCGATCCCACGGTGCTCGACGCCGATGGCCGCGTGGTGTTTGCCGCGACGGTCGAACTCGAGGATCTCGAGTCGGGCGACACCGTCAAGTACCAGATCGTCGGCGACGACGAAGCCGATATCGATCACGGCCTGATCTCGGTCAGCTCGCCGATCGCGCGTGCACTGATCGGCAAGTCCGAGGGCGACGTCGCGGCCGTGCAGGCGCCGAGCGGCGTGCGCGAGTACGAAATCATTTCGGTCAGCTACGTCTGAGACGGGGCGACGTGATGCCGCATCGCGTGTTCCGTCTGCTGTCGGCCGTGTGGGTCGGCAGCCTGCTGACGATCGGGTATGCGGTCGCGCCCGTATTGTTCAAGACGCTGGAGCGGATGACGGCCGGATCGGTCGCCGCCCAGCTGTTCCGTATCGAGGCGATCCTCGGTGTCGTGTGCGGCGTGCTGCTGCTCGCGTTGTCGAACCAGCAGGTACGGCGCGGCAGCAGCGAATATCGCCGCGTGCGCTGGGTCGTTGCCGCGATGGTCGTGTGCGTGCTGGTCGGGTATTTTGCGCTGCAGCCGTTCATGAACGCGCTGCGGGTGGCCGCGATGGATGCGGGCACCGATATCGCGAACTCGCCGTATGCAAGCCGCTTCGGGATGCTGCACGGCGTCTCGAGCGTGTTCTATCTCGTCGAGAGCGTGCTGGGGCTGATGCTGATCTGGCGTCTGCCGGCGCGCGACGCCTGAGCGCCGCGCGGGCAGGGCGGCACGGGATGCCCCGTGCCGCATGCGTGATTACTTGTCCTGGAACGGACGCTTGGTGCTGGCCTGGCGCTTTTTCGCACGCTTCACGGTGCCGCCTGCCGTCACGCGCTCGTTGCCGCGCACGACGACCTTCGTCGGCTTCGGGCGGCGCACGGGGCTTGCGTTCGGCGACACCTTGACGACCTTGACCGTGCGCGGTGCGCGGCCTTTCTTGTCGTCGACGGCTTCGGCCGCGCTCGGCAGCGTGCCGGCACGACGGCCGCGGGCCGGGGCCGCTGCGGCGGCTTCCGGCTTCCAGATCACCAGCAGCTTGCCGATGTGCTGGATCGGCGCCGCGCTCAGGCGGTCGCAGATCTCGTCGTAGATCGCGATGCGTTCGTCGCGTTCGTCGCCGAACACGCGGATCTTGATCAGCTGGTGCGCATTGAGGTGCACCTTGATTTCCTTCAGCACGGCGTCGGTCAGCCCTTCGGCGCCGATCAGCACGACGGGCTTGAGCGCATGGGCCTGGGAGCGCAGCGCGGAGCGCTCGGCGGGAGAAAGCGAAAGGGCGGGCATGGAAATGTCGAAATCTAAATAAGGGCGCGCTGACTGAATGGCGATTGCGGGAAGTTACCGCGTCAGCCGTGCGCCGAAACCACGTAAAATCGCGGCTTGGGCCCGAAAAGGGGCCGCAGCCGCGCGAAGAAGACGCGTATTATCCGCTAAAAGCGCGGCTTCACGAAGCAATTGGCAGCAATCTCTCTCTCTCGAATGGCAAAAAACCGCTTCAACCAGCACTGGCTGCACGACCACATCAACGACCCGTACGTCAAAATGGCGCAGCGGGAGGGCTATCGCGCGCGTGCCGCGTACAAGCTGAAGGAAATCGACGAACAGGACAAGCTGATCCGTCCGGGCCAGGTGATCGTCGACCTTGGCGCCACGCCGGGCAGCTGGAGCCAGTATGCCCGCAACAAGCTCGCGCAGGGCAAGAAGCGTGACGCGGAGCGCGAAGGCGGCATCGACGGCACGATCGTGGCGCTCGACATCCTGCCGATGGAGCCGATCGCCGACGTTCACTTCCTCCAGGGCGACTTCCGCGAGGACGACGTCCTCCAGCAACTCGAGGAAGTGCTCGAAGGGCGCGAGGTGGACCTTGTTATTTCCGACATGGCCCCCAACCTCTCCGGCGTGGCCTCGGCAGACGCGGCGCGCATCGAGCATCTCTGCGATCTGGCGCTCGAATTCGCGCAGAACCATCTGAAGCCGGACGGTGCGCTGCTCGTGAAATGCTTTCACGGCAGCGGCTACAGCCAGATCGTCGAGAAGTTCAAGCAGCAGTTTAAGGTTGTCGCGCCGCGCAAGCCCAAGGCATCCCGCGACAAATCGTCCGAAACGTTCATTTTGGGTCGGCAGCTGAAGCATCCGCGTTGATGCGGGGCACGATGCCGCAAACGGGCTCCGGCCCTTGCCAGACAAGCGAAGCGCTATCGCGCCGGTTGTCAATGCTTATGGCGAGGGTGGTCGGACTGGATTAGAATGACCGAGGGGCGCCGCAAGGAAAATGTAGGCGCTCGTCTACGAGTGAAGGAGTGGTGCTTTGAACAACAATATGTTTTCGAAGGCAGCGGTGTGGCTGGTGATCGCACTGGTGCTGTTTACGGTGTTCAAGCAGTTCGACAAGCCCCGCGTCCAGGAAGGCGTGTCCTATTCGCAGTTCATGGACGACGCCAAGAGCGGCAAGGTCAAGAACGTCATCGTTCAGGGGCGTAACCTCACCGTCACTCCGGCTGATGGCCAGAAATACCAGATCGTGTCGCCCGGCGACATCTGGATGGTTGGCGATCTGATGAAGTACGGCGTGCAAGTCAGCGGCAAGGCCGACGACGAGCCGAACGCGCTGATGTCCGCGCTGTACTACCTCGGGCCGACGATCCTGATCATCGTGTTCTGGTTCTACATGATGAGGCAGATGCAGGGGGGCGGCAAAGGCGGCGCATTCTCGTTCGGGAAATCGCGTGCGCGGCTGATCGACGAGAACAACAACGCGGTGAACTTCTCCGACGTCGCGGGCTGCGACGAAGCGAAGGAAGAAGTGTCCGAGCTCGTCGACTTCCTGCGCGATCCGCAGAAATTCCAGAAGCTGGGCGGTCGCATTCCGCGCGGCGTGCTGCTCGTCGGTCCTCCGGGTACCGGCAAGACGCTGCTGGCCCGCGCGATCGCGGGTGAAGCGAAGGTGCCGTTCTTCAGCATCTCGGGTTCGGACTTCGTCGAAATGTTCGTCGGCGTCGGCGCGGCCCGCGTGCGCGACATGTTCGAGCAGGCGAAGAAGCATGCACCGTGCATCGTGTTCATCGACGAAATCGACGCGGTCGGCCGTCATCGCGGCGCCGGCATGGGCGGCGGCAACGACGAACGCGAACAGACGCTGAACCAGATGCTCGTCGAAATGGACGGCTTCGAGGCGAACTCGGGCGTGATCGTGATCGCCGCGACCAACCGTTCCGACGTGCTCGACAAGGCGCTGCTGCGTCCGGGCCGTTTCGACCGCCAGGTCTATGTCGGCCTGCCGGACATCCGCGGCCGCGAGCAGATCATGCGCGTGCACCTGCGCAAGGTGCCGATCTCGAACGACGTCGATGCCGCAGTCATCGCACGCGGTACGCCGGGCTTCTCGGGCGCCGATCTCGCGAACCTCGTGAACGAGGCAGCGCTGTTCGCCGCACGCCGTGGCAAGCGCATCGTCGAGATGCAGGATTTCGAGGACGCGAAGGACAAGATCTTCATGGGTCCGGAACGCAAGTCGGCCGTGATCCGCGAGGAAGCGAAGCGCGCAACCGCCTATCACGAGTCGGGCCACGCGGTGATCGCGAAGCTGCTGCCGAAGGCCGACCCGGTGCACAAGGTCACGATCATTCCGCGCGGCCGTGCGCTGGGCGTCACGTGGCAGCTGCCGGAGCATGACAACGAGACGTACTCGAAGGACTACCTGATGGATCGCCTCGCGATCCTGTTCGGTGGCCGCGTGGCGGAAGAGCTGTTCATGAACCTCGTCAGCACCGGCGCGTCGGACGACTTCAACAAGGCAACGCAGACGGCGCGTGCGATGGTCGCCCGGTTCGGCATGACCGATGCACTCGGGCCGATGGTCTACGTCGACGACGAGAACGACGCATCGCCGTTCGGCCGTGGTTTCACGCGCACGATTTCGGAAGCGACGCAGCAGAAGGTCGACTCGGAAATCCGCCGCGTGCTCGACGAACAGTACAGCCTTGCGCGGCGCCTGCTGGACGAAAACCGCGACAAGGTCGAAGCGATGACGGCTGCGCTGATGGAGTGGGAAACGATCGACGCCGATCAGATCAACGACATCATGGAAGGCCGTCCGCCGCGCTCGCCGAAGAGTTCGCCGGCTGTTGGCGGCGATTCGTCGGGCGGTGGCAGCAGCGCCGAGGTCAAGCCCGGCAACGCGCCGGCGCCGGCTTCGCCGGCGGCGTAATCCCTCCGCTTTAGCACCGTTCACGGGCTGGTGTGGCTTCACACCGGCCCGTTTTGCATTCATCCACGCCAGTCGCTCGTGTCCGATTCCGCAGTGTCCCCGTCCATTCCCGCGCCACTCCAGTGCGGCCGCTTCGAGCTGACGTTCGAACGCCCGCTCGTGATGGGCATTCTCAACGCTACGCCCGATTCGTTTTCCGACGGCGGCCGCTTCCTTGCGCGCGACGATGCGTTGCGCCAGGCCGAGCGGATGATTGCCGAAGGTGCGGACCTCCTCGACATCGGCGGTGAATCGACGCGCCCCGGCGCGCCGCCCGTGCCGCTCGACGAGGAGCTCGCGCGCGTGATCCCGCTCGTCGAGGCGCTGCGACCGCTGAACGTGCCGCTGTCGATCGACACCTACAAGCCGGCCGTGATGCGCGCGGCGCTGGCCGCCGGCGCGGACCTGATCAACGACATCTGGGGGTTCCGCCAGCCGGGCGCGATCGACGCCGTGCGCGACGGCAACAGCGGGCTGTGCGCGATGCACATGCTCGGCGAGCCGCAGACGATGCAGATCGGCGAACCCGACTACGGCGACGTCGTGACCGACGTGCGCGACTTTCTCGCCGAGCGCGCGCAGGCGCTGCGCGATGCAGGGGTGGCGGCGGAGCGGATCTGCGTCGATCCCGGCTTCGGGTTCGGCAAGGCAGTGGTCGACGACAACTATGCGCTGCTGGCCGCGTTGCCGGACACGGCGCCTGCGCGGCCCGACGGGCGCGCGTATCCGATACTCGCGGGCATGTCGCGCAAGTCGATGCTCGGCGCGGTGATTGGCGGCAAGCCGCCGCTGGAGCGCGTCGCGGCGAGTATCGCGGCCGCATTGTGCGCGGTCGCGCGTGGCGCCGCGATCGTGCGCGTGCACGACGTCGCGGCGACGGTCGATGCACTGAAAGTCTGGAATGCCGTGCGCGAAGCCGCACGGCAACGATAAGTCAGAAAACGAAGGAGGAAGGACCCCATGGGACGTCGATATTTCGGCACGGACGGCATTCGCGGCACGGTGGGCGACGCGCCCATCACGCCGGATTTCGTATTGCGCCTCGGCTATGCGGCCGGCAAGGTACTGGCCGGCTCGGCCGACGTCGCGGCAGGCTCGCGTCCGACCGTGCTGATCGGCAAGGACACGCGGGTGTCGGGCTACATGCTCGAAGCCGCACTCGAGGCCGGGTTCTCGGCGGCCGGCGTCGACGTGATGCTGGCCGGCCCGATGCCGACGCCGGGCGTCGCCTATCTGACGCGCGCGCTGCGCCTGTCGGCCGGCGTCGTGATCAGCGCGTCGCACAACCCGTATCACGACAACGGAATCAAGTTTTTCTCGGCTGACGGCAACAAACTGCCCGACGACACCGAAGCCGCGATCGAAGCGTGGCTCGACAAGCCGCTCGAATGCGCGTCGTCCGACGGTCTCGGCAAGGCGCGCCGCCTCGACGACGCAGCCGGACGCTACATCGAGTTCTGCAAGAGCACGTTCCCGGCCGCGTTCGACCTGCGCGGGCTGAAGCTCGTGATCGATTGCGCGCACGGCGCCGCGTACCAGATCGCGCCGCACGTGTTCCACGAACTCGGCGCGGATGTCATCCCGATCGGCGTCGCGCCGAACGGCTTCAACATCAACGACGGCGTCGGGGCGACCGCGCCGGACGCGCTGGTGCGTGCGGTGCGCGCGAACCACGCCGATCTCGGCATTGCGCTCGACGGCGATGCGGACCGCCTGCAGGTCGTCGACGCGGCAGGGCGCCTGTACAACGGCGACGAGCTGCTCTACGTGCTGGTGAAGGACCGGATCGCGACCGACGGCAAGGTCGACGGCGCGGTCGGCACGCTGATGACGAACCTCGCCGTCGAAGTCGCGCTGCAGCGCGAGGGCGTGAAGTTCGTCCGTGCGGCGGTCGGCGACCGCTACGTGCTCGAGCAGTTGCGCGAGCACGGCTGGCAGCTCGGCGCGGAAGGGTCGGGGCACATCCTGTCGCTCGACCGGCACTCGACCGGCGACGGCATTGTGTCGGCGCTGCTCGTGCTGGCCGCGCTGAAGCGCAGCGGCCGCACGCTCGCGCAGATGCTCGACGGCGTCACGCTGTTCCCGCAGAAGCTGATCAACGTGCGGATGAAGCCGGGCGCCGACTGGAAGGGCAGCGCATCGATTCGCGCGGCGATCGATGCAGCCGAAGCCGCGCTCGCCGGCAGCGGCCGCGTGCTGATCCGCGCCTCGGGCACGGAGCCCGTGCTGCGCGTGATGGTCGAAGCGCAGCAGGCCGCCGATGCGGTGCGCCACGCAGAGACGATCGCGGACGCGGTGCGCGCTGCGACAACCTGAAGCAGGTTGCCGGTGCGGGGTGGGGTTGCCGCCCGCGCACCGGCATCTCGCGAGACGGCAAGCGGCGCCCTCGAGGCGCCGTCATTTCGTCAGACGCAAAGGTTTGCGATATTAATAGAAGCGCGTTTCCACGCACGCATTCGTTCGACCAGATAAATCCTCCGACCCCGAATCTCCGGCCGCTGCCGGCGGGGGCTTCCCGCGCTGCCGACGCTGCGCTACGATCCGCCGGCGCACCCGCGAAACGGGTGCCCGCGACGTCCTTCCCGGGCAGGCAATTCTTGCCGCCATTGCCGCTTCGGCGCCGTCCAGACAGCGCCCGCGCGGCGCCCGCTACTCCCTTTCAACCAGTCATGTTACTGTCACGCCAGTTTCATCGATTGTCACATTACCGTCATGAGCAGCCCCTAACCTTCGCGGTGCCGTAGTCATCCGCTCACACACTGGAGGTCTCATGAAATTGATGCAAACCGCGATTGCCGGCCTGGCTGGCGCGCTTTTCGCCGTCGCCGCCCACGCTGCCGACATCACGGGCGCAGGCAGCACGTTCGCGATGCCGATCTATACGAAATGGGCTGCCGACTACCAGCAGTCCGGCGGTTCGAAAGTCAACTACCAAGGTATCGGCTCGTCGGGCGGCCTGAAGCAGATCGTCGCGAAGACGGTCGATTTTGCCGGTTCGGACGCTCCGCTGAAGGATGACGAGCTCGCGAAGGAAGGCCTGTTCCAGTTCCCGACGGTGGTCGGCGGCGTGGTGCCGGTCGTCAACGTGCCGGGCCTGAAGGCCGGCGAACTGACGCTGTCGGGCCCGGTGCTCGGCGACATCTACCTCGGCAAGATCAAGAAGTGGAACGACCCGGCGATCGCCGCGCTGAACCCGAAGGTCAAGCTGCCGGATACGGACATCGCCGTGGTTCGCCGCGCTGACGGTTCGGGCACGAGCTTCATCTGGACGAACTACCTGTCGAAGGTCAACGACGAGTGGAAGTCGAAGATCGGCGAAGGCACGACGGTCAACTGGCCGACGGGCACGGGCGGCAAGGGCAACGACGGCGTTGCAGCCTTCGTGCAGCGCCTGCCGGGCGCGATCGGCTACGTCGAATGGGCGTACGCGAAGAAGAACAACATGATCTACACGGCCCTGAAGAACTCGACGGGCACGGTGGTCGAGCCGAAGACGGAAACGTTCAAGGCCGCTGCTGCAGGCGCGAACTGGTCGAAGTCGTTCTACCAGATCCTGACGAACCAGCCGGGCAAGGAAGCATGGCCGGTCGTCGGCGCAACGTTCGTGCTGCTGCACGCGAAGCAGGAAAAGCCGGAGCAGGGCGCCGAAACGCTGAAGTTCTTCAGCTGGGCGTTCAAGAATGGCGAGAAGGCTGCTGACAGCCTCGATTACATCTCGCTGCCGTCGGCTGTCGAGACGGAAATCCGCAAGCAGTGGAAGGCGAAGGTGACGGACGCTTCGGGCAAGCCGGTCGCCGCCGAGTAAGCAATGCAGCGGTTCGCTGCCCGGCCGTGCCGGTCGGGCAGTGTGTGCGGTAAAGCCGGGCGTTATGGCGCCCGGCAATCAAAAGCAGGCACCCATGTCTGATATTTCCTACACGTCCTCCCGATCGCCCGACGGTGCGCAGCACGCGCCGAGCCGTCTCGGGGATGTCCTGTTCGGCGGCCTCGCTCGGCTCGCCGCGATCGTGACCCTGCTGCTGCTGGGCGGGATCATCGTTTCCCTGATCATTGCGTCGATGCCGACCATCCAGAAGTTCGGCCTCGGCTTCCTGTGGCAATCCGAGTGGGATCCCAACTCGGACGTCTACGGCGCACTCGTGCCGATCTACGGCACGATCGTGACGTCGGTCATTGCGCTCGTCATCGCGGTGCCGGTCAGCTTCGGCATCGCACTGTTCCTCACCGAATTGTCGCCCGTCTGGCTGCGCCGCCCGCTCGGCATCGCGATCGAGCTGCTCGCCGCGATTCCGTCGATCGTGTACGGCATGTGGGGCCTGCTCGTGTTCGCGCCGATCTTCGCCGAATACTTCCAGAAGCCGCTCGGCCGCCTGTTCAAGGACGTCTGGGTGCTCGGTCCGCTCACGTCCGGCCCGCCGATCGGCATCGGCATCCTCGCGGCCGGCGTGATCCTTGCGATCATGATCATCCCGTACATCGCGTCGGTGATGCGCGACGTGTTCGAGGTCACGCCCGTGCTGCTGAAGGAATCGGCGTACGGGATCGGCTGCACGACCTGGGAAGTGATGTGGAAGGTCGTGCTGCCCTATACGAAGACCGGCGTGATCGGCGGCGTGATGCTCGGCCTCGGCCGCGCGCTCGGCGAGACGATGGCCGTGACCTTCGTGATCGGCAACACGAACCTGCTCGACAGCGTGTCGCTGTTCGCGCCGGGCAACAGCATCACGTCGGCGCTCGCGAACGAATTCGCCGAAGCGCAACCGGGCCTGCATACGTCCGCGCTGATGGAACTGGGCCTGATCCTGTTCGTGATCACGTTCATCGTGCTGTCCATCTCCAAACTGCTGTTGCTTCGTCTCGAGAAGGGAGAGGGCAAGAAATGAGCGAGCCCATCATGAATTTCCCGGGGGCCGACGGCGCCGTGCTCGAAGCGATGCGCAACCGCCTGCAACGCAAGCGCAAGGCCATCAACGCGATCGCGCTCGCGGCGGCGCTCGGTGCGATGGCATTCGGCCTGCTGTGGCTCGTGTGGATTCTCTACACGACGATCCACCTCGGTATCGGCGGCCTGTCGCTGCAGCTGTTCACCGAATCGACGCCGGCACCGAACACGGAAGGCGGCGGTCTCGCGAACGCGATCGTCGGCAGCCTGCTGCTGTGCGGTTTCGGCACGCTGGTCGGCACGCCGATCGGCATCCTCGCGGGCGTCTATCTCGCCGAATACGGCCAGAAGAACCTGCTGGCAAGCACGATCCGCTTCATCAACGACATCCTGCTGTCGGCGCCGTCGATCGTCATCGGCCTGTTCGTGTACGCGATCGTCGTCGCGAAGTCGGGGCGCTTCTCGGGCTGGGCCGGCGTGATCGCGCTCGCGCTGCTGCAGATTCCGATCGTGATCCGCACGACCGAGAACATGCTGAAGCTCGTGCCGAACGCGCTGCGCGAAGCGGCCTTCGCGCTCGGTACGCCGAAGTGGCGCATGGTGCTGAAGATTACGCTGCGCGCATCGGTCGGCGGGATCGTGACGGGCGTGCTGCTCGCGGTCGCACGGATTGCCGGCGAAACGGCGCCGCTGCTGTTCACGGCTCTGTCGAACCAGTTCTTCTCGTGGGACATGAGCCAGCCGATGGCGAACCTGCCCGTCACGATCTACAAGTTCGCGATGAGCCCGTTCGCAGAATGGCAGTCGCTCGCATGGGCGGGCGTGTTCCTGATTACGCTCGGGGTGCTCGGACTCAACGTCCTGGCGCGCTCGATCTTCTCGAAAAAGTAACGGCGGAGCAATCCGATGAATATGGCAGAGAGCCACCTGAATCCCGTCGAGCGCACCGCTGCGCCCGCCGGCACGCATGACGCGGCGAACGATCGCCCGCTCGCGCCGCTGAACGCGAAGATCGAGGTCAACAACCTCAACTTCTTCTACAACAAGTTCCATGCGCTGAAGAACATCAACCTGCGCATTCCGGACGGCAAGGTGACCGCGTTCATCGGTCCGTCGGGTTGCGGCAAGTCGACGCTGCTGCGCACGTTCAACAAGATGTTCGCGCTCTATCCGGAGCAGCGCGCCGAAGGCGAAATCCTGATGGACGGCGAGAACCTGCTGACGACGAAGCGCGACATCTCGCTGCTGCGCGCGCGCATCGGCATGGTGTTCCAGAAGCCGACCCCGTTCCCGATGTCGATCTACGACAACATCGCGTTCGGCGTGAAGATGTTCGAAAAGCTCACGCGTTCGGAAATGGACGATCGCGTCGAGTGGGCGCTCACGAAGGCCGCGCTGTGGAACGAAGTGAAGGACAAGCTGGGCCAGAGCGGCTACGGCCTGTCGGGCGGCCAGCAACAGCGTCTGTGCATCGCGCGCGGCATTGCAATCCGTCCGGAAGTGTTGCTGCTCGACGAGCCGTGCTCGGCACTCGACCCGATCTCGACGGGCCGCATCGAAGAGCTGATCGCGGAGCTGAAGAGCGACTACACGGTCGTGATCGTCACGCACAACATGCAGCAGGCCGCACGCTGCTCGGATTACACGGCCTACATGTACCTGGGCGAGCTGATCGAGTTCGGCGAAACCGAAAAGATCTTCATCAAGCCGGTACGCAAGGAAACGGAAGACTACATCACCGGCCGTTTCGGCTGATGACGGAGAACAACAGCCATGTCGGATAAACATCTGTCGAGCCAGTTCGACGCGGACCTGAATGCCGTGTCGTCGAAGGTGCTGGAAATGGGCGGGCTCGTCGAGTCGCAGATCGTCGGCGCGATGCACGCGCTGAACGAATTCGACCGCGATGCCGCCGAGAAGGTGATCGCGAACGAAGAGATCCTGAATACGATGGAAGTCGACATCGACCAGGAGTGCGGCAACATCATCGCGCGGAGGCAGCCTGCTGCGCGTGACCTGCGCCTTTTGATGTCGATTTCGAAAACGATTACGAACCTCGAGCGCGCCGGCGACGAAGCCGAGAAGATCGCGAAGCGCGTGCGCCGCCTGGTCGACGAGCCGGCCGCGCGCACGGTCAACATCGCCGAGATCAAGGTGTCGGGCGAGATGGCCGTGACGATCCTGCGCCGCGCGCTCGACGCGTTTGCACGCCTCGACACGGTCGCGGCCGCGCAGATCGTCAAGGACGACAAGGAGATCGACCTCGAATTTCGCGCGTTCGTGCGCAAGCTCGTGTCGTACATGCAGGAAGATCCGCGCACGATCTCGGTCGGTCTCGAGTACCTGTTCATCGCGAAGGCGATCGAGCGGATCGGCGACCACGCGAAGAACATCGCCGAATTCATCATCTACATCGTGAAGGGCACGGACGTGCGGCACCAGCCGCGCGACACGCTCGACCGTGAAGCCAACAGTTAACACGACCCAGCACAGGAAAAAAAGAGGTGCCGATGCCCAGCAACATTCTCGTCGTTGAAGATGAGCCCGCGATTTCCGAACTGATCTCGGTGAATCTCCAGCACGCCGGTCACTGCCCGATCCGTGCGTACAACGCCGAACAGGCGCAGAACCTGATCAGCGATGTGCTGCCCGATCTCGTGCTGCTCGACTGGATGCTGCCGGGCAAGTCCGGTATCGCGTTCGCGCGCGACCTGCGCAACAACGAACGGACCAAACACATTCCGATCATCATGCTGACTGCTCGCGGCGACGAGCAGGACAAGGTGCTCGGCCTCGAAATCGGCGCGGACGACTACGTGACGAAGCCGTTCTCGCCGAAGGAGCTGATGGCGCGGATCAAGGCCGTGCTGCGCCGCCGCGCGCCGCAGCTGACCGAGGACGTCGTGTCGATCAACGGCCTGCGTCTCGACCCGGCCACGCATCGCGTCGCCGCGCACGGCGACGGCAGCGAGATCAAGCTCGATCTCGGTCCGACCGAGTTCCGCCTGCTGCATTTCTTCATGACGCATCCGGAACGCGTGCACAGCCGCACGCAACTGCTCGACCAGGTGTGGGGCGACCACGTGTTCGTCGAGGAGCGTACCGTCGACGTGCACATCAAACGATTGCGCGCGGCCTTGAAACCGGCCGGTTGCGATGCGATGATCGAGACCGTGCGCGGCAGTGGCTACCGGCTCGCCAAGCACGCGTAACGTATCCGGACATGCCGTGTGCCGCGGCATGCCGTTCATTCTTTCGGACGCTGAATCATGAACATCATCTGGGCGCGCTTTCTGGTGTCGCTCGTGCTGCTCGTGCTGATCGGCGTATTGGTCGGCGTCTTCGCCGGCCCGACCGCGGGCCTCGTGTTCGTGGTCGTGATGCTGATCGCGCAGGGCTTTTTCAGCACCTTCCATACGCAGCGTCTGTGGCGCCTGCTCGACGCGCCGGTCTACGGCGAAGTGCCGAGTGCGCCGGGCATCTGGGGCGAGATCTACTATCGCCTGCACAAGCTCGCGAAGCAGTGGCATGCGCAGGTGCGGCAGGTCGAACAGCAGCATTCGCGCTTCATCCAGGCGATCCAGGCGTCGCCGAACGGCGTCGCGATGCTCGACGACCACGACCAGATCGAGTGGTGCAACGCGATCGCCGAGGTTCATTTCGGCCTCGATGCGAAGCGCGACCTGCGCCAGCACATCACGAACCTGGTGCGCCATCCCGATTTCGTCCGCTACCTGAATGCGCAGCATTACGACGAGACGCTCTTGATGCGCGGCATGGGCGATTCGCGACAGAACGTGCTGGCCGTGCAGGTGTTCCCGTACGGCGAGAACCGCAAGCTGCTGCTCACGCAGGACATCACCGAGCTCGAGCGGACCGACGCGATGCGGCGCGACTTCGTCGCGAACGTGTCGCACGAGCTGAAGACACCGCTCACCGTGCTGTCGGGCTTCCTCGAGACGATGCGCGAACTGCCGCTGAACGAGGAAGACCGCGCGCGCTATCTCGACATGATGGAGCAGCAGGCGTCGCGGATGCGGCACATCGTGACCGACCTGCTGGTGCTCGCGAAGCTGGAAGGCGAGAGCAAGCCGCCGCTCGATCGCGCGATCGACATGCGCGCCGTGTTCGATCATCTGAAGGAGGACGCGCAGACGCTGTCGAACGGGCATCACGACATCGCGTTCTCGATCGACGAGACGCTCGGCGTCACGGGTGCGCAGACGGAGTTGTTCAGCGCGTTCGCGAATCTCGTCACGAACGCGATCCGTTATACGCCGGACGGCGGCAAGATCGTCGTCACGTGGCGGCGCGAGGGCGCGCAGGGCGTGTTTTCCGTCACGGACAGCGGCTTCGGGATTCCGGCCGCCGACCTGCCGCGGCTCACCGAGCGCTTCTACCGTGTCGATCGCAGCCGCTCGCGCGATACGGGCGGCACGGGCCTCGGGCTCGCGATCGTCAAGCACGTGCTGCAGCGGCACGACGCGCATCTGTACGTGCAGAGCGAGGAAGGACGCGGCAGTACGTTCACCGCGCGGTTCCCCGGTTCGCGCATCATCGCGATCCGGCCGGCGGCTTACGAAGCATGATTGCATAGCGGCATGTCCGGTCAACAAAAAAGCGCAGCCCGCGGGCTGCGCTTTTTTTTCGATGGCCGTGCGGCGCGCGACCGGCGCGCCGCGGCCGCATTACGAGCAGAATTTCGCGAGCAGCCCGAGTTGCGCGTTGCGGATCGTCTTGCCGGCGCGGCGGCGGCGGTAGTGGCCGTCGCTGTGCATCTGCCACGCCGACTGGTTGTCGCCGAGGCACACCGACAGCCCTTCGGCGATCACGCGCCGCTTGAGCTTGCGCTCGCGGATCGGGAATGCGACTTCGACGCGGCGGAACAGGTTGCGATCCATCCAGTCGGCGCTCGACAGATAGACGTCCTCTGCGCCGCCCGCGTGGAAGTAGTAGATCCGGTGGTGCTCGAGGAAACGGCCGACGATCGAGCGCACCGTGATGTTTTCCGACAGCCCCGGCACGCCGGGCTTCAGCGCGCAGACGCCGCGCACGATCAGGTCGACCTTGACGCCGGCCTGCGACGCTTCGTACAGCGCGGCGATCACCGACGGCTCCAGCAGCGCGTTCATCTTCGCGACGACGCGCGCGCGCTTGCCGGCGCGCGCATTGTCGATCTCCACGCGGATCGCGTCGATGATGCGCGGATGCAGCGTGAACGGCGACTGCCACAGCTCGTGCAGCGTGAGCTCGCCGCCGATCCCCGTCAGTTGCTGGAACACGTGATGGACGTCCTCGCAGATCTTCTGGTCGGCCGTCATCAGCCCGAAGTCGGTGTAGAGGCGTGCGGTGCGCGGATGGTAGTTGCCGGTGCCGAGGTGCACGTAGCGGCGCAGCGACGCCTTGCCGGCCTGCACGACGCGCCGCACGATCAGCATCATCTTCGCGTGGCACTTGTGGCCGACCACGCCGTACACGACATGCGCGCCGACGGCTTCGAGCTGCGACGCCCAGTTGATGTTGGTTTCCTCGTCGAAGCGCGCGAGCAGCTCGACGACGACGGTCACTTCCTTGCCGTTGCGCGCGGCTTCCATCAGCGCGTCCATCAGCGGCGAGTCGGTGCCGGTGCGGTAGATCGTCTGCTTGATCGCGACGACGCTCGGGTCTTTCGCGGCCTGCTGCAGCAGTTCGAGCACGGGCTGGAAGCTCTCGTACGGATGGTGCAGCAGGACGTCGCCGTTGTCGATCGCGTCGAACATCGTCGGCGCGTTCGTGACCGCGGCCGGAATCGACGCGGTGAACGGCGTGAACTTCAGGTCGGGGCGGTCGACGAGATCGGGAATCTGCATCAGCCGCACGAGGTTCACGGACCCGGCCACGCGATAGCAGTCCTTGTCGCCGAGCTCGCTTTCCTCGAGCAGGCGCCGCACGATATGCGGCGGCGTGTCGGCCGACACTTCGAGGCGCACCGCGTTGCCGAGGTGGCGCGCGGGCAATTCGCCCTGCAGCGCGACGCGCAGGTTCGTGATTTCGTCTTCGTCGACGAACAGCTCGCTGTTGCGCGTGATGCGGAACTGGTTGCAGCTCTTCACGACGAGTTGCGGGAAGAGTTCGCCGACGAAGCGCTGCATGAACGAGCTCAGCAGCACGAAGCCGTGCTCGAAACCCGACAGCGCATGCGGCATGCGCACGACGCGCGGCAGCGCGCGCGGCGCCTGCACGATGCCCATCACGGCCTGGCGGCCGAACGCGTCGCGGCCTTCGAGCTCGACGACGAAGTTCAGGCTCTTGTTCAGCACGCGCGGGAACGGGTGGGCCGGATCGAGGCCGATCGGCGTCAGTACGGGCAGCAGCTCGTCGAGGAAGTAGTGCCGCGCCCATTCGAGCTGCTCGTCGTTCCACGTGTCGCTCGCGTGGAAGTAGATGCCTTCCTGTTCGAGCGCGGGCAGCACGGTTTCGTGCAGCATCGTGTACTGTCGATGGACGAGCCGCTGCGCGCGTTCGACGACGAGGTCGTAAGCATGCTGTAACGACATGCCGTCGGGCGTCAGCGCGCCGGGGTTGTCGCGGATCTGCTCCTGAAGGCCGGCCATGCGGACTTCGAAGAATTCGTCGAGGTTGCTGCTGGTGATGCAGATGAAGCGGAGGCGCTCGAGCAACGGGACTTGAGGATCGGCCGCTTGGGCCAGCACGCGCTCGTTGAAACCGAGGATGCCGAGTTCACGATTGAGAAGCGGGTAACGGACGGACATCGGCAGAGTAGGGGGTGATTCAGGCGATGATTCGAAAGGACGCTCGGAAACTCTCACGGTACGATGACGTGCTGATGACAATAATGGTTTTATATCGGCAAATTCTACGCTGTAACCCTTTCGTCTCATAAATGTTTCGGCGATATGGAATCAAGCAGTGTGCATGCCCGTGAAGCGTGGCAACGGCAAGCGTTCCACGCTTAAAATGTCGCCTTTGATTGATCGCCCTGGGCTGCCGGTCCGGCTGCCGCGGGTGAACGCGCACGGAGCCCCCTTCTGATGGTTACAACTCCCCACTTGCTGGCTGCCGTGGATCTCGGCTCGAACAGCTTTCGGCTGATCGTCGGCCGCGTCGAGGAAACGCCGGCGGGCAGCCAGATCTATCCCGTCGACGCGCTGCGTGAGCCCGTTCGGCTGGCCGCGGGCCTGTCGAGCGACAAGATGCTCGATCGCGCGTCGCAGGAGCGTGGCTGGGAGGCGCTCAAGCGGTTCGGCGAGCGCCTGCGCGATTTCCATCCCGATCACGTGCGCGCGGTGGCGACCAATACGCTGCGCGTCGCGAAAAACGCGGGCGAATTTCTCGGCGAGGCCGAAGCGGCACTCGGGTTCCCGATCGAAGTGATCGCGGGCCGCGAAGAAGCGCGGCTGATTTATGCGGGCGCCGCGCACTCGGTGCCGGCGAGCGCCGGCAAGCGGCTCGTCGTCGACATCGGCGGCGGCTCGACCGAATTCATCATCGGCTCGCACTACACGCCGATCGTGATGGAGAGTCTGTATATCGGCTGCGTGAGCCACAGCCGCACGTTCTTTCCGGCCGGCAACGTCGACGAATACACGATGCGGCAGGCCGAACTCGCGGCCAAGCGCGAGATCCAGATCATTTCGAGCGAGTACAAGAAGGCGGGGTGGGACCAGGCGATCGGTTCGTCCGGCACCGCGCGTGCGCTCGCGGAACTCGTCGAGGCGAACGGCTTCAACGATCCGGGCATCACGCACGGCATTTCGCGCGGCGGCCTCGAGCGCCTGAAGCGTGCGCTGATCAAGTCGGAGAACGTCAACCGGCTGAAGCTGATCGCGCTGAAGCCCGATCGCGTGCCGGTGCTCGCGGGCGGCCTCGCGATCATGCTCGCGGTGTTCGAGGAACTCGGCGTCGACTATGTCGATACGACCGACGGCGCGCTGCGCCTCGGCGTGCTATACGACCTGCTCGGCCGGACGCAGCACGAAGACATGCGCGCCGTAACCGTCGAGGGCTTCACGCGCCGCTACGGCGTCGATCGTGCGCAGGCCGAGCGGATCGGCGCGCTTGCGGGGCGTTTCTACGACGAGCTGGAGGAAGACGACGAGGCGCGCGAGGAAGGGCGGATGTTCATCGGCTGGGCGGCCGCATTGCACGAGATCGGCCTGTCGATCTCGCACAGCGCTTATCACAAGCATTCTGCCTATATCGCGAGCAACGCGGACATGCCGGGTTTTTCGCGCACCGACCAGGCGCGGCTCGCCGCGCTCGTGCTCGGTCATGCAGGCAAGCTCGGCAAGCTGTCGCAGGCGCGCGAGGTCGAGTGGCCGCTGCTGTTCTGCCTGCGGCTCGCGGCGCTGCTGTGCCGGCGCCGGACCGATGCGGGGCTGCCCGACATTTCCGTTTCGCAGATGAAGAAGGGCGGGTATGAAGTGCGTCTGCCGAGCTCATGGGTCGAGCAGAACCCGCTGACCGACTACAGCCTCAGCCAGGAGGCGGCGGAGTGGGAGAAGGTCGGTATCCCGTATCGCGTGGTGTATACGGGCGCGTAACGGGCCGATTGCGGGGCCCGCGAGGCCGTTGAACGGGAGGGTTGGTGGTGACGCCCTCGGGCGTGCCGCACGGCCGTCCTGACGGCGCGCTCAATCCGGCGAGCAGACGATCGCGGTCAGGAACGGGAACGCCTGCTTGACGGTCGCGTCGCTGCCGGCCTTGCGCACGGCTTCTTCCACCGAACTCTTCGTGCCGCGCACCACGACGCCGTAGGCCCAGTCGCCAATCGGCGTGCCGTCGCCCGGGCGGAAGATCGGGTCGTTCGCCTGATAGCCCAGCACGACATAGACGCCGAAACCGTATGCGGTCAGCGAGCGGTTCGTGCGGAACGCGTTCACGGAATTCGATTCGACGTGCATCGGCTCCGACTGGATGTCGCCGGCGGCGAGCAGCGGCGCGACGAACTTGTGGCCGGTCGAATGGCAGTCGAGCGCATCGTCGAGCGCCTTGGCCGACGCGTGGCCGGCGGTCGCCAGCGCGAGCAGCGACGCGCAGAGGGCGGTCTTGAGAATGTTGTTTTTCATGCGCGGGTGCGGGTTGTTCACGCGCATTATCGCGTGTTCCCGAAAGTGCCGCGCGCGGGTTGCGGGCAGAGGCGCGTGCGTTGTCGCGTCGGCGCCCCAATGAATCCCTACAATGAATTGAAGTGCGCGAGCCGGGAATCCGTGCGGGTGGTTCAGGGCCCAGAAACGGAAAAGGGGCTACGGTGTTTAACCGTAACCCCTTGATTCCTTGGTCGGAGCGATAGGATTCGAACCTACGACCCTCTGATCCCAAATCAGATGCGCTACCAGGCTGCGCTACGCTCCGACGAGCCAAAGATTATATCGGTACATATCCGATTCGGTCAATCACCGTCTGCAGGTAAATGCCGCGGCGGCGAACCGGCCGCGATTTGACCGCGATTTGCGACAATCCAGCGGATGATCGGCCGGCCCGTGCGCATCGGCGCGCGGCCGCTCGCCGAAGCAAGGAGAACATCATGATGAACCTGATCCTGTGGCGCCATGCCGAAGCCGAAGACTACGCGACGAGCGATCTCGCGCGCCAGCTGACCGTCCGTGGCCGCAAGGACGCGCAGGCGATGGCCAAATGGCTGCGCGGCCGGCTCGAAACGAACAGCGTGATCCTCGCGAGCCCGGCGGCCCGCACCGTGCAGACGGTCGAGGCGCTGACCGACCAGTACCGGACCGTCGACGCGCTCGCCCCGGGCGGCAGCGTCGACGACGTGCTGGCGGCGGCCGGCTGGCCGGAGGGGATCGCACCGACGGTCGTGATCGTCGGACACCAGCCGACGCTCGGCAGCGTCGCCGCGCAGCTGATCGCCGGCGGCGACGACAGCTGGAGCGTCAGGAAGGGCGGAATTGTGTGGCTCGCAAGCCGCACGCGCGACGGCAGCCGGCAGGCCGTTTTGCGGGCGGTATTGACGCCCGAACTGGTGTGAAGCCCGGCTGAATTGGTTTGAAGGGATTGATCATACGGTTTCGCAAGCTTTCTGCTAAAGTCATTTCGGCGACACGTCATTGAAAGGACACGGTCGTGCCACATAACGGTCACGGCCGATTACTACATTGGCGGGCATGTCGCCTTATTCCTTACGACCAGGAAAGCCTAATGCGAGAACTGCCGACGCCTACGCTCCCTTTTGCCTCGCTGCCCCTCGACACGTCGCGGCGCCACCTGCCGCGCGCCAGTGAAACCGTCACATCGGAGTATCGCCTGCGCGCCGCATGGGCGCGTACGGAAGACGAGTTGCGGGAAGCCCAGCGCTTGCGCTATAGCGTGTTCGCCGAAGAGATGGGCGCGCAGGTCAGTGGCCCCTCCGGTCTCGACGTCGATCCGTTCGACGCGTACTGCGACCACCTGCTGGTTCGCGATCTCGACACGCTGAAGGTTGTCGGCACGTACCGCGTGCTGCCGCCGCACCAGGCGGCGCGTGTCGGCCGTCTGTACGCCGAAGGCGAATTCGACCTGTCGCGCCTCACGCACCTGCGCGGCAAGATGGTCGAGGTCGGCCGCTCGTGCGTGCATAGCGACTACCGCAGCGGCGCCGTCATCATGGCGCTGTGGGGCGGTCTGGGCGCGTACATGATGCAGAATGGCTACGAGACGATGCTCGGCTGCGCGAGCGTGTCGATGGCCGACGGCGGCCATTACGCGGCGAACCTGTACCAGTCGCTGTCGGCCGGGTCGCTGACGGCGCCCGAATATCGCGCGTTCCCGCACACGGCACTGCCGGTCGACGAACTGCAGACGGGCACTGTCGTCGCACCGCCGCCGCTGATCAAGGGCTACCTGCGTCTCGGCGCGAAGATTTGCGGCGCACCGGCCTGGGATCCCGATTTCAACTGCGCGGATTTCCTGACGCTGTTCCGCCTGTCGGACATCAACGCGCGCTACGCCCGCCACTTCCTGGGCTGAGCCGTCCGAATCGCGTCGCGCCCGTCGTGGCGCGCGCAAGCGAACGCCGCCGCGCGGTCAGTGCCGCGCGGCGGCGTTCGTGTATCCGGTTGGCGAGTGCGTATCGGGCCCCGTTAATTTCAGCGATACGCAGCCGCTATCGTGCCGCAGGACGGTACGTTTGCGAACGGCCCGAGGGCGGGCCGGACCGCAGCGCGGCTCGCTCAGTGCTTGCGCCGCCAGTCGAGCAGGTGATGCTCCGCCATCCAGTGGTGGATCATCCCTTCGCCGTCATGGCTCCGCTTGTATTCGCGCGACTCGAAGTACGACAGCGCGACCAGCACCATCAGGCCGATGAACAGGCCGATGAGGCCTGCAATTTCCTCAGACGACATGGCAGCCTCCTTTCCACGGCACAGCGCCATGCGTACATAGTAGGACATGCGCGGCGCGACCCTGAAACCGGATTTCCGCTAGACTCGGCGCGGTCCGGCGCGCGATAGGGCACGCCGCTTTCCGGAGCCATACCCGATGACCCGTTTCATGCTGGCCGTGCTGGCCGCATCCCTCCTTGCCGCCTGCACCAGCGATCCTCGTCAGGCGCGCCGTGGCCACCCGCCGGAAGATCCGGCCGACTATCACGGCGTGCCGACCGACATGACGCCGCCGTCGATGCTCGACGCGCCGCCGCCGAAGCCGGTGCAGTAACGCTCGCCGGGCCCGGTATCAGGCGCGTGCCGTTGACGCGGCATGCGCGTCGGCGCCGATGTGCCGCAACAGCCCCGGCAGGTAGCACGCGAGCGTCGCGCCGCGCGCGGCCATGAACAGCAGCAGCGCGAACCAGAGTCCGTGATTGCCGAGCGTGCCGACGGCGGCGAGCGTGGCCGCGATGAAGATCGAGAACGACACGACCATCGCGCGCATCAGCGATTGCGTTTGCGTCGCGCCGATGAACACGCCGTCGAGCAGGAAGCCCCAGACCGACACGATCGGCGAGATCGCGGCCCACGGCAGGTAGCGCAGCGCGACGGCACGGATCTCGGCCTGGTCGGTCAGGCGCGCGACGATCCAGCCGCCCGCCGCCCAGTAGACGAGCGCGAACAGCAGCGCGCCGAGTGCCGACCAGAACAGCGTGACGCGCACGGCCTGCCGGAATGCGCGACGGTCGCGCGCGCCGGCTGCCGCGCCGACGAGCGCCTCGGCCGCATGCGCGAAGCCGTCGAGGCCATACGCCATGAAGGTCTGGAAATTCAGCAGCAGCGCGTTCGCGGCAAGCGTCGCGTCGCCTTGTTTCGCGCCGAGGTGCGCGAACCAGCCGAAGGCGCCGAGCAGGCACAGCGTGCGCAGGAAGATGTCGCGATTGAGTACGATCAGCCGCTTGAGCGCGACGCGGTCGGCGAGCGCGCGTACCGCGAGCGGCGCCAGGCCGCGCGGGCGCAGCCGCCACAGTATCCACGCGCCGAGCGCGAAGCCGCATGCGTCCGCGGTGGCGGTCGCGGCGCCGATGCCGGCGATGCCCCAGCCGAAGCCGTACACGTAGAGCAGCACGGCGCCGATGTTCACCGCATTGATGAACACCTGCGCGACGAGCGCGAGCCGCACGCGTTGCATGCCGAGCAGATAGCCGAGCACGACGTAGTTCGCGAGCGCGAACGGTGCGCTCCAGATCCGTGCATGGCTGTACGCGAGCGCCGTCGCGCGCACGGCATCGCTGCCGCCGAGCGCGGACAGCGCGAACGACAGCAGCGGCACCTGCAGCGCCAGCACCGCGGCGCCGAGCGCGAACGCGACGATCAGCGCGCGCAGCAGGTTCAGGCGGATCCCGGCGTCGTCGCCGGCGCCGTGCGCCTGGGCGACGAGGCCGGTCGTCCCCATCCGCAGGAAGCCGAACCCCCAGAACACGAAATTGAAGAACAGCCCGCCGAGCGCGACGCCGCCGAGGTACTGCGCGCCGTCGAGGTGGCCCGCGACGGCCGTGTCGACCGCGCCGAGGATCGGCTGGGTCAGGTTCGCGAGGACGATCGGGAACGCGAGCGCGAGGACGCGCCGGTGCGTGACGGTGGCCGAGCCGGTGCCGGCCCCGTGCGGTAACGCGGATTCGGACATGGCGGACGCGTCAGGCGCGTTCCTGCACGCAGACCCATGGCGAGACGACGACCGCCCACAGCTCGGGGTTGCGCGCCGCGTAGTCGGCGGCGGTTTCGGACGGCATGCGCGCGACGAGGCCGGCCGACAGCCAACGCGTGACCTGTTCGGCATCGTCGCTGGCGACCGCTTCCGCGACGCTGACGAGATCGAGGTCGCGCGCGACGGACAGCAGCTTGCCCTGCGCGAAGAAGCGTTCGAGATCGCACCAGTCGATCTTGGCGGTCTCGCCGAGGAGTTTGGCGTAGAGCGGGCTGTGCGACGCGCCCGCGGCGGCGTGGTGTTCGGAGGACATCGGATTCTTGGAAAGACTGCGTGGCGCCACTATAAACCATCCGGCCGGGCAGGCCGAGCGTGCGGCGGGCCGCTCACGCGTCGCGCAGCGCGCGGCGCACGATTTTCCCGGTCGCGGTCATCGGCAGGCTGTCGACGAACGCGATCGCGCGCGGATACTCGTGCGCGGCGAGCCGCGTGCGCACATGCGCCTGCAGCGCGCCGACGAGCGCGTCGTCGCCGGCGTGGCCGGGGTTCAGCACGACGAACGCCTTGACGATTTCGGTACGCGTCGCGTCGGGCACGCCGACGACGGCCGCCATCCGCACCGCCGGATGCGTGAGCAGGCAGTCCTCGATCGGCCCCGGGCCGATCCGGTAGCCGGCGCTCGTGATCACGTCGTCGTCGCGGCCGACGAAGCGCACGAAGCCGTCGGCGTCGATCGTGCCCGTATCGCCGGTGAGCAGGTAGTCGCCCGCGAACTTGTCGCGCGTCGCGTCCGGGTTACGCCAGTATTCGATGAACATCACCGGGTCCGGGCGGCGCACCGCGATGCGGCCTTCCATGCCGGGCGGCAGCGGCGTGCCGTCCGCATCGACGATCGCGACCGCGTGCCCGGGCACTGCCTTGCCGATCGCGCCGGGCTGCGCGTCGAACAGCGCCGCGCACGACGACAGCACCATGTTGCACTCGGTTTGCCCGTAGAACTCGTTGGTCGTCACGCCCAGCGCGTCGCGGCCCCAGGCGGTCAGCTCGGTGCCGAGCGATTCGCCGCCGCTCGCGACCGATTTCAGCGACAGCGCGTAGCGTTCGCGCGGTGCCTCGACGGCGCGCATCAGCTTCAGCGCGGTGGGCGGCAGGAAGGCGTGGGTGACGCCGTGACGCGCCATCAGCGCGAACGCTGCGTCACCGTCGAATTTTTCGAAGCGGCGCGCGAGCACCGGCACGCCGTGATGCCATGACGGCAGCAGCACGTCGAGCAGTCCGCCGATCCATGCCCAGTCGGCGGGCGTCCAGAACAGGCGCGCGTCGCGCGGGAAGCATTGCTGCGACATCTCGACGCCCGGCAGATGGCCGAGCAGCACGCGATGAGCGTGCAGCGCGCCTTTCGGTTTGCCCGTCGTGCCGGACGTGTAGATGATCACCGCCGGATCGTCGGCGGCCGTATCGGCCGGCACGAAGTCCGGCGTTTCGGCGGCAAGCGCCGTGTCGTAGCGCTGTACGCCCGGTGCGTCGGGCGCGTCGTCGCCGATGCAGTAGACGGTGTGCAGCGCCGGCAGTTGCGCGCGCAGCGGCGCGATTTTCGCGTAGCCGGCCGCGTCGGTCACGAGCGCGGCGGCCTCGCTGTTCGCGAGCCGGTACTCGAGCGCATCGACGCCGAACAGCGTGAAGAGCGGCACCGCGATCGCGCCGAGCTTGTAGGCGGCGAGGTGCGCAATGGCCGTTTCGGGACCCTGCGCGAGAAAGATGCCGATCCGGTCGCCGCGTCGCAGGCCGGCTCGCGCAAAGCTGTTCGCGAGCCGGTTAGAAGCATTCTTCAGGTCGTCGAACGTGATCCGAAAAACGTCGCCTTGCGCCGTTTCGTGGATCAGCGCGAGGCGTCCGCTGCCGTCGGCCCATTTGTCGCAGACGTCCACGCCGATGTTGTAGCGCGCCGGAATGTCCCACTGGAAGCGGGAGAGCAGGTCGTCGTAGCGGTCGGCGTCGGGCAGCATCGCGTTGTCTCCTGGGTGTCGAACGTCGCGTCGGTCGCGCGGCTTACATCAGCGTTTCACGCAGACGAATCCACAATGGTGTCTGCTGATAGGGAATGTTCGGACTCGTCCAATAGCCAAGGCTCAGTGCACGATTCCACAATGACGCATAAGATCACGACAAAACAGTGATGTGACCATGGATTTGCTTCTGATAGCTGCGGGGTTCAGCCTGATCGGAATCGGTGTGCTGGTGGCGTTTGCTCGTCACGTCGATCCGTTGTCCGGCCGTTTCACCGGACGTCTGCGCAAGCGCTGACTCAACTTTTCCCGTTTTTCGCCGCGACGGCACGCGATGCGCGCCGGCATCGCGTGTCGCCTGTCGGGCGCTCAGCGCGCCGGCAGGTAGCGTGACGGGTCGATCGAGCGGCCGCCGTAGCGCAGCTCGAAATGCAGCGCGACGCGCTCGCTGTCGCTGTTGCCCATCTCCGCGATCGACTGCCCCTGTGTAACCGACTGGCCTTCCTTCACCAGCAGCGCGCGGTTGTGCGCGTAGGCGGTCAGGTAATCCGCGTTGTGCTTCAGGATGATCAGGTTGCCGTAGCCGCGCAGCCCGTTACCGGCATAGACCACCACGCCGGGCGCGGCCGCAACCACCGGCGTGCCCGGCGCGTTCGCGATGTCGATCCCCTTCGATTTCGAGCCGTCGAACGTGCGGACCACATTGCCGGCCGCCGGCCAGATCAGCGCAATGCTCGTGGCCGGCTTGACGGCCGATTCGACCGGCGCGGAAGGTGCCGGGCGCGCGCGGCCGGCGCTGCCGGTGCCGGTGGTCGACGGCGTCGATGCAGTGGTCGTGCCGGGCGGCGGCGCGACGCGCAGCACCTGGCCGACTTCGATCGCGTCGGGGTTCGCCATCTGGTTCCAGCGCACGACGTTCTGTACCGACGTGCGGTTGTCGCGCGCGATCTTGTAGAGCGTGTCGCCACGTTCGACGCGATAGAAACCGGGGCCGACGGGCGCGGAGCCGCACGCGGCGAGCAGGGCGGCGCAGGCGGCTGCGAAGAGTCGCTTCGTTGTTGTTCCGAACATTGAACCTCGCAAAACCCTGCCGCGCGTGACGCGGCAGGCAACACAAAACGTCCGATTTTAACGGGTTCGACCCGCGCACCGCAGTTTCGGTCGTTGCCGGGGCCGTCGCGTGCCGGTTCGGCGCGCGGCAAATCAGCCCGCGAGCGGGGTCACGCGAATCCGCAGCGCGGCCGTTTCGGTCGCGCCCGGCGCGAGCATGCGCAGCCCGAGACCGTTGTGGATCGCGTCGGGCAGGCCGAGCCACGGCTCGACGCAATAGAAGTCCGACTCCGGTTTTTCGGTCCAGGTCGTGACCGCGTACCACGGGATCGAGCCCGGTACGTCGAGCGCGATCTCGATCGTGCGGCGGCGGCCCGGCATCACGATGCGCACCGACGTGGACGGTTCGCCGTCGAGGCAGTGGAAGCGGTCGAGGATGTCCGGATTGTCGAGGCGGTAGTGCGCTTCGCCGGGTTCGAGCGGGCTGATCGAACCGTCCGGGCGCTGCTGGCAACGGCGGGTCGGCGGCAGCTCGAGCGTGGTGTCGGCCCGTTCGCCGTGCGGCAGCGCGAAATAGAAGTGGTGGCCGGCGTAGTAGGGCAGCGGTGTGTCGCCGCGATTGGTCGTCGTCAGCGCGACGTCGAGCGTGTGCGCGTCGGCCAGCCGGTAGGTCGTCTCGAACCGGAAATCGAACGGATAGCTCGCGCGCAGCGCGTCGGTTGCGTCGAGCGTCATCGACAGGGCGGCGCCGTCGGTCGACGGGTGCGCGTCGAACGGCAGGTCGCGCGCGAAGCCGTGCATCGGCAGGTCGCGGACCACGCCGGCGGTGTCGCGCCAGCGGCCGAGTTCGCCGTCGACGCGGTGGCGGCCGAGGAACGGGAACAACAGCGGATTGCCGCCGCGCACGCGTGCGAGGTTGCTCCAGTCGGCCGTTTCCGGCCAGAAGATGACCGGTTCGCCGTCGACGTGCCAGGACAGCAGGCGGCCGCCGAATTGCGGAGCGACCCGGACGAGCGACGGGCCGGCGTGAAGTTCGTGGATATCGTGTTGCTGGAAAGTCGGCATGGCGAATCGGGTTGGGCGGGTGGACGGAGCAACGCGCGTTCCATTATCGGGCCGCGACGGCTCGGGGAAAACCCTTCTCGGGAAATTGCGAGTTTTTAACATTGTCAACGGTCCGGATAATGCCTCTAAACCGGTGAGGTTGCCGGGTCATGACACTTCGAGGAGGGGGCCATGGATCTGGCAATGGCAATGGGTATCGCACTGTTCGGGATGTTCACCGGCAGCACGGTATTATTTTTCTATCAGCTCGGCCGCTGACGGCAATTCCTGCCGAAGTCGACAGGCCCGCCATGCAAATGGCGGGCTTTTTGCTTTCTACATGCTTACAAATTGCAAGCGTTTGTGTGCATTGCCGCAATAACCTGCCAAATGCCTTGGCGCAGTAATCCTGGCTCGGCATAATCGGGGCGCGTTTTTTCGGACGCGCATCGCGTCGTCCGTCTTTCTTCCCGCTTAATCTCGACTAAAAGGACCGACGCGTGAGTCTCTGGTTTCTGGTATTCCTGAGCGTCCTGCAGGGCGTCACCGAACTCTTTCCCGTCAGCAGTCTGGGCCATACGCTGCTCGTGCCGGCGCTGTTCGGCATGCATATCGACAAGCACGCGCCGCAACTGCTGCCGTTCCTCGTCGCTCTCCACCTCGGCACCGCGCTGGCGTTGCTGTGGTACTTCCGTGCGCGCTGGATCGCGTTGATCGGCGGCTTCTTCGCGCAACTCGGCGGCCGCAAGAACGACGACGGGCACCTGATGTGGGCGCTGATCATCGGTACGATCCCGACCGGCATCGTCGGGCTGCTGCTCGAGAAGCGTATCGAACGCGTGTTTCACGACCTGCGGATCGTCGCGATCGCACTGATCGTGAACGGCGTGCTGCTGTGGCTCGGCGATCGCATCCAGCGCAGCCGCGCGCACCAGGCGCCCGAAAAAATGACCTTCAAGCAGGCGTTCTTCGTGGGTCTCGCACAGATCGGCGCACTGATTCCGGGTTTTTCGCGTAGCGGGCTGACGATGATCGCCGGCAATGCGGCCGGGTTGACGGCCGAGAAGGCCGCGGAATTCTCGTTCCTGCTCGGCACGCCGATCATCTTCGCGGCGGGTGTGCTCGAACTGCCGAAGCTGTTTCATGCGCGCGGCCAGCTCGCCGATGCGCTGCTCGGCGGCGTGCTGACGGCGATCGCCGCGTACCTGAGCGTGCGGTTCCTGATGCGCTATTTCGAAGGGCGTGGCCGGCTCGCGTCGTTCGGCGTGTATTGCGTGATCGCCGGCGTGTTCTGTCTCGGCTGGTTCATGCTGCATCCGCAGCCGCTTTAAGGGTGGGATGGCTCGCCTCGCGTGATGTGGCGCGATGATCGGGTATAATTTCGGGCTCGGTTCCATACCGGGCCCGTTTTGTTTCGGGGCTTCGAGTGAGGTGGTGCGGTTGCCTTTACGCGCGACTCGAATGCCCGACGCCGAATGCGGTCCGCGTCAGGCCGTGTCTTTTCTCCCCGACCGCCCTTAGCTCAGTTGGATAGAGCAACGGCCTTCTAAGCCGTAGGTCACACGTTCGAATCGTGTAGGGCGGGCCAGTCAGATCAATGGGTTGCGGCGGTTTTCTTCCCGCGATGATTCAACGCATGTTGTCGTGTAAGCGTCGTGTCGGCATTTCGATCAACGCGAGCTAGTGCGCGTCGGCTTAGCGAACGCTGTGTAGGGACTTTCTGTTGGCAACGGCGGCGCGTCGATAGCGTGCTGGCCGCGCGGACTCACGCCAAAATGCGTCGGGCAGGCCGGTGGCTTTCTCGTGCATCGCTCACTGCGCGTAGCGTCCGATGCGCGTTGCTACCGTTCGTCCCGGTTGAAATTGCCCATCCTTCGCGATCCGGCATTTCGCGTAATTGCACCTCTGCAGCGAAGTTTTCGGCGAGCCGTTCGAGCACGCGCAAATCAGACGCCGTCAACAGACCCAGGCCCACCACAAGCGACGCGATTCGCATTAACGACGCTGCT
This sequence comes from Burkholderia arboris, assembly GCF_902499125.1. Taxonomy (GTDB): domain Bacteria; phylum Pseudomonadota; class Gammaproteobacteria; order Burkholderiales; family Burkholderiaceae; genus Burkholderia; species Burkholderia arboris. The sequence continues at coordinate 258,651 of NZ_CABVPX010000005.1, forward strand.
TATTGCAGACTTTTTCTTGACTCGCCGACGAGGAAAATGGCGGGCGCATCTCGAAACCCGGGGGAAACTGCTTTACGCGAACCGGCTGAATTTGGGGGCGCAAGTTGACCTGCTGAACCGCCGCGCATGGATCCACGCGATTCCGGCAAACTGCCGGAAGCTTATGGATCGGTGAGCAACAGACGCGTGTTTACTTATCCAGATAGATATAGAGTGAAACAAGTGCGGTTGCCATTATCGCCGCGGCCATGAGCAAGCGGAACCGTGGAGCGAGCCGCACGGTTGCGTGCATGAAGCCGGTGTTCAGGCGGGCCGGCGATATGAGAAAGGATGTGTACCAGATCAAGAAATTCAAGCAGAACGCCATCGCGAACATCAGGCCTGATACCGTCACACGCACATAGGTGTGCAGTGTGCTGGCATCCTGCGGGGCGGTGAAGCAAATCCATTGGCCGAGAAGAAGCCCGAGCATCAACGCCCCGAGTGCATAGGTATTCTGTAGCACCTGATATGCGGCGATCGCAAGCCACCTCTGACGAGGAAGCGCAATCAGCAGGCCGACAAGGATCATCCCAAGCACCGCAAAGACGTTCCAGATATGTGGCCCAATGCCTTCCTGGATTGCTGTTTGCAGATATTTGACTGATCGATGGCTACCGAGCCAGTCAGTTAAGACTACTCCGGTTATGGCTGGTAGCGTCCAAGCTGCGAGAACAATGGCGGCTTGCTTCCAAGCGCAACGGGGCAAGAAGTCCGAACGTTTGAAGTCGCGGGTGTGATGCCGAATCCAGCTTCGGGTTCGATTCAGCAGTGTCCGAAAAACTGACGGGGTTGTCGTGCTTTGCATTGGGTGTGTCGTTCGGAAGAGCGACGGCGAGAGTGGTCAATGGCGTTTGTGCAATCCGTCGCGCGTGAGATCACGCCGATTATCCATAAAAATATCGCGTGATCCAAGCTGGAGTCTGAATTCGTTTGGAATTCCCAAGGTCTCTCTCTTGCCTGTTGCTGGAGAGGCCGTTATGAAAAAGACAATCAGGGCCGAAATTCGTGGTGTCACTCTCGCGACATCTTGCTCGGCGTACTCGACCTGCATCAGCTGTCCGAGTTTGCAAGCATGCACGGGCCAGAGCGGTAACACATATAGCGTCGACAGGTTGGGCGGCTTGACGGCCGTGAGCGGTTACAACGGGCAGACGGGCAGTTCGTGGCGTGAGACGGCGAGCACGCGTGGCAACACGACTACGATCAATGGCACCGACCGCCGCGAACGGACAGAGCTGAAACGAAACCGTCCAGAATTTCGGAAACGGAAATCGATCGATATCCGGTGTCAATTCGAAAGGGAATACATTCAACCGCTACTGCACGACGTACGGCGGTCACTGATCCTGCGTATACCTCGCGGCAAACGATGTATCGGCGGTGCTTTGGTCATGCAGTGTGCTCAATGAGCCCAGTGCGACATTACGCACCGTCGTGTATTGAGCGGCAGAAGGTATCGCGAAATTTCAAGCTCTAATGCTTCGCGTCGAGCGCCGTTTCGTCTGATGAATTCGAGTGTTGGTTTGCGGCAGTTTCTTATTGATTTGACTTATTGCGCAGCATTCGCGCGACGTGTAGTCTCGGTCCCGGAGATCTGGCGATTAGTCCAAACATGGCATCGCACGGGGAAAATAATGAATATCAATATCAAGAAGGGATGCTCGAGCACATCACTTGCTGTTGTCGCATCTGCAGTGGTGTTTCTGTCGGGCTGTGCTTCCTCGTTTATCGTCAGGCCGCAGGCGTCTTCCAGTTCCGACGGCAATCCACGAAATTCGGCTCTATCTGCAGGCGCCGCAGCCGACTTCGACGCAAGCAAGCTATCTCCACCCTCTGGATATCAGCCCCTTGATCCAGCTCCCGTAGCGGTCAGGCCCATCGGCGGGAAGGCTGCCAAGCCAGAAGACATTCTGAATGCCTTGCCCGACGAAACGATGAGGCTCGCCGTTGGACAAATCGACGTAAATGGAAATGTAACTTACGGCCCCGTGAGCATGAGTGTCGAGAATGGTAGATATATCGTCACGGTCGACTACATAAAATCCAATACCTATCCGCTGTTCGTAAAGAAGACCGACGCACGTCCGGACGGGTCATTTCGCGCCACCTTCGTTGACGATGGAAAGCTAGCTGACCTCGCCGTGCCTGTCTATATCGGTGTGGGATTGCGCGTAACGGCGACGCTCAATACCACGAAAGCCGGGGTTAACCTTGGCAACCTGATCGCGATCGGTGCCGCTGCGCAAGCCAGCCAATTGTCAGGAACGCTCGTCGTGCAGACACTTGGCCTGACGGGAGAGAACATCTCTACTGCATTGCCCATTCCATCCGATATTAGTCTCGCCTCGATTCAAAGTGCGATCCAGGCACTCGGCACAATGAAAGCCAAGTTGTACGACACGTCCAAAACCCATGTCGAGCCGCGTGTGGTCGGCGTCTACAACAACATCGGGGGTAGCACGAACGAAACCATCAACGGGATCATCTCCGGCGTCCTTGCCAAGCCACTGCCGCTTGATGTCCCGGTCGAACGGCCAACCAAGGCGAAGGTCGCTGCAAAATAGGATCCCATCAGGTATCCGCAATCGAGTCCGACACCTTGTTGGCCTTTTACTCCACCGTCACCGATTTCGCCAGATTCCTCGGCTTGTCGATATCCGCGCCGCGCAAGCACGCCGCGTGATACGCGAGCAACTGCAACGGCACGACGTGCAGGATCGGCGACAACAGGCCGTAGTAATCCGGCATCCGCAGTACCGACACGCCTTCGCTGTTGTCGATTCGCGTATCCGCATCGGCGAACACATAAAGCTGCCCCCCGCGCGCCCGCACTTCCTGCATGTTCGACTTGAGCTTTTCGAGCAGCGCGTCGTTCGGCGCGATGGTCGCGACGGGCATCGTATGCGTCACGAGCGCGAGTGGCCCGTGCTTCAGCTCACCGGCCGGATAAGCTTCCGCGTGGATATACGAAATCTCCTTCAGCTTCAGCGCGCCTTCGAGCGCGATCGGGTAGTGCAGCCCGCGCCCGAGAAACAGCGCGTTTTCGTGCTGCGAGAATTCCGCCGCCCAACGCTCGATCTGCGGCTCCAGCCCGAGCACGTCTTCGAGCGCACCGGGCAGTCGCCGCAACTGCATCGTGTAGCGCGCGAGCTGTGCGTCGTCGACGTAGCCGCGCAGCCGTCCGAGCGTCACGGCGAGGATGAACAGCGCGACGAGCTGCGTCGTGAATGCCTTGGTCGACGCGACACCGATTTCCGGGCCGGCCCGCGTCAGGAAGCGCAGGCCGGTCTGGCGCATCATCGCGCTGGTCGGCACGTTGCAGATCGCCAGCGTATCGATATGGCCGAGCGCCTGCGCGTACTTGAGCGCGGCGAGCGTGTCGGCGGTTTCGCCGGATTGGGACACGCTGACCACCAGCGTGTTCGGCATCGCGAGCGCATCGCTGTAACGGTACTCGCTCGCAATCTCGACCTGAGCAGGGATGCGTGCGATCGTTTCGAGCCAGCGGCGCGCGGTCAGACCGGAATAATGACTCGTGCCGCACGCGAGAATCAGCACGTTGTCGATCTGCTCGAACGCACGCGCCGCATCAGGACCGAATACGGCCGGATCGAACAACCCGGCATCCGGGATCGTCGCGGCCACCGCCTGCGGCTGCTCGAAAATCTCCTTCTGCATGAAGTGCCGGTATGGCCCGAGTTCGACCACACCCTGCGCGGATGAAACGGTTTGTATCGCGCGTTCGATCGGCGCGCCGGTGCGATCGAGCACCCGCACGCCACCTGGCGTCAACTCGACGATGTCGCCTTCCTCGAGAAAGATGAAGCGGTCGGTGATGCCGGCAAGCGCGAGCGCATCGGACGCGAGAAAGCATTCGCCGTCCTTCACGCCGACGACAAGCGGCGAGCCGGCCCGCGCGCCGATCAGTCGCTGCGGCTCGTGTTTGCTGAACACCGCGATCGCGTAGGCGCCGTGCAACTGCGACGTCGCATCGCGCACGGCGGCGAGCAGGTCGCCGCGATACTTGCTGTGGATCAGATGCGCGACGACCTCGGTGTCGGTCTGCCCGTCGAATTCGTAGTGCTCGTCAGACAGTTGCTTGCGCAACGTTTCGTGGTTCTCGATGATGCCGTTGTGCACGAGTGCGATCTCGTCGCGCGAAAAGATCGGGTGCGCGTTGCAGGTTGCCGGTGCGCCGTGCGTTGCCCAGCGCGTGTGCGCGATGCCGGTGCTGCCGGTCAGGCCGGCGCTGCGTACGTGCGCGTCGAGATCGGCGACGCGCGACATGCTTCGTTCGCGGCGCGCCTGGCCGTCGACGACCGTCGCCACCCCACATGAATCGTAGCCGCGATATTCAAGGCGGCGCAAACCTTCAATCAGAATCGGAACGATGTCCCGTTGCGCGACCGCGCCGACGATGCCACACATGACACGTCTCCTTCCCTGTCAAGCCTGTTGGACCACATGCACGCTGTGTCAGCGCGACGCAGTCTCCGTTGCCTCCGCCGTCGTGAAGCCGCATTGAGCGGGCGCGACGGGGTCGGCCATCCTGCTTTCGAATGCGAGATAAAGCGATTCCTCCAGTACGTTCCAGTGCGCGCCGTGCCGGTACGGGCCCGATCGCGCATGCCAGCAGGCGACCGTGCTCCAGTCGTTCATCTTGAAGGCGACCAGTGCGATCAGTCCCCACGGGTAATCGCTGCCGGCGAGTTGCAGCCAGGTCTTGCCGTATTTCTGCATCCACTGCGCGTAGATCGTCTCGTTCGACTGGTCGGGAACACGAATCCCGGACAGGAGCGGGAAGATCTGCGCGACTTTCGCCGGGTAGAAGCTCGTATCGCTGATGCGTTGCGTGCTAGCGCGAAAGCCGGATTGCGTGCCGCGCCAGAACACCTTCAGGATCGCGGACGAGAGCCGGTCGGCGCGCTGGCTCCACGGGCCCGCATGCGTGTAGTCGGCATGCCGGACGTAGTACGCGGCGAGCGCCTGGAACGCGCTGTGTACCTCGACGTTGTCCATCAGCAGCGCGACGTGCAGCGTCGACGAGATCTGATAGACGCCGGCCGGCTTGCTGAGCAGCGTGTCCAGATGCGCGCCCGCGCGGTTCAGGCTGAGTTCCCACGCGGCGGGCATGCCGTCGGGCGGCGCGAAGCGGGAGAGCAGTTCGATCCACGTCGCCATCATCGAGTCGTCGGCGTCGGCTTCCGCGCATGTGCTGTACTGGCCGCTCTTCACGCAGTAGCGATCGAAGCCGCCGTCGGGGCGCTGACGCGGCAACAGCCACGCGATCCACGCGAGTGCGGCCTGGTGGGCGTCGAGCCCGGCGTCGGCGGCGGCGAGCAGCGCCTTCGCCGCAAAATACGGATCGATGCCGGCGCCATTCAGGCGCACGGTGATCGCACCGTCGGGGCGCTGGTACAGCCCGTTGAGCTGGAGTTCGGCGGCGCTCGCATGCAGCGCGAAGCCGAATGCCGAGACACAGCAGGCAACGCACCACAGACGGCATAGCCGGGCGGTGGCCGCCAGGCGTGCGCGTGCGGCCGGGAAAAGCGCGGGCCGGTTCATGATCGGGGGCTCCTGCGCGGTGGTCCTGCGCAAATCCCGCCGGGCGCGGCGTTGGCCGCGTCGCGCGCCGGCGGGTGGGTCGACGTTGCGGCTCAGTTCACCTTGGCGCTGGTGAACTTGATGCTGGTGCCGCTGTTCGCGGTGACGAGCCAGTATGTCGAGTCGGTGATGACGACGCTGCCGATGCCTTGTGTGATGACGGGCAGGGCGAAGCCCTTCTTCGGCAGCAACCAGGTCATGTTCGCGAGGCTCGTCGGGTGGCTGGCGGCGAATGACCAGCTACTGCCCGTGTCGGTGGCCGACCACGTGACGTTCAGGCGTGCGCGATCGAAGATCGTGATGTCACTCATCGTGTACCACTTGAACTGACCGAGCAGCTTCAGCGTATTGGCTTGCGAGAAGATCGCGGACAGTGTCGACGTGTAGGACGAAGCGCCGAGCGGGTGCGCATAGATCAGCCGGCTCGTGCGGTTTGCGACCACGAAGTTCATCAGGGCTGCGTACCAGTTGTTCACGTCGCTCGTCGGCACCGCATACTGCTGGAACTCCTCGAACGTCGCGTACTTGCCGAACGGCATCACGGGGTAAGCCCACAGGCCCGGGTTCAGCAGCGCGCCGTTGCGGTATGCGCGGGTCGGTGCCGAGCCGGTGTGGCCGGTGAAGTAGTACCCGTTGAAGCCGTTGGCTTCGAGCCAGTTGACCGACCAGGTCGGCGTGTTGCCTTCCGGCGCCGCGTATTCGACGTCCGGCTGGCCCGTCGCTGCCTGGATGGCCTGATGGTTCATCACCAGATACTGCGTGAACGTGCTCGCGTTCGTTTCGCTGGCATTTGCCCCCCAGTAGTCGTGAATCCAGCCGCCGTGGCTGCCGACGTGATGGCCCTTGCTCAGGAAGTACTTCACGAGGCTCTGCGCGGTGGGGTTGTTGGCGAGGTTCACGCCGTCGCCGTCGCCGAAGGCCGCTTCGTCAGGGCCGGCCGTGATCACGAGCGAGAACGGCCCGTTGTTCCACACGCCGAGGTTCTTCAGCTGGAGCGCAGGCTGGATCTGGTCGCCCGCACAGAAGTGCCAGTTGAACACCAATCCGGCCATTGCCTTCGGCAGCGGCGACAGCGACGGCAGGTTCAGCATCTGCGTGCCGAAATAATGCAGGTAGCCGTGGATCAGCATGCCGTCGGTCTGGCCGTCGAGGTAGGCGAGCGGCAGGTTGACGAACAGCACGCCGCCGTTGCCGTACGTGTTGTAGCCGGACACCAGCCCGAACGTCGGAGACGTCAGGATCGTCGTGCCGGTGTACGTGCCCTGCGTGACGAAGCTCGGATAGGTGAGGAAGCCGTACACGTAGCCGGAGATGCCTTCGAGCGTGTCGGTGGTCGTCGCCATCGTGGACGCGAGCGCGGTGGCCGCCTTGCCGGTCGTCGTGCTGACGAGCGAGTTGGCGCTATACGTGCCGGACTTCACGAGCTTGCCGTTCGCGACGCCGTTCAGCTTCGGGGCCGTCTGGTTCAGCACGCCGCTGCCTGCAGGCGACGTGTCGTACTGGAACCATGCGCCGTGGTTGTAGTTGGCGAGGCCACCGGGGTTCGACGGGCTGCCGGACAGATAGAGCGCGGTACCGGTCGTCGGCTTCGACGAGTTGTTCGACTTCGAGTTGCTGGTGGTCGCCGCGGCCATGACGCTGGCGGTCGTCGTGGTCGAAGCCGTCGTGGTCCACGTCATGGACTTGCCGGGAGGCACCTGGAGCGTGCGCAGCCAGCTGCTCATGCCGGTCACGTTGCCGAGACCGATCATGTTGCCGCCCAATTGGTCATACAGTACGTAGTCCACACCGACCATGTTGCTGAAACGAGATTTCGGGCTCACGTAGAAGCCGGCCGAATTCAGCACGCCGAAATCGTAGACGAGCATCACCTTGCCGCCGTTCAGCGCGTAGTTCTGGATCGCCGTGACGAGCGTGTCGTCGGCCGTCGTGTGCACCTGGTCCGGCAGGATCAGGCCGGGATACTGCGATAGCGACGAGCCGGCCGCCATGAACTGGCTGTCGGTCATGACCGTGATCTGCAGCCCTTCCTCCTGCGCGGTGTCGAGCCATGCGGACACACGCGGATCGGGCAGCGTCAGCGTATTCGGCACCAGCAGGATGAGCTGGTTGGTGGCCGCCTGAACGCCGCCCGGACTGAATGCGAACGCCAGCGCGAACAACGCGAACAGGATCCGCAAGAACTTGCCTGACTTTGCCAACATGGTGTGCTCCTCGCTCAAGGGATGGGGGCGCGCGGCAACCGTGATGCGCGTGCGGCCAGGTCGTCCAATCCTGCCCCGTAAGTGTGTGCGGCTGTCCGGTTCGTCGGGCATCGAGCGGTGCTTGTCGAAAGCAGCCGGACATGCGCAAACGTGCACGTTTGCCGCGCTGCCTTCGCCGATGAGAGGACTCGATGCGACGAAATGAAAGAAGCGAACAACGTGCCATTTGCCGTGGAAGCCCGGTCCTGCTGGCTTCTTGCGGCGCGGGGCGGATGCGGTGATCGCAAACGCAACGGATTCGTTTCATCGCTGATACGGCGCGTTTGTACGCGATATCAGCAGACGGAATCGCGATCGCGCGTCAGTGCGCCGGGCCAGCTTGCGCAGTAGGTGTAGAGCGTGACGAGCAGGCCGATCAGCAGTGGCCCGCCGAGCAGGAAATAGCAGAACGGCAAGAACAGCAGCGAGCCGTGATGGATGATCATCGCGTGCAGCAGCATCACGAACGGCAGCGCGAGCACGAAGTAGCCGAGCACCAGCAGCGATGCGGCGGTCTTTTGCAGCAGCGAGAAATCGAGCGGGTAGTACAACGCGGCCATCACCAGCGGGATCAGCGCGATCGCCGCGCCGTTCAGCACGAACATGTCGCGCAGGTGCAGCAGCGGGACATACGGGAACGTGCCGGGCGAGAGCCAGAAGTATGCGCAAATCAGCAACTGGGTGAAGCTCGCGATACGTAACAGATATGCAACGGGCAGCCAGTTGGTGCGCCGGATGAACGACGCGGCGAAGCCGGCCGCGCAGAGCGCGGCGGTGACGGCCAGCAGCACGCCGCCTGGCATCCGGGCCGCGACGTCGATCGACAGCAGCGGCACGCGTGGCGCATCGGGCGGATAGCCGATCACGACCACATGGAGCGCCGGATCGATCTGGTGCGCGCCCCAGACCATGACCGCGCGCCAGTAGCGCCAGGCCAGCGGCAGTCCGAACCACAGCGATGCATACAGTGCGGGCGTCAGCAGTGCAATCGACGACAGCCAGCGCTGCGGATACGCGTGGATGCGAAGCGAGCGATCGACGGGAGGACGGACGGGATGCGTCTGCATGGCGCCCGCCCGGTTACCAGCGATAGAACACGCTCAGCTCGCCGCCGATCCGTGAGTAGTACGGGTTGTGGTAGTAGTCGAATTCGACCTGCGTGCCCCACTTGCGCGTGAACCAGTAGCGCCATTTCGCTTCGATCTCGTGACTGCGGAAATCGGCGATCTGCGAGCCGGAGCCGGTGACCTGATAGGCCTCGCGGCCGAACCCGCCGCGCAGCACGATCACGCTCTTGCCGACTTCGCCGTAGGTGACGGCGCCATAGTAGGCGGGCGCCTTCACCGAACCGGGCGAATCGACCGTGTAGTTCGTGCCCGCCTCGAAAATCCACTTCGGCAGCGCATACCAGATCACGCCGGCGTGATAGAGCTGATCGCGGTGGCCGCTGCGGTTCCACGCGTAGCCGGCGCCCAGCGACACGACCAGCGAACGATCGGACAATAGCTTGCGATTGATCGACAGGTCGACGCGTGCGCTCGGCAGGATCGTCCCCGACGTGGTGCCCGCGAAGCCGATGCCGCCGAACCAGTCGGGCCCCATGTCCTGCACGTAGGTCAGCGCGCCGAGCTGCGTGTTCTCGCCGAAGCGGTGCAGTTGCGCCAGTTCGCCGAGCACGGTGCGGCCGCCATCCTGATAGACGCCGCGCAGATGCACGCCGTACCAGTCGCCGTAGCCGTGCGTCAGGTGTGCGCTCGAATAGCCGAGCGACAGTTCGGTATGCGTCTCTTTGGGCGCCTGCACGTGTGTGACGACTGCATCGGGCAGCGGTGGCCGGTTCGTATCGTCCGGCGTGAACTCGGCGAGCGATACGCCGTCCGGGAGGCCGTCGGCGCTCACGCGTACGAACGTGGACTCGTCGCGCGGCCGTGGCGTAATGACGGTCCCGGCGTCCGGCGATTGCGCAGGTGGCATCGCGGCGGCGTCGTCCTGCGGTGCCGCCAGTACCGGGGGCGCGCCGAAGGCGACGCCGCACAGCATCGCGAGGGCGGCAACCGGCACGCGCGGGCCGCGATGGCAGGGGCGATCGGACATGAGGGCGCTCCTTAACGGGATGCGTGGAACCAGCCGCTGCGCCACGCGACGAGGTCGCCGTGCACGCAGGCATGGCCGACGACCGAGACGTCGCGCGCGCATGCGCTGACAGGGTGACCGGCGACACCGATGCGCGCGCCCGTCAGCCGCAGCAGGCCACCGGCCGACACGACGCCGTCGATGCAGCTCGCGTTCGCGAGCAGCACGTCGTCGCGCGCGAACACGGCGCCGTGCAGCAACGCGTGACGTTCGAGTTCGACACGATGCGCCTTGACGCTGCCGCGCAGCACGCAGCCTTCGCCGAGTACAAGCGTGCCGTCGACGATCAGGTTGCCTTGCACGACCGTGTGCGCGGGCAGGCGAACGTCGCAGTTCAGCAGGTAGCGGCCGTGCAGGAAGCGATGCGGTAGCGATGCGAAATGGCGGGTGAGCGAGATTGCGCGACGCGGAGCGGCCGGCGTGCCGGCCGGCCGTGCGCTCGGCGCCGCGCCGAAGACGACCGGTTCGCCATACAGGCACGAGAAGCCGCCGGCGCCGTGCAGGTGCACCGTGTTGCCGACCACGACACCGCGCAGCACCGCGCCGTCGATGTCGATCTGCGGCGCGTGCGCGAGCGTGCCGATCGTCGCGCCGGCGTGAATGTCGATGCGCTCGTCGGCGAACGCATAAGCGGCCCGGGCGCCGTCGTCGAGCGTGATCGCGCGATGAGCGTAGAGCACGTCGTCGCGATGCTCGTCGCGTGCGACGTGGATCGCATCGGCGTGCTGCACGGCGAGCCCGAGCACCTGCCAGGGCAGTGCGGCGGACGGATCGGCCGGCGGCTCGCCGGCCACGTGCGCGCGCAGCGCGTCGTGCCATCGTGCGGCGAGCAGCGCCTGGTCGACGAACGGGCCGTCGCCGATCGGCAGGGCCGCGACGTCGCTGCGCCGGATCAGTTCATGGAGCATCGGCAGGAACGGCAGGCTGAGTACGCCGGCCACCGGCACCATCACATTGAAGGTCGTCATCGATCATCGCTCCGGTTTCAGTTGCCGGCGAAAACGCTCGGTCTTGTCCCATTTGAGTTCGCGGCGAAATGCAGCGTCGAGCGCGAGCCCCCATAGCGCGGAGACGACCGCGGCGATCGTCACGCAGAAGCCGACAACATTGACCGGCACGAGCCGCAGGCGCGTCGCGCGGCCGTCGAGCCGCGCGGCCACGACGATCTCGAAGAACACGCCGAAGTTGCCGAAGGTGCTGAACGAGAACAGCGCGAACAGCGACACGATCAGGCCGAGCGCGGTCGAGTTGACGCCGTTGAACAGATAGAGCGCGAGCGCGGCGCTCCATGCGATCGCGAGGAGCGCGGGCATCACGAACACGCCGAGCAGCAGCGCACCGTCGAGCCGGCAGCGCCGCGAGATCAGCGGATTGCGCAGCACCGGGACCAGATAGCGCAGCAGCGTCTGGTTGTGGCCCTTCGCCCAGCGCGTCAATTGCCGGGCGCGCACGGCCCAGCGCTCCGGCACTTCCTCATAGCATTCGGCGTGGTTCAGATAGACCGTGCGCCAGTCGCTCAACAGCAGCCGGTAGGTCATGTCGGTATCTTCGGCGAGCGTGTCGTCGCGCCAGCCGCCCACCGCGTCGAGTGCGCCCTTGCGGATGCCGCCGACCGTACCGCCGTACTGCGGTACCAGGCTGAGGTTGTTGCGGGCCTGCTGGTTGACCTGGTAGCCGCCGGCGCGCTCGAGATCGAGCAGCCGCGCGAGCAGGTTGCTGTCGGCGTTCTGCGGCACCACGCGGCCCATCACCGCGCCGACCTCCGGATCGAAGAACGGTGCGACCAGTTCCTTCAGCAGCCCCGGACGTGGCAGGTAGTCGGCGTCGAACACCACCATGATGTCGCCGCGGATGAACTGCAACGCATCCTTCAGTGCGGCCGCTTTGCCCGGCTTGCCGGATTCGCGGTGAAACGGCTGGATGAGGTCGGGCGCGCGTGTCCGGACCTCGTCGATCAGCGCACGCGTGTTGTCGGTCGAGCGGTCGTTGACCGGAATGATCGTCAGGCGGTCGCGCGGGTAGGTCGTCGCCAGCAGCGCCATCAGGCAATCGACGACGACGGCTTCCTCGTTGTGGGCGGCGACGAAGACCGTGAGCCGCGGCCATTCGCCGTGGGTAATCGTCCGGTAGGGCGCGTGTTGCGGCTTGAACAGGCGGTCGAGGCTGAACGCGTAATGCCGCGCGGCGTACACGCACGTCAATAGCGTGAACAGCCACAGGTAGGCGACGCAGGGTATCAGCAGCAGGTCGGGGTCGAGCGCGATACCCGGTGCGACGGCGGGCGGCAGCTCGAGCGAAGCATCGGCGGCGGGCGAGGCCTGCATGGGGATCGAGAGCGGGGCGCTGTCGAGCGCGGTGCGTTCCACCGCGACCGCGGCGTTTGCGGCAGGCATGACGAGCCGGACCGGTTCGACGGCCGCCTGCAATGCGGTGTCGCGCACGATCAGCGAGCAGGCAAGCACGATCAGCAGCAGAATGCCTTGCTCGCAGAGTGACGCCGTCCGCGTTTTCGTCATGTTCCGATCCCCGTGTCCGCGACGACGACCGATGAGAGCTGAAGGCGCTCCGTGGATCGCGCGGATATCAATGGAAAGCGGCGGCGCGTTTGTCGCGCTGGGGCGGATGTCGGCCGCCCCGGACCGACGCGTCGTGTCGCTTTCCGGCTTCGTTGCTTTGGCGTCCCCGTCTGTCTGCTGCCGTGCGAGTGCTTCGGGACGCACCTGTCTGACATTAAGCAAGGCGTGAGCCATCGGCCGCGATGCCCCGCGCAGCAAGGGGCGGGGCGGCGAGCACGGTTGCCGCGGCAGCGGCGGCGACGTGTTTTGATTCACTGACGAATCAGCGATTGCGCACGACATCCGACCCCGAGCGGCCGGCGCGGTGCATCGAATACGTCGCACGGCGGGCGGTTTGTCTGACGAGTCCATGCCGCTTTGCCGGACGCGGCCTTGCGTGACGCGACATCGCGCGTCGTGCGTCGAATGTGTGTCGGCCAGAATGCCGGCGCGCGTCGCGCCATCTCGTGCAAAAAATAGACCGGACTCCGATGTATTTTCCCGCTCCGGATCCGCGTTACACATTCGCAACATTTCCCGCGCATCGATTCGTGTGACGCAAACGCCGCCGCATGCCCGGGAAATCCGGCGTGCGCGGCCGCGACAGGCAACCGGGCGCGCGGCTTGCGCTGCACAGACAAAAGTGGCGAATCGAGGCGACGTAAAGCGCCTCGAAAGATGCACGCGATTCGAGGCACGATCGAAGACCGGCATTCCTGCGTCATTCATCGGACGACGTCGTCAGACGGATCGCGCGAGCGGCCGGCTGTTTATCGTTGTCGTGCCCGCCGTGCGATGCGACAGCCCGTAGCAGTTGTGAAACATTCCGTAACGCACCTTATGTGTGCGATGCGCGTCGAACGAAGCGGGCCCGGATCCGGGGCGGCTGGTTTGAATATTGCTGTAGTGGGAGTGACGTGACGAACTGACGTGACGCTCGACACAGCGAGGAACGACTCATGACGTGATGGATTCGTGCAACGGGACGCCGGTAGTACGACGATTCGCGTGGCCCAGACCGCGCGGACAAGACGGCGCGCTCGCCCCGCGACACTGCCGCGTGTTGACCGCGTGCGAGTACGGGAAGCGCCGCCTGAATACATGCTTCGCGCCGCGTGCAGGGTCGTCCGGCGCGAAGTGGCTAAACGAGGATAACGATGAAGAAGATCTTGCTTGTGTTCGGGACTCGGCCGGAGGCCATCAAGATGGCACCGCTGGTGCGTGCGTTGAAGGCGCAAGCGGATGTCGACGCCAGGGTGTGCGTGACCGCCCAGCATCGGGAAATGCTCGATCAGGTGCTGACGCTGTTCGATATCAAGCCCGACTACGATCTCAACCTGATGCGGCAAAGCCAGACGCTGACCGACGTGACGACCGGCATTCTTCAGGCGATCGGCATGGTCTTCGACGACTTGCGTCCGGACGTCGTGCTCGTGCACGGCGATACGACGACCACGCTGGCGGTCAGCCTGGCGGCGTTCTATCGCTATCTTCCGGTCGGCCACGTGGAGGCCGGTTTGCGCAGCGGCGACATCTGGTCGCCGTGGCCGGAGGAGCTGAATCGCCGTGTGACCGACGCGGTGTCGTCATGGCATTTCGCGCCGACCGGGCAGGCACGCGACAACCTGCTGAGCGAGGGCGTGCCGGGTGGGGCGGTCTCGCTGACCGGCAACACCGTGATCGATGCGTTGCACGAGGTCAAACGCATGCTGGACCGTACCAGTGCGCTCTCGGACAAGGTTGCCGCGTATTTTCCGTTTCTCGAGCCGTCGCGGCGCGTCGTGCTGATCACCGGGCATCGGCGCGAAAGTTTCGGCGAACCGTTCCAGCATTTCTGCGAGGCGCTGTGCACGCTGGCGAGCCGCTATCGCGACGCGCAGTTCGTCTATCCGCTGCACATGAATCCGAACGTGAGGGAGCCGGCGCGCGCACGGCTCGGCGGCGTGCCGAACATCTACCTGATCGAGCCGCAGGAATACCTGTCGTTCGTATTCCTGATGTCCCGTGCGCATTTCATCATCACCGATTCGGGCGGCATTCAGGAAGAAGGGCCGGCGCTGGGCAAGCCGGTGCTCGTCACGCGCGAGACGACCGAGCGGCCCGAAGCGATCCAGGCGGGCACCGCGCGGCTCGTCGGTACCGACCAGGAGCGGATCGTGTGGGAGGCATCGCGCCTGTTCGACAGCGAGAGTGCCTACGAGGAAATGTCGCGCGCGAGCAATCCGTACGGTGACGGTCATGCGAGCGAGCGGATCGTTCACGCGCTGATGCGTACGCCCGGGGTGACCACGAAGACGACGAGCTTCTCGATGGGGGCAGCGGAGATGCCGTTCAACGCGCTCACGCTGGGGCTGCAGGCGTTGCGGTCGCCGTGATGGGGCGTGCGCGGTAGCGCCTTCCGGGGCATTCGACCCGGAGTCGGACGTACAAGGATCCGGTCCGGCCGCAAGGCCGGCCGGATCGTTTCATTGATGCGACCTGGAACGAATTCTCCCGACGCATTCAAAAGTGTTTTCGCGGAAAGTCCCTTTTCCGGTGTGATGCCGTGCACCGATACTTCAGCGGATATCCACCCCGCATCTTCCGGACATCGCATTGACGACCGGATGCGCGATGCAGGGGATTCCTTGCACGCGAGCGCCGATCGTCCGTGGCGACGCGGACGGCACTGGCGCGGCCTCGCCGCCTGCCGCGTCTCACTTCATCCCAATCTCCATGACTCGATCCAATCATCAAGCTTCGTTGCCGGCCCGCTATCGGGCGTGGACCTGGCAAGGCTGCGAGCACCCCGGACAGTTGCGTCTCGAACAGCGGGCGATGCCGGTACTGAAGCGCGGCCAGGTACTGGTCCGCAACCACGCAATCGGCCTCAATCCGGTCGACTGGAAAGTGCTCGGCGGTGCGCTGGTGACCTGGCATCCCGGGCATGTGCCCGGCGTCGACGGCGCAGGCATGGTGGTCGCGGTCGCGGACGACGCGATGAACCATCTGCTGGGCCGTCGGGTGGCGTATCACCAGGCGCTCGGCGAGCACGGGAGTTTCGCGGAATACACGCCGATTGCCGCGTCCGTGCTGTTGACGGTGCCCGAATCGCTGGATTTCGAAACGGCGGCGAGCGTGCCGTGCCCGGCGCTGACCGCCTGGCAGGCGCTCGAGAAAGTCCCGTGTCGCGTGTCGACGGAAATCCTCGTCAGCGGAGCAGGGGGCGCGGTCGGCAACTATCTGGTGCAGCTTGCCGCCGAGCGCGGGTTCGTGGTGTCGGTGTCGAGTCACGAGCGCCATTGGGAGCGCCTGCGCGCGCGCGGCGCAAGCCGATTCCTGAGCGGCCCGGGCGATGAAGCGATCGGCGCGACGCATGAACTGGCGCGGCGCTTCCATGCGGTGTTCGACAGCGTCGATGCGCGACACGCTGCCCGGTGGGCGCCGGCGGTTGCCGCCAACGGGCACATCGTCTGTATCCAGGGGCGCTTCGACGCGCCGCCGCTGCCGCCGTTTACATCGAGCGTGTCGCTTCATGAGGTCGCGCTGAACGCGTTGCACGTGTATGGCGACGACGCAGCATGGCTCGAGACGACCGCGGCGGGCAGCATGCTGCTGGCCCGCATCGCGAACGGCCGGATGCAACCCGAAGCGCGCGTCACGGGCGACTTCGACATGTTGCCCGTGCAACTCGAAGGGCTCAAGCAGCGGCGGTTTTCCGGCAAGCCGGTGGTGCGCGTCGGATAGCGGGAGCGATCGACGCGTGTGGCACCCCGCATCGGGGCGCATCCGGCGCGGCGGCGCAAAACCGCAGCACATCAGTTAAAGTTGGAGCCCGGCTCATTCCCCATACGATTCCGCCCGTCCGGGCGCGGTCGAAGCCGCGTCGGCGGGACGTCGCGCGCGGGTGCCGGCGGTCCGGCGCGCCGTTTCTGGCAGCCCGGACAGGGTCGCGTTGCTTGCGTGACGGGTTGCATGGGGCAGAATCGGGCCCGCGGGGCGCCCGCTTTCGAGCGGAGTCGTGCGCCCGGCGCGCCCGATACGGTGGTCCCCGGCACGCTGCAGCACCGATCACGCATTGACAGCAGTCCACCAGGCGGTGCCGGAGCGGCGCAGTCGAACGCGCCCGGCACCGTACGAATCCCCACACGGCACCCGTGGTGCGACGCGGGCGCCTCGACCAAGAGGTGAACGATGATCACGCTGACCATCAACGGTAGCGAGCAGCACTTCGACGGCAATCCCGACATGCCGTTGCTCTGGTATCTACGCGACGTCCTCGGCCACACCGGCACCAAGTTCGGCTGCGGCATGGCGCTGTGCGGCGCGTGCACCGTGCATCTCGACGGCGCGGCGATCCGGTCGTGCATCACGCCGGTCGCAGCGGCTGCCGGCAAGCGCGTGACGACGATCGAGGGACTGTCGACGGACCTGACGCATCCGCTGCAGCAGGCGTGGCAGGAACTGAACGTCGCGCAATGCGGCTACTGTCAGTCCGGGCAGATCATGCAGGCCGCGTCGCTGCTGAAGACGAATCCCCATCCGACCGACGCCGACATCGACGATGCGATGTCCGGCAACATCTGCCGCTGCGGCACCTACACGCGCATTCGCGCGGCGATCCGGCTGGCCGTGCGTCGCGGAGGTGCCGCATGAGCGCGCCCGAACTCTCCGCCCACAACGAAAGCCGTCGTGCGCTGCTGCTCGGCTTCGCTTCCGGCGGGTTGTTGCTCGCATTCGGCGTGCCGTCGCTTGCGCGTGCGGCCGCGCCGGTGCAGCCGCCCGTCAGCGCGAATCCGCAGTATGGCGGCGCGGGAATGCCGCACGGGTTGCGCGACGATCCGAACCTGTTCGTTGCGATTGCACCGGACGGCACCGTCACCATTACCTGCATCCGCTCCGAGATGGGGCAGGGCGTGCGCACGAGTGTCGCGCTCGTGGTGGCGGACGAACTGGGCGCGGACTGGGCACGCGTGAAGGTCGCGCAGGCCGTCGGCGACGAACCGCGCTACGGCAACCAGAACACCGACGGTTCGCGCAGCCTGCGCCAGAGCTTTGCCGCACTGCGCCGCGCGGGTGCGGCTGCACGCACGATGCTCGAGCAGGCTGCCGCCACCGCGTGGGGCGTCGATGTCCGGCAGGCCAAGGTGACGGTGCACGAGGTCGTCGATACGAAGAGCGGGCGCAAGCTCGGTTTCGGCGAGCTTGCGTCGCAAGCCGCCGCGCTGCCGGCGCCCGATACGAAGACCCTCCCGTTGAAAGCGCCGGCCGAATTCCGCTTCATCGGCAAGGGTAAGACGGCGCTGATCGACGGACGCGACATCGTTGGCGGCCGCGCGCATTACGGGATCGATACGCGGCTCGACGGCATGCTGTATGCGGTCGTCGCGCGACCGCCGGTGTACGGCGACACGGTAGCGTCGTTCGACGCGTCGGCGGCCGAGAAGCTGCCGGGCGTCGTCAAGGTCGTGCAGCTTGCATCGACGCCGCTGCCGTCCGGTTTCCAGCCGCTTGGCGGCGTGGCCGTCATTGCGCGCGACACGTGGACGGCCATTCAGGCCCGCGCGCAGTTGAAGCTCGACTGGACGCGCGGACCCCACGCGAACTACGACTCGGCGGAATACCGCAAGACGCTCGAAGCGGCCGCCGCGCAGCCGGGCGACGTGATCCGCAACGACGGCGACGCGACGGCAGCGCTGGCCGGCGCCGCGAAACGCGTGCGTGCGACGTATTACATCCCGCATCTCGCACACGCGACGATGGAGCCGCCCGCGGCCGTCGCGCGCGTGGCCGACGGCCGCTGCGAAGTGTGGACCTGCACGCAGGCGCCGCAAACCACGCGTGACGAAATCGCGAAGGCGCTCGGGTTGCCGGCCGAACGCGTGACGGTCAACGTCACGCTGCTCGGCGGCGGGTTCGGCCGCAAGTCGAAGCCAGACTACGTGGTGGAAGCCGCGCTGCTGTCGAAAGCGGCCGGCGCGCCCGTGAAGCTGACGTTCACGCGCGAGGACGACATCGCGCACGACTACTTCCACGCGGTGTCGCTCGAAGCGTTCGACGGCGGGATCGATGCATCGGGGAAGGTAGTCGCGTGGCAGCATCGCACGGTCGCGCCGTCGATCCAGTCGACGTTCCGGGCGGGCGTCGTGCACGAGCAGCCGGGCGAACTCGCGCAAGGGATCGTGGATCTGCCGTTCGCGATTCCGAACGTGCGGATCGAGAATCCGGCCGCGGAAGCGCACACGCGGATCGGCTGGTTTCGCTCGGTCTACAACATTCCGCACGCGTTCGGCATCCAGAGTTTCGTGTCGGAGCTCGCGCATGCGGCCGGCCGCGATCCGAAGGATTTCCTGCTCGAGCTGATCGGGCCCGCGCGGCGTTTCGAGCCGCACCTCGCGGTGAAGAACGTGAACTACGGCGAGGATCCCGCGCTGTATCCGGTCGATACGGGCCGGCTGCGGCGGGTGGTGGAGACGGTTGCGCGCGAAGCCGGCTGGGGGCGCACGCTGCCGAAGGGGCACGGGCTCGGGATCGCCGCGCATCGCAGCTTCGTGTCGTACACGGCGGCGGTGTGCGAGGTGCAGGTCGGCGCGGACGGCAAGATCACGGTGCCGCGCGTCGACATCGCGATCGATTGCGGGCCGCAGGTCAATCCGGAGCGTGTGCGCTCGCAGCTCGAGGGGGCGGTGGTGATGGGGCTCGGCATCGCGTTGCACGGCGAGATCACGTTCAAGGACGGCCATCCGGAACAGCGCAACTTCAACGGCTTCCAGGTGCTGAGAATGAACGAGGCGCCGCGTGAAATCCGCGTGCATCTCGTCGCGCCGGACGACTTCGCGACGCCGCTCGGCGGCGTCGGCGAACCGGGCTTGCCGCCCGTGGCGCCGGCGCTGACCAATGCGATCTTCGCGGCGACCGGCACGCGCATCCGCAGCCTGCCGGTTGCCGATCAGCTCGCGAAGCCGCCGGCGGATTGACGCACAATATCCCCCGCGCCGGGCCGCATCGTGCGGCCCGGTCCGCATCGACCCCTGAACAAGGAGTGTGACGTGGCCTCATCCGATGTCAGTGTGAAGCAGACGGTTTCTCCCGCCGAATGGGATGCACGAGTCAACCTGGCGGCCGCGTATCGCCTCACCGCGCTGTTCGGCTGGGACGATCTCGTGTTCACCCATATCTCCGTGCGCGTGCCCGGCCCGGAACACCATTTCCTGATCAACCCGTACGGGATGATGTTCGACGAGATCACGGCGTCGTCGCTGGTCAAGATCGATCTCGACGGACGCAAGGTGTCCGAATCGCCGTACGAGATCAACCCGGCCGGCTTCACGATTCACAGCGCGGTGCATGCGGCCCGCGACGACGCGCTGTGCGTGATGCACACGCATTCGATCAACGGCGTCGCCGTGTCGGCGCAGGAAGCGGGCTTGCTACCGCTGTCGCAGCAGTCGCTCGGCGTGCTGGCGTCGCTCGGCTATCACGACTACGAAGGCATCGCGCTCAACGAGGGCGAGAAGGCGCGCCTCGTGCACGACCTCGGCGGCAACACGAACCTGATGCTGCGCAACCACGGGCTGTTGACGGTCGGCGCGAGCCCGGCCGACGCGTTCGTCGCGATGTACTTCTTCGAGGCGGCGTGCATGATCCAGGTCCGCGCGCAGGCCGGCGGCTCGGCGCTGCGGCCGATCGCGCAGCCGATTCTCGACGGCATCAGGCAGCAGATCGCGGCGGTCACGCGCGGGATGGGCGCCGGCGCGCTCGTCTGGCCCGGGTTGCTGCGCCGGCTCGATCGACGCAATCCCGGCTACGCGGACTAGCTTGCCTGCCGTTGTCGTTTGCGAACGACCGTGCTAAATTCCTGCCAGCACTTGCGGTCACGGAACCCTTCATTCGGCTGACAAAGCCGGCACCCCGGGAGGCAGCACGATGAGCCTGTTGATGTCGCGACGCGATCTCGCGTTCCTGCTGTATGACTGGCTCGACGCCGAATCGCTCGTCGCGCTGCCGCGCTTCGCGGAGCACGGCCGCGAGACCTTCGACGCGGTGCTCGATACCAGCGCGCGGATTGCCGAGGATCTGTTCGCGCCGCATGCGGCGCGCGGCGATCGCGAGGAACCGCATTTCGACGGCGAGCGCGTGACGCTGATCCCCGAAGTCGAACCGGCGGTGCGCGCGTTCGCGGATGCCGGGCTGATCGCCGCGGGCCATGACGAAGCGCTCGGCGGCATGCGGTTGCCGAAGCTCGTCGAAGCCGCGTCGTTCCTGTTCTTCCAGGCCGCGAACATCGCAACGGCCGCCTATCCGTTCCTGACCGTCGCCAATGCGAACCTGCTCGTCGCACATGGCAGTCCCGCGCAGATCGACGCGTTCGCGCGCCCGGAGCTGGAAGGGCGTTTCCTCGGCACGATGTGCCTGTCCGAGCCGCAAGCGGGCTCGTCGCTGTCCGACATCGCGACGCGCGCGGATTTCGAGGGCGACTCGTCGCTCGGGCCGCGCTACCGGCTGACGGGCAACAAGATGTGGATTTCCGGCGGCGAACACGAGCTGGCGGAGAACATCGTCCACCTCGTGCTCGCGAAGATTCCCGACGAACACGGCCGGCTGCAGCCCGGTACGCGTGGCATCTCGCTGTTCATCGTGCCAAAGTTCCTGACGGGAGCCAACGGTAGCGCGCAGGGCGAACACAACGACGTCGTGCTCGCCGGGCTGAACCACAAGATGGGCTACCGCGGCACGACCAATTGCCTGCTGAATTTCGGCGAAGGCACGCGCTATCGTCCGGAAGGGCGCGCGGGCGCGATCGGCTACCTGATCGGCAAGCCGAATCAGGGGCTCGCCTACATGTTCCACATGATGAACGAGGCGCGCATCGGTGTCGGCGCGGGCGCGGTGGCGCTCGGCTACACCGGCTATCTGCACGCGCTCGACTACGCGCGCAACCGGCCGCAGGGGCGTCCGCTCGGGCCGGCCGGCAAGGATGCGGCCGCGCCGCAGGCACCGATCGTCGAACATCCGGACGTGCGGCGCATGCTGCTCGCGCAGAAGGCCTATGTCGAAGGCGGTCTTGCACTGATCCTGTACTGCGCGAAGCTGGTTGACGAAGCGCGCGCGCATGACGATGCGGACGTGCGCGCCCATGCCGCGCGCCTGCTCGACATCCTCACGCCGATCGCGAAAAGCTGGCCGTCGCAGTGGTGTCTCGCCGCGAACGACCTCGCGATCCAGGTGCACGGCGGCTACGGCTACACGCGCGACTACGCGGTCGAGCGGCTCTACCGCGACAATCGGCTGAATCCGATTCACGAAGGCACGCACGGCATCCAGGCGCTCGACCTGCTGGGCCGCAAGGTCGCGCAGGACGATGGCGCGCTGTTGCGCGCGCTGGGCGGGCGGATCGGCGCGACCGTCGAACGCGCGCGGCCGCTGGATGCCGGCACGCGCGAGCAGGCCGATGCGCTGGCACGGCGCTGGGCGCGGTTGTGCGACGTCACGCAGCAGTTGGGCACGATCGACGATCCGCAGCGGCGGCTGGCGAACGCGAGCGTCTATCTCGAAGCGTTCGGCCATCTCGTCGTTGCATGGCTCTGGCTCGACGTGACGCTCGCCGCGCACGGGCACGACGATGATTTCCACGACGGCAAGCGTGCAGCGGCCCGCTATTTTTCCCGCTGGGAATTGCCGAAGGTGGATGCGCAGCTCGATCTGTTGTCGAGCGTCGACACGACGCCGCTCGACATGCACGACGCGTGGTTCTGAACGGTATCGCACCGACATTCCGGAATGCTGACGATGTCGCGAACGCCGCCTCCGGTGACCGTCGGACATTCGTCTTGAACCGGCCGCGCGGGGGTATCCCGCCGGCCGCACCGAGGCGCGGCCATGCCGCGCAAGGAGAGAGAAGCGCATGAAAGCCCTGTTGTGTACCGCATTCGGCCCGATCGACAGTTTGCGTATCGAAGATGTGGCGATTCCCGAACCGGCTGCCGGCCAGGTCCGGATCCAGGTGAAGGCCGCGTCGCTCAATTTTCCCGACGCGCTGATCGTGCAGGGGTTGTATCAGGTGAAGCCGGCGTTGCCGTTTTCGCCGGGCGCCGAGTTTGCCGGCGTGATCGACGCGGTGGGCGAGGGCGTCACCGCATGGCGGCCCGGCGATTCGGTGGTTGCATTCACCGGGCACGGCGGGTTCGCCGAGCAGTGCGTGGCCGACGTGCACCAGATCGCCGCGCTGCCGCCGGGAATGGCGTTCGAGCAGGGTTCGGCGCTGGTGCTGGCCTACGGCACGTCGCTGCACGCATTGCAGCAGCGTGCGCGCCTGCAAGCGGGCGAGACGCTGCTGGTGCTGGGTGCGGCGGGCGGCGTCGGGATCGCCGCGATCGAGATCGCGAAGGCGCTTGGCGCGCGCGTGATCGCGGCGGCGTCGAGCGCGGACAAGCTGGCGCTGTGCCGCGAAGCAGGTGCCGACGAGACGATCGACCATGCGACCGAAGACCTGCGCCGCCGCGTGGACGAACTGACCGGCGGGCGCGGCGCCGACGTCGTCTACGATCCGGTGGGCGGTGCTTGCAGCGAAGCGGCGCTGCGCGCGACCGCGTGGCGCGGCCGGTTCCTCGTGGTCGGCTTTGCGGCCGGCGAGATCCCGAAGATCGCGCTGAACCTCGCGCTGCTCAAGGAGCGCGACATACTCGGCGTGTTCTGGGGCGATGCGATGCGCCGCGACCCGGCGCAGCATGTCGCGAACATGCGGTTGCTCGCCGAATGGTTCGCGGCCGGCAAGGTGCGTCCGGCGATTACCGAGCGCGTGTCGCTGGCCGGTGCCGCCGATGCGATCGCACGGATCGCAAACCGGCGCGTGAAGGGCAAGGTGGTGATCCTGCCCGGCGCATGATCGGGGCCCGGTGCGCGGCGGCGCGATGCGCGTCGCGCGTCCGGTGACGGCGCGCGCAGTTGCGGCGCGCGTGCGGCTGCATTGGCGGCCGCTACGTGACCCGGTTCAGTTCCTCGAAGCCCACGACGAGCGCGTCGAGCAGATGGCGAACGGCGGGCACCATCCCGCGCCGGGTCGGGAAGATCGCGTGGACGAGCGCCGTCGGTGCCGACAGCGCGGGCAGCAGATGGAGCAGCCGGCCGGCCTGAAGGTCGGCGTTCACCAGTTCGCGCGGCAATTCGGCGACGCCGATACCGTCGAGCGCGGCAAGGCGCAGGGTCGCCAGATCGTCGGTCGCCAGTCGCGGCCGGTGGGCGAAGGCGAGGGCGCGCCCGTCGGCGTCCGTCAGGCTCCACACGAACCGGTCGCCGCTGCCGGCCGTCGACACCGTTGGCCAGTCCTTCAGGCTGTCGATCGACTCGGGCGCCGGAAAGCGGGCGGCCAGTGCCGGGCTCGCAACGAGAATCCGGTACGACAGTCCCAACTGCCGAACGGCGAGATCGGTGTTCTCCAGCGGCGGAACCCGCGCACGAATCGCGAAATCCAGCCCTTCCTCGATCACGTCCACGCGCCGGTTGGTTGCATCGAGCCGCACCTGAACCTGCGGATGGCGCTCGATGTAGCGTGCGACGATCGCGGCGACACCCGAACTCAGCAAACCGACCGGGCAACTGATGCGCACGGTGCCCTGCGGCAGCGTGCGCGTGCGATCCACGATGTCCTTCGCGGCTTTCGATTCGGCGACCAGCGCGACGCAATGCTGATGGAACTGCCGCCCGGTTTCCGTCAGCGACAGGCTGCGGCTCGTGCGATTGAGCAGCCGCACGCCCAGTTCTTCCTCGAGCGCGCGAATGCGCCGGCTGAGCTTCGACGTTTGCACGCCGAGGCTGCGGGCGGCCGCCGTAAAGCTCCCGTGTTCCACCACTTCCGCGAATAGCCGGAGATCGTTCAGGTCGGCGATGGGGTTCATGGCGGCGGCTCCGTTCGAATCGATCATTCTACTGGGGGCAATGATACGTTGCCATTCAGGAGATATGCGATCGATCTTTGCGAAATTAGCATTCATTCCACGTTCGGTGCCGCGCAGAAACCGGCAAGGCACCGCCAGGCAACCGCCCGCCGTCCGGGCAGCAGGAACAGGAGTCGAACATGTTGACGCATCGGCGTTGGGCATCGCTGGATACGGCGAATCACGGCTGGCTGCGCGCGAAATTCCATTTCGCGGTGACGGCCGACGGTACGCCCGGGCACGCGCCGCTGGGCCCGCTGATCGTATGGAACGACGACGAGATCGCCGTCGGCAGCGGGTTCCCGATGCACGGGCACCGCGACATGGAAATCATCACGTACGTGCGGCAAGGCGTGCTCGGCCATCGCGACACGCTGGGTTCCGAAGGCACGATCCGCGCGGGCGGCGTGCAGGTCATGAGCGCGGGCACCGGCATCCGGCATGCGGAGTTCAACGGCGGCGACACGCCGCTCAAGGTCTACCAGATCTGGCTGCTGCCGCGAGCGAATGGCGGCGCGCCCGGGTGGGGCACGAAGCCGTTTCCGAAGGGCGACCGGTCCGGGCGTTTCGTCGTGCTGGCGAGCGGCTACGCCGGCGACGACGGCGCGCTGCCGATCCGTGCCGACGCGCGCGTGCTCGGCGCAACGCTGAGGGCGGGCGAGCGGGTCGGACACGCATTGGGCGCATCGCGCCGCGCGTATCTCGTTGCGGCATCGGGGTGCATCGACGTGAACGGGGAACGCGTGGGATCGCTCGACGGGGTCGCGATCACGAACGAGGCCGCGCTCGACATCGTCGCGCTCGAGGATTCCGAGCTGGTGATGGTGGACGCCGGCTGAGTGCCTTGATTTTTTTAGTCTGCCGAATCATTTCATTTCAGGAGTGCATCATGAATCGTTACACGTATCTTCCGCTGCTCGGCCGCATTCTGATCGGCGCGCCGTTTCTGATGAGCGGGTTGAGCAAGCTGGCCGCGCACGCGACCACCGTCGGCTACATCGCCTCCGTCGGCCTGCCGGCGCCATCGCTCGCATTCGTGGTCGCGGTGCTCGTCGAGGCGGGTGGCGGGCTGCTGCTGATGGCGGGTTACCGGGCCCGCCCGGTGGCGCTGGCGATGGCGCTGTTCAGCCTCGTGACGGCCGTGTTCTTCCACCACAACTTCGCCGACCAGAACCAGATGATTCACTTCCTGAAGAACGTGATGATGGCCGGCGGCCTGCTGCAGATCGCGTACTTCGGCGCGGGCGCATTCAGCCTCGACGCACGGAACGCACGTGCCGCATTGCGTGTCGCTGCGGCGGCATGAGCGGGCCGGCCCGCATGTGTGGTCGGGGCGAACCGGCCGCGCGCAGGGCGAACCCGCTGTCCGGTTGAACCGCGCAGGCCCTGCACGGCAGGGGCCAAGCCGGTTCAATCCTTCGGCAGACGCAAGGTGTCGAGCGCGTCCTGCGAAAACTCGACCCAGAACCGCTCGTTCGCAATGCCGGCCTGCAGCACCAGATGCTGCAGGCGCTTCGCGCGCGAATCGTCGGGCGCCGAAAAATCGCGCGCCTCGATCTGCAGATACAGGTCGAGCTTCTCCTGGTGAAGCGCGATGCGCCGCCTGATTTCGTCCTCGAGGCCGGACGGGCCGAGTACCGCTTCTGCCCGCAGGCGCACCATCAACGCCTCGCGCAGCGGCGTCGGATCTTCCTGTTCGGCGATCCAGCGCCGAAGCTCCTTCTTGCCGGCGGGCAGGATCCGGTACGCGCGCTTGCGGCCACGCCCCGATTCAGCGGGCAGCGATTCGATCCAACCCGTTTCCTCGAGACGCCCCAGCTCACGATAGATCTGCTGATGCGTCGCCTGCCAGAAATAGCCGATCGAACGATCGAAGCGGTCGGCGAGCTCGGACCCCGAACCGGGACGTTCGGCGAGTGCGGTGAGGAGTGCGTGAGGCAGGGACATGTCGGATCGGAGGAGGCCGCGGAATGAATCGCATCTTGCCATATCGGGGCCACAGTACAAGCCAGGGATCATGTTTATGCAACGTGTTGCATAAACGAGGGCGGTGAACTACCATCTGTGCAACTTGTTGCATAAAAAATGGAGCCCCCCGATGACACCCCGTTATCCGCATTTGACGACCCCGCTCGAACTCGGCTTCACGTCGCTCAGGAACCGCGTGTTGATGGGGGCGATGCATGTCGGCCTCGAGGAAGCGCCGAACGGCTTCGAGCGGATGGCGGCGTTCTATGCCGAGCGCGCGCGAGGCGAGGCCGGCCTGATCGTCACGGGCGGATTCGCACCGAACGAGCGCGGCCGTCCGGCGCCGGGCGGCGCGATGCTGACGACCGAGGCGGAAGCCGAACGTCATCGCGTCGTGACGCGCGCGGTGCATGCGGAGGGCGGCAAGATCGCGCTGCAGATCCTGCACTTCGGGCGCTACGCGTATCACCCGGCGCTGGCGGCGCCCAGCGCCTTGAAGGCGCCGATCAACCCGTTCACGCCGCATGCGTTGAGCAGCGACGAAGTCGACGAGACGATCGCCGATTTCGCGCGATGCGCGGCGCTCGCGCAGCATGCGGGCTACGACGGGGTCGAGATCATGGGGTCCGAAGGCTACCTGATCAACGAATTCATCGCCGCGCGCACGAACCATCGCGACGACGCGTGGGGCGGCGCGTACGACAACCGGATCCGCTTCGCGGTCGAGATCGTGCGGCGCGTGCGCGCGCGCGTGGGCACGAACTTCATCGTCATCTACCGACTGTCGATGCTCGATCTCGTCGAAGGAGGTTCGACGCTCGACGAGGTGATCCGGCTCGCGCAGGCGATCGAGGCGGCCGGCGCGACGATCCTCAATACCGGCATCGGCTGGCACGAGGCGCGCATCCCGACCATCGCGACCAAGGTGCCGCGCGCCGCGTATGCATGGGTGACGCGGCAACTGATGGGCAAGGTCGGCATCCCGCTCGTCGCCACGAACCGGATCAATACGCCGGAAGTCGCCGAACAACTGCTTGCCGACGGCTATTGCGACATGGTGTCGATGGCGCGGCCGTTTCTCGCCGATGCCGAATTCGTCCGCAAGGCGCGGGAAGGGCGTGCGGACGAAATCAACACGTGCATCGGCTGCAACCAGGCGTGCCTCGACCACACGTTCAGCGGCAGGATCACGTCCTGCCTCGTGAATCCGCGGGCATGCCATGAAACCGAGCTCGTGATCCGCCCCGCACGGCAGCGCAAGCGGATCGCCGTGGTGGGCGCCGGGCCGGCGGGCCTCGGCTTCGCGGTCACGGCGGCCGAGCGCGGTCATGCGGTGACGCTGTACGAAGCCGGCGCCGAGATCGGCGGCCAGTTCAACATCGCGAAGAAGGTGCCCGGCAAGGAAGAGTTCAACGAGACGCTGCGCTATTTCCGCCGGCAGATCGAATTGCGCGGCATTACGCTGCACGTCAATACGCGGGCGACCGCCGAGATGCTGCTGCAGGGCGCTTTCGACGAAGTGGTGATCGCGACGGGCATCGTGCCGCGCACGCCGCCGATCGACGGCGCCGGGCATCCGAAGACGCTTGGCTATCTCGACGTGCTGCGCGACGACAAGGCCGTGGGCCGCCGTGTCGCGATCGTCGGCGCGGGCGGCATCGGCTTCGACGTCGCGGAGTATCTCGTGCATCGCGACGGCGGCGAGCGTGGCGACGCGGACCGGTTCTTCAGCGAATGGGGCGTCGACCGGTCCTATGCGCATGCCGGCGGCCTGGGCCGTGCGCAACCCGAGCCGGCTGCGCGGCAGGTGCATCTGCTGCAGCGCAAGGCGTCGAAAGTCGGCGACGGGCTCGGCAAGACCACCGGCTGGATTCACCGCACGGCGCTGAAAGCGCGCGGCGTCGGGATGTCGTCGGCGGTGACGTACCGGCGCATCGACGACGAAGGATTGCACGTGACGATCGACGGCGTCGAACAGACGCTGCCGGTGAACAACGTGATCATCTGCGCGGGGCAGGAGCCGTTGCGCGAACTGGCCGTGCAACTGGAGGCGGCCGGATGCAAGGTTCACGTGATCGGCGGCGCATACGAGGCCGCCGAGCTCGACGCGAAGCGTGCGATTCACCAGGGCACGACGCTCGCCGCGACCCTTTGAGACCGCTCGTTTCTTTTCCATCCGACGATACAGGAGACTTCGATGACGCACGCACCGCTCAATGTTCATCCCGCCGTTGCGAAATCGCTCGACGCGTGGCACGCAATGATCGAAAACAAGGACTTTGGCGCGCTGGATGCGATCGTCCATCCGGATGCCGTGTTCCGTTCGCCGATGGCGTTCAAGCCGTACGGGCCCGCGCCCGCGCTGTTGATGGCGCTGCGTACGGTGATCACGATCCTGCAGGATTTCACGTATCACCGCCAGTTCGTCACCGACGACGGCAAGAGCGTGGTGCTGGAGTTCAGCGCGGCCGTCGGCGACAAGGCGCTGAAAGGGATCGACATGATCCGCTTCGACGACGACGGGCTGATCGTCGAATTCGAGGTCATGATCCGGCCGTTCAATGCACTGCAGGCGCTCGGCGCGGAAATGGGCGCGCGGCTCGGGCAGCAGTTGCCGACGTTCAAGATCGGCGGTTGAGCGGGGCGGCGGCTGCCGTGTCGCCCGGCCCGCCGCCGCCTGTCGTTAAGCCCGCGTCAGCCGCTCGACGAACCAGTCGCACACGAACGCGGTGCGCTCGGACGCGTGGTTGTAGATCGTATGCTCGCCGTCTGGCCAGACCTCGAGCGTCGCATCGCCGCCCGTCGCCGCATCGAGAAACGGCTGCTGGTCGTCGAGCCGGATCAGCGGATCCTCGCCGCCGTGCAGCACCAGCAGCGGGCACGCGATGCGGTCGCGTCCGGACGAGAAGCTCATCCGCGCGAAGTTCGCCGCCACCGCGTCGGGATCGTCGTTGCCGAGCATCGCCGCGGCCTGTTCGACGAACGTGCGGAACGGCAGCAGCGACGGCGCCGCCAGCGCGCCGTTCACGCAACAGGCCGCGATCCGCCGGTCGCTCGCCGCGGTCGAAGCGGCCCACAATCCGCCGATGCTGTTGCCCCAGATACCGATCGGCCCGGGCACGCGTTCGGCGACGTGATCGACGAAGCGCCGATAGGCCGCGCTCATATCGACGTCGACGAAGATCCGCTGTTCGAGCCGCGTTTCGCCCTGGCCGGGCCCTTCGGCGAGCAGCGTGGCGATGCCGCGTGACTCGAGCGCGCGTGCGATCGGCCAGTACGCGAAGCCCCAGCCGCTCTGGCCACCGAACACGATCACGGTGCCGCGCAGGTGTTCCACCGGCGGGCGAACCAGCCAGCCGATCAGGCGGGCATCGCCGAACGGCACTTCGACGCGTTCGATCCGTTTGTCGGACCAGCGCGCGAGTCCGTACGACGCGTCGACGAGCCGCGCATAGAGCGCGCGCTTGCGCGGCACGTCGTGGTTGAACGCCATCTGCGCGAACAGCAGACCGGCGATGGCCATCGCCTGCGCGTCGGCGGCGGTGACAAGATGGCCGGCATCCGCCGCCTGCGTGGCGCGCGCGAGCTGCGCGTCGGCGAGCGCCTCGGCCGCGACATCCCAGGGTTCGCCGGCCGACGTGCGTGCGTGCAGCGCGATCGCGTCCGCGTAGTCCATTCCGCAATCGAGCAGGCGCGTGACGGGCATCGCGCGTTGCAGGGACAGCGCGAATGGTGACAGTTCGGTCGTCATGCGTGCATCTCCGTTACGAGGCGTGTGCGGCGGTGGCCGTGGCGGCGGACGGTTCGCCGGACGGCGCCGACCAATGCAGCTTGTCGCGCAGCGCATCGACGAGCGCGCCGAGATCGCGCAGGTCGGCCACCGAACCGAACACGAGGAAATCGGGCCGCCGGATATACGCGCCGATGCCGTGCGCATCCATGAACGCGCGCTGTTCGCCGTCGAGATCGATCACCGCATCCGGCGCGCACACGTCGTCGGCCAGCACGGCCACGTGACAGCCGAGCTGCGCGAGGAACGCGCGCTGCGCGTCGTCGAGATGGCGGCAAGGGTGCTCGCGCGTGACGAGCTGGAAGCCCTGGCCGACCACGTCGTCGAAGCGGCCGTCGGCCGCGCCGCGCCGTGCGCGCCCTTGCGGTGCCGGTGCGCCGGTCGTCGGCAGCAGCGTGCCGTCGGCTTCGGCGTGCAGGATGCCATGGCCGAGCTTCGGGAACGGCGGCATCGGCGGCATGTTGCCGGAGCGGAATGCCGCGTCACGCTCGGCGACCTTGCGCGGATCGTCCTCGTTGACGACCTGGCCGAGAAACAGCGACATCTGCGTGATCGCGGTCACGTGCGGGCGGCGCTCGGCTTCGTACGTGTCGAGCAGGTCGGCGGATGCGCGGCCGGTCAGCACGAGATCGAGCTTCCACGCGAGGTCGATGCCGTCGCGCATGCCCGAGCATGCGCCTTGCCCCATGTACGGCATCATCGTGTGCGCGGCATCGCCCGCGAGCAGCACGCGGCCGGAGCGCCAGTGTTCGGCCATGCGCGTCTCGAACGTGTAGACGACATGGCGCAGCAGCTTCAGGTCGTCCGGGCCGTAGCCGTAGTGGTCCTTCAGCCACTTCCAGCCGGCTGCCTCGGTTTCCCATTCGGCCGTCGATTCGTCCGGCAGCACGCGCAACTCGAAACGCGTGCGCTTCGTGCCGATCGGCATGTGCATGTACGCACGTGCCGGATCGCAGTAGATCGTCGTGCGCGCACAGCCGTCGCCGAGATCGCGCTTGTTTTCCGAATCGAGATTGAGCCAGCGCTCGTTGTAGCCGAAGTCGGAACGTTCGATGCCGAGCGTGCGGCGTACGAGGCTGTTCGCGCCGTCCGCGCCGATCAGGTAGCGCGCACGCATGGTGCGCGGCTGGCCGGTCCATTGCGCATCCTGGCCGCCGCGCCACGGGCGTGCCGTGAGCGTCACGCCGTCGTCGTCCTGCTGCAGCGTGTCGACTTCCCAGCCGCGCAGGATCGTGACGTTCCGGAAGGTGCTGGCGCGCGCATCGATCGCATCCTCGATGTCGGGCTGGTAGATCGAGATGTGCGCGGGGTAGCCGCATGCGCGGCCGGTCCAGTTCAGTTCGAGCAGCAGGTCGCCGTTCGCGTCGCGGTAGTGGTAGGTATCGACGGCCTTCGCGTTGCGCAGCGCATGATCGACGTCGGCGCTGGCCTGCACGATGCGCGCGGTTTCGCCGTCGATGTGCGTGAGGCGAGGCAGCCCGTAAGGCGTCGGCCAGCGTTCGAGGACGATCACGCGGTGGCCGGCGCGGCCCAGCATCGATGCGGCGACGAGGCCGGTCGGGCCGTAGCCGACGATCGCGACGTCGCACGACTCGACGGCGCCGTGACCTTGGCCGCTCGGTTCGGTATTCATGTGGGTTGTCTCCATGACGGGTTCGTTTGTTGGTGTGTCGTGTGGGCGCCTCAGTGCGCGGTCGAGCCGGGCAGGTTGCCGTCGAAGGCATCCTGCAGCAGCGCGCGCAGGCCGTCGCGTTCGATCGGGCGCGGGTTCCAGTACGGATTGGCGGCCGCGAGATCGGCCGCGCGATCGAGGTCGGTTTCCTGCATGCCGATCGCTTTCAACGAAACCGGTGCGCCGTTGTCGAGCGCCAGTGCATAGAGGCCGCGCGCCGCGTCGTTCGTGCCGATCGCGCGGGCGATCCGCTGCATCGCGTCAGGCGCGTGCGCCGCGTTGTATGCGAGCGCATGTGGCAGCACGACCGTGTGGGTCGGCGCGTGCGGCAGATTGAAACTGCCGCCGAGCGTGTGACAGAGCTTGTGGTGCAGCGCCATGCCGACGTTGCCGAGCACCATTGCGCACAGCCAGGCGCCGTAGAGGGCGTCGCTGCGCGCGGCGAGATCGGCGGGATCGCGCCGCACACCGGGCAGGCCGTGCGCCAGCGCGCGAATGCCTTCCTCGGCCACGAGGCTCATGACCGGATTCGCGTTGTTCGCGTACAGGCCTTCCGCTGCGTGCGCGATCGCATTGAGGCCGCTCGTCACCGACAGCTCGACCGGCAGCGTCACGGTGAGCGCGGGATCGTAGATCACCGTCTTCGGCAGCACGCGGGCGTCGGTGCCGGTGCGCTTGAGGCCGCCTTCGGTCAGCCCGTAGATCGGCGTCATTTCGCTGCCGGCGTACGTCGTCGGTATCGCGAGGATCGGCAGGCTGCTTTCGAGCGCGATCGCTTTGCCGAGGCCGATCGTCGAGCCGCCGCCGATCGCGATCGCGCAATCGGCGTCGCATGAACGGGCGAACGCCTGCGCATCGCGGGCGATCTCGATCGGCACGTGCATGGTCGCGCGGTCGTACAGCCCGGCGGCACGCGCGCCGAGTCGCTCGACGATGTGTTGCGCGAGCTCGCGCTGCTCCGGCGTGCAGAGCACGATCGCCCGTTGCGCGCCCAGTTCCAGCACTTCGCGTTCGAGGTGGTCGAGGCTGCCCGCGCCGAATATCACGCGTGCGGGGCGTGCCTGGTAGATGAAGTTCATGTCGTCGTTACTCCGTTGCGTAGTCGACCTGATGGCGCGCGATGCGCAGGCCCGTCAGTGCGTCGCGTACGCGTGCGTGTTCGGGATGCGCCGCGTAACCGTCCAGTGCTTCGCGCGATTCGAAATCGGCGACGAGAATCAGGTCGCACGCGTAATCGGTCGCGCTGAAATCCGCGCCGACCTCGAGGTGCGTCATTCCCGGAATCCGGCCGCGCAGGCTTTCGAACGCAGTTTTCACGCTGGCGCGCGCCTCGGCGCGCTCGCGGTCGGTTGCGCCGGCAACCTTCCACATCACGACGTGCCGGATCATGCGGCACGCTCCGCGGGATTCAGCACGAAGTCGTAGTCGAGCGTGTAGAACGGCGTGTCCATCCGCGATCCGTCGGGCGCGATGCCCGGCGCATGCCGGACCCAGTCGGCGACGAGCGTCGAGCGCACGCCGAATACCGCGTCGGAGTCGAGATAGCGGTCGCCGTCGCGGAACACGTGCGTGATCAGCGTCTCGTAGCCGCGTGCCTGGATCATGAAGTGCAGGTGTGCGGGGCGCCACGGGTGGCGGCCGAGCGCATCGAGCATCGCACCGACGGGGCCGTCGTGCGGAATCGGATACGGCTCGGCGAGGATCGAGCGGAACGCGTAACGGCCGTCGGCGCCGCTGCGCAGCCGGCCGCGCGCGCGATGCGTGACCGACCCGTCGCCGGCCGGCTGCTGCACGTCGTAGTGGCCGTCCTCGTCGGCTTGCCAGACCTCCAGCGACGCGTGCGCGATGGGCGTGCCGTCGATGCCGCGCACATGGCCGGACACGAAGCAGGGCTCGCCGCATGCGCCGTTCGCGATGTCGTCGAACATCGCGAATTCGGGGCTGCCGTCGACGTAGAACGGGCCGAACACGGTCGCCTCGGTGCAGCCGGCCGGTTTCGCGTGGTTCTGCGCGGTGACGAGCGTGGACAGCCCGAGCACGTCGGACAGCAGGATGAACTCCTGGCGCTTGTCGTCGGTGATGTGGCCGACGGCCGTCAAAAAGCCGATCGCCGATTGCCATTCGGCCTCGGTGAGCTTCGTTTCGCGGGCGAATGAATGCAGGTGCTGGACGAGGCTCGTCATGACCGTGCGCAGCCGCTCGTCGCGACAGCCGGAGAGCGACGCGATCACGGCCTGCGTGATGGTGTCTTCGTTGAGATTGCGCATAGGGGTTGTCTCCTGATGTCGTTCGATGGCGCGTTGACGTAACATTAATTCCTCCCGGGATCGTAAAAAAGATGATTTGGAGGAGTTTTGTTCTCCGCCAGGTGGAAGAATCGAACGCATGGACAAGTGGACGCAGATCGAGTTTTTCGTACAGGTGGCCGAGCTGGGCAGCCTGTCGAAGGCCGCCGAACGGCTCGGCATGTCGAGCGCGGCGGCGAGCCGCTGCCTGAATGCGCTGGAAGAGCGGCTGGGCGCGCGGCTCGTCGAGCGCACCACGCGCCGGCTGTGGCTGACCGACGCGGGGCATGAGTACCACCGGCGGTGCGTCGCGATCCTGACGGAGTTGTCGGAAGCCGATGCGGCCGTCAACGAGGCGAGCGTCAACCCGGCCGGCACGCTGCGCGTGACGGCGTCGGTGTCGTTCGCGTCGATCTACATCGCGCCCGCGCTGCCCGAGTTTCACCGGCGCTATCCGAACCTGAACGTGCAGATCATCGCGGCAAACCGCTACCCGGATTTCATCGAGGCCGGCATCGACGTGGCGATCCGTACGCGCGAGCACGAGGCCGATTCGGGCATCACCGTGCGCAAGCTCGCCGAGACGCGGCGCGTGCTGGCCGCGTCGCCCGGGTATCTGGCGAAGCACGGCGCGCCGGCGACGCCCGATGCGCTGGGCGACCACCGGCTGCTGGTGTACAACCTCGCGAACGATCCGTACGTGCTGCATTTCCGTCACGGCGCGAAGACGCAGTCGGTCACGATCAAGAGCGTGCTCGATGCGAACGAAGGGCAGGTGATCCGTGCGGCGGCGCTCGCCGGGCTCGGCATCCTGATCCAGCCGCTCTACATCGTCCACGACGACATCGTCGCCGGGAAACTCGTGCCCGTGCTCACCGACTGGCAACTGCCGGCGCTCACCGTCAACATCGCGTACCAGAGCCGCCGCCATCAGCCGGCGAAGATCCGCGTCTTCACCGAGTTCCTGATCGAGCGCTTCGAACGCCTCGGGCTCGCGCGCAAATGGAAGGAAGTCGGCCGCTGATCGCAAGCGGCCCGGCGCTGTCGCGCATTTCTCCGCATGACGGAGAACTGTTCTCCCGATCGTCGTCTTTTTCGCCGCCGTCGTGCGATTTACATTGCGTCTCCCCGGGCCAGCAGCGCCCGGCTCGCGATTACACGATAACAATCCGGTCTGGAGACGACATGAAACATGCATTGCGACGAGTGCCGTTGGCACTCCTGATCGCCGGGGCCATTCACGTGCCGGCGCTGGCCACGGAGGGCGGCCAGATCAGCTATCCGTTCGGCGTCAACACGGTGCTGAACGGGCTGCTGCCGCCGCCCGGCAACACGCAGTACTTCAACTATTCGCTGTATTACTCGGCGAACCGCTTTGCCGGGCCGGACGGCGGCAGCGCGGTGCCGGGGTTCCACCTGAGCGTCGTCGCGGAAACGCCGCGCGTCGTGCATACCTGGGGCGCGACGTTCGGGCCGTTCTCGCTGTCGAGCAGCGCAATTGTGCCGATCGTGCACCTGCATCTGTCGACGCCGGGCGGCACCGGCAACCGCACGTCGCTCGGCGACGTGATTCTCGAGCCCTTCATGGTCAATTACGCGAATGCGTCGAAGACGTTCTTCGCGTTCTTCTCGCCGTCGTTCGCGGTGCCGAGCGGTGCGTACTCGGTGAACCGGATCGCGAATCCGGGGCTGAACACGTATGCGTTCCTGCCGTATCTCAGCACGACGTGGTTGCCGGGCCGCGACTGGGAGATGTCGACGACCACGCTGGTGGAGCTGAATTCGCCGAACCACGCGACGCGTTACCACTCGGGCGCGGTCGCCGTGCTCGACTACCTGATCGGTTATTCGATCGGCCGGCGCGTGCAAGTGGGCGTGCAGGGCACGTTCCTGAAGCAGTTCACCGACGATACGCAGGATGGCGTGAAGGTCGGCTCCGACGGCTTTCGCGGGCAAACCGTCGCGATCGGTCCGCAGTTGCGCTACATGTGGGGGCCGGCGTCGGGCGTGGTCGTGAAGTATCAGCACGAGTTCGCGGTGCGCAACCGGCCGCAGGGCGACAAGCTGTGGGTGCAGTTCAGTTTCCCGTTGTAAGCGCGCGGTGAAGGGGGAAGCTGACAAAACCCTGACGAATCAAGTTGATATAATGTATCATCCGAGGTTTTCGTCGCCGGCGGCTGGCGACGACATCCAACGAAGATCGATACGACGTGACGAAATCCGGAAACCACCCGGCGCGCGGGGAGCGGCACCATGCCGCGCCGCGCCGGAACACGGGCGCCTGGCGTGCATGCGCGGCGCGCAGCTGCACGACGCTGCTGGGCTGTGCAATGGCCACGTCCGGCGTGCTGGCCGCCGAAGCCGCGGCCCCCGCGCCGGACGACCGGCGCGCGCTGCCGGCCATCAACGTCACGGCTTCATCCGCACCGGCCGATCCGCTGACGCAGCCGCTCGAAACGGGCTCGCGGCTCGGGCTGGCAAGCCTCGATACACCCGCGAGCGTCGAAACCGTCACGGCCGACACGATCGAAGCACGCGGCGATCGCACGGTGCTCGATGCGGTCACGCGCACGGCCGGCTTTTCGAGCGCGATGGCGCCCGGCACCGGCGGCACCGCATTGAGCGTGCGCGGCTTCAGCGGGCAGGAATCGGTGATGACGCTGCTCGACGGCGTGCGGCTGATGCCGGCGGCCGGCACGATCACGTTTCCGTTCGATACGTGGTCGGTCGAGCGCATCGAGGTGCTGCGCGGCCCGGCGTCGGTGCTGTACGGCGAAGGGGCGATCGGCGGCGTCGTGAACGTCGTGCCGAAGCGGCCGCAGCGCGAGAGGGAGACGACGCTGCAGGCCGGCGTCGGCCCCGACGGCGCGAAGCGCTTCGGGTTCGATACGACGGGCGCGCTCGGCCCGCGGCTGTCGTACCGCTTTTATGCGAGCGATGCGCGCGCGAACGGGCTGGCCGAACGGGCCGATACGCATACGACGGCAATCGGCGGCGCGCTGAAATTCGACGTGAGCCCGCAGCTCACGCTGACGCTCGACTACGACTACGGCCGCCAGATGCCGGCGACGTACTACGGCGTACCGGCGCCGAACGGCGTGCTCGATCCGTCGCTGCGCAAGCTCAACTACACCGTCGGCGATGCGACGATTTCGTACTATGACCAGTGGACGCGCCTGTCGGCCAGCTACCGGCCCACGGCCGGCGTGACGATCGACAACCAGCTCTACTACCTGACGTCGAACCGCCACTGGCGCAATGCCGAATCGTATGCGCTCGATGCGGCGACGGGACGTGTCACGCGCAGCGACTATCTCGACATCGGCCACCACCAGCGGCAGATCGGTGACCGGCTGAGCGCGCGCTTCGACGGCATGCTGTTCGGCCGCGCGAACCGCTTCGTCATCGGCACGGAGTTCAGCCAGATCACGTTCAGCGGGACCAACAACTCGCCGTACGGCGGCGCATCGACGGTGGCCGCGCACGGCTTCGATCCTGGCGTGTTCACGAGCCCCGATCCGACCGTGCCGCAATTCAGCACGCGGGCGCGACAGGCCGCGGTGTTCGCGGAGAACCGGCTCGAAGTGCTGCCGCGGCTCGCGTGGGTGAGCGGCCTGCGCTACGACCACATCGCGTTCAGCCGCGAGCAGGCGGCGACCGGGGCGGGCTTCGACAAGCGATTCGCGAACGTCGGCTGGCGCACCGGTTTCGTGTTCGAGGTTGCGCCGACGCTCAGCGCATACGCGCAGTACACGACGGGCGCGGAGGGGCTCGGCTCGCTCGTGACGCTGTCGGCATCGCAGGCGAACACCCGGCTCGCAACCGGCGAACAGTGGGAAGCCGGGCTCAAGCAGACGCTGCTCGACGCTCGCGCGTACTGGACGTTCGCCGTGTACGACATCACGAAGCGCAACCTGCTCAGCACCGATCCGTTCAATCCCGCGCTGCGCCAGCAGGTCGGCCGGCAATCGTCGCGCGGCGTCGAGCTGACGGGCGGCGCGCGGCTGCCGCACGGCTGGACGATCGATGCGAACGTCGCGCTGCTGCGTGCGCGCTACGACGCGTTCAACCAGACGGCCGGCGGCGCGACGGTGTCGCGGGCCGGCAACGTGCCGTCCAACGTGCCGCAGCAGACGGCGAACCTGTGGCTCGGCTGGGCATTCGCCGAGCGCTGGCAGGCGAATGCGGGCGTGCGCTACGTCGGCGCGACCTACGGCGACGATGCGAACCGCGTGCAGGTGCCGTCGTATACGGTGTTCGATGCATCGCTGCGCTGGCAGCCGACGTCGCGCACCGAGCTCGCGCTCTACCTGCGCAATCTCGCGAACCGCACGTATGCGGTGACGACGTCGAACGGCGGCGAGCAATGGCTGCTCGGTCCGTCGCGTTCGGCGGAGCTCGTCGCGACGATGCGCTTCTGATGCGGCGCGACGTGCATCCCGTTACCCGCATGCTCGACATCGAGCGCGTGAGCTGGTCGCCCGGCGGTGCGGTCACGGTGCTCGATTCGGTGGCGCTGACCGTTGCCGCCGGCGAGTTCGTCGGACTGGTCGGTCCGAACGGCAGCGGCAAGACGAGCCTGCTGCGCTGCGTGTTCCGCTACGCCCGGCCCGACGCGGGCCGTGTCGCGCTCGATGCGCAGGACGTGTGGCGCATGCGACCGCGCGCGGTCGCACAGCGCATTGCGGTGCTGCAGCAGGAGGCGCCGGACGATTTCGGGCTGACGGTGGACGAACTGGTCGGCATGGGCCGCACGCCGCACAAGCGGCCGTTCGACGCGGAATCCGCCGACGATCGCAGGATCGTCGAGTCCGCGCTGCACGACGTCGGCCTCGTCGAGCGCCGCGCGCAACGCTTCGCGTCGCTGTCGGGCGGCGAGAAGCAGCGCGCGCTGCTGGCCCGCGCGCTCGCGCAGCAGCCCGAACTGCTGCTGCTCGACGAACCGACCAACCATCTCGACCTGCGTCACCAGCTCGAACTGCTCGCACGCGTGCGCCGCCTCGGCATCGCGACGCTCGCGACGATTCACGACCTCAATCTCGCGGCTGCGTATTGCGACCGGCTCCACGTGCTCGCGCACGGCCGGGTCGTCGCGTCCGGCGTGCCGGACGACGTGCTGACCGAAGCGCTGCTGCGCGACGTGTTCGGCGTCGCCGCGCTCGTCGATCGCCATCCCGTCACGGGCCGGCCGCGCATCACGCCGCTTCATCCGGAATGACCGCCATGCCGTTTCCTTTGTCCTCTGTTGCACGCCGGCTGGTTGCCGCCGCCGTGCTCGGCTGTGCCGCCGCTCACGCGGGCGCCTATCCCGTCACGGTGCGCAGTTGCGACCGCGACGTGACGTTCGATCGCGCGCCGACGCGCGCGGTCAGCAACGACGTGAACCTGACCGAGATGATGCTCGTGCTCGGCCTGAAGGACCGGCTCGTCGGCTATACGGGCATCGGCGGCTGGAAGACGGGCACCGCACGCGTGCGCGACGCATTGCGCGGGGTGCCCGAGCTGGCGAGCCAGTATCCGTCGCTCGAGGTGCTGGTCGCCGCACGCGCCGACTTCTATCTCGCGGGCTGGAACTACGGGATGCATGTCGGCGGCCCGGTGACGCCCGCGACGCTCGCGCCGTTCGGCATCCGCACGTACGAGCTGACCGAGTCGTGTTCGCACGTGATGAAGCAATCGGCCGCGTCGTTCGACGACGTGTTTCGCGACCTGAACACGCTCGGCCGGATCTTCGGTGTCGATGCGCGTGCCGCGCAGGTGGTCGCCGCGATGCGGGCGCGTCTCGCGGCGGTGTCGCGCGCGATCGGGCAGCCTGCGCCGCTGCGCGTGTTCGTCTACGACAGCGGCACCGACAAGCCGATGACGGCAGGCGGGCTCGCGATGCCGACCGCGTTGCTGGCGGCGGCCGGCGCGCGCAACGTGATGGACGACCTGTCGCGCAGCTGGACGCAGGTGAGTTGGGAGAGCGTGGTCGCGCGCGATCCGCAGGTGATCGTGATCGTCGACTATTCGGCCGTGACGGCCGCGCAGAAGCAGCAGTTCCTGCTGAGTCAGCCGGCGCTTGCGCGCGTGGCCGCCATTCGCGACCGGCGCTTCGTCGTGATTCCGTACGATGTGGCGACGCCGGGCCCCGAGAACGTCGCGGCGGTCGAGACGCTCGCGCGCGCACTGTATCCGGCCGCATTCGCCGGGCCGGCGCGATGAGCGTGGGCGGGCGGGGGGCGCGGCCCGGCATGCGCGTGGCGCTGCCGGTGCTGGCCGTGCTGCTGAGCGTGTCGATCGTCGTGTCGGCCGCGTTCGGTCCGGCGCCGGTCGCGATGCCGGATGCGGTGCGGATCGTCGCCATGCACGTCGCGTCGGCATTCGGCGAGGCCGGTGCATTCGCGCCGGGAGCGGGAGACGACAGCATCGTGTGGCTGATCCGGATGCCGCGCGCACTGCTGGCCGCGATCGTCGGCGCGACGCTGGCGGCGGTCGGCGTCGCGTTGCAGGCGGCGACCGCGAACCGGCTGGCCGATCCGCACCTGCTCGGCGTGAGCGCAGGCGCGATGCTCGGCGCCGTCACGGTCACGGTGGTGGTGGGCGCGGCATTCGGCCCGTTCACGTTGTCGGCCGCCGCGTTCGCCGGCGCGCTCGCGGCAACCGCATGCGTCGTCGCGCTCGCGCATCGGGGCGGCCGGCTCGAATCGGACCGGTTGCTGCTCGCGGGCGTGTCGGTGTCGTTCATGATGGCCGCGTTCGGCAACCTGTTGCTGTATCTCGGCGACCAGCGCGCCGCGTCGTCGGTGCTGTTCTGGATGCTCGGCGGCGTCGGGCTCGCGCGCTGGGATCTGCTGCCGGTGCCGGCCGTATGCGCGGCGCTCGCCGGCGGCGCGCTGTACGCACGCCGGCGGGAACTGAATGCGCTGATGTCGGGCGATGTCGCCGCGGCGTCGCTCGGCGTGCCGAGCGCGCGGATGCGGCGCGAGGTGTTCGTCGTCGCATCGTTCGCGACGGGCGCGATGGTCGCGGTGAGCGGCGCGATCGGCTTCGTCGGGCTCGTGACGCCGCATCTGTGCCGTCGCGTCGTCGGCGCCGAGCACGGCCGGCTGCTGCCGGTCGCCGCGCTGACGGGCGCGATCCTGCTCGTGTGGGCCGATGTCGCGGCCCGCACGCTTGCGGCGCCGGAGGATTTGCCGATCGGCATCGTGACCGCGATGTTCGGCAGCCTGTTCTTCGTCGCGTTGCTGCGCCGCCGCTGAGCGGCGCAATCCCGTCAGATCCGGTGGGCGACGGCGGGGCGGCCGCCCGCCGTGCAACTCATCGCGACGGCGTGGCCGTGCGCTTGCCGTCGCCGGGCGTGCCGGCACGTGAATCGATGCTCGCCACGTCGAAGAGGCTGTCCGGCAGTGTCAGCGGGGGCAGCGTGATGACGAAGCGTGCGCCGCCGAGCGGCGAATCCTCGAGCCGCACGTCGCCGCCGTGCACCTGCGCGACGCGCCGCACGATCGCGAGCCCGAGGCCGAAACCGCCGGTCTGCCGGTCGCGGCTGGAGTCGAGCCGCTGGAACGGCTCGAACACGCGCGCGCGTTCGGCGGCCGGAATGCCGGGGCCGTCGTCGTCGACACTGAGCACGAGCGCGCCGGTCGCGTCGCTGGCAGCGGCCAGCACGACCTTGTGCGATGCGTAGCGTGCGCCGTTGCGGATCAGGTTCAGCAGCGCGCGGGCGACGAGCTTCGGGTCGCACACGTGGGTCGCGGGCGCACCGAGCGCCGAGACGTCGAGCGTGATCCCGCGATCGGCGACGTCGTTCGCGACGTTGCCGGCGACGCTGTCGATCAGCGCATCGACGACGATTTCCATCGGCGCGAGCTCGCTCGCACCCTGTTCGAGCCGGCCGATCGTCAGCAGTTCGGTGACGAGTTCGTCGAGTTCGCGCACGTCGCGCCGCAGTGCATCGCGGCGCTCGCGCATCCGTCCCGTTTCGTCGGGCTCGGCAAGCAGCGCAAGCCCGAATTCGAGCCGTGCGAGCGGCGTCTTCAGCTCATGCGAGATACCGTGCATCATTTCGCGCTGCTGCTTGATCGACGCCTCGATGCGCGCGGCCATGTCGTTGAACTGCTGCGACAGGTCGTAGATGTTCGACTTGCCCGACAGCTTCACGCGCGTCGACAGCGTGCCGGCGCCGAACGTGCGGGCCGCTTCCTGCAGCCTGCGAATGTCGCGCCAGTGATAGTGAATCCACAGCACCACCGCGAACAACGTCGCGAGCGCGAGCAGCATGTACGCATAGATCCGGATGTCGAGGTCCGGCGGCTCGATCGGGCGCGCATGCAGCACCGAGCCGTCCGCGAGCGGCATGTAGTAATCCTTGCCGTTGTAGCTGATCGCGATCCTGCCGGCATCGAGATCGCGCAGCGGCGCGCCGTTCAGTTGCGCGCGCGCGTCGGCCATCGACATGAAGCCGAACCCTTCGTTGCCGTGCAGCGCGAGTTCGCGCAGCGCGAGCGCGCGCTGCGCGCCCGGATGGCGCTCGAGGTAGTCGTTCAGCACGAACGAATAGGTCGTCAGCGAGTCGCGCTGCGCCTGCGCGACCCGCTCGTAGAAGATCCGGTCGAACGCCAGCTGGATGAAGACGATCGATGCGGCGACGCACACGATCACGATGAGGTACAGCCTGATCAACGGGCGCAGCATTTATTCGTCCCACGCGGAAGGGCTGAACAGGTAGCCGCGACCCCAGATCGTCTTGATCTTGTGCGGCTCCGACGACGCGTCCTCGAAGCGGCGGCGCAGCTTCGAGATGCCGGAATCGACCGAGCGGTCGAGCCCGTCGAATTCGATCCCGCGCAACTGCTTCAGGATGTCGTCGCGGCTCAGCACGGTGCCGGCCGCGCGCGCGAGGATCAGCAGCAGGTTGAATTCGGCCGTCTTCAGGTCGACCGGCTCGCCGCGCCACGTGACGGTGCGGTTCGGCGGCGAGATCGTCAGTTCGCCGAACACGAGCGCGTCGGGCGCGGCAACGGGTGTTTCGATCGCGGCCGGCTGCGCGCGGCGCAACAGCGCACGGGCGCGCGCGACGAGCACGCGCGGTTCGAGCGGCTTCGTCACGTAGTCGTCGGCACCCGTCTCGAGGCCCGCGACCTGGTCGTACACGTCCGCGCGTGCGGTCAGGATCAGCACGGGGATATTCGTGAACGCGCGAATGCGCCGGCAGACTTCCATGCCGTCGAGATTCGGCAGCATCAGGTCGAGTATCACGAGGGCCGGCTGGTGCTCGCGCACCGCCGCGACGGCGAGGTCGCCGCGCCGTACGACCGTCACCGCGAATTCGTAGCCGTCGAGGTATTCGCGGACGAGCTGCGCGAGGCGGTCGTCGTCCTCGATCAGCAGCACACGGTATTTGAGCGGATTGTCGTTCATGGTCTCCTCAGGATGCACGCGCCATTTCACACCCGGCAGGCTGTTGCGCGGCGTGGCACGCGAATTCTATCCGGCGTTCCGGAGGCGGGGACAGCGGTACGACAATCTCGAACAATCGAACACAATTGAGCACAGATTCTC
Organism: Burkholderia arboris; assembly: GCF_902499125.1. Classification (GTDB taxonomy): domain Bacteria; phylum Pseudomonadota; class Gammaproteobacteria; order Burkholderiales; family Burkholderiaceae; genus Burkholderia; species Burkholderia arboris. The sequence continues at coordinate 302,398 of NZ_CABVPX010000005.1, forward strand.
CGCAGATTCTGGACAGTCTTGGGGCAGGGCGGCACCTAGACTGCGGGCTCCGTCACTCTTATCTCAATATTGTGCGCCCATTACTTCGCCGCTACCGCTATTGCGTGCCGCTCGCCGGCCTGACCCTCGCCGCCGCCGCCCACGCGGAAAACCAGTATTCGCTGTCGCTCGGCGGCGGTTTCGCACCGCGCTACCAGGGCAGCAACCAGTATCGCGGCGTCGTTGCGCCGTCGTTCTCCGCGAAGTTCGGCAACGGCTTCTTCATCGACGGCACGCAGGGCGCCGGCTACCGGCTGGACCTGCCGCATGGGGTGTTCGTGTCGGCGGCCGTCAGCTACGACGCGGGCCGCGCGGACGAGAACCGCTTCGACCTGCCGGGCTCCGACTACCTGAAGGGCATGGGCCGGATTCCGGGCTCGGTGCTCGTCGGCGTGCGCGCAGGCGTGACGCTTTTCAATGCAGCCGAGCTGAGCGTCACGATCGATTCCCCGGTGACGCACACGTCGCGCGGCGTGTCGGGGCACATGGATCTCGCGGTGCCGGTGTTCAAGACGTCGCAGCACGAGATCGTCGTGACGGGGACCGTGCATGCGGGCTCGGGACGCTACATGCAGACGTTCTACGGCGTGACCGACGCACAGTCGATGACGAGCCGGTTCCGGCCGTATTCGGCGAGCGGCGGGATCGACAGCGCGTCGATGGCGGTCGCGTGGAACTGGACGCTGTCGCAGCACTGGTCGGTGCTCGCGACCGGTGGTGTGACGCGGCTGCTCGGCCGTGCCGGCGACAGCCCGATCGTCCAGTCCCGCAGCAACTACTACGGCATTGCAGGCGTGACCTACACGTTCTGAGCGTGCTGCCGCGGCAGGCGTGACCCGGCGCAATCGCCGTGCATGCGCGGTCGCGCTGCATGGCGTGCGGTAACATGCAGGCGGCTTCGGCAGCAGGCCGAACCCGCGGCTGCGGTGCGCCGAATCGGCGCGGCCGGCGCGCGCGAGGCTGCGGTTGGCCGGCCGGCATCTTCCGGAAACGGCCGGCGGCGCGGAACCGATCATGCATGCAACGCCCGCTCGGCGAGGAACGCCGCACCAGTGTCGCCGGGCGCGAAAGGGAGAAACCGATGAAGAAGACGATCGCGATGATGACGGCGCTGGTTGCGAGCGCAACGTTTGCGGGATGTGCGGACATGAACACGAAAATCTCGAGCGCGGGCAGCACGCCGGCGAATGGCGGGCCGGCGGGCGCGGCGCAAGCCTGCAAGGCGGACGCAGGGCCGGACGATGCGCTGGTCGGCAGGACCGAGGCCGATGCGAAGGCGCAACTGGACGGCTGCCTGTGGCGCGTGCTCGAGCGCGATGGCCAGTCGCTGCCGGGCACGATGGATTACCGGCCGGAGCGCCGCAATCTCGGCATTCGCGGCGGGAAGGTGATCTGGGTGCGGCGCGGGTGACGGCGGTTGCCGGCGTGACGCGCCTGTGCGTATCGTCGCCGGGCACGTGCCGCCCGGCCCCACGGGTCGTGCGGGGCCGTCGATGAACGTCAGGGCAGGGGCGCTCGCTTTGGCGCTGACGGTGCCGGGCGTGCTCGCCGCGTGCGGTCCGCATGATGGCGAAACGGCGGCGACGCGGCGCACCGTATGCATCACCGGATACAACGAGTACGACCGCAAGCTTCACGAATTCTGGCTCGACAACGAGCACCGGTCGGGATGCTTCGGCAATCCGTCGGCGCGGGATGCGGGCGAGGCCTTCGGCGGCGGTGGCGGGTTCGCCTGCGGCTGCAAGGTCACGCCGGGGCAGCAGGTGAAGCTGTCCTGGCTATTCGCGCAGCCGCTCGACGACATTCAGCGCGGTATCCCGGCCGAGCACAAGACGATCGACGTGACGATTCCACAGCCGGAATCGGCGACGTCGCGTTACCTGCGCGTGTATTTCAGGAACAACGGCACGGCCGAACTGCAGTGGGTGGACGACATGAACGCGCCCGAGCTGCCGCCGACTGCGCAGCAATGATCGCCGCGCGACGCGCGCGATCGACGGCGCGTCACTTCGAGATGTACCACAGTGCGTCCGTGCTGACGCGTGCGGGCTGAGCGGCCGCAGCCGGCGCCTGGACCGGTGCGGGCGGCGGCGTGTTCGACGTGATCGCCGTCGGCAGCGTGGCGGGAAGGTTCGCCGTCGACGGCGAGGCCGCCGTCGTGCCCGACGTCGACGGCGTATTCAGATACCACAGCGCGTCGGCCGACGCCGTGCGTTTCGCCGGCGTACCGGTTGCCGTGTTCGTGGCCGCATTCGTCGCCGTACCGGCGGCCGGCTTCTTCGATGCCGCGGCCGGGGTCGCACCTGCCGTACCGGCCTGCGCGGTCATGCCCGCGGCCGCTGCACTGCGCTGCGCGCGCGCTTCGAACGCGCCGAGCTGGAAGATTAACGTTTGCGCGGGACGCGTCAGGACGGCATACGGAAACTGCAGCTCCCATGACATCAGCACGCGCCCGGCCGACGTCTCGGTGAAGATCGCCGGCACGTGCTTCATGTCGCTGAACTGCACGTAGATCCGCGCACCGTCGTCGAACACCTGGGTCGGCTTGGCCTGGTCGGCGCCCGTGACCGACCAGCCGAAGTTGTACGTGCCGGCCGGACCGGCGGGGCCGCCCTGCGGCGGCGGAGGCGGCGGGGCCGGAGACACCGTGCGCGGGCGCGTGACCGTCGACGCCGGCACGCTCAGGCTCGCGAACGGGTTGTACGCCTGTGCCTGTTGCGGCGGCGTAAAGGAAGGGGGCAGGATAGGCATGGGGGTATCCGGCGAATCCGGCATGGTCCGGATTGCATCATAGACCTTGCGCGCATACGCGAGGCGCTTGTCGGGCGACGCGGAGTTGTACGCGCCGATCGCGTTCCAGTTGGGGCCGAGCTGGCGGATGTTCTGCGACAGGATCCACGCGCCGACATACGCGTTCGTGCACGCATCGAACAGGCTTTCCCGCGTGATGCCCTCGCGCGCGAGCGTCGGCAGCCACGTGCTGTTGATCTGCATCAGCCCGATGTCGACCGTGCCGTTGGTATTCGTGTTGACCGCGTTCGGATTCATCCCCGATTCGACCTGCGCGATGCCGCGCATCAGGCTGACGCTCACGTGCTGGAACGTGGCCGCGTCGTCGAGGCAATCGGCCCGCGCGACACCGTGCAGCGCGCACGACATCGCAATCGTCGAGGCGATTTTCAGTGTTTCGCGGCTGATCGAACAGGTGGTATGACGCGGCATGGCAGGATGGGGCGGAATCCGGCCGCCCGGTGCAAGGAAATTACGCAGACGCGAAGTGTGCCATAGCGAGCAGACAAATGGCTCGCGTCAAACTTTCCTTTGCATTTGCCCGGGCGTTTGTCGCGCCTTTTTATCGCGCCGGATCATGCGGTGCGACGATCTCCGGCCGGTAAAAATGGCCGGTATTGGCGCGAGCGCCAATACGATGGCGGCGACCGGAACCTGACGCGTTACGTCAGTCGTGGGGTGAAGCCGGCGACGAATCGCGCGAAAGGGAAATCGCCCGGCGGCGATTGGCGCGGTGAACGCACGCGATATAAAAAAACGGCGGCCGAAGCCGCCGTGTGCGCAATGCGGATTCGACCGGCCGCGCGCCGCGCAGCCGGCCGTTCGACATCAGAAGCGGTGACGCAGGCCGAGGTTGACCATCGTCTGCGAGCTCGTGCCCGCGTAACCGTACGAGCCGATCGATGCCTGCGCGGCCATCGAGCCGCCCTTGCCGTCGCCGGTCTGGCCGCTCGCGTGCTGATACGCAGCGGTCAGGTAGACGTCGGTGCGCTTCGACAGGTTGTAGTCGGCGCCGGCCGATACCTGGTGATAGGTCGCCGACGTGTCGCCGCCCGAGCGCGTGTAGCTGTAGCCAACGCCGACGAGCAGCGCATTCGTCGCCTGGTAGTTCACGAAGCCTTGCCCCGTGTTGTAGTGCTCGTTCGAGCCGAACACCGAGCTTGCGTCGCGGCGGTACTGCGCGTTGCTGTAGCCGAGGCCGAACGTGAACGGGCCGGCGACGTACTGGCCCGCGATGCGCGCGATGCCGATCGAGTGGGCGCTCGCATAGCCGTTGTTGATCGGGCCGTCGAAGGTGCCGTCCGACGAGCTGGTCCAGCCGTTGCGCAGGCCGCTCGACGCGGGGCTGTTGGTCGCATGGAAGTAGCCGCCCGCGACGCTGAACGGCCCGTTGTTGTACGACACGGCAGCCGAGTACGACTGCGCGGCGCCGGTGCTGCCGGCAATGCCGCCGAACGAATACATCGCCGAGAACTGCAGGCCCGAATAGACGGCCGACGTGTACTTCACCGCGTTGTCGACGCGGAAGCTGTTGTCGTAGTTGTCGACGTCGCCCGGCGTCGCGAATACGCTGCCCAGATAGTTGTCGGCGGTGATGCCCTGCACGAGATCGACGAGCGGATCGTACTGGCGGCCGAACGTGAGCGTGCCGTAGCGGTCGCTCGTCAGCCCGACGAACGCCTGCCGGCCGAACATGCGGCCGCCCTGGCCTTGCCGGCCGTTGCTCGGGTCGAAGCCGTTCTCGAGCTGGAACAGCGCCTTCAGCCCGCCGCCGAGATCCTCGGTGCCTTTCACGCCCCAGCGGCTGCCGGCCAGGTTGCCTGCGCTGCTGTTGCCGAGCATCCACGCGTTGTCCTTGCCCTGCGCGTGGTTCACATAGGTGATCGACGTGTCGATCACGCCATACAGCGTGACGCTCGACTGCGCATGCGCGACGGGTATCGCCGCGAACGACGCGACGGAAATCAGCGAGAGGGTCGTGCGTTTCATTTCATCTCCTTGCGCATTGGCTTGTGTTCGTGATCCGGAATGGCAGGAGACTACAGAGCCGGAATAAAACGGCAAAAATGAAATTCTCCGGTGTGGTCTGATGCAGACGGAGACGTTCTTCGAAATTCACCATTGAGGGATTTGAATTATTGACGATCGCGTATCAATTGGTTTTCATTTCGCGATTTTCTCAGGGCATTTTGCGTCGCGCGTGATAATTCCGGGTGATTTTCGGGGGAATTGCCGTCGGCGGAATATTGTTATTGATCCGTCAAATCATTATTTAATGAATTGAATTGGCCGGGCTGTAATGAATGTGATAAACGCGCGCCGCGCGCGACCGCCGGCGGCATCGCGTCGTCGCGATCCGTCGCCGCCTCGTGGTCGTCGCGCACCGAAACCCGGGCTGCAAGCTTACTTTTGTATATAATAATCATTCTCATTTACAGAATCGTTGACGCCTGCGCACCCCGGAACCCGGCCATGTCCGCTGACAAGCTGTCTCTCCATCGAGAAATCGACGCCCTCTATGCCGGCCATCACGCGTGGCTGCGCGGCTGGCTGAGCCGGAAGCTCGGTTGCGCGCACCGCGCGGCCGATCTGGCGCACGACACCTTCATGCGCCTGCTTGCACGCGACGAGCCGATCGGCGCCGACGAGCCGCGCGCGTTCCTGACGACGGTCGCGCAGCGCGTGTTGAGCAATCACTGGCGGCGCGAGCAGATCGAGCGTGCGTATCTCGACGTGCTCGCGCAGCGCCCGCAGACGTATGCGCCGTCGCCGGAAGAGCGGGCTGTCGTGCTCGAGACGCTGCTCGAGATCGACCAGCTGCTCGACGGCCTGCCGCTCGCGGCGAAGCGCGCGTTCCTGCTCGCGCAGCTCGACGGGCTCACGCAGGCCGAGATCGCGCGCGAACTCGGCGTGTCGCTCGCGACGGTGAAGCGCTATCTCGTGAAGGCCGGCACGCAGTGTTTCTTCGCGATGGCGGCCTGACCGATGGCCGCCCCGGCAGCGCCGGCGGTCCCGCCGCACGTCGCGCGTCGCGCAGTCGAATGGTGGGTCGACGGGCAGTCCGGCCGTCAGGACGAAGCGTTCGCCGCGGCGCTCGCGCGCTGGCGCGCGGAGGATCCGTCGCACGACGCGGCCTGGCGTCATATCGAAACGATGCAGGGCCGCTTCGGCCGGCTCGCGGCCGGGCTCGACCCGCAGGCCGCGCACGCGGCGCTGCTGCCGCCGCGTGCGAGCCGCCGCCGCGCGGCCGTGAAGGCGCTGGCCGTGCTGCTGTTCGCGGGCGGCGCCGAGTGGATGGCCGAGCCCGCGCGGCGTGCGGCGATCTGGCCGGCCGACCTGCGCACGGCGGTCGGCGAGCGGCGCACGGTGACGCTCGCGGATCGCACGGTCGTCGTGCTCGATACCGACACGGCGCTCGACGTGCGTTTCGACGACGCAGCGCGCCACCTGCGCCTGCTGCGCGGCACGATCATGGTGACGAGCGGCCACGACGATCGCGTGCCCGCGCGGGCGCTGGTCGTGGCGACCGCGCAAGGCGAGTTGCGGCCGCTCGGCACGCGCTTCGCGGTACGGCAGCGCGACGATGCGACGCGCATCGAGGTATTCGCCGGCGCCGTGCGCGTACAGCCGGCCGACGGGGCGGCCGGCGCGCGCGTGATCGCGGCGGGACAGGGCGCGGAGTTCACGCGCGACGCGATCGATGCACCGGCGCCGCTCGATCCGTATGCGTCCGCGTGGACGGGCGGCATGCTCGTCGCGTCGCGGATGCGGCTGGCCGATCTCGTCGCCGAGCTCGACCGTTATCGCCGCGGCACCCTGCGTTGCGATGCTGCCGTGGCCGACCTGCGCGTGTCGGGCACCTTTCCGCTCGACAATCCCGCACGCGTGCTCGACACGTTGAAGGCGACGCTGCCGATCGACGTTACCTACCTGACGCGTTACTGGGCGACCGTCGTGCCGGCCCGTTCGTGAGCTCATCGAAAAAAACTTTCGCCGGCCTGAGCTGTTTCTCGATGTTCGCGTGACATGGGTATTGAAAGCAGCACTGGCCCATCGCCCACCGACTCTTCGATCATGGTTTCCATCCGCCTCACGTATCGGCGCCGTCCGGCGCCCGCCCGTCACCTGCCGCGCGCATCGCGCCCGGCCGCGCCGGGCTGTCTTGCATGCCGACTGGCCGGCGCCGTCCTGCTGTCGGCGCTGCTGCCGCTCCCCGCGCTGGCCGACACCGGCGCCGACGCGGCGCCCGCCGCGCAGCGTGCGTCACGCCGCGCGTTCGACATTCCGGCCGGCCAACTCGAAGCGGCGCTGAACCGGTTCGGGCGCGAGGCGGGCATCCTGCTCGCGTTTCCGGCCGAGATGACGGCCGGACTGACGAGCGGCGGCGTGCGCGGCCGGTTCGACGTCGACGGCGCGTTCGACCGCCTGCTGGCCGGCACGGGGCTCGTCGCGCTGCGCCAGCCCGGCGGCGGCTACACGCTGACGCGCGCCGGCGGTTCGGCGGCCCGGCCCGTGGCGGCGGGCGCCGCGCCGGCCGCCGAGTTGCCGGCGATCGACGTGCGCACCAGCGCGTTGCGTGCCGAAAGCTATCGCGCGCCGAAGGAAGCCGGCGTGCTGCGCTCGGAGATTCCGTTGCTCGACACCGCACAGGCCGTCAACATCGTGCCCGCGCAGGTATTGCGCGACCAGCGGCCGCGCAATCTCGACGACGCGCTCGGCAACGTGAGCGGCATCACGCAGGGCAACACGCTCGCGGGCACGCAGGACACGATCATGAAGCGCGGCTTCGGCGGCAACCGCGACGGCTCGATCATGCAGAACGGCATGCCGCTCGTGCAGGGCCGTGCGTTCAACGCGGCGGTCGACAGCGTCGAGGTGCTGAAGGGGCCGACGTCGCTGCTGTACGGGCTGATGGATCCGGGCGGCATGATCAACGTCGTCACCAAGCAGCCGCAGCTCAAGCGTTACAACGCGATTTCGCTTGGCGCGTCGACGGTCGGGCACGGCAAGAACGGCGGCAGCGCGACGTTCGATTCGACCGGGCCGGTCGGCGATTCGCGACTCGCGTACCGGCTGATCGTCGACCAGTCGAACGAGCAGTACTGGCGCAACTTCGGCGAGAACCGGCAGACCTTCGTCGCGCCGTCGCTCGCATGGTACGGGCGCGATACGCAGGTCGCGGTGTCCTACCAGTACCGCAAGTTCCATTCGCCGTTCGATCGCGGCACCGCGCTCGATCCGCGCACCAATGCGCCGCTCGACATTCCCGCGCGGCGGCGGATCGATGAGCCGTTCAACAACATGGACGGCGAATCGCATCTCGCGCAACTGACCGTCGATCACCAGTTCAACGCGGACTGGAGCGCGCACTTCGGCTACAGCTACAACCGCGAGACCTACGACGCGAACCAGTTGCGCACGACGGGCGTCGATCCGGTGAAGGGCACGATGACGCGCAGCAACGATGCGACGCACGGCTCGCTCAGCACCGACAGCTACGGGATCGGCTACGTGAACGGCAAGCTGACGCTCGCGGGGATGCGGCACGACGTGCAGGTCGGCTTCGATACCGAATACCGCCGCATCTATCGCAAGGACATGCTGCGCCAGGCCGTGAAGACGCCGTTCAGCTATGTCGATCCGGTGTACGGGCTGCTGCCGCCGTCGAGCACGGTGTCCGCGAGCGACAGCGACCAGACCGACACGCTGCACGATGCGTCCGCGTTCTTCCAGGACACCGTTCACCTGACCGACAAGTGGATCGTGTCGGGCGGGATCCGCTACATCACGTACAACCAGGTCGCGGGGCGCGGCCGGCCGTTCAAGGCGAACACCGACCTCAGCGGCTCGAAGTGGCTGCCGCGCGCGGGCATCGTCTACAAGTGGACCGATGCGTTCTCGCTGTACGGCAGCTATTCGCAGTCGCTGAAGCCGTCGTCGTCGATCGCGCCGATGACGGGCTACATCATCGACGGCGCGACGCCGCCCGAGGAAGCGACCGCGTGGGAAGTGGGCGGCAAGCTCGACCTGCCGGGCGGGATGACCGGCACCCTTGCGCTGTTCAACATCGACAAGAAGAACGTGCTCGTGTCGCAGTACAACGACGCGACGAAGCTGACCGACTGGCGCACGTCGGGCAAGGCGCGCTCGCGCGGTGTCGAGCTCGACGTGTCGGGCAAGATCGGCGAACGCGTGAACGTGATCGCGAGCTATGCATACATCGACGCGAAAACGACCGAGGATCCGCTGTATGCGGGCAACCAGCTGTGGAACGTCGCGCGCCACACCGCGTCGCTCGCGGCCGTCTACGACTTCGGCACGGTGACCGGCGGCGACGACCTGCGCATCGGTGCGGCCGCGCGCTATGTCGGCGCACGGCCCGGCGATTCGGCGAACAGCTTCACGCTGCCGTCGTACGTGCTCGCCGACGCGTTCGCGACCTACGACACGCGGATCGGCAAGCAGAAGCTGTCGTTCCAGCTCAACGTGAAGAACCTGTTCAACCGCACCTACTACCCGTCGAGCGCGAACCGTTACTTCGTCGCGATCGGCGACGCGCGACAGGTGTCGCTGCTGACCACGCTGCAGTTCTGACCATGCACTTGCCGCGCGGCCGCCATGCCGGCGTGCGGCGTCGGAGAACCCCCGGATGAACCTGAAGATGAAGACCGGCGCCGCGCGCGCCGTTGCCGACGGCGCACGGCGCCGCGCATTGCGCGCGATCGCGGGCTCGGTGCTCGCACTGTCCGCTGGCCTCGGCGCCGGCGTCGCGACGCCCGCGTGCGCCGCCGATGCGCCGCCGGCGGTTACGCGCGTCGCGATGCTCGTGCAGTTGCGCGGCCCGAACCTGAAGGTCGACGAACGCATCAGCCAGCATCTCGGCGAACGCGGCTACGCGGTGCGCCTGATCGACGAGTCGGCCACGCCCGATGCGGCGCGCGACGCCGACGTGATCGTGATCTCGTCGACGGTATCGTCGAAGAACGTGCGGCCCGGCTGGCGCACGCTCGACAAGCCGCTCGTCACCTGGGAAAACGACCTGCTCGACGATCTCGCGATGACGGGCAAGCGGCACGACGTCGACTTCGGCGAAACCGGCAAGGAGCGCTACCTGTGGCTCGTCAATGCGCCGCATCCGATTGCGGCCGGCTTGCCGGCCGGCGCAATCAACGTGTACGGCAAGCAGGCGCCGATGAGCTGGGGCAAGCCGGGGCTCGGCGCGATCACGATCGCGACCGTGTACGGGCAGCCCGACAAGGCCGCGATCTTCGCGTACGAGAAGGGCGCGACGATGGACTACGAAGCACTCGCGCCGGCGCGGCGCGTGATGTTTTTCCTCGACAACGACACGTTCACGAACCTGTCGCCGGCGGGCGTCGCATTGTTCGACGCGGTGCTCGACTGGGCGGCCGGGCGGCGCTGAGCCGCCACGCGCAGGTCAGGCCGGCCGCGGCGGCGCGCCGACCCGCGACGCGTCTTCGATCAGTTGCGCCAGCTGCTGCGCAGGTTCCGACATCGTGCGCCGCGCGCGATGCACGAGCCCGATGTCGCGGTGGAACGTGTGATGCCCGAGGTCGATCGCGCGAACGCCGGCGGGCCAGCGGCGATACACGGCGGTCTGCGGCACGATCGCGACACCCACGCCGTTCTCGACCAGCTTGACGATCGCATCGAGTTCGTCGAGTTCGCAGGTGTCGCGCACCGCGATGTGCATCTTGCGCAGAAAGCGATCGACCTGGCGGCCGCCGAACGACGCGCGGTCGTAGCGGACGAACGGCTCGCTCGCGAGCAGCTCGGCCCAGTCCTTGCCTTTCACGCCGCGCGGCACGATCAGCCGGAACGGTTCCTGCGCGAGCGTCGTCCAGTGCAGGTCGCTCTGCAGCGAAAACGGCGGGCGGATGATCGCAGCCATGTCGATCTCGCCCGCATCGACCCGGTTGACCAGCTCGATCGACAACCCCGGGATCACGCGTGTCCGGCACGCGGGATGCCGGCGATGGAAATCGGCCAGCGCGGCCGGCAGCAGCGCGCTCTGCACCGACGCGATCGCGCCGATCGTCACGCGCACGGCGGCGGGCGAGCCGGGCGCCGTCGAGCTCAGGTTCTCGTACAGGCCGATCAGCGCCTGCGCCTGGTCGAGCACGTGATGACCCATCTCGTTGAGCCGCGCCGACCGGCCTTGCCGGTCGAACAGCGCGAAGCCGAGCTCGGCCTCGAGGCGTTGCATCTGCGCGCTGACGGCCGCCTGCGTGAGCCCGATACGATTGCCGGCGGCGGCGAACGTGCCTTCCCGGGCGACGGCGACGAGGGTTTTCAGCTCGCGGATCATTCATCAATTCCGTTTGTGAATCGCGAAATTATATATTGATTTAATTTTTGCTTGACCTTGTCTACCATGGTGCCGTCCTCGCGCCACGCGAGCGTTCCTTCACGAGGCAACCATGAGTCTTTCCCCGTTTCACCTGGCAATTCCGGTCTACGACCTGCCGGCCGCGCGCGATTTCTACGGCCGCGTGTTCGGGCTGGAAGAGGGGCGTTCGAGCGCGCAGTGGGTCGACTTCGACTTTTACGGGCACCAGCTCGTGATCCACGCGCATCCGAAGACCGCGTCGCAGGAAGGCGCGCACACGAATGCGGTCGACGGGCACGACGTGCCGGTGCCGCATTTCGGGATCGTGCTCGACTGGCCGAGCTGGGAAGCGCTGGCCGAGCGGCTGCGCTCGTTCGGCGTGACCTTCGTGATCGAGCCGTATGTGCGCTTTCAGGGGCAGGTCGGCGAACAGGCGACGATGTTCCTGTTCGACCCGTGCGGCAATGCGCTCGAATTCAAGGCGTTCCGCGACATCGGCCAGCTGTTCGCGAAGTGACCGGCGGCGCCGTCAGCGCCGATTGAATTTGGGTGCGAGAATGCGGCCTCCGGCACGTGCGCGCAGGTGCGCCGGCCGGCGCCGCGCCGCACGGCATCCGTCCGTGCGCGCCGTTCTCCAAGGAACCCGTATGGACCGTCACATCGCTCCGGTGGAGCTGAAGAAAGCCTACCGTCTCCTCAACCACGGCCCGACCGTGCTCGTGTCGGCCCGTCACGGCGGCGTCGACAACGTGATGGCTGCCGCGTGGGCGTGCGCGCTGGACTTCCTGCCGCCGAAGCTGACGGTCGTGCTCGACAAGTCCGCGAAGACGCGCGAGCTCGTCGAGCGCAGCGGCACGTTCGCGATCCAGGTGCCGACGGCCGCGCAACTGCAGCTCACGCATGCGGTCGGCAGCCACAGCCTCGCGGAGCGGCCCGACAAGCTGCGCGAAGCGGGCGTCACGCTGTTCGACGTCGAAGGGCATGACCTGCCGTTCGTCGCCGGCTGCTCGGGCTGGCTCGCGTGCAAGCTGATTCCCGAGCCGCACAACCAGCAGGCCTACGACCTGTTCATCGGCGAAGTGGTTGGCGCATGGTCCGATACGCGCGTGTTCCGCGACGGGCACTGGTATTTCGAATCGGCCGATCCCGCGCTGCGCAGCCTGCACTACATCGCGGGCGGCAATTTCTATGCGATCGGCGAATCGCTGCACGTCGATCCGGACGCGCAGTAAGCGCCGGGCGACCGGCCATTCCCCATCAGGGCGCGCGATTCACGCGCGCTTTTTCAATTCCGCGAGCAGGGTTTCGGCGAACGCCTGCGCGACGCGCGGCAGCGTGCGCCCGCGTTTCGTGACGAGCGCGATCGGCCGCACGAACGCGGGATCGTCGATCGGCTTCGCGACCAACTCGGGCTCGGCGCGCACCTCGCGCGCGGTCGCGGGCAGGATCGTCACGCCGAGGCCACCACGCACCATCGCGACGGCCGTCATCATGTAGGTCGGTTCGCACGCGATGTCGGGCGTGCAGCCGGCCGCCTCGAGCGCGGCATCGACGACGCTGCGCACGCTGGTGCCTTGCGCGGTGAGCACGAGCGGCACGCCCGCGACGTCGGCGGTGGTGACGCGACGCTTGCGCGCGAGCGGATGATCCTTCGGGCACACGGCAACGAGCCGGTCGGTGCCCGCATACAGCACCTCCAGCGACGCATCGAACGTGTCGCCGCCGGTCAGCCCGAGATCGGCTTCCTCGTTGCGCACGAGCGCGGTGACGAGACTCGCGACGCCATCGCGGATCTCGAAACCCGCGCGCGGCACGTCGCGCCGGAACGACTTGATCAGCTCGGGCAGCATGCTGGATGCAAAGGTCGGCAGGCACGCGAGCCGCACCGTGCCGCTCGTGCCTTCGCCGAGCGCGCGCGCATCGCGCAGCACGCGCTCCATGTCGTCGAGCGAGCGCTGCAGCAGCGGCAGCAGTTCGCGCCCGGTCTGCGTGAGCGCGACGCTGCGGCTGTTGCGGTCGAACAGGCGCGCGCCGACGATTTCCTCGAGCCGGCGGATCTGCACGGTCAGCGCCGGCTGCGACAGGTGCAGGCGCGCGGCCGCGCGCGTAAAGTTGCCGGCCTGCGCGACGGTGACGAACGCGCGAATGTCGCGAAGATTCAGATCCATAACGGTTCGTGATTGCTGCGATCAAATCATTTCAATTGTGCTATCGCTGCGCCGACCTTACGCTCGTCTCCAACAAAAGACAAGGTAGGAGACACGGATGCTGCCGTTACTCGGGCTTGGCACGATCGTCGTGCTGCTGGCCGCGATTCTGTCGAAGCGGATGTCGCCGCTCGTCGCGCTGATCATCGTGCCGATCGCCGCGTCGCTGATCGGCGGCTTCGGGCTGCACACCAGCAAGTTCGTCGTCGACGGACTGAAGGGCCTCGCGCCCGTCGTCGGGATGTTCGTGTTCGCGATCCTGTATTTCGGGACGATTACGGATGCCGGCACGCTCGACCCGATCATCGACCGGATCCTGCGCGCGGTCGGCACGCGGCCGACGCGCATCGTGATGGGCACGACGTTGCTCGCGCTGCTGATCCACCTCGACGGCTCGGGCGCCGTCTGCTTTCTCGTGACGATTCCGGCCGTGCTGCCGCTGTACGACCGGCTGAAGATGGACCGGCGCGTGCTGGCCGCCGCCGTGTCGATGGCGGCGGGCATCAATTTCCTGCCGTGGACGGGGCCGATGATCCGCGCGTCGGCGTCGCTGCACCTGCCGGTGTCGGCGCTGTTCAATCCGCTGATCCCGGTGCAGGCGATCGGGCTCGCGTTCGTGTTCGGCGTCGCGTACTGGCTCGGGCGGCGCGAGGAGAAGCGGCTCGGCCTGTCGCGCGGCGATGCGTCGATCCCGCTGCCGACACGCGAACTGACGCCCGACGAACTGGCGCTGCGCCGGCCGCATCTGTTCTGGTTCAACCTCGTGCTGACGCTCGTCGTGCTCGGCACGATGGTCGTGATGGGCGAGAAGATCCCGCCCGCGATCATGTTCATGGTCGGGCTGTGCATCGCGCTGATGGTGAATTATCCGGACGTCGACATGCAGCGAAAGCGCATCGACGCGCATGCACGCGCCGCGCTGATGATGGCCGGCATCCTGCTCGCGGCCGGCGTGTTCACGGGGATCATGCAGGGCAGCGGGATGCTGAAGGCGATGGCGCAGGCGGCGGTCGGCTTCGTGCCGCCGTCGATGGCCGGCCACATTCCCGTGGTGCTCGGCCTTGCGTCGATGCCGCTCAGCATGCTGTTCGACCCGGATTCGTTCTACTTCGGCGTACTGCCGGTCATCGCGGAAGTGGCCGGCCAGCTGGGCGTGCCGGCCGTTCAGGTCGGACAGGCCGCGCTGCTCGGCCAGATGACGACCGGGTTCCCGGTCAGTCCGCTGACGCCCGCGACGTTCCTCGTCGTCGGCCTGTGCGGCATCGAGCTGGCCGAGCACCAGAAATTCACGTTTCCGCTGCTGTTCGGCGCGTCAATCGTGATGACGATCGCATGCGTCGTGCTGGGCATCTTTTGATTTTTACCGGCGGCGCAAGCCGCCGGACGACGGGACGGACATGACAGCAAAGCAACCTGAACGGCGCGTGCGCATCGGCGCGGGCGCCGGCTACTCGGGCGACCGGATCGAGCCCGCGGTCGAGCTGGCCGAACACGGGCAACTCGACTATCTCGTGTTCGAATGCCTGGCCGAGCGCACGATCGCGATCGCGCAGCAGGCGCGGCGCAAGGATCCGGCGCTCGGCTACGACCCGTTGCTCGACGCGCGGATGCACGCCGTGCTGCCGGTCGCGGCGGCGAAACGCGTGCGCATCGTGTCGAACATGGGCGCCGCGAACCCGCGCGCGGCGGCGCGGCACACCGCGCAGATCGCGCAGTCGCTCGGTATCGCGGGGCTGAAAGTCGCGGCAGTCGAAGGCGACGACGTGCTCGACGTCGTGCTGCGCGGCGCGTTCCGTTTCGAGGAGTCGGGCGACGAAGTCGCCGCGTATCGCGACCGCATCGTGTCCGCGAATGCGTACCTCGGCGCCGCGCCGATCGTCGACGCGCTCGCGGCAGGCGCGGACATCGTGCTGACCGGGCGGGTCGCCGATCCGTCGCTGTTTGCCGCGCCGCTGATCCACGCGTTCGGCTGGCGGATGGACGACTGGGACACGCTCGGGCAGGCGACCGTCGTCGGCCATCTGCTCGAATGCGCCGGGCAGGTGACGGGCGGCTATTTCGCGGATCCCGGCTACAAGGACGTGCCGAACCTGGCGCGGCTCGGCTTCCCGATCGGCGAAGTCGCGGCTGACGGTTCGGTCGTGATCACGAAGGTGCCGCACGCGGGCGGCCGCGTGAGCGCGGCGACCTGCAAGGAACAGCTGCTCTACGAGATTCACGATCCGGCGCGCTATCTGCAACCCGATGTCGTCGCCGATTTCACGCATGTGGCGGTTGCCGAGGAGGCGGCCGACCGCGTGCGCGTGACGGGCGGCCGTGGAAGCGCGCGACCCGATACGCTGAAGGTGTCGGTTGCTTACGTCGACGGCTGGATCGGCGAAGGCCAGATTTCGTACGGCGGGCCGGGCGCGCTCGAACGTGCGCGCCTCGCGCGCGACATCGTCCGCGAACGGCTGGCGCTGACCGGCGTCGCGGCGACCGAGTGGCGCTTCGACCTGATCGGCATCGATTCCCTGTATGGCGACGCAACGCCGGCCGAGCGCGGCGAGCCGGCCGAGGTGCGCGTGCGGGTGGCCGGCCGTACGGCGAGCGCCGCCGAAGCCGCGCGGATCGGCAATGAAGTCGAGACGCTCTATACGAACGGGCCGGCCGGCGGCGGCGGCGCGTTCAAGTCGGCACGCGAGGTGATCGCCGTGCAGTCGGTGCTGCTGCCGCGTGCGGCCGTGACACCGTCGTTTTCATTCGTGGAGGCATGATGCAACTGCGTGAACTCGCGCATGCGCGCACCGGCGACAAGGGCAATACGCTGAACGTATCGGTCATCTGCCGCGATCCGCGTCATTTCGATCATCTGCGCGCGCATCTCGATGCGCAAGCGGTGAAGGCATGGCTCGCG
The DNA here is from genome assembly GCF_902499125.1 of Burkholderia arboris. Taxonomy (GTDB): domain Bacteria; phylum Pseudomonadota; class Gammaproteobacteria; order Burkholderiales; family Burkholderiaceae; genus Burkholderia; species Burkholderia arboris. Next base: position 318,680 of record NZ_CABVPX010000005.1, read on the forward strand.
GGCATCGTGCACGGCGACGTCGTGCGCTACGAACTGCCGGCGCTCGGTGCATTCAACTTCGTGCTGCGCGATGCGCTCGGGGGGGGCGTGACGCGTTCGCTCGCGCTCGACGCGCACGGCAAGTCGGTCAGTTCGGCGCTGCTGGCGATCGAGGTGCCCGATCCGGCGTGACGCGTGGCGTCGCCGCCGCGGGCAGGCAGGTGCGGGTCACGGAATCAGCAGCTCGCGACGTCCGTTCGCGTGCTCGATGCGTTCGCCAGCGATATGCAGGCGCTGATCTCGCCGATAGTCGTAGACCGCGCGCGATGCGGCGAGCTGGTCGAAGTCGAGTTCGAGCGCATGACGCGATTCGGTGTTGCCGGCTTCGAACATCACGTTGCCGTACGGATCGACCGCGAGGCTGCCGCCCGCGAACACGACGTCGTGCGTGCTGTCGCCGACGCGATTGGCGACTGCCGCGAACACCTGGTTCTCCATCGCGCGCGCCGACACCGACGTGCGGTGGACGTTGCGGTACGGCTCCATGTTGCCGTCGGTCACGAGGATCAGCTGGGCGCCGAGCGCGGCGAGTGCGCGGCCGGTTTCCGGGAATTCGCTGTCGTAGCAGATCAGCAAGCCGATCCGGACGCCGCGCCATTCGACCGTTGCGTAGCGGTCGCCCGGCAGCACGACGCCGTGCTCGCTCACCCACAGGTGCGTCTTGCGATAGCGCAGCGCGATGCAGTCCGGCGTGACGAACACGGTCGTGTTGTAGAAGCGTCCGCCGTCGTTCTCGATCAGCCCGACCACAACCGCCACGTCGCGTGCGCGCGCAGCCGCAATGACCGCGCCGACGCTCGGGCCGTCGAGCGGCTCGGCGACTTCCGCGAGATTCGACGGATCGAGGAAGCCGGTGAGCTGCGCTTCCGGAAACATCACGATGTCGGTGCCGGGCGCGCAGGTCGCGATGGCGTCGAGCGTGCGCTGCAGGTTGTAGTGCGTGTCGCCGTCGCGGCCGGCGAGCTGGACGATGTCGAGCTTCAGTTTCATGGGCGGTTTCGGGGGCAGTGGCCCGTCGCGACACGCGGCGGAGCGGTTGGAAACAGGGCCTAGTATGCGCCGATCCTTACGGTTTCCCATCCCGCCGACGCGTTAACCCGTCGGGGGTATTGAACTCGCGACAGGTATCGACGGAGGCGTGAACGGATACGGAAATCAGTGGCTGCCGGAGGGCGTCGTGAACGGGCGAGTACCGACCGAATCCGCAAGGACGCCCGGACGGCGCGGTCGATAGACGGGATCGGCGCGCGATACGCTCAGCCGTCGATCAGCGCCCAGTCGAACAGCGCGCTGCGCGTGCGCACGCCGAGCTTCGCGAACGCGCGCTTCACGTAGGTTTCGGCGGTCGAGTGGCGGATGTCGAGCAGGGTTGCGGCTTCCGGCACCGAGCGGCCGCTCAGCAGAAGCTTGCAGATTTCCTGCTCGCGGCGCGACAGGCGCACGTCCTGGCGCGCGATGCGCGTGTCGAAGCCGTGATGCGACGGCGCGTGGCTGGCCGCCGGCGCGATGCGGCGCGCGGCGCACGAGCGCGCATGCATTTCGAGCAACGGGAACAGCAGGTCGGCCATCTGCCGCAGGTGGAACAGCTCGTCGCGGCTGAATGCGGCCTGGCCGGTCGAGCGCGTGACCGACAGCGCATACTGGACGTTCGCATTGCCGTGCACGAGCATGCATTCCTGCGTGACGCGCTGTTCGTCGAAGAAGCGCCGGCGGAAATCGCCGTCGGGCAGTCCGCCGACGTGCCGCTGCAGCAGCAGCGTGCCGGTCGTGCCGCGCACCGGCTCGATGAGCGGATCGGTTTGCCAGAAATCCAGATAGTACGCATCCATCAGCGCGCACAGCTCCTGATACCGGTCACCCCAGCTCCCGAGCCATTCGATCAGATAACCCGACGCGGCGCCCGGGTCGGGCCGCCAGCGTTCGAGATGGATCGCGTCGGTGACGAGGCTCTCGTTGACGAAGCGGGCGACGGCATCGGCGAACCCGGCGGTGCCGGCCGCCCGGATCGTATTGCCGAGTGTCTGCGGCCGCACGCCGATGACAGGGCCGGCGTGGCCGGGTGAAGCGGGTGGAGAGAGGTGCATCGCGGGGTGCCCGGGAGGCTGAACGATACGCGAACCTTACGCGAGCGGCGTGCGGACGTCAGCCGGGGATTGCCCGCGTCTGGGCCAGATCGCGGCGGCGCTGCGCATCACGCATCGGTCTGCGCCTTCAGGAACAGCGAAAACAGTTCCGACTGCGAATTGATCGAGAGCTTGGCGTAGATGTTGCGCCGGTGCACCTTGACGGTTTCCGCCGAGATTTCCAGCTTGTTTGCGACTTCCTTGTTCGAGCGACCGCTCAGGATCAGCCGGATCACGTCGAGTTCGCGGGCGGTGAGCGGGGTGCCGAGCCTGGCCATCGCGTGCTCGAAGCGGTGACTCGCGTCAGCACCGGCGCTGGCCGGGCGCGACGGCGCGGATTCGGCGGGTGTCCGCTCGTACGCGAGGCGCTGGCGCATCAGCGCGACGATCCACGGCCGCACCAGGTCGAGCAGTGCCACTTGTTCGGGGCTGAAGCGCCGCTTGCTGCCGAGCGACAGGCACAGCGTGCGCGTGTCGTCGAGCACGACGTTGAACTGCACCTCGTCCTCGACGACGTTGTGCGTGAAATAGCGCGTGTAGTACTCGGTGTCGCGAAAGCACTCGGGCGCGACGTCGGACAGCCGGAACAGGCCGCTGGCCGGCGCATCGCGGTTCGCGATGTAGAACGGATCCAGCAGGTACAGGCCCTGCACGTAGTCGCGAAACAGCGGGTCGGGGCCGCCGCCTTCGTACGCGCATTCGGCGAACACCAGCGGGCGGCCGTCGCCGAACATCAGCGCCACCCAGCTGTCGACCGCGACGTATTCCTCGATCAGCCGGATCAGCGACAGCCAGAAGCCCGGCTGGTCGAGCGACTCGATGAGCCGCCCGACCGAGCGGTGCCAGGCGACGTCCTGCAAGGTCAGGTTCATGCGTGTGTCCATGTCGGGCCGGCGATTCGACGCTTGCGGTGCCGCGCCGTGCGTGTACGCTACGGCCTCGCGGACCGATTCCCGCGTGCATCGAACGGAGCCTGGAGTGAAGAACGAGATCGTAACGCCGGCCGGCGCGAATGGCGAGGGCATGCGTCGCGGCCGGTGCGCGGCACTCGCCGTGGGCGCCGGGCTGGCGTGCGCGGGCGTGCTGGCCGCGCAATCGGCGGCCGCTGCGCCGCCGGCGTCGTGCAACGCGCAATTGACGGCGCTGATCGTACCGGCGCTGCGGCAGACCGCGATGGCGCGGCACGACATCCATGCCGACGTGGACGAGCGCAACGGCCATCTCTACCGCATCCGGCTGTTCACGGTGCCCGACCATCCGGGCACGCCCAATCGCGAAGCGACGATCGGCTGGGTGACGCTCGATACGCAGGCGATGCGCGCACTCGACATCACACGCGATCCCGACCGGCCGGACGTGCTGAAGATCGACAGGCGCGCGCTGTCGCGTGCCGTGTCGGCGTGCGATGCGCCGGCTGCGCCGGTGCGCGGTGCCGTCGATTGCGACGCGCTGAACCGCCGCGCACAGGGGCAGGGTGATTTCGTGACGGGTAGCGACGCCGGGCGTGTCGTCACCGGCAAGGGGCGCCTGCCGTTCTTTTCCGCGCCGGACGACGCATGCCGGATCGACGGGCTGTTCATCGTCGAGCACGACCACGTCGATGCGCGGACCGAATATGGCCGTTTCACGTCGATTGTCTACCTGAATCCGCGCACGCGCGGCATGGCCGAGGGATGGGTGTCAACCGCGCGGCTGAAGCCGGACGGCACCGGCATCGCGCCACGGCAACCGTGATCGGGCGCGCCCGCAACCATTCACCGCCCATCCTTCCGACCAGAACGAACCTCGTCATGACAGTCCCGCACCGGAACACACGTCTCAAGCCGCTCGCGGCTTCGCTCGCTGCACTGGGTGCACTCGCGGTACTGACGGCGCTCTCCGCGCTGTCGCCCGTTTATGCCGTCGAGCCGGCCCAGCCCGACCATCAACTGAAGACCTTCATCCACGACACTTACGGCAACTGGCGTGCGGACCGCAAGGGTTGGCAGGCGGACGGCGACGATTTCATCTACGCGCCGTGCGGCTCGCTGCGCGTCGCGACCGCGGACGGCGCGCGCACGCTGCTCGCGGTGTGCGGCGAAACCGAAGCGGCCGTGCAGAACGGAACGCCGGGCATGGATGCGGACGCGTCGACCGGCACGATCGACCTGTACGTGCTGAAGCCGACGGCCGACGGCAAGACACTCGAGCCGGTCGTGAAGAAAACGGAGATCGCGTCGGGCACGCGCGGCGAGCCGGGCACGGTGCGCATCGAGCGGCTCGGGCCGCACGTGTTCGGGTTCGTCATCGGCGAACGCGACATGCGGCAAGGCTATACGCAAAGCTTCCGCTCGATCTGGCTGCCGTACGGCAACGCGCTGGTGCAGGCGGCGGCGCGCATCGACGAGGCGCTCGACAACGCGGAGTCGACCGAATGTGCGAACGCGCACGCTCGCTGCGAGGAGCGCCGCTTCGAGATCGTGCCGGACCTGACCGGCACCGGCGACGTCTATCCGCTGACGGTCAGCGAAACGGGCACGCGCGGCGACAAGGCCATCCGCGCACGCCATACGGTGACGTTCGACGCGGCACGCGGCCGCTACGTCGTGCCGAAGGCATTGCGCGACGGCTACTGAGCCGTCGCGCGCGGGAACGGGCGGCGTGGCGCCGCCCGTGCATCACACGTACAGATAGCGTACGAGGTGGAAGAACACCGGCGCGGCGAAGCAGATCGAGTCGACGCGATCGAGCATCCCGCCGTGGCCCGCGATCATCGAGCCCCAGTCCTTCGTGCCGAGCGAGCGCTTGACGGCCGACAGCACGAGCCCGCCGACGAAGCCCGCGATCACGATCGCGAGCGAGATGCCGAAGGCCGCGCCGAAGCTGAACGGCGTCACGCGATACAGCGACGCGCCGCACAGCGTGGCCAGCAAACCGCCGCCGACGAAGCCTTCGATCGTCTTCGACGGCGACAGCTGCGGCGCGATCTTGCGGCGCCCGAACAGCTTGCCGACCACATATTGCAGCACGTCGCTGATCTGCACGACGAACAGGAAGAAGAACAGCAGCAGCGCGTTCTGCCCCGCGTAGCGCGGAATATCGAGGATCAGCACGGCCGGCGCATGGCTCAGGCCGTACACGCACACCATCAGCGCCCAGTTGATCTTCGCGTTGCGGCTCAGGAATTCGCGCGTGTCCTGCGTGAGCGCCGAGACGAGCGACATCGCGAAGAACAGGTGCACGGGCACGAAGATCGAATACATCCCGTACCAGTTGATCCCGAGCAGCAGGTACTGCACGGGGATCGCGACGAAGAACGCGATGAAGAGCGTCGTGTGGTCGCTCGCGGTGGTCGGCGTGAGCGTGATGAATTCGCGCAGCGTCAGGTACGACAGCAGCGCGAACACGAGATACGTGACGTTGTTGCCGAGGCCGATCGCGATGGCCATGATCGCGATCATCGCCCACCACGCGCGGATGCGCTGGTTCAGGTTGACGATGGTCGAGCTCTGGCCGCCGCTGCGCGCGCCGAGGATCGCGCCGATCACGGTCGCGACGACGAGCACGCCCGTGACGCCCGCGACCAGTTCCCAGAAGATGGTTCGCATTGTTGTTGGTATCCGGAAAAAGGGAGAAAAGGGCGGCGCGTTCAGCCGGCGGGCCGCTGCGGCGGCGCGAGCGCGACGACCGCGTCGCGCATGCGGGCGAGGAAGGTCGGCTTCTCTTCCTGGTCGCCGAGCGCGTCGTTCGCCCCGAAATGCACCTTGCAGATCAGCGGCACGGGCCAGATCGCGCCCTTCGGCATGATGCGCTGCAGGTTCTCGAGGTAGACGGGCGCGAGCGCGACGTCCGGGAATTCGGTCGCGAGATGGAACAGTCCGCTCTTGAACGGCTGCGGCAGCACCTCGGCGCCGCGCGTGCCTTCCGGGAAGATGATGATCGAATGGCCCTGCCGCAGCGCGTCGCGCACGGGGTCGAGCGGGTCGCCGCCGGATTCGCGGTGGCGGTCGATCAGCACGACGTTCAGCAGCTTCTGCGCGATGTGCCGCTTCATGTCGCTGCTGTCCCAGTAGTCGCGCGCGGCGACCGGCCGCACGACCGCGCGCACGTTGCGCGGCAGCGCGGCGAGGATCGCGAGCGTGTCGATGTGGCTCGTGTGATTCGAGAAATAGATTTTCTGCGTCGGGGACGGCGGCGCCTGATGCCAGACCGGATACGCGCCGGCGACGAGTCGCACGATGGACAGCAGGAAGTCGCGCTGCCAGACATTGAGGATGTTCATCGGCGCGGTGCCTCCTGCCTGCATGCCCGGCCCGCTGCGCAAGCGCGGCGGGCGGAACCCCGGAATGCCGGCGCGGCAGGATGCGCGCCGGACGGCTCTTGTTTAAATTTTTTCAAATTCGTGGCTGCCTGTCGCAGGTCCGCGATAATCGGACGATTCGCCGTCGCACGCTGTTGCGTCGCGGCGAATGCGCCGGTCGGCGGCGTGATAATCGGCTGTTGCACGAGTGCCCGTCTGCAGTTCGAATGGATCTCACCGCGATCGGGCCAGCGGATTATCGCGAGTTTCGCTGAAAAACGCCAGATTCGCGCCGCGCGGGCGTGCCGGGCCGCAGGCTTGACGCATCGGGGCCGCTCGGCGACGATTAGGGCCGTCCAATGAAGGCTGACGAAGGCCGTTTCGCCGCCCGGGGCATGGCGGCGGGAAACGTATCCGACTGTGCCGCGCAAATAAAACGATGAGCCTCTACGCACTCAAACCCAAATTCCAGAACCGTCTGCGCCCGTTCGCGAATTCGCTCGCCGAACGCGGCGTCACGGCCAACCAGGTCACGCTGTTCGCGGCCGGCGGCTCGATCGTCGTCGGCGCGCTCGCCGGCCTGGGCGTGTTCGCCCGTGCGCTGTTCCTGCTGATTCCGCTGTGGCTGTTCGCGCGGATGGCGCTCAACGCGATCGACGGGATGCTCGCGCGCGAGCACGGGCAGAAGAGCACGCTCGGCGCGTACCTGAACGAGCTCGGCGACATCGTGTCCGACGTCGCGCTCGTGCTGCCGTTCCTCGCCATGTCCGCGTTCGCTCCGGCGGACGTCTGGCTGTTCGCGCTGACGGCGGTGATCGTCGAATGCGCGGGGCTGATCGGCCCGCTCGTCGGCGCGACGCGCCGCTACGACGGCCCGTTCGGCAAGAGTGACCGGGCGCTGGCCCTCGGCGCGTTCGCGCTGTGGATCGGCCTCGGATTCCCGGTCGGCAGCGTCGCCGCGTGGCTGTGGCGGCTGCTGATCGTGCTGTCGATCGTGACGGCGGTGCGGCGCGTACGGGCCGGGATCGCCGAAGCGGGCGGCTGATGGCCCGGGCGCCGGAGGGCGGCGCCACACAATTCGAATAACGAAACGAGAGAAATCGCATGAGCGCACGCACGGCACGTGAGGCCGACTTCATCACGCACGACGGCGAAACGCTGTTCTATCGACACTGGCCCGCAACGGCACCGCATTGCCGCGGCGCCGTCGTGCTGCTGCATCGCGGCCACGAACATTCGGCGCGCGTCGCGCACCTCGTCGACGAGCTCGACCTGCCGGATTTTGCATTTTTCGCGTGGGACGCACGCGGTCACGGCCGCTCGCCGGGCGCGCGCGGCTACAGCCCGAGCGCGGCCGCGTCGGTGCGCGACCTGCAGACCTTCGTCGAACATATCCGCGACACGCACGGCATCGCGATCGAGGACATGGCGGTAGTCGGCCAGAGCGTCGGCGCGGTGCTCGCGGCCACCTGGGCGCACGACTATGCGCCGCCGATCCGCGCGCTCGTCGTCGCGTCGCCGGCATTCCACATCAAGCTTTACGTGCCGTTCGCGCGGCCGGGGCTGCGGCTGATGCACAAGCTGCGCGGGCTGTTCTACGTGAACAGCTACGTGAAGCCGAAATTCCTCACGCACGATCCCGAGCGGATCGCGAGCTATGCGTCCGATCCGCTGATCACGCGGCCGATCGCGGTCAACATGCTGCTCGACCTGCACGACACCGCGCAGCGGATCGTCGCCGACGCGGCCGCGATCACCGTGCCGACGCAGTTGCTGATCTCGGGCGCCGACTGGGTCGTGCATCGCGGCCCGCAGGATCGTTTCTTCGAACGGCTCGGCGCGGCGCGCAAGGAGCGCATCGTACTGCCGGGCTTCTATCACGACACGCTCGGCGAACGCGACCGCGCACAGGCGCTCGCGCCGCTGCGCGCGTTCGTGCTGCGCGAGTTCGACGCGCCGAGCCCGCGCGTGTCGCTCGCCGATGCCGACCGGCGCGGCGCGTTCCACGACGAATACGCGGCGCTCGGCCGGCCGCCCGCGAACGTATTCGCGCGGGCGTACTGGGCGCTCACGCGCGCCGGCCTGAAGGCAGGCGGCGCGCTGTCGGACGGCATCGCGCTCGGGCTGCGGCTCGGCTTCGATTCGGGCTCGACGCTCGACTACGTGTACCGCAACCGTGCGCAGGGGCGGCTCGGCGTCGGCGCGCTGATCGACCGCACGTATCTCGATTCGCCGGGCTGGATCGGCATCCGCCAGCGCAAGGTGCATCTGCAGGAACTGATCGGCACGGCGATCGGCCGCCTGCGCGGGCACGGCTCGCCGGTGCGGATCGTCGACATCGCGGCCGGTCACGGGCGCTATGTGCTCGACGCGATCGCGTCGGCCGCCGAGCGCGACGGCGCGGCGCCCGACGACATCACGCTGCGCGACTACAGCCCGCCGAACGTCGAGGCCGGGCGCGTGCTGATCGCGCAGCGCGGCCTCGAGCCGATCGCGCGCTTCGAGCGCGGCGACGCATTCGACGAGACATCGCTCGCGACGCTCGAGCCGCGCCCGACACTCGCGATCGTGTCGGGCCTGTACGAACTGTTTGGCGAGAACGCGCTGATCGAGCGCTCGTTGCGCGGGCTCGCGCAGGCCGTGCCGCCGGGCGGCTATCTCGTCTATACCGGGCAGCCGTGGCATCCGCAGCTCGAATTCATTGCGCGCGCGCTGAACAACCACCGCGGCGAGGCGACCTGGGTGATGCGCCGCCGTTCGCAGGCCGAGATGGACGAGCTCGTCGCGCGTGCAGGCTTCCGCAAGCTCGAGCAGCGGATCGACGAGATGGGCATCTTCACGGTCAGCCTCGCGCAGCGGGTCGACGCGTCATGAGCGCGCTCGGCGGCGGCGCGGGCGGCCTTGCCGAACCGGCGGCCGGCGCGCGCGACGCGTCGTTCGCACTGCGCTTCGGCTGGCTCGCGGCGATGGGCGCGGTGTTCTTCTCGACGTACGGCTTCGCGAACTGGCTCGCCGCGCGCCGCGCGGCAGTGCCGACGTTCGCGTTCGGCTGGGAGCATGCGATCCCGTTCGTGCCGTGGACCATCGTGCCGTACTGGTCGATCGACCTGCTGTATGCGCTGTCGTTCTTCTTCTGGACGCGCCGCGCCGATCTGCTCGATCACGTGAAACGGCTGCTGACGGTGCAACTGGTGTCGGTCGCCTGCTTCATCGTGTGGCCGCTGCGTTTCGGGTTCGAGCGGCCCGACGCGGGCGGCGTGGCCGGCGCGCTGTTCACGCTGCTGATGGGCTTCGACAAGCCGTTCAACCAGGCGCCGTCGCTGCATATCGGCTTGCTCGTCGTGCTGTGGGCCGTCTACGCGAAGCACCTGCGCGGCACGTTCGCGCGCGCCGTGCTGCATCTGTGGTTCGCGGCGATCGGCGTATCGGTGCTGACGACCTACCAGCACCACGCGATCGACGTGCCGACCGGCGCGGCCGTCGGTTGTCTCGCACTGTTCCTGTTTCCGCTGCGCGATGCGGCGGGCCGCTTGCCGGGCGCCGACGCGTCGCCGGGCGCGGCCGGCCGCGCGCTCGCGCGGCGCTATGCGCTCGGCGCCGCACTGGTGGCGCTGGCGGCCCTGTGGTGCGTGCCGCGCGCGCCGGGCTGGGCGCTGGCGGCAGGGTGGATCGCGCTGGCGCTGGCGTGCGTGGCATGGGTCTACCGGCGTGGCGCGCCCGGCGCATTCCAGAAGGATGCGCACGGCCGGTTGCCGGTCTTCGTTCGCTGGCTGCTCGCTCCGACGATTGCCGGTGCGTTCGTCAATTCGCGGCTGTGGACGTTCCGGCAGCCGGCGCCGGTGCGGATCGACGCACGCGTGTCGATCGGCCGTACGCCGACGACGCGCGACCTCCGGCGCCACGGTTTCACCGCGCTGGTCGACCTGACTGCCGAGATGCCGCGCTGGGCGGCGGCCGATGCGTCGCTCGCGTATGCGTCCGTGCCGCAGCTCGATCTGGTCGCGCCGACGCCGGCGCAGCTCGCGCAGGCCGTCGCGGCGCTCGAACGCCTGCACGGGGACGGGCGCGACGTGCTGGTCTGCTGCGCGCTAGGCTATGGGCGCAGCGTGCTGTGCGCGGCCGCGTGGCTCGCCGCGCGGCGCGGGCTGGGCGATGCGCGCGACGCGCTGGCGGCGGTGCGCGCGGTGCGGCCGCATGCGGTGTGGTCGGATGACGGCGTGGGCGTGCTGCAGGACTGGATCGATCGCCGTCGCGACATGGGACGGGCGTGATGCGCGATCCGTCCGCTCCCTTCAGGATTGCCGCCGCGCGCGGCGCGCTCGATGCGGGTGCATGGGCGATCGCGGCGGCGCTGGCCGCGGCCGGCGCGGGCTGGTGGATCGCGGCGGGCTGGGCGCCGGCGACGCTCGCCCGCGGGCTGCTGGCCGTCGTCAGCTCCGGGTCGGGGATTGCGGCGTTGTGGTACGCGGTGCGCATCGCGATCGACCGCCGGCTGTTCGCGGCGCTCGCGCGGGCGGCCGCGGGCGACGGGGCGCTCGACGACGGGCTCGAGGCGCTCGACCGCGCGCTCACCGATCTCGGCTGGATCGACGCGACGAAGGCCGGGCGCGCGCTCGACGCGCGCGTGCGCGGTGCGGTCGGGCTGTGCCGTGCCGGCGTGCTCGTCGCGATCGTGCAGTGGCTCGTGGTCGGGATCGCGCTCGCGGTGCCGCTGACCGGCTAGCGTCGCCCGTCAGGCGTTACGCGTGCGCGGTGCGCTGCGACCGCGTCCGCTTGGCTTCGTACATCGCCTGATCGGCGTGCTCGATCAGCGCGTTCATGTCGGTGCCGTCTTCCGGCAGCATCGCGATTCCGACGCTGACGCCGAGCCGCAGCGCGTGCCCCTCGAATTCGAACGGTTCGCCGACCTGCCGCGCGAGCCGCGTGCTTTGCGCGTGCGCATCGTCGCGGGTGCCGATGTTCGGCAGGATCACCGCGAATTCGTCGCCGCCGACGCGCGCGACCGTGTCCGAGCGCCGTACCACCCCCTGCATCCGCGTAGCGATCTCGCGCAGCGCGGCGTCGCCCGCGCGGTGGCCGAACCCGTCGTTGATCGGCTTCAGTCCGTCCATGTCGATGTTGAGAATGCCGAGCCGGCCGTTTGCGCGCAGCGCCGTGTGCATCGACTGGCGCAGGCGGTCGTAGAACAGCGCGCGGTTAGGCAGGCCCGTGAGCGCGTCGTGCGTCGCGCGCAGGTACAGCTCGTTCGCCTCGTTGCGCGCCGCGTGGAACATCGCGGCGGCAATCAGGTCGGCCATCAGCCGCAGCGTGCCGGCGTCGGCCTGCGAGAAGCCGTCGACGTTCGGCGACATCACCTTCAGCACGCCGACCGTCGTGTCGGCATGCGTGAGCGGCATCACGAGCATCGAGCGCAGGCCGACGCGGCGGCACGCGTCGCGATCGACGCGCGGGTCGATTTCCGAATCGACGCAGTGCAGCAATTCGCCTTGCTGCACGCACAGGCCCGACAGGCTGCCCGAGCGCCGCAACCGCAGCCCGAGCATCCCGGCAGCCGTGCCCGACGCGGCGCGGTACACCATGTCGTCGCCTTCGGCGAATTCGACCGCGGCGGCGCTCGCGCCGGTGAGCTGCGGCACCTGCTCGGCCACGTAGGCCATCACGCTGCCGAGGTCGAGACCGAGTTTCGCGATTTCGGTCTGCGTCGCGATGATGCGCAGCAGCGTGTCGGAGGAAGGGGGGGCGGGGTCGATGATTTGATTCAAGTCAGTTTTCCGTGAAAGAAAGCACGTCCGGCGTCGCGGGTTTGCGGTAGCATACGCGCCGCTCCGCGGCAGCGCGTTCCGGGCGGTCTGCAACGGACCGCCGCACCGCGCCGGCAGTATGCCGTTCGACCCGTCTGGCGACAACGGCGCAATTCTTACCATTCGTACCGCATGCGCAGCATTTCCGACCGGATTGAGGTTTTTTTCGCTTCGCCGTCGCGAAGCGGCGTTAGTTTTGTCCCATTTTTGAGATAGTGTGACGAATGCGCGTGCGCCAGTGCCAGGCGCGCGGAGCACGACGACGGCCATGAAAGGATTTGCCGCGTCGTTTCGATAAATGCATCAGGCCAGTTCGCCATATGAGGGGAAGCAGTGGGGATGTGCACTCACGGGCATAGCTGCTTAGCGCGCGTCGGTTCCGACACGCTTGATGACCGGATCAGCCAGACGAAACGGAGGGGCGCATGAAGCCGTCCGCGTCGCTGCTCGTCCTGTCGGTCGCCATGGTTGGCGCTTTCCACACGGCCGCGTTGTCGGCCGCGCCGATGCCGGCAGTGCCGGCCGTCGCGTCAGGCCCCGGTCCCGGTCAAGCGGCGCCACCTGCCGAGGCAGCCGCGCCGACGCTCGCGGCTGCGCCGCCGGCGGCCAGCGCGCCGCTGCCGGCTTGCCGAACGCGCC
>NZ_CABVPX010000006.1 GCF_902499125.1 Burkholderia arboris
AATACGCCAAATATGGGCAAATACCTTTTCAGTAAAGGCTGGCAAGGGAGTTTTTGATCCCGTCTCCGGGAACCATCAGCGCGCAAGGGTAATGGCGTGCGCTCGGGCGCGTCAATTGCCGCGCCGCGCGGGGATGCGAAAAAACGTCATTACCCGGCAACTGCTTTCCGAATCCTTTCGCTTATGCGCCGGTGCCGTGTTTTTCGTCTGAAGAATCGGGGTGATCGGGCGCCCAGCGCTCGCGCCGGAACCGGCTCGGCGCGACGCCGGTCCAGCGCACGAACGCGCGCCGGAATGCTTCTTCGCCGCCGAAGCCGAGATACGCGGCCACGCGCGTAATCGGCCAGTCCGTCTCGTGCAGGCATCGCCGTGCCGCATCGGCCAGGCATTGTTCGCGCAGCACGTGATAGCCGCTGTCTTCCGCCGCGAGCCGCCGCCGTAACGTCGCGTCGCTGACGCCGAGCCACGCGGCCAGTTCCGCGAGCGCCGGCAGCGCCTGTTCGCGCGCGAGCGCCGCATCGAGAAAACCGCGCACCTGCTGCGCCCATGACACGACGGCCGGCGCCGCATCGATCAGACGAAACGGGAAGTCGACGAGAAACGCGTCGAGCTCGCCCGGCTGCCGGATCACGCGGCAATCGAGCCGCGTCGCGTCGAACGCGAAGCCGTAGGTTTTCCGGCCGACGTCGACCGGCGCGTTGAACAGCCCGAGCAGCGGCACCGCGTCGTCGCGGCGCGGATGGCCGAGCCACACGCCAGTGGGCCGCAGCGGTTGCCCGATCAGCCAGCCGAACAGCTGCAGATAGCAGAACAGGCCGGTCAGGTCGACGAGGCATGCGGCCGGGCTGCGCGTACGACGCAGCGAGTCCATCCGGAACGTCGCGTGGCCGTCGCGCACCGCGAGCGACAGCACGCCGGCGCGCGGCGTCAGCATCTCGCAGAAGTCGCGCGCGCAGCGGATCGCGTCGGCGAGCGTCGCACAGCTCAGCAGGCAGCGGCACATCAGGTCGACTTCCTGCTTGCGCATCGGCGGATGGCCGTTGCCGCGCGCGACCTGCGCTTCGAGCCGCACGATCGCGTCGCGGTACAGCGCGACGAAGCCGCCCGGCGTCGTCGCCGCTTGCTGCGGTTGCGCCGTGCGGTCGGCCGGCGGCGCGCCGCTGCGCGTGAGTTCGCTCAGCAGGCGCGCGTCGAGACCCGGCAGCACGCGTCCGCTCGCCGGCAATACACGCTGTTTCATGAGTCTCCCGATCTGATCGCTGCGACAGGGGCCGGTGAGCGGGCCGGTAGGGGTTCTTGAGCTGCCCCCACGCAAGAATGCTATCCACGCCGGCCGGCTTCGGCCTCGCCGGAACGGCGTAGGCCGGCCAGCCATCCCGACCCGAACGACCACGGACGATACGCGAATGATCCAGATCGTAGACGAAATCACGCTCGCGCCCGAGCGCATTCCCGACGTGCTCGCGCTGCTGCGCGACCGCTATCTGCCGGGCCATGCGGCACGCGGATTGACGGCGGCCGGCCGCTGGGTGTCGCCGCCCGTCGCGGTGCCGGGGCAGCCGAGCACGCTGTGGCTGACGTGGCAGGTCGACGATGCGTATTCCTATTACCGGATGCGCGCGATGACCGATGGCGACGTGGTGGCGTTCTGGATGGCGGTCGACGGGCTGTGCGATGCGCGCCGCCGCCATGTGATGACGGACGCGGACACGCCGCTGCCCGCGCTGACGGAGGCCGACCATGCGGCATGACACCGCGCAGGTATTCGTTTTGACGGATCACGATGCAAAAGCGATCGAGCACGCATTGCGCGAGGCCGCGCAGGCGTTGCCGGGCGCGAAACGCGTGACGCTCGCGCGCAATCTGGAAGGCTGCTGGGGCGCGGGCGACTACACGCTCGATGTGCTGCGCGAGGAACGATCCGCCGATTCCGCAGCCGATTTCGCCGCACTGGCGCAACTGCCCGGCATTGCGCGCCTCGACGGCGCGGCGTGCCGCGCGATCGGCGGCGGCCTGCGCGAGCCCGCGTTACGCGACGGCGTGTGGCGCACGCTGATGTTGCGGGTACGCCCGCAGGCAAGCAAGGCACAGGTCGCCTCGCTCGAGCACGAACTGCTGCACATGCCCGCGTTCATGCCAGGCATCCGCAACTGGCGCCTGAACCGGATCGAAACCCCCGGCGCCTGGACGCACGTGTGGCAACAGGAATTCGCGCAGGTCGGCGATCTGCTCGGCGAGTACCTGCTGCATCCGTATCACTGGGGCTGGGTCGACCGCCGGTTCGATGCCGAAAGCCCCGACTGGACGGTCGATGCGATCTCGCATGCGTTCTGTCCGCTCGCGTCGAGCCTGCTGGCCGACACGGCGGCGTGAAGCGCCGCGCACACCCAACCGACAACACCACTGGAGACACGAAGATGCGAGCGCTTCTGATCGACCGCGTCGGTCATTCCGACGCCTTCCGGCTGGCCGACGTGCCGGCGCCGAAACCGGGCCCCGGCGACGTGCTGATCCGCGTCGCGTACGCGGGCGTCAATCCCGCCGACTGGAAATGCCGCGAAGGCTTTCTCGGCGCGTTCATGCAGTACACGTTCCCGTTCGTGATCGGTTTCGATGCGGCGGGAATCGTCGAAGCGGTCGGCGACGGCGTCGCCGGGTTCGAACCCGGCATGCGCGTGTTCGCGCAGACCGACGTTGGCGCGGGGCGCTGGGGTGCGTATGCGGAATACGTCGCGGTGCGCCACGACTCGGTCGTGCGCTTGCCCGACGCGGTGAGTCTTGCGGAAGCGGCCGCGACGCCGACCCCCGCGCTGGCCGCGTGGGCCGGCCTGTTCGACGACGGCGGGCTGCGTGCCGGACAAACCGTGCTGGTGCACGGCGGCGCGGGTGCGGTCGGCACGTTCGCGGTCCAGCTGGCGGCGCAGGCCGGCGCGCGGGTCGCGGCAACGTGTTCGGCGCGCAACCGCGACACGGTCGAATCGCTGGGCGCAGAGATCGCCATCGACTATCGCGCCGGGAACATCGACGCCGCCATCCGCACGTGGGCGCCCGGCGGCATCGACCTCGTGCTCGACGCGGTCGGCGGCGGCACGCTGCCCGATGCGCTCGACCTGCTCGCACCGGGCGGCACGCTCGTGAACATCATGACGCTCGCGGCCGGCGACGCCGAACGGTTGGCCGCGACCGGCGCCGAAGCCGCGCGCCGCGGGCTGCAGGTCGCGCTGACCTACAGCCGGATGCCGAGCGGCGCCACGCTCGCGTCGATCGCGGAACGGCTCGGCCGGCGCGCGTTGCGCGTGCCGCGCTTCGACAGTTTCCCGCTCGAACAGGCGGCCCGCGCACTCGATCTCGTTCAAACGGGCGAGGCGAAAACCAAGTTCGTGCTGCACGTTGCGGATATCGCGGGCTGAACAACACGCATCGAAATGACTGGAGACATCATGACCGACACCCCATCCCGGATCCTCGCGGGCAAGTGCGCGCTCGTGACGGGCGCGAGCCGCGGCATCGGCCGCGCGATCGCGCAGCGCCTCGCATCCGAAGGCGCGACCGTCGTCGTGACGGCGCGCAGCCTCACGCAATCGGCCAGCACCGCCGGCACGCTCGCCGAAACGGTTGCGCTGATCGAACAGGCCGGCGGCCGTGCGATCGCGCTTGCGGGCGACCTGTCGGACGCGGCCGAGCGCGACGCGCTCGTCGGGCGCGCGGCGCAGGCCGCCGGCGGCCTCGACATCCTCGTGAACAACGCGGGCGTGGCCGACTACGCGTGCGTCGACGCGATGCCGATGACGATGTTCGACACGACGATCGAGCACTATCTGCGCATCCCGTTCGCGCTGGCGCAGGCCGCCATCCCGTTGATGCGCGCGCGCGGCGCGGGCTGGATCGTCAACGTCGGCTCGGTGACGGCGCTGCCGCCGCTGCGGCCGTTCGACGATTTTTCGCGCGCGGGCGGCGCGACCGTCTATGCGGCGGTGAAGGCCGCGCTGTCGCGCTTCACGCAGGGGCTCGCGGCCGAACTCGAAGCCGACGGCATCGCGGTGAACCTCGTCGCGCCGAGCACCGCGATCCGCACGCCGGGCGCGGCCCGCTACATCCCCGAAGGCTATCCGACCGAGGACGTCGCGTATCTCGCCGAAACCGCCCTCGCGCTGTGCAGCCTGCCGGCGCGCGAACGCACGGGCCTCGTCACGCACAGCCTGCATTTCCCGCTCGCGCAGCAACTCGCGGTGCGTTCGCTCGACGGCCGCACATCGTTGCCGCCACCGGTGATTCCCGCGTATGCGCATCCCCTCATCGACCCCACAGGACGCTGACTGACATGACGAATTCGATTTGCTTCGACGGCGGTACCGCCGTGATCACCGGCGCGGCCAGCGGCATCGGCAGCGGGCTGGCGCGCCATGCCGCGGCGCTCGGCATGCGCGTCGTGCTGGCCGATCTCGACCCGGCGAAACTCGACGCGTTCGCCGCGACGCTCGATACCGACGTCCTGTGCGTGCCGACCGACGTGAGCCGGCCGGAAGCGGTCGACGCGCTGGCCGAAGCCGCATGGCGGCGCTTCGGCGGCGTCGACCTGCTGTTCAACAACGCGGGCGTGATGGCGACCGGCTTCAGCTGGGAAATCACGCCGGAACGCTTCGAGCGCAGCTTCGCGATCAACGTGCACGGCGTGCTGAACGGGATCCGCAGCTTCGTGCCGCGGATGCTCGAGCGCAACGTGCCGGCGCGGGTCGTGAATACCGCATCGGTTGGCGGCTTCCTGCCGAGCCCGCTGATGTCGCCGTATTCGGCGACGAAATTCGCGGTGGTCGCGCTGACGGAATCGCTGTACGGCGAACTGAAGATGCTCGGCGCGCCGGTCGGCGTGTCGCTGCTCGCGCCGGGCCCCGTGCAGTCGGGCATCTTCAACGATCCGTTCGGCGCCGCGCACGACCGGCCCGAGGTGCAGGGTTTCGTCGACACGATGCGCTCGATGCTGAACGCGCACGGGCTCACGCCCGACGCGTTTGCCGAGCGGGTGTTCGACGGCATCCGCGCAGGGCGCTACTGGCTGATTCCGCAACCGGAGACGATCGACGGCGCGCTGCAGCGGCGCACCGACGACATCCTCGCCGCACGCGATCCGTCGCTGCCGTCGTTCTGAATGCCGGCGGCCGGGCGCGGCAGCGGCGCCCGGCGCGCGCCGTCACATGTGCGTGCCGGCGTGCGTGCGGCCGCCCGGGTCGCCGCCGCGATCGGGCGGCGTATTGTTCTGATCGATCTTCGCGAGCACGAAGCCGGCGGGCGGCAGCGCGCCGGGCGAACGGTGCGTGACCTGCGCGACGACATCGCGCGAAGCGGTGGCGGGGGAACCGGGCGACGTCATGCCCGGTTGAGCGAGCGCCGAAAGGGAAGCGGCCGCCAGGGTGGCGGCGACGATCGCGTGCGTGTTCATGGTGGCTCCTTCACGACTGACTGCGGGACAACCTAATCAGTCTAGGGCGCGAAACTTAACGCGTCGTGAAGGCGCATCGGCGCACGGATGACAGGATATTCATGTGCGCCGCCTGCGTCATGCCGGTGCCGACACCAGCGCGCAGAAGTTCTCGAGGTCGACGTTGCCGCCGCTGATCACCACGCCGACGCGCTTGCCCTGCAGCGCGTCCTTCATCCGCCGCACGGCGGCGAACGACAGGCAGCCGGTCGGCTCGACGACAATCTTCATACGGGTGGCGAAGAAGCGCATGCAGTCGACCAGTTCCGCGTCGGTCGCGGTCAGGATGTCGTCGACGTCGCGGCGGATGATCGGGAACGTCAGGTTGCCGAGGTACTGCGTCTGCGCGCCGTCGGCAATCGTGCGCGGCGTGTCGATCCGGACGATCGCGCCGGAGCGGAACGACTGCTGGCCGTCGTTGCCGGCTTCGGGCTCGACGCCGTACAGCGTCGCGTGCGGCGACAGCGCGCGCGTGGACAGCGCGGTGCCCGACAGCAGCCCGCCGCCGCCGAGCGGCGCGAACACCGCGTCGAGCGGGCCGACTTCGTCGAACAGTTCCTTGGCTGCCGCGCCCTGGCCGGCGATCACGTCCGCGTGGTCGTAGGGCGGGATCAGCGTGAGTCCGTGCTTTTCCGCGAGGTCGCGGCCGATCTGCTCGCGATCCTCGGTATAGCGGTCGTAGGTCACGACGTTGCCGCCATAGCCGCGCGTCGCGGCCATCTTCGCGGCCGGCGCGTCCTGCGGCATCACGATCGTCGCGGGAATGCCGAGGATGCGTGCCGACAGCGCGATCGCCTGCGCGTGATTGCCGGACGAGAACGCGACGACGCCGTGGCGGCGCTGTTCCGCGTTGAAGCGCGACAGCGCGTTGAATGCGCCGCGGAACTTGAATGCGCCCATGCGCTGCAGGTTCTCGCACTTGAAGAACACCTGCGCGCCGAGCGCTTCGTCGACCGTCCGCGACGTCATCACCGGTGTGCGGTGCGCATGGCCTTCGAGCCGGGCCGCGGCGGCGGCGACGTCGTCGTACGTGGGGAGAGTCGGAGAGTTCATGGTTGTTCGAGGTCGGAAAGGTCAGTCAACTGGAAAGCCGCGCGCCGGCATCACTTCGCATCGTTGTAGACGGTCGCGCGCGAGACGCCGAGATGCTGCGACACGATTTCCATCGCGCGGCGCACCTCGAGGAAGCCGTCGGCCTTCAGCGTCTGCATCAGCTCGCGGCGCTGGTCGGTCTTCAGCTCGCGCGGCGTCGTCGCGAGGCGCGTCGCAAACGTGTCGATACGCTGCCGGATCGCGTCCGCGCCGGCCGGGTCGAGCGTGTCGACGACCGTCTCGCCGTCGGTGCGGCAGAACTGGTTCAGCATGCCCTGGAAGCCGCGGAACAACGTGACGTCGGCATTCAGGCACAGAGCGGCCACGTAGCGCCCGGTCGAATCCTTGATGCCGATCGACGTGCTTTTCGCGGTGCGGCCGTCGGCGAAGCGGTTCGGGTAGTTCGCGAGCACCTGCGGGAAATCGTCGTCGGCGATGCGGGCGAGGCCGAGCTCGGTCGCGGGATCGCCGACCGCGCGTCCGGACAGGTTGTTGTGGATCGCGAGAATCGCGTGCTCGGGCGTGCGCAGGTCGTGCACGACGACCTCGGTGAACGGCGCGAACATCTCGCCGAGCCCTTCGGCGATGTGCTGCACCTGCTCGATCAGCGACGCCTGTTCCGTCAGCGGCGGTTTGCGGTTCGTGCTCATGCGTTGTCCTGGTCCGTCGATTCCGGCCGCGTGATGTCGGCCAGCAGCGGGCGCGCGATCCGCACGTAGTCGGCCGAGTCGAGCACGACCGAGCGGTCGAGGCGGCCCGCGTTGAACGCGATTTCGGCGTTGCGCTCGACCAGCGCGGGATCGACGACGAGCGTCACGTTCGCGTCGAACGCGAACGGCGGCACGGCGCCCATCACGCAGCGCGTGACGGCGGCCGCGACATCGGGCGACGCGAGCGTCGCCTTGCGGCGGCCGACCGCATCGGCAACCTTGCGGAAGTCGATCTTCAAATGGCCCGGGATCACGGCGAGCGCGGCGGTGTCGCCGCCGTCCTTGAACGTGCAGAGCATCGCCTTCGCACCTTGTTCGGGGCGCGTGCCGCGGACTGCGGCGATCACGTCGGATTTGCCTTCCGCCGGATGTTCCAGCACGCGGAAGCGCGCACCGGACGTATTCAGCAGATCGCACAGCGTGTCGAAAACGGGAGTGTCGTTCATGTCGCTCCGGGCAGGGGGGGGCGCATCGCGGCGCACGTGGCGCGAGCCTGCCGGCTCGCTGTCGATGGATTGTCCAAGTATAGACGTTTTGTCATGCGATGTGGCGAATGCAGGCGCCGCCGCGCCCGGCCTTTCTCCAACTGCGAAAGGTCTTTTCACATTGCGAAATGCGCGAGGAATTCCCGTCGCGTCTCCTTTTCGCCGCTTGAAAACTTGTTTTGCATCGCAAAATCGATCGGCTATCTCATTGAAAAACAAGGAAAATTTATATCTTATGTCTTATATAAGACTTGTCCGAAAGCGCACCGGACAGGATTAATATTGAGTCCATGCAGTTCGCTTCGTCACACGAAGCGGGCAGGCTGAACCCTTTACTCAAATGCGCTTCGTTCCCAGGAGATTGACATGTCCCAGTACCAAGACGACATCAAGGCAGTGGCTGGCTTGAAGGAAAACCACGGCACCGCGTGGAATGCCATCAGCCCCGAGTACGCCGCTCGCATGCGTGCCCAGAACAAGTTCAAGACGGGCCTGGACATCGCGAAGTACACCGCGAAGATCATGCGCGCCGACATGGCCGCGTACGATGCCGACCCGGCCAAGTACACGCAGTCGCTGGGTTGCTGGCACGGCTTCATCGGCCAGCAGAAGATGATCTCCATCAAGAAGCACTTCAACAGCACCGAACGCCGTTACCTGTACCTGTCGGGCTGGATGGTCGCCGCGCTGCGCTCGGAGTTCGGCCCGCTGCCGGACCAGTCGATGCACGAAAAGACCTCGGTCAGCGCGCTGATCCGCGAGCTGTACACGTTCCTGCGCCAGGCCGACGCCCGTGAGCTGGGCGGCCTGTTCCGCGAGCTGGATGCGGCGAAGGACGCGACGGCCAAGGCTGCGATCCAGGAAAAGATCGACAACCACGTGACGCACGTCGTGCCGATCATCGCCGACATCGACGCCGGCTTCGGCAACGCGGAAGCAACCTACCTGCTGGCCAAGCAGTTCATCGAAGCGGGCGCCTGCTGCATCCAGATCGAAAACCAGGTGTCGGACGAGAAGCAGTGCGGCCATCAGGACGGCAAGGTCACGGTGCCCCATGAAGACTTCCTCGCGAAGATCCGCGCGATCCGCTACGCGTTCCTGGAGCTGGGCGTGGACGACGGCATCATCGTCGCCCGTACCGACTCGCTGGGCGCCGGCCTGACCAAGCAGATCGCCGTGACGGCCACGCCGGGCGACCTGGGCGACCAGTACAACGCGTTCCTCGATTGCGAAGAGCTGTCGGCCGACCAACTGGGTAACGGTGACGTCGTCATCAAGCGCGACGGCAAGCTGCTGCGTCCGAAGCGCCTGCCGAGCAACCTGTTCCAGTTCCGCGCCGGCACGGGCGAAGCGCGTTGCGTGCTCGACTGCATCACGTCGCTGCAGAACGGCGCCGACCTGCTGTGGATCGAAACCGAAAAACCGCATATCGCGCAGATCGGCGGCATGGTCAGCGAGATCCGCAAGGTGATCCCGAACGCGAAGCTGGTGTACAACAACAGCCCGTCGTTCAACTGGACGCTGAACTTCCGTCAGCAGGCGTACGACGCGCTGAAGGCAGAAGGCAAGGACGTGTCGGCCTACGACCGTGCGCAGCTGATGAGCGTGGAATACGACCAGACGGAACTGGCGGCACTGGCCGACGAGAAGATCCGTACGTTCCAGGCCGATGCATCGCGTGAAGCAGGCATCTTCCACCACCTGATCACGCTGCCGACGTACCACACGGCTGCACTGTCGACCGACAACCTGGCCAAGGAATACTTCGGCGACCAGGGCATGCTGGGCTACGTGGCAGGCGTGCAGCGCAAGGAAATCCGCCAGGGCATCGCCTGCGTGAAGCATCAGAACATGTCCGGTTCGGACATCGGCGACGACCACAAGGAATACTTCAGCGGCGACGCGGCGCTCAAGGCGGCGGGCAAGGACAACACGATGAACCAGTTCTGATCGTCGTCAGAACCGAAGCACAACGCCAGCCCCCCGGGGCTGGCGTTTTTTTATCCGCTCGATCCTGGCGCGTTATCCGCGCACGGCCTTCACGACGTACTGGCTCGTCGGCACCACGTCGATCTTGTCGAAATCGATGAAGCGCCCGCAGCTGTCCATCATTTCAGCCACGTTGCGCTGGAATTTCTCCTCATCGCCGACCGCATCGAAGAACGCGTGCGGATCGGTCATCGCGGCAGCCGGGAAGCATTCCTCGACGATCGCGTCGTAGCCGGGCGCCGCATGCGTGAGCGCACGCACGACGACGTTCTGCACGTACAGGAAATTGTCCTGCGTATCGATCGCGACGCGCGTGTGATGGCCGTGCCACACGTCGAGCCACGCTTCGTGCGTGAGACGCGGCGGCCGCTTCAGGAACGCGAGCTGCGAGAAGCCGGTCGTGCGTTCGCCGGGCCGCGCGGGGAAGCGCGTGTTCGGAATCGGCTGCGACTCGGTGACGAGATACGCGGCCATGTGCGGGACCGCCGCGCGCACCGCCTCGTCGAACGGCTGTCGGAACCTCGCGTTCGCGCTGTCCATCCACACTGCGACGATCCCATCGATGCCCGGGTGCGTGTTGGTCTGCTTCAGGCCGGCGGCCGGCGCGACATCTTCATCGACGACGTTCACCTGCACGCCGTGCGCACCGAGCGACAGCAGCGTGTCGGCGAGCTGCGCGCGCACCGTGCGGTTCCACCGATCGGGCGCGGCCTGCGTATCGCGCCACAACACGTAAATGACTTTCTCCATTGCTCCGGCTCCAGAGGAAATGACGGGATCGGCGGCGTTGCCGCCGGGGTTCAGGAAGCGGTTGCCGTCGATCCGGCCGCCTGATGCGCGCCTGGCGCGAACCGGTTCGCGGTCAGCGTGAACGACGGCGGGATCGGCGACGTGACGGTTTCGAACAGCCGCTCGTGACGCGTCGCGTGAATGCGCCACACGCCGTCGCGTTTCACGTACTGGTCGTCGTAGAACGCGGTGCCGTGCAACAGGTAGTTGTCCTCGAGATTGATCGCGTGATCCTCGAGAAACCACACGCCGCACGCGTGATCGGCTGACACCAGCGTGAGTTCCGGGTGATGGCCGTGATGCATCGTCAGGAAAGTCGGCTTGCCGATCAGCTCGCGCAGGCTCGACACGAACGCGTCGCGGCCGTCGTACGCATAACGGCCGCCATACAGCCGCGCCTCGCAGTCCTCGGTCAGGCACGCCGCGAGCAGCGCCCAGTCGTGCGTGTCGACCGCGCGGAAATACCGGTACTTCAATTGTCGGATCTGCTCGTACTCGTGGAGCGTGCGGGTCGTGTCGTCCATCGCCGTGTCTCGTGGTGGTGTTGTTCGATGGTAGGAACGAAGCCGCCCGCATCACATCGTCTGTTCGGACGAAAGCGGAATACACATGAACCGCCGGCTTAATCCGAACGGGTGATGGCCGATGCATCGCGCGGCGGTAACGTGGCATCGACGCGGCCTTCGAACCGCGCCAGCACCGAACAAGGAGACGGGATGACCCTCATCGAATCGCTGGAAACGCGCGTGCGCCGGCTCGAAGACGCCGACGCGATCCGCCGGCTGAAGGCGCGCTATTTCACGTGCTGCGACCGCAAGGATCCGCAAGGGATGCGCGATTGCTTCGTGGCCGGCCCCGTGCAGATCGACTACGGGCGGATCGGCACGTTCGACACGCGCGACGCGCTCGTCGACGTGTTCGAGCAGCTCGGTTGCCATCCGCACATCGTCGAGATGCATCACGGCGTGAATCCCGACATCGCCGTGCTCGACGACACGCATGCGCGCGGCACGTGGGGCCTGCACTACCAGATGATCGACACGCACGCGCGCACGCTCACGCAGCTCGGCGCGTACTACGACGACGCGTACCGGAAGGTCGACGGCGAATGGAAGATCGCGGCCACGCGCTGCGTCGTCACGTCGACGCTGTCGGTCCGTTACGAGGGCGATGCACCCGGCGTGCTGTTCGCCGGCGCGCAGCCGCCGGCCGCCTGACGCGCGCGATTGCCACGGTCGTGGCGGACATTCCACAGGAGACATCGAACATGACACAGAACCACGAGGCGCCGGTCGCCGTCGTGACGGGCGCATCGCGCGGCGCGGGCAAGGGCATCGCGCGCGCGCTCGGCGCGGCCGGCATGACCGTCTACGTGACGGGCCGTTCGCAGAACGAAGGCGATGCGCCGCTGCCCGGCACGATCCACGAAACCGCGCGCGAGATCGACGCGCTCGGCGGCCGAGGGATCGCGGTGGCCTGCGACCACGCGGACGACGCCCAGGTGAAGGCGCTGTTCGAACGCGTCGAGCGCGACTGCGGGCGGCTCGACATCCTCGTCAACAACGCGACTTTCCTGCACGACCAGCTGATCCTGCCGGGCCCGTTCTGGGAGAAGTCGCTCGACCTCGTGAACATCCTCGATGTCGGGCTGCGCTCGGCGTATGTCGCGAGCTGGCATGCGGCACCGCTGATGGCGAAGCGCCGCAGCGGGCTGATCGCGTTCACGTCGTCGTTCGGCGCGAGCTGCTACATGCACGGCGCGGCGTACGGCGCGCAGAAATCCGGCGTCGACAAGTTCGCGAAGGACATGGCCGTCGACCTGAAGCCGTTCGACGTCGCGGCCGTGTCGATCTGGATGGGCCCGCTGCGCACCGAGCGCACGACGCGCGTGTGGGAAGAACACCCCGATCTGTACCAGGAGTTCTCGCTCGTCGCCGAAAGCCCGGAGTTCACGGGGCGCGTGATTCACGCGATTCACGGCGATCCGCAGCGCATGGCGCTGTCGGGGCAAGTGCTCGTCGGTGCGGAAGCCGCGCTGCAGTACGGCATTGCCGATCTCGACGGCAAGCAGCCGCCGTCGTATCGCGAACTGCTCGGCGGGCCCGTGCAGGCGCATCCGGCGATCGTCGCTTAAGGAGCGCGCATGGGCATCCTGAAGGGCAAGGTCGCGCTCGTGACGGGCGCAGGGCAGGGCGTCGGCCAGGGCGTCGCGCATGCGCTCGCGGCCGAAGGCGCGCACGTCGCGGTGGTCGGCCGCACGCGCGACAAGCTGCTTGCCACTTGCGAGGCGATCCACGCGCGCGGCGGCGTGGCGGAGCCTTTCGTGTGCGACGTGATGGACGCCGCGCAGATCGCACGGTGCGTCGATGCCGTCGCCGAACGGCTCGGCGGCGTGCAGATCCTGGTCAACAACGCGCAGGTCGTGCCGCTCGGCCGCCTGCTCGACGTGACCGACGCGGATTTCATGGCGGGGCTCGAATCGGGGCCGATCGCGACGCTGCGGATGATGCGCGCGTGCCATCCGCATCTGAAGGGCGACGGCGTAATCGTCAACTTCGCGTCGTCGGCCGCGGTGCGCTGGGATGCGTCGGGGTACGGCGCATACGCGGCAACCAAGGAAGCGATTCGTGCGTTGACGCGCGCGGCCGCATGCGAATGGGGCGCGGACGGCATCCGCGTGAACGCGGTCGCGCCGCATGCGTTGTCGCCGGGCCTGAAAGGCTGGGTCGAGGCGAATCCGCAGGAAGCCGCGGCATTCTTCCGCACGATTCCACTGGGTCGCGTCGGCGACTGCGAGCAGGACATCGGGCGCGCGATCGTGTTTCTCGCGAGTCGCGATGCCGCCTACCTGACGGGCGCGACGTTGCCGCTCGATGGCGGGCAGGCCTACTGGGGCTGATGGCGCACAGCCGGTACCAACCAATCATGAATTCGGCAACTGCGCGCTTGCATGCGCAAGGCGGCCGGCAAACCGGAATCGAATGGAGAACGACATGGGTCGACTGGCAGGAAAGGTGGCGATCGTCACGGGTGGCGCGCGCGGCATGGGCGCGGCGACGTGCAGGCTGTTCGTCGAAGAGGGCGCGCGCGTCGTGATCGGCGACGTGCTCGACGCGGAAGGCGAAGCGCTCGCGCGCGAACTCGGCGACGCGGCGCGCTTCATGCGGCTCGACGTGGCCGACGAAGCGAGCTGGGTGCGCGTGACGGAGGCGACCGTCGAGCAGTTCGGCCGCATCGACGTGCTCGTCAACAACGCGGCCGTGCTGACGTTCGGCGGCATCACCGAGCTGTCGAAACGCGATTTCGAACGCGCGGTGTCGATCAATCTCGTCGGCACGTTCGTCGGCATCCGCACGATTGCGCCGCGCATGATTGCGCAGAAGAGCGGGTCGATCGTCAATATCTCGTCGGTGGACGGGCTGCGCGGCGTGAATGCGCTGGCGGCGTACGTGTCGAGCAAATGGGGCGTGCGCGGGCTGACCAAGGTCGCGGCGCTCGAACTGGGCCATCAGGGCGTGCGCGTGAATTCGATCCATCCGGGCGGCGTGAACACCGCGATGTCGAATCCGACCGGCGCGCCACTCGAGGAAATCAACAAGCACTACGCGAACGTGCCGCAGCAGCGCGTCGGATTGCCCGAAGAAATCGCGCGCGCGACGCTGTTCCTCGCGAGCGACGAGGCGTCGTATTGCAACGGCGCGGAACTGGCCGTCGACGGCGGGATGGCGGCGGGCGCGTATTACCCCGGATTGCCCGGCGCACCGTTTTGAGCGGGGGCGTGCATCGGGCATTCAATCCGGATGTTTGTGTACGCAACCTAATTCAGGGTTTGCCTGAGTAGCGAAAACGTGAATTCGCCCGGCGCGCATTCGCGTTTGCGTCACGCGGGGACGGCACAGCGAAATTGCCGTGCCCGCGAAACCCACGGCCGGCGGACGTCCCGGCCGTTTCGTCCCCAAAGCGCGCGCAACGGCGCCGTCGAAAAAGACCGGCTCGCAACGGGCGTGCCGGCCCGCGGTCACAGTTGTTTCTTGTTGCAACGCAACGTCCGTCCAATAACGGCGATGGTATGCTGGCCGGAATGGAGTTGTATGGCAGGTTGCTTGCATGGCGAAACTCGCGTTCGCACCCTCTAACGAGACTTCACCTTCTCTCGCACGCATCGCGGCATCGACGCGCGCTCCGCTCGCGCGTCCCGTCCTGCGTGCTGTCTCCTCCTGCGCTCCAACCGCATACCCCATCTCGCGGGCTCGCCCCGCACCCCCCATCCCCGCCCAATAATCTGGAGACATTTCCATGTCGCAAAACACTATGGCCGAAGCAACACACGGCCCGCTGATCGCTCCGCCGGCTTTCGTCAAACATCGCAAGCTGATCGACTGGGTGTCGCGCATCGCGGCACTGACGGAGCCCGAGCGCGTCGTGTGGTGTGACGGTTCGCAGGAAGAAAACGACGCGCTGTGCCAGGCGATGGTCGACCAGGGCACGCTCACGCGCCTGAACCCGGCGAAGCGCCCGAACTCGTATCTCGCGCAATCCGATCCGTCGGACGTTGCGCGCGTCGAGGATCGCACGTTCATCTGCGCCGCTTCGCGCGACGACGTCGGCCCGACCAACAACTGGATCGAGCCGGCCGAAATGCGCGAGACGCTCAACGGGCTGTTCCGCGGCTCGATGCGTGGCCGCACGCTGTACGTCGTGCCGTTCTCGATGGGCCCGCTCGGCTCGCCGATCGCGCACGTCGGCGTCGAACTGTCCGACAGCCCGTACGTGGCGGTGAACATGCGGATCATGACGCGCATGGGCCGCGACGTATACGACGTGCTCGGCGAGGACGGCGAATTCGTGCCGTGCGTGCACAGCGTCGGTCATCCGCTCGAAGCCGGCCAGCAGGACGTGCCGTGGCCGTGCAATCCGGTCAAGTACATCGTGCATTTCCCCGAAACGCGCGAGATCTGGAGCTTCGGCTCGGGCTACGGCGGCAACGCGCTGCTCGGCAAGAAGTGCTTCGCACTGCGCATCGCGTCGACGATGGGCCGCGACCAGGGCTGGCTCGCGGAACACATGCTGATCCTCGGCGTGACGTCGCCGGCTGGCAAGAAGTATCACGTCGCGGCCGCGTTCCCGTCCGCCTGCGGCAAGACCAACTTCGCGATGCTGATCCCGCCGCAGGGTTTCAACGGCTGGAAGGTCACGACGATCGGCGACGACATCGCGTGGCTGAAACCCGGTCGCGACGGCCGCCTGTATGCGATCAATCCGGAAGCCGGTTTCTTCGGCGTGGCGCCGGGCACCGGTGTGAAGACGAACCCGAACGCGATCTCGACGCTGACCGGCAACGTGATCTTCACGAACGTCGCGCTGACGGAAGACGGCGACGTGTGGTGGGAAGGGCTGACCGACGCACCGCCCGCGAAGCTGACCGACTGGCAAGGCAACCCGTGGACGCCGGAAATCGGCAAGGAAACGGGCCGCAAGGCCGCGCATCCGAACTCGCGCTTCACCGCACCGGCCGCGCAGTGCCCGTCGATCGACGGCGACTGGGAGAATCCGGCCGGCGTGCCGATCGACGCGTTCATCTTCGGTGGCCGCCGCTCGACGACGGTGCCGCTCGTGACCGAGGCGCGCGACTGGATCGAAGGCGTGTACATGGCCGCGACGATGGGCTCGGAAACGACGGCCGCCGCGGTCGGCCAGCAGGGTATCGTGCGTCGCGATCCGTTCGCGATGCTGCCGTTCTGCGGCTACAACGTCAGCGATTATTTCGCGCACTGGCTCAAACTCGGCAAGCAGCTCGAAGCCACGGGGGCGACGTTGCCGAAGATCTACTGCGTGAACTGGTTCCGCAAGGACGCGAACGGCAAGTTCGTGTGGCCGGGCTTCGGCGAGAACATGCGCGTGCTGAAGTGGATGCTCGATCGTCTCGAAGGCACCGGCGGCGGCGGCGAGCATGCGTTCGGCGTGTCGCCTGCGTATGAAGACCTGCATTGGGATGGCCTCGATTTCACGCGCGACCAGTTCGACGCGGTGACGTCGATGAACGCCGACGAATGGCGCGAGGAGCTGAAGCTGCATGCAGCGCTGTTCGATACGCTGAAGCTGCGTTTGCCGGCTGAAATGACCGATACGATGATGAAGATCGAGCAGCGCCTCGGCGCGTAACGATCCGCGTCGGCGTATCGACGCAGCGCTCCTGACGTCCCGCCGCCGGCATGCATTGCCGGCGGCGGGACGTTTTTGCATCCGCGTTGCTTACTGCGCGCCGCAATGCGCGACGACTTCGTCGACTGCCCGCTGCACGTCGCCGCGCCGGTAGCGCAACAGCGCGAGGTCCGCCGCATCGGGCTCGTACGACACGACGTTGCCGCGCCCCGTGTAGATCGCGATATCGGGCAGCAGCGGATGCTCCTGGTCGAGCGACGGGACGTCTTGCGGGTTGCCGGCCGCGCGGAAGAACGCGGCGAAGTAGTCGGCGAAGCTCAGGTTCTCGTCGCCGACGAGGTAGGCCTTGCCCGCTTCGCCGCGCTGCAGCGCGCCCCAGATCGCTTCCGACAGCGATTGCGTCGAGATGAAGTTGCTGCCGCCGGCCGGGCCGTACACAGGCAGCCCGGCGAATTGCCCCTGCGCATAGCCCGTGTACGCGGCGAACATCTCGTTGCGCAGCCCCGGCACCGACCCGACGACGAACGGCGCATTCACGCTGCATACCGCGAACGACGGCGTCGCGAGCGCGCGCACGCGTTCGTCGGCGAGATGGCGCGAGCGCACGTACGGCACCGTGTCGACGAGCGCCGGTGCGACCTGCGGATAGAAGCTGCCGACCAGCACCGCGCGTTTCACGCCCGCGTCGCGGGCGAGCGCGAAGAAACGCGGCACGGCGTCGACATTCGCGCGTTCCCAGTGCGCGGCTTCGTCCGTGCCGGGCGGCAGGTGCCGGATGTCGTTGCCGGCCGCGAACACGACCGCGTCGAACGGCGCGAGATCGTCGCGCGTGAAGTTGCCGGCCACGTAGTCGCGCTGCAGCACGTCGAACTGCGCGAGCGCGCTGCCGGCCGCAGGCGGCTTGCGCGCGGCGAGCGTGACGTGATTGCCCTGCGCTTGCAGGTGCAGCGCGGCATGGCCGCCGATGAGGCCGGTGCCGCCGACGATCAGGATCTTCATGGTGTCTCCGGTGGCGGCGCAGACGCGCCGCGTAAATTGAACGGACGAAGTGGCGCGCGTGCGTTGCGCCGTTCAGAAATTGAAGCCGTTGCCCGTGACGACGGGCATGTTGGTCCAGAAGCCGTTGGGGTCGCGATACCAGCCGGCTGCGGCGAGGGCGCCGCCGTCGACGTGCAGTGTCGTGCCGGTGACCCAGGCGGCGAGCGGGCTCGCGAGGTACAGCGCGGCGCCCGCGATATCGCCGGCCGCGCCGAAACGTCCGAGCGGAATCCAGCGCGGGATGTGGCTGTGGTGTTCGGCCGCGACCATCGCGGTGACGGGCACCTGCGGCGTCTCGGTGGTTTCCGGCGCGATCTGGTTCACGCGGATGCCGGCCGGCCCGAGTTCGAGTGCGAGGCTTTTCGTGAAGCCGGTCAACGCGGCCTTGAACGATGCGTACACGGCGCAGTTCGGAATCGCGCGGAAGCCTTCGATCGACGACACGCCGACGATGCTGCTGCCCGCGCCGCGCTGGCGCAGCAACGGCAGCATCGCGCGCGTGACCGTGAACACCTGGCGCAGGTTCACGTCGAACAGCCGCTCGATGTCGTCGTCGGTGCAATCCTCGAATGGTTTCGCGATCTGCAGGAAATCGCCGACGTTGTTGACGAGCACGTCGAGGCCGCCGAAGCGTGCGTCGATCGTCCGCGCGAATGCATCGACCTCGTCGCGGCGCGTGACGTCCACGGTGCCGACGAGCGCATCGACGCCGGCCGCTTCGAGGGCGGCCCGCACGTCCTGCGCGCGCGCCGCGTCGATTTCGGCCACGGCCACGCGCGCGCCGGCCGCGCCGAACGCTTCCGCACAGGCGCGGCCGATGCCCGCGCCGCCGCCGGTGACCAGCACGGTCTTGCCGGTGAATGAAATCATCTGGGGACTCCTTCGAACGGGAAAGTGCCGGGGCGCGTCACAGCGACGACACCAGTTGCGCGTTGTCGATCCGCAGTTCCGCACCGTTGACGAAACGCGATTCGTCGGACGCAAGGAACAGCACGAGATTCGCGACGTCCTGCGGGTCGCACATGCGCGCCATCGGATCGCTGCCGATGCCGAGCGCGACCGGGTCAAGGTCGGGCATCAGCGCCTGCGTCATCGGCGTCCAGATCCCGTCCGGATGGATCGAGTTGCAGCGGATCCGGTAGCCGCTGCGCTTGCAGTGCACGGCGACGCTGCGCGCGAGCGCCGTCACCGCGCCTTTCGACCCGGTGTACGCGCACATCATCGGCAGCCCGCCGAGTGCGGCAACCGACGACATCATCACGATCGAGCCCGGCGTGTCGTTGCCCTTCATCGCGCCGATCGCGTACTTGCAGCCGAGGAAGTAGCCGTCGGCATTGGTGCGCATCACGCGCCGCCACGTGTCGAGGCTGGTGTCCTCGATCGAGCCGACCGGGCAGATCGCCGCGTTGTTGACGAGCACGTCGAGGCGGCCGAAGCGGTCGAGCGTCGATGCGATCGCGTGCTGCCAGCCGTCTTCGTCGGCAATGTCGTGACGTACGAACAGCGCTGCGTCGCCGATCTCGCGGGCGAGCGCACGGCCCGCGTCTTCGTCGATGTCGGTCAAGACGACGCGCGCGCCTTCGGCGGCGAGCAACAGTGCATCCGCGCGGCCGACGCCGCTTGCCGCGCCGGTGATCAGCGCGACCTTGTTTGCGACTCGATTCATGGTCGGTCGGTGTCCTTTGTGGGGGTGGGTGAGGGAAGGCGGGCGCTCATGCGGCGCCCGGTGCGCGGCCGGCCTTGATCGCATCGAGCGCGGCCGTGCCGTAGATCTGCGCGATCGTGTCGTCGACGCGCGGGTTGGTACGCAGTTCGTGGCCACCGTCGACCGCGAAGCTCTGGCCGGTCACCCAGCCCGACTCGGGGCCCGCGAGATAGCGCACCGCATGCGCGATCGCTTCGGGCTCGCCGAGCGTGCCCAGCGGAATCTGTTCGAGAAAGCTGTCGACGAGCGCCGGGTTGTCGAACATCGGCGCCGTGGCTTCGGAACGCGTGAGGCCCGGGCGTACCGCGTTCACGCGGATCTTCGCGCCGGCCAGTTCCTCGGCCGCGCCGCGCACCAGCGCTTCGAGCGCGGCCTTCGCGGTGCAGTACGCGGACAGCCAGCGGAAATTGATCTGCGCGGCTGTCGACGAGATGCAGACGATCGCGCCGCCGCCGCTGTCGGCGAGCCGCGGCGCGGCATGACGGATCGCGGCGAACGCGCTGTGCAAGTTCAGGTCGATTTCCGCGCGGAAGCTGTCGGTATCGTGCAGCAGCAGCGGCCGGAAGCCGGCGCCGCCGACGGTCGGCACGACGATGTCGAGGCGGTTGTCGAGCGCCCAGGCGCAGTCGAGCGCGGCTTGCAGGTCGCCTTCGTCGCACGCGTCGCCCGCATGGATCGCGACGCGGCTGCCGGGTGTCGCATCGGTCAGTTGCCGTTGTGCGCGTTCGAGCGCATCGCGGCGGCGACCCATCAGCACGACGGCCGCGCCGTCGGCGACGAGCGCCTGTGCACAGGCCGCGCCGATGCCGCCCGCGCCGCCCGTGACGAGCGCGGTGCGGCCGGCGAGAGGAGCAGAGGTGCGCATCGTTCAGCCCTCCAGCGGCAGGTCCTGGGACCAGTCGACGTGCAGCGTGCGCGCGGCGAAGCGCCACGAGCCGCCGTCGAACACGCAGCGGTCGCGATAGCGCAGCCCCCAGTCGAGCTTGCGCTTCACGCCGTCGCGCACGTACACGTGGCACGCGATGCCGTAGGTCTCGACATCGGCCTCGCCGCCGTCGAGCGTGACGAGCTGGTTGTGCACGTGATGCTGGGTTGCGTCGTAGCGCTCGATCACGCGCATGCCCGCGACGATCGCATCGCGGTCGTCGAAGCGGAAACCGGGGCCGGCCAGCGTGGCATCGGCGGTGAAGAGGGAAGTGAGGCGTGGCCAGTCGCGCCGGTCGACGGCTTGCGCGTAACGGCACGCCAGGTCGTACAGCGCGTGGCGGGGATTCGAATCGGTCATGCAGTGCTCCCGTGGAAAAACGGAAAGAGTCAGCCGCGCCGCGAGTGCGGACGCGACGGCATTGCGACGTCGATGCGCAGGTTCGCATCGGACCGGTCGCGACTCATCATCCATACGGAGCAGGGCGAGGGTCGGGGAAAACACCGGGGTCGACCGCCGCGCATCGTGCGATCGCGTGTTGATGGTGCAATGCGGCGAACCAGATCACGCATGCGTCTGACGATGGGTGCGCCCAGTCGAGAAAGGCGTCCGGCGTGCCGTGTTTCCTTCCTGCGCGAAATTCCGCTGACCGTCGTGGTGCAGCGCGGCATGCGGTGCCGCATCCGCTCAGCGTTTGCCCCTAGTCGAAATGGACGATGGCTTGCGGCCGGGCGCTGGCTACCGTGCAGTCATCCGGCGCAGCAAGCGATGCGCGCCGGACACGAACCGCACCAGCGGCCAACCGGAGAGGACGACGATCATGAGACTGACGACTCGCAAGCTGTGCGTACTGGCGATGGGCACGTTCGCTGCCATCGCGATGGCGCGATACGGCGCCGACGAAGTCCCGTCGCCGCCGTATGCGGCCGGCATCCTGCAATGCCGTTCGGTCGATCCGAACGGCCTGCCGACCGGGTGTGTGCCGATCGATCCGTCGCACTTCGGTTTCGCCGCGTTGCGCGGCATGTGACGCCGGCGCGGCCACGCGCCGCGCAGGAATGGCGCCGTCGCGGCGTGACGGTGCGCCGAGGCCGCGACGCAATCGTCGCGTGTCCTACCGGATCGCGCGGCCGGTTCGGCTTCACGCCGTTCGACGGCCGTTCGCTTTCCACCGCGCAAGACGCCGCACGCGGCTGCGCTCGCATCGCAGCGTGTTCGTATCGACCGCGCTGCTCCGCGTCACGCCGTGTGCCGGCGGGCTCGTGCCACGACTGCCGCTTTCCGCAGATTCCCTTCACGCTGACGCCTTCCTCATGTCATCTGACTATTCCCTGAACCACCCCCTGAACCTGCGCGACGTGCCTCGCTGGGATGCCGAACACGATGTCGTGATCGTCGGCTTCGGCGCGGCCGGCGCGTGCGCGGCGATCGAGGCCGCGAGCGCCGGCGCCGACACGCTGATCGTCGAGCGCGCGTCGAGCTACGGCGGCACGAGCGCGCTGTCGGGCGGCGAGATCTACCTCGGCGGCAGCGGCGGCACGCCCGCACAGCGGCAGGCCGGCTTCACCGACGACACCGAGGATCTGTACCGCTACCTGATGCTCGCGGGCGGCCGCGACGCCGACGAGGCGAAGGTGCGCGTCTATGCGAACGAGAGCCTTGCGCACCACGACTGGCTCGTCGCGCAGGGCCTGACCTACAAGAACACGTTCATCGCCGAGCGGATCGTCGAACCGGAAACCGACGACTGCCTGATCTGGTCGGGCAGCGAGGAAGCCTGGCCGTTCAGCGAAGCCGCGAAGCCGTGCCCGCGCGGCCACACGCCGCAATGGCCGGGCTGGGGCGGCGGGCAGATGCTGATGCGCGTGCTGGCCGGGCGCGTCGCGGCGCTCGGCGTGGCCACGCGCTACGACACGCGCGCGATCGCGCTGATCGTCGACGACGGCGGCACGGTATGCGGCGCCGTGCTGCGCGCGTACGGCGAGACCGCGTTCGTGCGGGCGCGCCGTGCGGTGATCCTGTGCGCGGGCGGCTTCGCGATGAACCGCGACATGGTGCGCCGGCACGCGCCGCAGTTCCTGCGCTCGGACGAGCCGATCGGCAGCCCGGGCGACGACGGCTCGGGCATCCTGCTCGGCCAGAGCGCGGGCGGTGCGGCGATCCACATGGACCAGGGCTTCGTCAGCCTGCCGTTCTATGCGCCCGAAGCGCTGATCAAGGGGATCTTCGTGAACGCGCGCGGGCAGCGTTTCATCAACGAGGACGGCTATCACGGCCGCACGGGCCATCACGCGTTCCATCAGGCCGACGACCGCATCTACCTGCTCGTCGATCAGGCGACCTACGAGGCGCCGCCCGCGATCGCGCGAATCGGCATCGCGGCGGCCGGGGAAACGTGGGAGGAAGTCGAGCGCGACCTGCAGATGCCGGCCGGCACGCTGACGGCGACCGTCGACGTCTACAACCGCCATGCGGCCGAAGGCGCCGATCCGCTGTTCCACAAGGCGAAGAAATGGCTGCAGCCGCTGATCGAGCCGCCGTTCGTCGCGCTCGATTGCCGGATCGACTACGCGTTCTATCCGCACTTCACGCTCGGCGGGCTCGATACGCTGCCGACCGGGCAGGTGCTCGATGCGGCGCGCGCGCCGGTGCCGGGCCTCTACGCGGCTGGCCGGACGACGTGCGGGCTGCCGCGCTGGGGCGCCGGGTACAGCTCGGGGCTGTCGCTGGCCGACTCGACGTTCTTCGGCCGGCAGGCCGGCCGTCACGCGGCGCAGGCCGTGCGGGACGCATTGCGCAGCGCCGCGTAGCGGTGCCGTAAACGAAAGACGCCCCGGGCAATCGATCGCATTGCCCGGGGCGTCGTCGGTTCAAGCGGTCACGCAATCACCGATCGCGCGACCAACCGGCCGTCACCCGAGGTCGAGCGCGTTCGTGAGATCGCCCGGCGGGGTCGCACCGCGCGCGGCGAACGCCTGGTTGCGCACGACCACGCCGTCGAGCGGCGCGAGTCCGTGCACGCGGCTGATGAAGCGCAGGATCGAGTTCGTGTCGTACAGCGTGTGATCGACGAAACCCTTCTTCGCGAACGGCGAGATCACGATCGCCGGAATCCGCGAGCCGGGGCCCCAGCGGTCGCCGACCGGCGGCGCGACATGATCCCACCAGCCGCCGTTCTCGTCGTGCGTCATCACGATCACGGTGTTTTCCCATTGCGGCCCGCGCCGGATATGGTCGATCACCGTCGCGATGTGACGGTCGCCCGATTCGATGTCCGCGTAGCCGGCATGCATGTTCAGGTTGCCCTGCGGCTTGTAGAACGTGACGGCCGGCAGGCGGCCCGCGTCGATGTCGGCGATGAAATGGTTGGTCGACGGCGCGTCGCCGAGCCCCGCGTCGCGCAGGTGCTGGCGGCGGGCCTCGGTGCCCGGCGCGTATTTCACGAAGTAGTTGAACGGCTGGTGGTGGTACTGGAAATCCGGCACGGTGCCCGTGTCGCGATGTTCGAGCGCGTACTGCCACGCGCCGCTGTACCACGCCCAGTCGACGTTCTTTTCCGACAGGCGGTCGCCGATCGTCGCATAGCCCTGCGGCGGCATCACGCGATGGTCGGCCGGGTCCGCATACGCCGCGTTGCCCGGATCGGGCGGCGGCACGTAGCTCGGCTGGTACGGCGGCGCCATCGTGTTCACGCCGTAGCCGTCCGGCGTCAGCGGGCCGTCGCCCGCGAACTTCGGCGGGCCTTCGAGTGCGGACGCAGGCGAATCGTCGGCGAGTTTCAGACGCGTGCCGGCCGGATCGTTGCCTTCGACCTTCGACAGCAGCTTCGCCGCATGCGGATGCTTGTGCGCGTCCGGATACAGCGGCGGCTGCGCGGAGATCAGGAACATGTGGTTCATCCACGATCCGCCGAAGGCCGCCATGAAGAAGTTGTCGCACAGCGTGTATTGCCGCGCGAGATTCCACAGCCGCAGCGAATCGGCCGAATTGCGGTAATGGCCCATCACGAGGCCGCCCGAATCGGCCCACGCGGCGAACTGGTTGTTGCGGCCGGCCGCGATCTGCATCTGGTTCTGATAGAAGCGGTGCCACAGGTCGCGCGTGATCACGCTGTTCGGCAGCGGCTTGCCCTGGGCGTCCGCGATCCGGAACGGCGCGTTCGGCAGCTTGTCGATGTCGCGCTCGGCGATCGCATAGCGCTTGCCGTCCACTTCCTGCGCCTGCGGCACGAGCCCGCCCCAGATCTTCGGCAGCACGGGCAGCGGCGTCTTGCCGTCGCGATCGAGTTGTTGCGCGTGTTCGGGCCGCACTTCGCTGAGCGGGTGCTGCACGCCGGGGAAATCGCCGTACAGGTTCGAGAAGCTGCGGTTTTCCGCATAGATCACG
Organism: Burkholderia arboris; assembly: GCF_902499125.1. GTDB lineage: Bacteria > Pseudomonadota > Gammaproteobacteria > Burkholderiales > Burkholderiaceae > Burkholderia > Burkholderia arboris. The sequence continues at coordinate 24,758 of NZ_CABVPX010000006.1, forward strand.
ACGATGTGGCGTACGCGCTGGCGCAACGCCTCGTCGATGCGCAGGTCGGCGGCCGAACGCGGCGCGCTGCCGGCGGTGGTTTCGCAGCCGCTGAGCGCGACACCGGCGCCGAGCGCGGCGAGGCCGCCGAGTACGCGGCGGCGGTCGGGATCGGCGGGAAGGTCGTCGGGGCGATCGGGGGTGTCGGTCACGTCGTGGGCTCCTCGAATGGGCGGGTGGGCGGTATCGTTCGATGTGCGGCGGCGTCGCTCAGGCTGCCGCGATGCGTGACGAAATGCAATGCCGGGCGCGGCGCGGAAAGGCCGGCGATCGAATTGTCATAAAAATGTCACGAACGCGACTATAACGCGCCGAGTGCCGCGAATGAAAGCCGTTTGTCGGACGAATCGACTCGCGCGGCGGGCAATGCGCGACGCCTTTGCGCGAGCTAGACTGGATTCAGGGGCGGCGCGTCGCGGCGTGCCGCCCGGGCGAGGATCGCCCGGCGGCGCCGGCCGACGGTGTCGTCGCGGCGTCGTCGATGCGACGAAACAAGGCGACACAGCGAGGCGACGATGGCGCGGATGGATGCCGTTTTCGCAGGGCCGCCGATGCCGCGTGCCGGTTGCGCGCGCGTGCCCGCGTGAGCGCACGCCGCGCAGCACACGAGGCCGGCCCGATGCCATGGACAGGAAATTCGACTACCCGGGATTGCTGATCGCGGCGGGCTTCTTCGTGCTGTTCGCCGCGCAGTTGCTGATGCTGCACCCGTCGTCGGCATCGATCGCGTACAGCGATTTCCACACGCTCGTCGCCGCGCGGCTCGTCGACGATCTCGAGGTCGGCCCCGCGTCGATCTCCGGCACGCTGAAGATGCCGCAGGCCGGCACGATGCTGCCGGCATCCGAGGCCGCAGCCGTGCAGCAGGCCGGCGCGCCGTGGCGCTTCACGACCAACCGCGTGACCGACGAGCACCTGACCGACACGCTGACCGCCGCCGGCATCCGTTATCACGGCACGCCCGACACGGGCTGGATCGCCGCGCTCGCGTCGTGGCTGCTGCCGCTCGTGCTGTTCGTGTTCGTGTGGAACATGATGCTGCGCCGGCGCGGCGGGCTGCAGGACTTCACCGGGATGGGCAAGAGCCGCGCGCGCGTGTACGTGCAGCAGGAAACCGGCATCACGTTCGACGACATCGCGGGCATCGACGAAGCGAAAGCCGAGCTGCAGCAGCTCGTCGCGTTCCTGCGCAATCCCGACCGTTACCAGCGCCTCGGCGGCAAGATCCCGAAGGGCGTGCTCGTCGTCGGCGCACCGGGCACCGGCAAGACGCTGCTCGCGCGTGCGGTGGCCGGCGAAGCGGCCGTGCCGTTCTTCTCGATCAGCGGCTCGGCGTTCGTCGAGATGTTCGTCGGCGTGGGGGCGGCGCGCGTGCGCGACCTGTTCGAGCAGGCGCAGCAGAAGGCGCCGTGCATCGTGTTCGTCGACGAGCTCGATGCGCTCGGCAAGGTGCGCGGCGTCGGCCCGATGTCGGGCAACGACGAACGCGAGCAGACGCTCAACCAGCTGCTCGTCGAGATGGACGGCTTCCAGGCCGGCTCCGGCGTGATCATCATGGCCGCGACGAACCGGCCGGAGATTCTCGATCCCGCGTTGCTGCGGCCGGGCCGCTTCGATCGCCACATCGCGATCGACCGGCCCGACGTGAACGGCCGCCGGCAGATTCTCGGCGTACACGTGAAGCGCGTGAAGCTCGCGGCCGACGTGGACCTTGGCGAGCTCGCGTCGCGTACGCCGGGCTTCGTCGGCGCCGATCTGGCGAACGTCGTCAACGAGGCAGCGCTGCATGCGGCCGAACTCGGCAAGCCGGCGATCGGCATGGCCGATTTCGACGAGGCGATCGACCGCGCGCTGACGGGCCTCGAGCGCAAGAGCCGCGTGATGAACGCGCAGGAGAAGCTGACCATCGCGTATCACGAAGCCGGTCACGCGCTCGTCGCGGAAAGCCGCGCGCATTGCGACCCGGTGAAGAAGGTGTCGATCATTCCGCGCGGCGTCGCCGCGCTCGGCTATACGCAGCAGGTGCCGACCGAGGATCGCTACGTGCTGCGCCGGAGCGAACTGCTCGACCGGATCGATGCGCTGCTCGGCGGGCGCGTGGCCGAAGAGCTGGTGTTCGGCGATGTATCGACCGGCGCGCAGAACGATCTCGAACGCGCGACCGCGATGGCGCGTCACATGGTCATGCAGTACGGGATGAGCGAGAAGATCGGACTCGCGACGTTCGACGACGGCGATGCGCGCCAGGGCATGCCGGGCGCCTGGCATGCGGGCGACGGCCGCTGCAGCGAGCACACGGCACGGATGATCGACGACGAAGTGCGCACGCTGCTGACCGATGCGCATGCGCGGGTGGCCGCGACGCTCGGCGAGCGCCGCGATGCACTCGAACGCATCGCGCAACGGCTGCTGCAATGCGAGGTGCTCGAACGCGACGCGCTTCAGGCGCTGATCGACGGGCGCGTCGATGCGTCGTCGGCCCCGTCGGCGCCCCCCGACGAAGCGGGCGCACGCGGCGGCGCCATCGAAACGGAGCAGGCTTCTGCGGTCGAGCGCGATTTCGTCGCGTACGGCCGGCCGCGCGACCCCGATCGCTGAACGCGCTGCGCCGACCTGCGGGCGGCGCGCGTCGACCTGTCGATGCGCCGCGCTTTCTTTCCCTCTTTCCAGTCACGGAGTCGCCATGAGCGACGCGCACGTATCGGTGGATGTCGCGCAGCAGGCGCGTTTCCGCTTCGAAGTCAGGTTTGCCGGCACGACGCTGGCGCCGGTGCTCACCGACGAACCGCCGCCGCTCGGCGAAGGATGCGGGCCGAACCCGATCCGGTTGCTGGCCGCGGCTGTTGCGAGCTGTCTGTCGGCGAGCCTGCTGTTCGCATTCGACAAGCAGCACGTCGATCCACAGCCGATTGCCGCGCATATCGACGTCGACATGGTGCAGAACGAAGCAGGGCGGGTGCGCGTGGGGGCGATGGCCGTGCGGCTGTCGATCGGCAAGACGTGGGCCGATCTCGCGGCGGCGACGCGCGTGCTCGACCGGTTCGATGCGTATTGCGTGGTGACCGAGAGCATGCGCGCGGGCATCCCGATTTCGGTCGACGTGTGCGACATGAACGGCGCGACGCTCGAATTCGCGGCGACGGATGCGTGAGCGCGCGTCGGCGCGTCAGGATTCGGTCGCGGCCGCGACTTCGGCTGCTTCGGTGAGCGCGTCGAGAAAACGCGTGCGCCACCAGTGCACGTCGGTCTTGCGCACGATCGCCATCAGCGCCGAGTGACGCTGGCGGCGTTCCTCGAGCGGCATCGTGAGCGCGCGCTGGATCGCCTGCGCGGTGCCTTGCGTGTCGTACGGATTGACGAGCAGCGCCGGCTTCAATTGCTCGGCCGCACCGGCGAAACGCGACAGCACGAGTACGCCCGGATCGGCCGCGTCCTGCGCGGCGAGGAATTCCTTCGCGACGAGGTTCATCCCGTCGCGCAGCGGCGTGACGAGCGCGACGCGGCTCGCGCGATACAGGCCCGGCAGGCGCTTGCGTGCGACGGTGCGGTGAATGTAGCGCATCGGCATCCATTCGAGCTCGCCGTAGTCGCCGTTGATCGCGCCGCACAGGCTGTCCATCTCGCGCCGCAGGTCGTCGTACGCGCCGAGATCCTCGCGGCTCGGTGCAGCGATCTGGATCAGCGTCGCGCGGTCGCGGTTCTCCGGATACTGTTCGAGCAACTGGCGGAACGCATGCACGCGCTGCGGCAACCCTTTCGTGTAATCGAGCCGGTCGACGCCGACGAGCAACTGGCGGCGCGAATATTCGTCGCGCATCCGGTCGAACATGTCGATGCCGTCACGATCGCGCGCGAGCGATTCGAATTCGTCGACGTTGATGCCGATCGGGAATGCACCGGCCGACAGCGTGCGGCCGAACGCGTGCAGCCGGCCATCCTGCAACCGCGCCGCGCCCGCTTCCGCTTCGACGTAATGCTCGAAGTGGAGCAGATCCGATTCGGTCTGGAAGCCGACGAGGTCGTACGCGAACAGCGAACGCATCAGCCATTCGTGTTCCGGGATCGCGGCCATGATCGGCGGCGGCGGCATCGGAATGTGCAGGAAGAAGCCGATCGGATTCGTGCAGCCCATCGCGCGCAGCTCGGCGGCGAGCGGAATCAGCTGGTAATCGTGAACCCAGATGGTGTCGTCGGGCCGCAGCAGCGTGCGCAGCTTGCGCGCGAACAACTGGTTCACACGCCGGTAGCCGTCGGCGAAGCGCCGGTCGAACTGTGCGAGATCGAGCCGGTAGTGAAACACCGGCCACAGCACGTTGTTCGAATAGCCGAGGTAGTACGCGTCGTAATCCTGCGGATCGAGGTCGATCGTCGCGAGCTGGATGCCGCCGACGTTCTGGATCTGCACGTCGTCGCCATGCGTAGGCTGATCGTCGCCGCCGCGTAGCTTGCCGCTCCAGCCGAACCATACGCCGCCGGTTTCCTGCAGGCTGTCCTTCACGGCAACGGCGAGGCCGCCGGCCGCGGCTTTACGGGGGTCTGCGATGCGATTGGATACGACGACGAGTCGGCTCACTAGCTCTCCTGATAATTGTTGGGGGAAAGATTCGTGCGGCCGAGGCGCGAGAAGCAGACGCCGCCATCGACGCGCGGGGCGCGATGCGATGGGGCCGCAATGCGAACGGACGGGAGTCAGGGCACGCGATTCGCCGTCCGAACGGGGGGTGCTTTTTTAAGCATACTCGTCATTCGTTCGTTTTAAAAGTCTGTATCGACGAACGTCGCGAGTGCGAATGCAGCGCGATTTCCATGACGCCGGTGTGGCAACGCACGAAATGCGGGCAGGATCGAAACTTGCGCGTCGCTGCGAACGCAGCGTGCGCGACGCAAGGCAGCGTGCGGACGCATGACGTGCGATCGTCCGCGACGACGTGCATGTGCGCACGACGGAATGGGGATCGGCGGCAATGAAAGCCGATGCCGGGCGCGCCGATGCCGATGCGCGATCTACCTGAAAGTGGGCCGCGAACGCGCGACGCGGACCGGCGCTGCGCGTCGTTGTGCGCGCGTGATCCTTCGCGCACCGGATGGCGACGATGCGCTGCCGAACCGCGTCCCGCGCGTGGCCGCGCATCGTGCGGTGCACGTACGCACGATGCAGGCGGATGAGCGGAACAGCGTGCGCATCGTCGTCTCTTTCGCGTTTCGTTACGCGGTGGCCGGTTGCCAGTGCCGCATGTCGGCTCCCTGCGGATGCGTGCCCGACGCCGCCGCGTGTGCCCCGGACGGCATCCGGAACGCGGCGACCGTTTCGGACAGTTCGCGGCCCTGCGCCTCGAGCGACTTCGATGCGGCTGCAGCCTGCTCGACGAGCGCCGCGTTCTGTTGCGTCGTCTCGTCCATCTGCGTGATCGTCAGGTTCACCTGGTCGATGCCGCGGCTCTGTTCGGCCGACGCAGCGGCGATCTCGCCCATGATGTCCGTCACGCGCGCGACGGCCTGCGTGACGTCGGACATCGTCTTGCCGGCTTCACCCGCGAGCGCCGAGCCGTCCTGGATCGTCTGCACCGACACGGAGATCAGCTCCTTGATTTCCTTCGCCGCCGTCGACGAACGCTGCGCGAGACTGCGCACCTCGCTCGCGACGACCGCGAAGCCGCGGCCCTGTTCGCCCGCGCGCGCCGCTTCGACGGCGGCGTTCAGCGCGAGGATGTTGGTCTGGAACGCGATGCCTTCGATGATGCCCGTGATGTCGGCGATCTTCGACGAGCTGAGGCCGATCTCCGTCATCGTATCCACCACGCGGCCGACCACCGAGCTGCCGCGCTGCGCGACGTCCGACGCATTCGCGGCGAGCGTGCTCGCCTGTTGCGCGTTTTCCGCATTCAGCCGCACCGTCGACGTGAACTGCTCCATCGTCGCCGCGGTTTCCTGCAGCGACGCGGCCTGTTCCTCGGTGCGCTGGCTCAGATCGAGGTTGCCCGACGCGATTTCGCTCACCGCATGCGCGATGCTGTTCGACGAATCGCGCACGCGGCCGACGATGCCGATCAGCCGCTCGTTCATCGTCCGCAGCGCTTCGAGCAGGTCGCGCGTCTCGTCGTTGCCGCTCACCTGGATACGGCTGCCGAGATCGCCGTCCGCCACCGTGCGCGCGACATCCACCGCCGAGCCGATCGGCACCGTGATCTTGCGCGTCAGCCACAGGCCGCCGGCGACCGCGACCGCGACCGCGATCAGGCAGATGCCGGCCAGCAGGTTGCGCTCCATCACGTAGCGGTCCGCGAATTGCTGCGCGATCGCGAGTTCGCGTTCATGCGTATAGGTTGCGTATGCGTCGGTCGCGCGCACCAGCTGCGCGAGCAGCGGGCGGCAATTGTCGTCGATGTCGGCGGTTGCCTCGTCCTTCTTGCCGGCCTGCGCGAGCCCGACGATGCGCAGCGCGACCGGCCCGTAGCTGCCTTCGATCCGCACGATGTCGCCCACCAGTTCGCGTGCGCGATCGGAGGTGTCGGTCGCGTTCGCCATCATGTCCTTGAGCTTCGCGAGATGTTCCTGCACATCCTTGTGCGCCTGGTTCACTTCGGCGAGTTCGACCTCGACGTCGGACGGTTTGGTCACCAGCACGAGGTTGCGCGCGGCGATCGCGCGACGGTCGACTGCGGTGCGGATTTGCGCGGACAGGTTCGCCCGCGCGCTGATGCCGTTCATGTAGCGGGAAAACTCGGCATTCGTATCGGACAGTGCCTTGAGGGCCATGCCCGACACGATCACGACGACCGCGGCGAGCAAGCCGAAGCCGCCAAGGAGTTTTGTTTTGATGCTCATTCTGGCGATTTTCACGTTGTGCCTCTGCGCGAGTGGTTGGCAAATGGAATTTATTGTTCGACCAGATACGGGCTCGTGCCGGCATTAACGGGTATACGGGATATTTCTTTACCCTTCGAAAACCCTGATATTCATTTTTTAGTGCTGAAACCGTTGCCAGTTGGGCGTTCTTGATCTTGATCAAAAAGCCTCGGGTCGCCCGTAATTAAAGGGTTTATACGTGGAATTTGAAACCGGTTTTATTGGTGAAACAAGAAACGTCTTTTTGCCAATAATCGTCTGATGATTTTGTTTCGATTTATGGGTGAATAACGGAATTTCGTTTTCGACGAATCCCGGAAGGACGCCGATGCGGGTGCTCGGCGTGCGCCGCTCGATTGGCGCGATGGGAGGATTAACAGAGTCGGACGCGCCATGTCGGCGCGCCCGACAAGCTCGCGGCGGGCGCCGCGAGCCGTGTGGGGTCAGAACGTGGTGCGCAACCCGGCCATCGCGCTGCGGCCGCCTTGCGGTGCGAAGCCGCGCACGACCGACGTCGAGTAGCGAATTTCCTGGTTCGTCAGGTTGTCGCCGCGCAGGTACGCGAGCCAGTGCGTCGGGCCGACGCGGAACTTGTAGGTCAGCATCACGCCGAGCGACGTGTAGCCGTCCGTCGAGAAGTCGTTGTCGGGCGCGCGATGCTGCGACCACGCGTGCGTGACCTGCGCGCGCGCGCCGAACGGGCCGTAACCGTAGTCGGCCGCGAGCGTCGCGCGCAGCGGCGCGATGCGCGGCAGCGGCTGGCCCGTGTCGACGTTGCGCGCATGCGTGTAGTCGGCCGTCAGTTCGAGATCGACCGTATGGCCGCGTCGCGAGAACGCGCGCCATTTGCCGTCCAGCTCGATACCGTAGAACTCGGCGCGCACGCCGCGATAGATCGCCTCGTTGAGCGAGCCGTCGGTGCCGGGTGCGACGGGTTCGCCGTCGTCGTTCACGACGCGGCCCGTGTTGTACTCGGTCAGGTAGTTCGAGAAGCGGTTGTAGAACACGCCGACGCTGCCGCGGTTCGGCCCGCTCGCATAGCGCAGCGACAGGTCGGTCGACACGGCTTTTTCCTTCGACGCGTTCGGGTTGCCGATCAGGAACTGGCCGGTCGCATCGTGCGGGCCGTTCGAATACAGCTCGTAGAAGGTCGGCGCGCGTTCGGTGTACGCGACGTTCGCCGCGACCGACCATACCGGCGTCAGCGAGAACAGCGCGCCGGCCGACAGGCTGCCCGCGTTGAAGTCGCGCGGCTGCGCGCCCGCGAATTTCTCGACGCCGCCCGGATCGGGATCGACCTTCACATGCTCGAAGCGGCCGCCGAGGCTCAGCTTCAGCGCCGGGACGACCTGCCATTCCTCGAGGCCGAACAGCGCGACGCTGTTCGTGCGCGTGGACGGCACGAGCATTTCGTCGCCGAGCGCGGAGAACGTGTTCTGGCCGAACTGCACGCCGATCGCGCCTTCGAACGGGCCGATCTTGCGATGCCGCGCCTCGATGCGCGCCTCGTAGCCGCGATTGCGGAAGGTGGTCGCCGTTTCGCCGTTGTCGACTTCCTTGTGACGGTAGTCGGTGTAAGCGAAATCGAATTTCAGCTGCGTGAACGGCCCGCTCAGGTTGCGGATCTCGGACGCGAACGCGAGGCGTTCCTGCCGCATCCGCAGCCGCACGTCGCTTTCGGCGACGGAGCCGTAGTTCGATTCGTAACCGCTGTACGACAGGCCCGCGAACCCGTCGGCCCACGTGTACGACGCGCCGAGCGCGCCGCCATGCACGCGGCCGTCGCTGTTCGGCACGTTGCCTTCCGGCTGCGGCGTGTCGGGGCCGTCGATCGCGCGTTGCGGGCTGCTGCGCGCGTAACCGGGAATCCGCAGCTTGCTCGTTTCGCGGTCGAACGCGTCGACGTGGAACGCGAAGCGGCCATTGCCGCCTTCGACTTGCGCGGCACCGGCGCGCACGGAATTGGCGCCGCCGTAGCGCGCGTCGAGCGCGCCGGTCACGCCCTGGATCGCTTCGCGCGGGATCCGGTTGTCGATCGTGTTGACCACGCCGCCGACCGCGTTGCCGCCGTACAGCAGCGCGGCCGGGCCGCGTACGATTTCGACGCGTTCGATCGACAGCGGATCCTGCGGCACCGCATGGTCGTACGACAGCGACGACGCGTCGTAGGCCGCGACGCCGTTCTGCAGCAGCCGGATCCGGTCGCCGTCCATTCCGCGGATGATCGGGCGGCCGACCATCGGTCCGTAGGTCGTGGTCGACACGCCGGGCAGCCCGTTGAGCGTTTCGCCGAGCGAATCGGCCTGGCGGCGCGTCAGCGCATCGCCGGAAAGCTGCACGGTCGGCGCGATCGGCTCGGTGTCGCCGAGCGGGTTCGCGGTCACGAAGATCGGCGCGAGCGGGGCGGCGGCCGGTGCCGGATTCGACGACGCGGGCGTATCGGTCTGCGCGTGGGCGACGGCGGCGAACAGCATCAGCGAAAGAGACGAGAGCGGGCGAAGCGGTAGACGAGGGAGGTCGCGCATGGTCGGTGAATCGGTTGGAATCGGATCGGATAACGAGCGATGCGGGTCACCGCCAGATACGATATATTGTTGCGTCAATGACGCGCAGTGACCCGTTGGAACATGGCTCGGCGAGGCCCGGCCACCCACAGTGGAACAGCGTCGGGCGGACGAGCACCCGAAATGATATGTTATATCATTTCAAATTCCAAGCCGGATGGCAGGTTCCCGTCGGGTTTCTGTCGGATCGGTGAAAAGGGCGGCTGGAGCGGAGGGGCGATGGCGGGAAACGTGGGACGGGGTGCGCCGAGCGCATGAGGCGAGCGGCGATGTCCATGCGCCTGCACGTCGAGAGTGTGATAGATTTCCGGCGCGGCCAATGTGCCGCGAACGTTCTCAGGGCGGGGTGAAATTCCCCACCGGCGGTAATCGCGCGATTGCGCGTAGCCCGCGAGCGCTTGCCGGCACGCATGTGTCCGGCAAGGTCAGCAGACCCGGTTTGATTCCGGGGCCGACGGTTAAAGTCCGGATGAGAGAGAGCGGGGTTCGTTGCGTACGCAAGGTACGCGGCTTGTCCCTGTGCGCCCATTCAACTCACACAGGACCCATCGATGACCCAACTTGCTTCCCCCTCTCAAACTGCCGCGCCGCGTATCGCTTTTGTCCAGTCGTGCTGGCACAAGGAGATCGTCGACCAGTGCCGAAACGCGTTCGTCGACGGGCTCGCCAACGCGAACCTGAGCCAGGCGGATTGCGATTTCTTCGAAGTGGCAGGCGCTTTCGAAATTCCGCTGCATGCCAAATTGCTCGCGAAAACCGGCAAGTACGCGGCCATCGCGTGCGCCGGCCTGGTGGTCGACGGCGGCATCTATCGCCATGACTTCGTCGCGCAAGCGGTGATTTCCGGCCTCATGCAGGTGCAGCTCGAAACCGGCGTGGTGGTGCTGTCGGCGGTGCTGACGCCGCATCATTTCCACGGCGCCGAGCATGTCGCCTACTTCCACGAGCACTTCCTCGTGAAGGGCGCGGAACTCGCGCATGCCTGCGTCGATACGATCGGCAAGGTCGCGGCGCTGAAAGCGGAACCCGTGGTCGCTGCAATTCCGCAGGCTGCCTGACGCGTTGCGGTGTGCGTGCCGCCGCGTTGCCGGTGCGGCGGCACGCATGTCAGCTTTCGCGGGGTGTCAGCGAAGGCGGCAACGACACGATGTTGCCGCCTTCGCTCAGCGCTCTGCCGGAAACCGCTCCTGCAACGCGTGCAGCCAGCGCGCGACGACATCGAGTTCGTCGTCGGAAAACCCGTCGCACAGCTTGCCGTTCAGTTCGCGCAGCAGCACGCGCGCCCGCTTGAGCGCCGCATGGCCTTCGTCGGTCAGGTACAGCCGCGTTGCGCGGCCGTCGTCGGAATCGGCATGACGCGTGATGAGGCCGGCCTTCGCCATCCGGTCGGCAAGGCCCGTCATCGCGGACGGCGCGAGCTGTAGCGCGGCGCCGACTTCGCCGATCAGCGCACCATCCTGCTTCGCGAGACAGAACAACGCGCCGGCCTGCGCGGCGCTCGCGCGCGTCTCGGTTTCGGCCTTGCGGTCGATCCAGCGCTGCACGCGCCGCTGGCCGATGTTCAACATGAAAAACAGTCGTCGGTCTTCGCTCAAGCTGGGTTCCCGGCTGCAATGGAAAGGGAGGGACGGCCCGCGGTGCGTGGCGTGTCGAGCGCCTGCGCGAGCCAGTCGGCGACGTCGGGCCACAGCACGGTGCCGGGCCGGCTGCGAAAGAAGCCCATGTGCCCGACCGGGCCGCTGCCCGCCGCGTGCGGATCGATCTGGCGGCGTTCGACCTTCGCGCGGGTCAGATAGCTTACCAGCAGGCCGATCGCGGCCGGGTTGGCCCACGGATCGTCGTTGAAACCGAGTGCGAGGATGGGCAACCGTTGCTTCGAGAAACGTTCGGCCGCGCCGAGCGTCGGATCGTCGAAGAAATAGTGCGGCAGCGTCGTCCAGCGGCTCCATTCGCGGAACACGCCGGCCGGCAGATCCTCGCCGAGCCCGAGCCGTTTGCCGGGCACGTAGCCGAGCAGCGCGGACATCAGCGGTCCGAGCACACGCAGGATCAGCCGTACCTTCAGGCGCTCGGCCGCCTGCGCGATCAGCCGCGTGCTGCCCGCATGCGCGGCGACGAGGACGGCGGCGCGCAGATGCGGCGTGCTTGCGGACAGCCCGATCGCATGCCCGCCGACGCTATGGCCGACCGCCAGCAGCGGCAACCCTTCATACGCCTGCCGCGCCCATGCGGTCGCGGCGCCCACGTCGAGCTCCATCCAGTCGCGCATGCGCGATCGCAGCGCGGCCAGGCGCGCGGGCCGCGATGCGCCGATGCCGCGATAGTTGTAGGTCAGCGCCGCGAAGCCGCGTTCGGTCAGGAAGCGTGCGAAGCCCGCATACAGCCGCTCGGGCACGGCCGTCGCCGGATGGATCAGCACCAGCGCGCGCGGCGCGGCGTCCGGCGACCACAGCGTGCCGTGCAGCACGTAGCCGTCGGCGGCCGAAAACTCGATGGGTTGGGCGGTCATGGGCGTCCTCGTTCCGGGTAGTTGTTTCGTATGCGAAATATAGTTCGGGATTTATTTCGCGCACGAAATATCTATCGAGGAATCATTCGAACGACACGTGACGGAGGCCGGTGGCGAGCACGAGGGCGTGGTCGGTTGCTTCATAAAATATTTGCATCTTTCCATAGAAGAATATTGCGTTTGTCTCATGAAGTGGATCGACGTATCTTCATCGGTTGCATCGGTTGCATCGGTTGCATCGGTTGCATCGGTTGCATCGGTTGCATCGGTTGCATCGGTTTCGCCGGCCATCGCGCACGGCGGACAAAGGGCGCCGCCATCGCGCGGCAGCCTGCCAACCTTCCGGGAGATCACGTTGTTGAGCCGAATCGTCACGGCGCTCTTGCTGGCGCTTGCCGCGCAGCCGGGCATTGCCAAGGACACCGTCACGCTGCGCGTCGGTGAACAGAACTACTTCAACATCCAGGCCTCGATGGAGGCGTCCGGCGTGTTGAAGGACCTGCCGTACACGATCGAGTGGAAGCATTTCCAGGCCGCCGCACCCGTCGCCGAAAGCCTGAACGGCAACGCAATCGACGTCGGCTTCCTCGGCGATTCCGCGCTGCTGACGCTGGCCGCGCGCGGCGCGCCGGTCAAGGTCGTCGCGGTATCGCGGCAAAGCCTCGACGGCGTCGCGATCCTCGTGCCGAAGCATTCGCCGGTGCGTACCGTGGCCGATCTGCAGGGCAAGACCATCGCGGTCTGGCGCGGCGCATGGAGCCAGCAGCTCGTGCTGCGCGCGCTCGAACACGCGGGCCTGTGCGCCGATTCGGTGAAGTACGCTTACCTGATGCCGATCGATGCGACCAACGCGCTCGCGAACGGCTCGGTCGACGCCGTGTCGCTGTGGGAGCCGTTCGTCAGCACGCTCGCCTTGCGGCAAGGCGCGCGGCCCGTGACGACCGCGCAGGGGCTGATGCCGGCGCTGAGCTTCGTCGCCGCGAACGAGCAGGCGGCGTCGGGCAAGCGCGCCGAGATCACCGATTTCCTGCGGCGCGTGGTGGCCGCGCGCCAGTGGGTCGACAGCCATCCGCGCGAGTACGCGGACCTGTGGGCGAAGCGCGCGAAGCTTGAACCCGACGTTGCGTACCGCTGGCTCAACAATGCGAAGCAGCGCGTGGGCCCGGTCGACGAAACGGCCGCGAAGGACGCGCAGAACACGGCCGACTTCCTGCACAAGGCCGGTGTGATTCCGGCTGCGTACGACACGTCGAAGCTGCTCGACCGCTCGTATGCGGGGGCGTTCGCGGCGCCTGCGCAGAAGACGGCCGCCGCGCAATGAGCGTGCGGCCATTGCCGCGATTCCCCATCGAACGCTAAGAGGACATCCCGACATGCCAGTCGACATCATCGGCATGATCACCGCGACACCCGGCGCGGAGGTCGACGTACCGGGCGGCGCGGCCGTCCAGCCCGACTACGTGCGCCGTTTCGCGCAGGCGCACGAGGCAGCGGGCTTCGACCAGATCCTGGTCGGCCATTTCAGCAACGCGGCGGACGGCTTCATCGTCGCGTCGTTCGCAGCGGCGGCGACCGAGCGTATCCGCATCCTGCTCGCGCACCGGCCGGGCGTGATCGTGCCGTCGGCCGCCGCGCGGCAGATCGCGACGCTCGACGTGTTCAGCGGCGGCCGGCTCGCGCTGAACGTCGTATCGGGCGGCGACGATACGGACCTGCAGCGCGACGGCGATTTCGTGCCGCACGATGCGCGCTACCGCCGCACCGGCGAATACCTCGACGTGCTGAAGCGGATCTGGCAGGCCGATGCACCGGTCGATCACGACGGCGCGTTCTACCGGCTGCGCGGCGCGTCGCCGCTCGTGAAGGGCGCGCAGCGGCCGCATGTGCCGATCTATTTCGGCGGATCGTCGCCGGCTGCGCTGACGGTCGCGGGTGAGCATGCGGACGTCTACATGACGTGGGGCGAGCCGCTCGACGCGGTGCGCGAGCAGATCGCGCGCGTGCGGGCCGCCGCCGCGCCGTTCGGGCGTGCGCCACGCATCAGCGTGTCGTTCCGGCCGATCGTTGCCGATACCGAGGCCGCCGCATGGGAGAAGGCCGAGGCGATCCGCGAGCGCGTGCGCGCGGCGCGGCTCGCGCATGGCCTGCCGATCGCAGGCCATGCGCCGCAGAATGCGGGTTCGCAGCGGTTGATGGCGGCCGCCGCACAGGGCGACGTGCTCGACGAGCGGTTGTGGATGGGCGTCGCGAACCTGACCGGCGCGCGCTGGAATTCGACCGCGCTGGTCGGCACGCCGGAACAGGTTGCGCGGGCGTTGGGCGCGTACTACCGGCTCGGTGTATCGACGTTCCTGATTCGCGGGTTCGATCCGCTCGACGATGCGCTGGCCTACGGGCGCGACCTGATTCCGGCGATACACGCGCAGATTGCGGAACTCGACCGGTATCGGGCGGCGGTGCCGGCGTAAATCGACAAGCCGTCGCTTGAATCGCCCCGGCATGTCCATCGCGGCATGCGGGGGCGATTGCCTTCATGCTTCAGAACGACGGCAACCCCGGCGGATTGGTTTCCGCACGCGCGATGGCCTCGCTCTGCAAGCCCCAGCGTGCGAGCGCCTGCCCGTAGCGGCCGCTGCCGATCAGCGCATTCGTCGCGAGCGTCAGCGCCGGTGCGAGCCCGCTGCCGCGGCGCGTCGCGATCGCGACGTCGGCATTGGCGGGCCAGCCCGCATTGACGACGCCGACGCGGCGGATCTTGCCGCTGCGCGCGGCCTCGTACGCGAGCGACGCGTTCGGGTTCAGCTCCGCATCGGCGCGGCCCGACAGCAGCGCGACACGTGCCGTGGCATCGTCGTCGAAATAGAGCAGTTCGGCCGGCTTCAGCCCCTGCGCGACGTTGCGCTTGCTCCATTCGAGCAGGATGCGCTCCTGGCTCGTGCCGGCGCCGGTGATGATCCGCAGGCCCGCGACGTCCTTCGGCTCGGCGATCTTCCCGATCGGGCTGCCGGTGCGCACATAGAAGCCGTGCAGCCCGAGCCGGTAGGTCGTGAAGTCGTACTTCTCCTTGCGCTTCTCGGTCACGCCGACGTTCGAGATCACCGCGTCGTACTTGCCGGACGCCAGCCCCAGCGGCCAGTCGGCCCATGCGATCGGTACCAGCACGAGCGTGCGTCCGAGTGCGTCGGCGACGAGCTGCGCATAGTCGGGATCGGCGCCGACCACGGTACGCGCGTCGGTCGCGTAGGTCGACACGGGCGGCGCATGCGGTGAAATCGCAACCGTGAACGCGCCGTCGCGCACCCAGTGGTAGCCGCTTGCCGCATGAATCGCCGCGTCGTCGCGCCCGGCACGCAGACGGCCGGCCTGGCGCGGGTCGAGATCGGCCGTTGCGGCAGCGGCGTGCGCGGCTTGCCACGGCAGGACGGCTGCCGCAGCCAGCGCGGCGGTGATGAACTGGCGCCGGTCGGTCATCGCGCGGGCCCTCGCAGGTTGGTGGCGATGCGCATCACAGCACCCGCGACAGGAACGCGCGCGTGCGCGGATGCGACGGCGCGTCGAGCACGGCGGCCGGCGGCCCGGCCTCGACGATGCGACCGCGCTCCATGAACAGTACGGTGTCCGCGACTTCGCGGGCGAAGCCGATCTCGTGCGTGACGATCACGAGCGTCGTGCCCGAGCGCGCGAGTTCCTTGATCACGTCGAGCACTTCGTTGACGAGTTCGGGATCGAGCGCGGACGTCGGTTCGTCGAACAACAGCACCTTCGGACGCAACGCGAGCGCCCGCGCGATCGCGACGCGCTGCTGCTGACCGCCGGACAGCTGGCGCGGGTACGCATCGGCTTTATCCGCGAGGCCGACACGCGCGAGCAGCGTGCGTGCCGTGCGTTCGGCCGCGTCGCGCGTCGCGCCGCCGACGGCGACCGGCGCTTCAATCAGGTTTTCGAGCACCGTCAGGTGCGGGAACAGGTTGAAGTTCTGGAACACCATGCCGACGGCCGTGCGCCGCTTCAGCACGTCACGCTCCTTCAGCTCGTAGAGCACGTCGCCGTCGCGGCGATAGCCGAGCAGTTCGCCGTCGATGTCGATGAAGCCGTCGTCGACGCGTTCGAGATGGTTGATCGTGCGCAGCAGCGTCGACTTGCCGGAGCCCGACGGCCCGACGATCACGGTGACGCTGCCGCGCGGCGCGACGAACGAGACGTTGTCGAGCACGCGCTGCATGCCGAACTGCTTCGACACGCCGTGCACGGCCACTTCGCCGCCGGTGCGCGACGCGGCGGCACCGGCAACGGCATACGCATCATCGCTTTCGGCCGGTGCGATCGATGCGGCGCGGCGCGGGATGACACGCTGCCACAGCACGCCGATACGCGCGAGCGCGAACGTGAGCACCGACGGCGGCGGATTGCGCAACGCACCGCGCGCATAGTGCCGCTCGACCTGCACCTGGATCGCCGACAGCACGGTCAGGATGATCAGGTACCAGACGGTCGCGACCATCAGCAGCGGAATCACTTCGAGGTTGCGCCGGTAGATCACCTGGACCGTGTAGAACAGCTCCGGCATCGCGAGCACGTACACCATCGACGTGCCTTTCGCGAGCATGATCAGGTCGTTGAACGCAGTTGGCAGGATCGCGCGCATCGCCTGCGGCAGCACGATTCGCGTGGTCTGGCGGCCGCGCGGGAGCCCGAGCGCGGCCGCCGCTTCGAGCTGGCCCTGGTCGACCGCGAGAATGCCGCCGCGGATCACTTCGGCGGAAAACGCCGCATGGTGCAGCGTGAGGCCGAGCACGGCCGCGAGGAACGGGCTGATCAGGTCGGTCGTCGGCGTCTCGAACCACACGATGCCGGTGAACGGTACGCCGAGCCGCACATGCTCGTACAGGTAGCCGAGGTTGTTCAGGATCAGCAGCAGCACGATCAGCGGTATCGAGCGGAACAGCCACACGAAGGTCCATGCGCTTGCGGACAGCAGCCGCGAACGCGACAGCCGGGCCAGCGCGACGAACGCGCCGAGCACGAGGCCGAATACCGCGCCGAGCAGCGTCAGCACCAGCGTGCGCGCGAGCCCCGACAGCACCGGCGGCGACAGGAACCATTCGGCGAACACCGGCCAGCCCCATTGCGGGTTGCCGAGGATCGAATGCAGCGTGATCGCGATCAGCACGAGCGCGAGCACGGTGCCGGCCGTGCGCGACCGGTGGCGCGCGGGCACGATCCGGAAACGCGTGCCGGCGTCGCGCGCGACGGGGGAAGAGAGCGGCGGCAGCGCGCCGCCGAGATGGGTCGTGTCGCTCATGGTTTCTGGAATTCCTCGAATCTGTCGGGCAGGCGCGCCGCGCAGGGGCGGCGCGGTGGCGTCACGCGTGTGCTTCGGCCGCCGTTTCGTGCGCGGCGCCGGGCGTCGCGTGGCGGCTCGCCTTGCGCGGCAGGCCGAGGTGGTCGCGCAGCGTCGAGCCGGGCAGGTCGCGGCTGTAGCGGCCGCGCGCCTCGAGCGCCGGAATCACGAGTTCGACGAAATCGTCGACGCCTTGCGCCTGCACCGGAAAGCCGAGGATGAAGCCGTCGCCGGCGCCCGCGTCGTGCCAGCGGATCAGTTCGTCGGCGACGTGCTCGGCCGTGCCGATGAAGTTCGGGCGCGGCGTGGCGACCGCGAGTGCCGTCTCGCGCAGCGACAGGCCTTTCTGCTTCGCGTCGGCCTTGATCCGGTCGGTGGTCGAGCGGAAGCTGTTGCGGCCGAGCTCGCCGAGTTCCGGGAACGGCGCGTCGAGCGCGTACTGCGTGAAGTCGTGGTGGTCGAAATAGCGGCCGAGGTACGCGAGCGCCTCGTCGATCGTCAACAGGTCGCGGATCGCCTGGTACTTGTCTTCCGCTTCGGCGGCCGTGCGGCCGACGATCGGCCCGACACCGGGGAAGATCTTCACGTCGTCGGCCTGGCGGCCGTGATCGATCGCACTCTGCTTCACGCGCCGCGTGAATGCGGCCGTTTCCTCGAGCGACGGCGAATGCGTGAACACGGCGTCCGCGTATTTGCCTGCGAGGCCGATCCCGGTGTCGGACGAACCGGCCTGGAAAATCACCGGCTGCCCCTGCGGCGAGCGCTGGATGTTCAGCGGGCCCGCGACCTGGAAGAAGCGGCCGTGGTGATCGAGCGTGTGGAGCTTGTCGCGATCGAAGAAGCGGCCGGTTGCGCGGTCGCGCACGAAAGCGTCGTCGTCCCAGCTGTCCCACAGGCCCTGCACGACGTCGAGGTACTCGTCGGCGATCTCGTAGCGCAGTTCGTGATCCGGGTGCGCCTTGCCGAAATTCTTCGCGGTGCCTTCGAGCGGCGTCGTCACGACGTTCCAGCCCGCGCGGCCGCCGCTGATCGCGTCGAGCGACGCGAGCTGGCGCGCGACCGTGAACGGCTCGCTGTACGACGTCGAGATCGTGCCCGCAAGCCCGATCTTCTTCGTCGCGACCGCCAGCGCCGACAGGACGGTCAGCGGCTCGAAGCGGTTCAGGAAGTGCGGGATCGACTTCTCGTTGATGTGGAGGCCGTCCGCGACGAACGCGAACGCGATGCCGGCCGCTTCCGCCTTGCGCGCGATGCCGATCGCGAAATCGAGGTTGATGCTCGCGTCCGGCGGGTTGCTCGGATGCCGCCATGCATTCATGTGGCTGCCTGCGCCTTGCAGCATCAGGCCGAAGGGGATCGATCGTCGGGTCGTCATGGGAGCGTCACGCGTTCTGGTCAGGGGAGAAGGAGCGGTCGGCCGCGAGGGCCGCCTGCAATGGCGTGGCCGACAGCGCGCCGCCGAGCCATTCGGCCGATGCCAGCCGCGCCGCGTAGTCGGTCACCGGGGAATCGATCACGAACGCGTCGACGTCGAGCCGCCGGCTCAGCGTGTCGAGCGCGCGGTGGATGCGCTCGGGTGTATCGGCCAGGACCGTCGGGCGCAACTCGTCGATCCGGTAGTCGGACGCGCCGCTTTGCCGTGCGAACTCGGCGGCCGCCTGCGCGCTGGCGAGGTTGAAGCTCTGGCCGCCCGCGAACTGCAGCTTGAAGATCTTCAGCGGCCCGATCAGTTGTTCGGCAGCGTCGCGTGTCGGCGCGGCGACCGCGTACAGTGCGACGAGCGGTTTCGTGCCGCCTGCGCTTCGATACGCATCGAGCGAGCGTTCGAGATTCGCGTCGTCGCCGTTGAAATGCCCCGCGTAGCAGAAGCGCCAGCCGTTGCGTGCGGCGAGCGCACCGCTGTCCGGCGAGCCGCCGAGCAGGATGCGTTCGGGCAGTTGCGGCGGCACCGGCATCGCGACCGCGCCGGCGAGCGGATGATCTTCCGCGACGCCCCAGCCGAGAAACGCGTCGAGCTCGGCGAGCTGGCCCGCGAAGTCGGGCTTGCGCGCCTTGTCGTGGAACCACTGCAGCGCGCGCGTGGTCAGCGGCAACCCGCCGGGCGCCTTGCCGATGCCGAGATCGACCCGGCCCGGCGCGAGCGCGGCCAGCAGCTTGAACGTCTCGGCGACCTTGAACGGGCTGTAGTGCTGCAGCATCACGCCGCCCGAGCCGACACGGATGCGCGACGTATGCGCGAGCAGGTGCGCGACGACGACTTCGGGCGCCGAGCTGGCGAAGCCCGGCGTGCCGTGATGCTCGGCGACCCAGAAGCGTTCGTAGCCGAGCCGTTCGGCACGCTGCGCGAGCGTCGTGGTGAAGCGCAGCGCGTCGGCGGCGGTCGCGCCGTCGGCGATCGGACTCTTGTCCAGCAGCGAAAGCGAATAAGACATGATGGGCGGCGTTCCTGCGTAAGCGTGGATGGACGGTGGGCGGGCGCGGCGTTCAGCTCTTCGGCAGCCCCGGCGGATTCGTGCGCGACTGGTCGATCGCCTCGGACGCGAGATTCCAGCGGTCGAGCACCTGCTGGTAGCGGCCGGTCTTGATCAGCCCGTTCAGCGCGACGGTCAGCGGATCGGCCAGGCCACTGCCGCGGCGCGTCGCGATCGCGATGTCGGCCGTGCGCGGCCAGCCGCCGCTGATCGCGCCGACGAGCCGCGTCTTGCCTTGCTGCGCGCTCTGGTACGCGAGCACCGAGTTCACGCTGAACACCGCGTCGGCGCGGCCCGACTGCACGGCGACGATGCGCATCGCCTGATCGTCGTAGTACTGGATCTGCACGGGTTTCAGCCCGTGCGCGACGTTGTCGCGATCCCAGGCGAGCAGGATCTTTTCCTGATTGGTGCCGGCGTCGGTCACGATGCGCAGCCCCGCGACGTCCTTCGGCTCGCGGATCGCCTGGATCTTGCTGTCGTTGCGCACGTAGAAACCGACCTGGTCCTTGCGGTAGGTCGAGAAATCGAGCTTTTGCTTGCGTTCCTCGGTGACGGTGACGTTCGAGATCACCGCGTCGACTTTCCCCGATTCGAGCGCGAGCGGCCAGTCGGCCCAGGCGAGCGCGACGATCTTCAGCTTGCGGCCGAGGCTGTCGGATACGAGCTGGCCGATGTCGGCGTCGAAGCCGATTACCGTGCGTGCGTCGGTCGCATACGAGCTGATCGGCGGCAGGCTCGGCGCGATGCCGATCGTCAGCGTGCCGGGTTCGGCGAACTTGAACGATGCGGGCACCGCGCGTTCGACCGCTGCGTCAGCCGTGCCGCGCGGACGGCCGCGCTGTTCGGGGCTCAGGTCGAACGTCGCAGCGGTGGCCGCGGCTGCGGCTGCGAATGCGGTCAGGCCGATCAGCGTGGCGGCCAGCGTGCGCGCGGCACGGGAAGAAAGCGATACGGCTCGTTGCATGAAAACGTCCTGTCGTGGAAAGCGGAGGGTGCGAGGTGAAATGCGGGGCGTTGCGCCGTCAGCGCGGCAGCGCCGGTTCCGGCACCGGTGCCCACAGGTCGGCGAGCGTCGACGTGCGTGACGGATCGATGAGATCCTTGCCGAACCGCAGGTGGAAATACGCTTCGGGGTCGATCGACGAATCGAACAGCCGCGTATAGCCGGTGCGGTCGTAGAGCGCCCACGCTTCGGGCTGGCGAAAGCCGGTGGTCAGGTAGAGGCGGCGGTAGCCCTGCTGCGCGGCGCGCAGTTCGAGCGCCGCGACGATGAGCCGTGCGAGGCCCTGGCGACGCAGGTCGCCGTGTGTCCAGATGCGCTTGAGCTCGGCGGTCTGTGCGTCGTAGCGCTTGAACGCGCCGCCGCCGACCGTTTCGCCGTCGCGCAGCAGCAGCACGAACGCGCCTTCGGGCGGTGCGAACAGTTCGGCCGGATAGCGCGCGAGTTCGTCGCGGGCGGACGCGCGGCTGTCGGGGCGGTACGCGTCGTAACGGGTCGAATACTCGTCGATCAGCGCGTCGATCAGCGGCTGCGCGCGGACGTCGAGCGGCGTCGTATCGATGATGCGGTCGTTCGTGGCCATGGGCATCGCGAAGGGCGCACGATGCGGACGTTCCTGGCGGGGTGCGGGCACGCGGCCCGTCCGGTCTGTTCCGCTATCGCGACATTGTTGTCGTGATGACGGCGGCCGCTGTGCATCCTGCGATGCGGTTGGCGGGCCGCCGCCGTTTTGAACACGTTAGCGGCGTGGCCGGCAAAGGCGAACGAAGCAATTTCGATAAGGATTTCGCGGGAAGCGTCAGAAGGCTTGCAGGGGGCGCGGGGTGGGGCGAGGAGAGCGGGGGCGGTGGGTAGCAGCGCCCGTTCGGCGTGCGGGCGACGCATATGAACGCCGCGGATCGGCAGGGTGTTGTTGTTTCGATGGTCCGCCGGCCATGCCGATTCGAGACTGTCTCTTCAGGGGCGCGAGCGCCCGGCCGCGACCCGCCGCCTCGGTGGCGGCGGTCCTGATCGAATTGTCGCGCCGGCGCGAAGCCCCGCCGTCGCGGGGCGATGATCCTCGACGACGACGGCGATCAGGCTGCTGCCGCCTGATGAACCGATTCGTGCCGGTCGCCACCCAGGATCTCGACAAGATCGGTCAGCATCCGCCCCAATTCCCCCGTCATCAGCGTGATATCCGAGTCGAAGCGTTCATCGTCATTCTGCGCGGTGGGATCCGTCGCTTCCTTGATGACGTCGAGCGGCGTGACACGCTTGATTGTCAGCGACGGTGTCAGCACGAACGAGATTCGGTCGTCCCAGGTCATCGCGAGGCGCATGCACTGTTTGCCGGTTTCGATGTGCCGGCGCATGTCGTTCGCTTCCAGCGCGTGGCCGACGTATCGCACCGTGGCGCCGCCTTCGCCGCTCGAGCGCAACTCGGCATCCTGGTCCACGGTGAATCCGCCCGGCGCCTCGCCGGACAGCAGCCAATCCGTCATCGCGGCGACCGGCGAACGCGCCACATGAACGCCGGCGAGCGGCAACTGATCGATCGATTTGACGAGCAGGCTGCGAACGTCGTCGGCCAGCGCCTGTGACGCCGCATCGATGACGAGCCAGCCGTTCACCGTATCGATCCACACGCGGGTATCGCGGCGAATGCTGAACGCGCGCGGCAGCAGTTCGTCGACAACCTGCTCCTTGAGTTCGCGCAGCTGTTTTCGGCCTACCTTGAAGCCCTGCTGCTCCTCGATTTCAACCGCACGTGCTTTGGTCACCTGATTGACGACCGACGCCGGGAGCAGCTTCTTTTCGGCACGAAACACCAGCAGCATCTGCCGGTTGATCGAATACACGAGCGCGCCGTCGTCGCGCGGCGACGCCCATCCGGCGCTCTGCATGTCGACGCTGTTGCCGGGCTGGAACGCGTGAGGCGCCAGCCACTTTTCCATCTGGTCGGGGGTAACGGCCCAAGGTGCCGGAAGACGATGAAGCTGAAGATTCTTGAACCACATAGGAGGGCAGGCAAAGCGCACCATTCTATATGACGTTGACGTTCCCGGCCGGCAGCGGAAGCGCGCGTTCGTGCGGCAGCCCGGCAAGTCTGCGGTAAAGTTCCCGGCAGACGCGAGTCGGCTTGCGCGAATCCGCTCCCAATTGCAACGGATGCGCGTTCAGCGTCGCATCGCGCTGTCACGCGCAACCGGTTTTCATCCCGGAAATGTTGTGCCGACGGAGCTTGCTCCGCCCGGAGCGGAGTCGATGGGCTGACCGCAGGCGTTTTCGAACGTCCGGTTTCTGGCCCTCGATCCAGCGCATGCAAGCGGCGGCGACGGGGCGGCATGCGGCATCAGGGCGGTGTCGGGTTGTAATCGGCGAGAAAGAGACAATCGACGGTCGCATCGCGATTGATGGCAATGGAAACCATTCCAACCAAGGAAAAAAACAATGATGACTTCCGGCGACGGCCTGACCAGTCCAGCGCGGCTCCTGCGACTCGCCTCATGGGTGATTGCGATCGTCTTCGCTGTCTTTCTGAACATGCTCGGCAGTCTCGTGATCCGCGACATGGCGTTCGCCCCGAGCGGGGGCCCGCCCGTCATCGAGCAATTCGCCGATGCGCCGGCAAAAGCGCGGCTGGACGCGGCGCGGCGCCAACTGCAGGCGCAGCACGACGCGCTTGCCGAGAAGGTCGACACCATGGAAGTCGCGCGCGGCCGCGCCGCGAAGGAGTACGCGGCCGAGAAGGAAAGTTTCCGCAACTGGCTGGCAACCCGCTCGGTGACGGGAGACAGTGCGCGGGACCCGGACATTCTGGCGAGAACGCACAAGCTGGATATGCTCCAGGCCGTGGTGGTCAGCTGGCAGCGTCAGATCGATGCGATCGGCGACCAGCAACGGGCACTGACGTCGCAGCAGACTCAAGTAGACACGCAAATCGCCGAAGCGGACGCGGCGGCCGAACGGCGCCTCGACGCGGCAACACGGCATTACGAGATGCAGGTGTTCGGACTGCGGCTTGCGCTGACGTTACCGATACTGCTGGTTGCGATCTGGCTGTTCATACGCTACCGCAAGATGCGCTACTGGCCTTTCGTGTATGGCTTTGGCCTGTTTGCACTGAGCGCGTTTTTCATCGAACTGGTCCCGTACCTGCCGAATTTCGGCGGCTATGTCCGGGTCCTGGTCGGCATTGCGCTCACGGTATTCGCCGGCCTTTACATGATGAAGGCATTTCAGCGCTATGCCGAACGCAAACGGCTCGAATTGCAGCAGGATCGGGGAGAGCGTGCGCGCACGATCGGATACGAAAAAGCCGTGCGGTCACTCGAAAAAAAGCGCTGCCCGTCATGCGACAAACAATGGAATCTCGGCGGCGACGACTCCACGTTCTGCGTCCATTGCGGATTGAGGCTTTTCAATGTATGCGAATGCGGTGGCCGGAATTTCTTCTTCTTCCCGCATTGCCATCAATGCGGTGCTGCGCAGGGAAACGAGTTGCCCGTGTCGTCCGACTGACGGTCAGCGTGCAATACGGGCTGGCGCCGGCGCACGACGGTTGCGAAGCGTTGTCGATAGCGTTCGCGGGGCGGGTTGTGCCGGCCGCGAATGGCCGCAGCGGGCACCGACCGGGTTCGGCCCGTTGTTGGCGATGACGCGCGGCCGCGGCCGACCCGTAGGCGATGAGGCGGGGCCATTCCTGAAACCTCGTCGCGCAAACACCGGGCACGACCACGATGCGCTTCCGGATGTTGCCCGCTAGAATGCGCGACATGGGAGATTCGACGCACCGACGGTTTGTGATACGCGCCGGCCGCTCTTCGGATGCAGGCCAACTGACGCAGCTCGCCTTTCTTTCGAAGGCGCACTGGGGTTACCCCAGGGAATGGCTGGATCTGTGGCAGGCCGATCTGACGATTACGCCCGAGATGATCGAAGGCTCAATGGCCTACGTCGCCGAAACCGACGAGCAGATAATCGGGTTCTGGATGAGAGCCTTGATGGATTCCGATGAGCCTACCCCCGGGTGGCTATTCGTTCATCCTGACCATATGGGGCAGGGCGTCGCCCGTGCGTTATGGTCCGAACTGAGGAAAGAGGCCGCCGAAAGGGGAATCAGGTGCTTCGTGATCGAAGCAGATCCGAATGCCGTGCCATTCTATTTATCGCTGGGTGCGGAAAAAGTGGGAGAGAAAGCGTCGACCGTCATTCCGGGAAGATGCTTTCCAATCCTTCGGGTGCGTGTCTAGATGGACAAGGGGCAGTGACGGACCGAGCCGGCCTTTTTCCTCAATGGCGAAGCGGTCGGGAAGTGGAAGGCCCGGTCAAATGATTCCCTCGAACGCCGATCTTCCCGAACGCGTCTGCCGGATTCATCACGCGATGACACGCGGCGGCGTGGACAACTCCGCCAACTGAAACATGCAATCCCCACGCTGCACTTGCGCGGGCACGCGCTTGCACACCACCTCACCATCGCCCTTGAACCGATGCAGCACCGGTTCACGCAGCGGCGTATCGGGGAAATGCACCCACGCGGCCGGCTGCCCGGCCTTCACCTGATCGCCGAGTTCGACGAGCGGCTCATACAGCCCGCGCTCGTACGCATAGACGAAATGGCGATCGCCGTCGACGCGCATGAAGCGCGTGACGGTTGGCGGCGCGTCGGGCACGAGTGCGCCGTGCAGCAGGCCGATGTAGCCGAGGTAGTGCAGCAGCCCGTGGCGGCCGAGCCGGATCAGCGACGGATCGGCCATGCCGGCACCGCCGAGTTCGGTCACGATCGAGATCGCGCCTTGCCGGCGCGCGGCCGACGCCGAATGCACCGGATTCGGCGCATGCAGCAGCGCATTCTGCAACCCGAACGCGACCAGCAGCCCGTTGAGCTTCGCGGCTTCGTCGGCGTCGAGCGGATCGATCGCGAGCATGTTGCCACCTTGATACAGCAGCGAACTGCCGCCCGAATGCAGGTCAACCAGATACTGCGCGCGCGACAGCAGTGCATGCTCGATGTAATGGGCGATCATCTGCGTCGGCGTGCCGGCCGGGTCACCGGGGAAGCTGCGGTTCAGGTTGCCTTCGTCGAGCGGCGACACGCGCAGGCCCGCATCCGCCGCCGGGAAATTCGCCATCGGCAGCAGGATCAGTTGCCCGCTGACCATCTCGGGTTCGATCTCGCGCATCAGTTGCGACACGATGATCTGGCCTTCGTACTCGTCGCCGTGGTTGCCGGCCATCACGAGCGCGACGGGGCCGTCGCCGTTGCGGATCGACGCGATCGGGATCGGCAGCCAGCCGTATGCCGAGCGGTGCACGGAGTGCGGCAGCCGCAGGTAGCCCGCGTGCTTGCCTTGCGCGTCGAGATCGATTTCGCAGTGAATGGGATTTCGGTGTGAGGAGGAGGCGGTCATGGCAGCGTCGTTCGATGAACGGAATCTGCCATCTTATCGGGAAACGACGGCCGCGCGGCGCGGCGGGCGCGTGCAACCTCGACCGTTCTCACGCCCTCAATCGAAATACGGTTCCAATACCGGTTCGATCCAATCCATGAACGCCCGGACGCGCGGCGAGAGATTGCGCCGATGGGCCACGACGAGCGACGCGGCGAGCGGTTCCGGACGCAGGTCGGGCAGCACCTCCACCAGCGCGCCGCTGGCGACGTAATTCGCGACCCCTGAATAGCCGGCCTGGATCAACCCGATGCCGGCAAGCCCGGCCGCGTGATAGGTCTGCACGTTGTTGACCTGCATCGCGCTCGGCAGCGCAAGCGTCGCATAGCCGTCGCCGCTCGGATATTCCCAGCCGGCATGTCTGGCACCGAGCGTCAGCGAGTAGTGGACCATGCAGTGCCCTTGGCTGAGCAGATCGTCGAGCGTATGCGGCACGCCATGCCGCGCCAGATAAGCGGGACTTGCCGCATTGATCATGCGCAGCCGGCCCAACGGCCGGGCAATCAGCGTTTCGTCCACGATCGGACCCATGCGGATCACACAATCGAATCCTTCCTGCACGAGGTCGACACGCCGGTCGGTGCTCGACAGCTCCAGTTCCAGCTCCGGATGTGCCGCCATCAGTTGCGGGAGCGCGGGCACCACGACGCTGCGTGCCAGCTCGGTCGGCATGTCGACGCGCAACCGTCCCCGGAGGCGTGTGCTGTCGCCGGAGAACATCGATTGTAGCGCCTGGACGTCGGCCAGCAGGTCCCGTGCGCGCGAATAGAACGCGCGGCCGTCGTCGGTCAACTGCACGCTCCGCGTCGTTCGATGCAGCAGCGCAACGCCCACGTCGCGCTCGAGTTGCCGGATCACCATCGAGACACGTCCTTTCTGGATGCCCAGGCTTTCGGCTGCCCGCGTGAAGCTCGTCATTTCGGCGACACGCGCAAAGATCAAAAGCGCATCGAGGTTTTGCATTGTTCACCCACGGAGTAACAGAACGTTCAATCGATCGTCATTTATAACTCAGTTGTGACCCAGTAGAGTGCTTTCCGACGTCGTCACCCGACGACAACCTCAACGGAAGGGCGCAACCATGACGCAACTCACTTCTCCGGTTAAGACAGCCGTGGTCTACCACTCCGGCTATGGACATACCCAACGGTTGGCCGCGGCGGTCGCCGAGGGCGCCGGCGCCGTACTCGTCGCCATCGACGCCGACGGCAACCTCGCGGAGGGCGCGTGGGACACGCTGGCCGGTGCCGACGCGATCCTGTTCGGCTCGCCGACCTACATGGGCGGGCCCAGCTGGCAGTTCAAGAAGTTTGCCGATGCGTCGTCGAAGGCCTGGTTCGACGGCGCGTGGCGCAACAAGATCTTCGGCGGCTTTACCAACAGCGCGAGCATCAACGGCGACAAGCTCAATACGCTCGAATACTTCGTTTTGCTGGCCGGGCAGCACGGGGGTATCTGGGTGAGCATGGACATCAAGCCGGCGAACCTGAAGGCGTCGGCGCGCGACGACCTGAACCGCATGGGCTCCTATATCGCGCCGATGGCGCAGACGCCGGCCGACGCGTCGCCGGACGAGATGTCGCCGGGGGATCTCGAGACCGCACGCCGCTATGGCGCACGCGTTGCGACGATCGCGGGACAGTTTCGGGCCGGGCAGTCCTGAATCAACGGAAGTCCTGGCGTGCAGCGTGCACCGGACCGGACGACGCCGCATTTTTCCAGCCGAGCCTGAAGGAAAACGATCATGAAATACAAGCGACTGGGCCGCACCGGCCTGTATGTCTCGGAGCTGTGCCTCGGCACGATGACACTCGGTGGCAACGCGGATGCCGGCATGTGGGCGGCGATCGGCGCACTGGATCGGCGCGACGCGACCCGGCTGATTTCCCGTGGGCTGGAGGCGGGAATCAACTTCATCGATACCGCCGACATCTACTCGTTCGGTCAGTCCGAACGCCTCGTCGGACAGGCGCTCCGGGACCTCGGCGTCCCGCGCAACGAAATCGTGCTGGCGACCAAGACGGCCGGCGCGATGGGCACGAAGCCCAACGATCAGGGGGCGTCGCGCGGTCACATCATGGATTCCGTGCAGCGCAGCCTGGAACGCCTCCAGGTCGACCATATCGACCTTTACCAGATACACGCCAGCGATTCCGTCACGCCGATCGAAGAGACACTGCGGGCGCTCGACGATCTGACGCGCCAGGGGCTGGTTCGCCATGTCGGCGTCTCGAACTGGCGCGCCGGAAAAATCGGCAAGGCGCTCGGCATTAGCCAGGGGCTCCATGCGACGCGCTTCGAGACGCTGCAGGCCTACTATTCCATCGCCGGACGGGACGTGGAGCGCGAACTGGTGCCGCTCGCGATCGACGAGCAGATGGGCCTCCTGGTCTGGTCGCCGCTCGCCGGCGGGCTGCTTTCGGGGAAGTTCGGCCCCGGTGCGCCCCACGAGGAAGGCGCGCGACGCAGCCATTTCGACTTTCCGCCGGTCGACCTCGAGCGAGCGTGGCCGTGCGTTGCCGCGATGCGTTCCATCGCCGACGCGCACGGGGTCTCGGTTGCCCGGATCGCGCTCGCCTGGTTGCTGGCGAAACCGCATGTCACGAGCGTCATCGTCGGCGCCAAACGGGTCGAGCAGCTCGAAGACAATCTCGGCGCGGTCGATGTCGTGCTGACCGCGGACGAGCTTGCGAGTCTGGACACAGTGAGTGCGTTACCGCCCGCGTATCCGGGCTGGATGATCGATCGTCAGGAGGCGGGCAGGGTGCCGCAGCCTTTCAAGGGCGTCGTGTCGACATAACAAGATGCGGCCGCGTTCGAGCCGGGTGGTTGCAAAACCACCTGGTGTCGAACATGAGGGAGGTGGTGCAGTTGGGAGGTCGCGCGCACAAGCGGTCCTTGGTCGCGTCCGTACGTCGGACAGCGGCGTGTCCGCATCGCACGGCTTGACCGTCGATTGTTCAAACACCGCTCACGCCACCGGTGGACGCAGGGTGACCAGGAAACGTCACCTGCAGATGCTATATCCTGAGCGTCTTCGCCCATTGCATCGACCAACGATCTCCGTTGACATGTCTCGGATCATTCCACTCCACAGCAGTTCAGCGTTCTATCAGCTCCTTGCCGACAGCTACACGCGGCTGCTTGGTCTCCCGCTGGTGCCCGAGGCCGTGCCGGCGGACGAAGCTACCGCGTGGCTTTACGAGCGGGCCCCGTTCGCAGTACTCGCGCACAACACCGACTCCGACCCGCTCTTCATTTACGGCAACAAGGCCGCGCAGCGTCGCTTTGGATACAGCTGGGACGAAATCACCCGACTTCCGTCCCGACTCTCCGCGGAGGCCCCGAATCGCGAGGAGCGGCAGCAATTCCTGGCACGCGTACAGCGGCTGGGCTACGAGACGGGTTACAAGGGCGTGCGTGTCACCAAGTCAGGCCAGCGCTTCATCATCGAGGAAGCGACCCTGTGGCAACTTCTCGACGCGGACGGCAAACTGCATGGCCAGGCGGTTGTCATCCCGCGGACGCGCGACATCTGATCGCGCATTCGCGCCCTGGCGGGCCACTACCTGTCATGAGGACGTGGCGGCCGCTGCTTTCCCGAGCCAGGACACTCAAGAGCACATCCAATGTGGAGTCTCGACGTCATCGAGACGGGAGGCGGCGGGTGTGTTCCACGACACGCGTGAAACGGTATCCGGAGGCATTCCATGCAGGAAGAGGGAATACGCGAAGCGCTGAATGCGCACTGGCAAGCGTCGGCGGCCGGCGATCTCGACGCGGAACACGATATTTACGATGACGATGTCGTCTGTGACTATCCGCAGTCAGGGGAACGCATCCTGGGACGAATGAATCTGCAGGCATTGCGGGGTCATCATCCCGGCAAGCCGGCAGGTTTCGACGTCAGGCGAATTCAAGGAGAAGGCAATCTATGGGTTACGGAATACGCGATCACCTATAACGGCCGGCCGACTTGCACGGTCAGCATCATGGCGTTCCGCGACGGCAAGGTCGTTCACGAGACCCAGTATTTTTCCGATCCGTTCGAAGCGCCGGATTGGCGGAGGCAATGGGTTCAGCAGATCACGTGACAAGGCATGGCGGCCGGATCAACCTTCTCGTCCCGAGCGGCGAGAACGGCACGCGAGACCACGCGGATGTTGCAGCTGTGAACACATGCCGGCACGCGGGCCGCCTGCATTCGTGTGCCGAATTTCGCGCCGGTCCCTTGCTGCGACTGGGCCGGCGCGCGTAACCGGTTTACCGTCCCGATGTTTCAGCTTCGAGACGCCCCTCTTCCCACAGAGCCCAGAAACGGCTGCCGGCGCGATACGGATTTGCGCGTCGCGTGCCGTGATCGGCGATGCCCTGGCGAAACGCGCCGTACAGCGTCAGCGGCGGATTGTCGACGCAGGCAGCTTCGCGCGTGACCGGCATGCGGCGTTCGGACACGAGCCGGCGGATCAGCGATGCGCCGTCGATCACGTCCAGTTCGTCGATGGTATCGCTGCGGCTGAGGACTTCGACGGTATTCATGTTGGGTCTCCCTGACAACCTGTTTCCCTGACAGAGAGCAATAAGAGTGCCAACCATGAAAAGCCTTGCGCTGCGTCGATCGTGCGGGCTTCTGCGGCCAACGTGTTGCGTGGCGAACGGCGGTGTTACGGAACACGTCACGTGACACGCGAACGGGCGGCGCCACGTGCGAACCCGCAAAGCGTTGCGAAACTGAATCGTCAGGAGGATGCGGCAGGCGGGGGAAAGACGGAGAGCCAGCGGGCGACACGAGTGTCGCCGGCTCAGTTTGTGGCGGCCGGCGCCATGCGGCGGCTGCCGCTCGAATAGAAGCAGTAGATACCCTTGCCGGCCGACTTTGCGTCGTACAGCGCGCTGTCGGCCTGCCGGATCAGTTCGTCGGGCGAGCCGTGCCCGTCGTCGAGCGCGATGCCGATGCTGATGCCGATGCAGACGGTCTCGCCGATCGACAGCGTGTATGGCGCCGAGATCTGCCGGATGATCCGCGCGGCGAGGATCGAGCACGCCTGCATCGTCGTGTCGTCGATCGCGACGATGAACTCGTCGCCGCCGATACGCGCGGCGAACTCGCCGCGCGGCAGCGTCTTGCCGAGGCGCTCGGCGACCTGCGTGAGCACTTCGTCGCCGGCCTGGTGGCCGCACCGGTCGTTGATCGACTTGAAACCGTCGAGGTCGAGATACATGACGGCGAAGGCCGGGCTCGGCAGGCGCGGCCGGCGCGCGAGCATCCGCTTGAGCTCTGCATGCAGTTCGTGGCGGTTCGGCAAACCCGTCAACGCGTCGTGCCGCGCGAGGTGCCGGATGTGCTGTTCGGTCTGGCGGCGCGCGGTGACGTCCTCGACGATGATCACCGCGTTGCCGTCCGGCACGCGGTGACGCGTCAGTTCGAGCTGGCGGCCGTCGACGAGCGCGATGTCGAATGGCCCGGGTTCGTTGCGGCTCAGCCACGCGTCGCACTGCGCGGCGAGACCGAGGCCGCCGGGATCGGTCACGGCGTTCGTGCCGAGCGCCGCGACGACGGCCGGCAGCGGCGTATCGAGCATGATTTCGCGCGGCGAGCCGAACAGTTGCGCGGTGCGCCGGTTGGCGACGATCACGCGGCTGTCGCCGTCGATCATGCACAGGCCGTGCGGCATGTAGGTCAGGGCGGCGTCGAAGCGCGCGACGAGTTCGGCGTTGCGCTGGCGCGCGGCGATCAGCGCAACGAGCACGCGGTAGTGGCGCTGGACGACCGTGCGCATGGCCGCAAGATAGATCGCGAGCGGCGGCAGCAGCAGCCACGCGCCGGACCGGTGAGCGAGCAGTGCGCCGACGCCGATCGGCAGCACGCCGAGTGCGACCTGCGTCATCGCGAGCCGCGGCAGCGCCGAATTGCGCGACGCGATGCCGCCGAACACGCCGCCCGCAACCATCACCGACAGCGTGCCGAGCTCGACGTCGACGGCCTGCACGCAGCCCATCACGCCGAGGCCGAGCACGAAGCACGCGACGAGCGATACCGGCGCATAGCGCGCCGCCCAGAATTCGGCGCGGTCGTCGCCGGCGTTGCGCCGTACCGCGTAGGCCCGTGCGATCGACAGGCGCGCGACGAGCAGGCCGACGTCGACGATCAGCCACGCGAGACACCACAGCTGCTGTAGCCGGATCAGCGCCACGGCCGCGACGAAGCCGCTCGCGAGCCCGGACAGCGCCATCGGACGCACGTCCTCGAACAGCGTCACGAGCATCGACGGACGCAGCGCAGCCGTCACACGGTGGTTGCCGGAGGGAGGAGTGGCGAGAACGGAGTTCAGGAGAGATGCCCTGACTGCCATGATTTTTGACCTCGACACGCTGTCGGGATGGCTGGCGGCGCCCGCACGGCACGTGGCGGAAGCACCGGCCGAGCCGGATGCGCACGACATTACCATGAAAAATAGACAGCGCGGGGCAGCCGGCCGCGCCGCGCGCTAGTCGTAAACCACGCCTGCGAAAGGCTTGCGCATTCGACGGCGCGAGGGCAGCATCGTTGCGAACGGAACGATGCGCGAGGGCCGACCGGAGACCGGCTGCAATGCGTGGCGCGCGTGCTCGTCGGGTGAGGTCGACACGGCCAAAGCCCGTGCGAATCCGGGTTAAACGCAGACGAATCGCTGCCCGCGACCGCCCGCCGCAGCCCGGCTGAATCCCGTTATAAGAAATTCAATAAGTATTTCATGCGAGAAATACTATAGGCGATATATCTAAAACAATGCCAGAATGCGCGCCGCTCCGAACGCCGCGACACCCTATCGCCGTCCGAGCCGCATCAGGAGGTTCCCCCCAATGAAAAACCACGGCCTGTCACGGCGGGGTTTTCTGAAAGCCAGCGTGCTGGCGGGCGTCGCAGTGTATGTCGCGCCCCTGGGCAGCCGCGCATTCGCGGCGCTCTTCGAAGAAAAACTCCTTACCCCCGTCAAATGGGATAGCGTCACCGGCATCCCCCAATTCCGCATCGACGGCATCGCGAAGGTCACGGGCTCGAAAGTGTTCGCCCGCGACGTGCGCGCGGCCGACATGCCGCACTGGCCCCAGCAGCAGTCGCATGCGCTGATCCTGCGCGTCACGCAGGCCGACCGCACGTACGAAGGCTTCGACCTGTCGCTGCTCGGCGACGACCTGAAGCCGGACCGCGTGGTCACGGCCGACGATCTCGCACGCGACGGCGTCGCGTTCCCGGCGTTCTACGGCGACGACATGCTGTTGCCGGCCGGCAAGACGCCCGCGTATCTCGGCCATGCAGTCGCGATCCTCATCTATCACGACTTCGCGCGCTTCCGTTTCGCGAAGAACGCGTTGAAGTTCCGCGACGACGTGATCCGCTACGGCGCGGTCACGGGCCCGCTCGAGCGCGATCCGTGGGGTACCTTCCGCTACGTGCGCGTGGGTGGCAAGACGGCCTATGACGACGACGTCTATTCGAGCCTGAAGGACGCGCCGATCTTCCCGAGCATGATGCGCAAGCACCTGCCGGTCTGGCCGGACGGCAAGGAACACGGCAAGCTGGACGAGCAGGGCATGTTCCTGGCCGGGCAGATCGCCAGCGAGCTCGATCATCCGACGGCCGACTGGCTCGTGTTCGACCGCGAATACAACACGCAGTCGGTCGATACGGCCGCGCTCGAGCCCGACAACGCGAACTGCTGGTACGACGCCGCGACGCAGTCGCTGCACCTCGTCGTGCCGACGCAGTCGCCGCTCGAAGTGTCGGAGAACGCGGCCGCGATGGTCGCGAAATGCCGCTTCCCGGTGAAGAAGCTGTTCGTGCATCCGTGCTACACGGTCGGCTACGGCTCGAAGGATCACTTCAACGTGCCGTTCTACGGCCTCGTCTGCGCGCTGTACGCGGACGGCCGCCCGGTACGTTTCGCGAACGACCGCTACGAGCAGTTCCAGACGTCGCTGAAGCGTCACGCGTTCAAGATGCATTACCGGATCGCGGTCGACCGCAATACGGGCCTGCTGCAGTCGTTCAAGGGCGACTTCGAGGCGAACGGCGGCGGCCGCATGAACTTCTCGCCGTCGGTCGCGATGGTCGGCGCCACGGCCGCGCAATCGATCTACTACTTCCCGAAGAGCGACCTGGCTTCGGTCGCGATCGCGACGCGCGCGATCGACGCCGGCTCGGCACGCGGCTACGGCACGCTGCAGAGCATGGCCGCGACCGAGATGGCGATCGACGAGATCGCCGCGCAGCTGAACATCGACCCGATCGATTTCCGTCTGCGCAACGCGCTGCGTTCGGGGATGAAGAACACGCAGGGTGCGATTCCCGCCGGCGCGCTGCGCGTCGACGAAGTGCTGGAGCGCGCGAAGCAGCATCCGCTGTGGACGCGCCGTGCCGCGCGCAAGACCGAATTCGAGGCGGCGCATCCGGGCAAGCGCTACGGCGTCGGCTTCGCGTGCGTGCAGAAGGATTTCGGCACGGGCGCGGAAGCGTCGTTCGCGAAGGTCGAGTTCGACGAGAACGGCAAGGTGTCACTGCGGCACACGGCGGCCGAGATCGGCACCGGGATGTCGACGTCGCAGGCCGTCGCGGTCGCGAAATGGCTCGGCCGTCCGGCGACGGACGTGCTCGTGGCCCAGACCGAATGGCCGGACCTGCCGGTCGAGACGAGCGGCGATCCGTACCTGATGTCGCAGGCCGACCAGGATCGCCTGAGCGCGAACCCGCGCTGGTCGCCGGGCTATGCGTCGCCGTCGAGCGCGACGAACTCGGCGTATTACTTCACGCACAGCACGCGCGAAGCCGCCCGTGCGGTGTTCCGCTACGGCCTGTGGCCGGCCGCGATGTCGATCTGGACGCGCGGCCTCGGCGGCGGTCAGGCCGCGCCGTACACGATCCGTATCGAGGACGCGCGCTGGGTCGACGGCAAGCTGACCGCCGACGGCCTCGAGCCGCTGACGTTCGAACAGCTTGCGAAACAGGCGCATGCGCTCGGCCTGCCGACCGGCGCCGCCGTGCACGTGTTCAACCGCTGGCAGTGGACCGAAGCCGAGTTCGAAGTGGGCGGTGCGGTCGAGCGCTTGCCGATCGACGCGCTGTCGCTGCGCGTCGGCGCGCCGAAGACGGGCGCCGACAGCGGCCCGGTGCCGGGCACGGCCGCGCCGGCCGGCGCGACCGCGATGCGCGTCACGCTGGCGCCGACCGCGAACGGCTATCGCGTGCTGGACCGCAAGCGCGTGTTCATCCCGCCGACGAGCCGCAACAACGCGGCCGTCACGTACTACACGGCGGTCGGCACGCTCGTCGAGCTGGCCGTGCACGAAGCGACCGGCAAGGTCGAGCTGCTCACGCACCACTCGATCATGGAATGCGGCAACCAGATTTCGCCGCAGCTCGTGTCGGGCCAGTTGCAGGGCGGTCTCGCGATGGGCATCGGTCACGCGCTGCACGAGTACCTGCCGCTCTATGAGGACGGCCCCGGCAACGGCACGTGGAACTTCAACCGTTACCAGCTGCCGCGCGCGTCGGATGTCGCCGTGTGGACGCAGACGGGCGACGTGTTGCCGCCGCTGTCCGAGACCGATCCGCCGAAGGGCGTCGCCGAAGTGGTGATGATTCCCGTCGTCGGCGCGATCGTGAACGGCATCGCGCACGCGATCGGCCATCGTTTCACCGACCTGCCGGTGACCTCGCAAAAGATTCAGGAGGTGCTCGCATGACGACCGCCCAAACCGCGGCTTCGGCCGCGAGCGCCAGCGCGGCTGCGACCGGCGCTTCCGCGCCGGCGGCGGCTTCGGCCGCACCGGCATCCGTTCCTGCCGCGCCGGCTACGCCGGCATCGGCATCGGCATCGGCGCCGGCCGCCGTCGAGCGTCCGCTTGTCCGCTTCCAGCAGAAGCCGCTGTCGGTGAACATCAACGGCAAGTCCGTCGGCCCGATGCAGGTGCCGGAAGGGCTGATGATGATCGAGTTCCTGCACGAGTACGCGGGCCTCACCGGTTCGCGGCTCGGCTGCGGGCAGGGCATCTGCCACGCGTGCGTCGTGATCGTCGACAAGCCGGACGGCACGAGCGAGGAAATGCGCACCTGCATTACCGGCGCGCACTTCTTCCACGGCCGCTCGATCCGCACGATCGAAGGCCACGCGAAGCGCAATGAAGCGGGCGAGGTGGTCGAGCTGTCGCCGATCCAGCAGAAATTCCTCGAGCACTTCAGCTTCCAGTGCGGTTACTGCACGCCGGGCTTCGTCAATGCGGCGACCGTGCTGATCGAACGCCTGAAGCGCGAGCCGATCGCGAAGGCCGACGTCGAACGCACGATCACCGACGCGCTCGACGCGCACATCTGCCGCTGCACGGGCTATGTCCGCTACTACGAAGCCGTCAAGGACGTGGTGCTGACGACGCCGGGACTCGTGAAGGACGCCGCATGAAACGCACACTCGCTCATCGCGTCGCGCGGGCTGCGGGCCTGCCCGCACTCGCAGCGGCCTGCGCGCTGCTGCTCGCCGCATGCGGCGGCCACGACGCACCGGCCTCGAACGCTGCGTCCGGCGCGCCCGGCGCCGACCAGGTCGCGCGCGGCCGCTATCTCGTCAAGGCCGCCGACTGTGCGGCGTGCCACACCGCGAAGGACGGCGCGCCGTTCGCCGGCGGCGCGGCACTCGAATCGCCGTTCGGCACGTTCTACGGCTCGAACATCACGCCCGACAAGGATCACGGGATCGGCAACTGGAGCGCGGACGAGTTCTACGCCGCGCTGCACGACGGCAAGGCGCCCGGCAAGCGCCTGTATCCGTCGATGCCGTACACGTCGTACCGGCAGCTCACGCGCGCCGACGCCGACGCGATGTATGCGTACCTGATGACGGTCAAGCCGGTCGCACAGGAAAACCGCGCGCACGACCTGAAGTTCCCGTACAACCTGCGCTTCGGCATGGTTTTCTGGGACATGGTGTTCCTGAAGGACAGCCTGCCGGATGCGTCGGCCGGGCAATCCGCCGACTGGCAGCGCGGCCGCTATCTCGCGGGGGCGCTCGGCCACTGCGCGGAATGCCACACGCCGCGCGCATTCACGGGCCAGCTCGACGGTGCGAAGCCGTTCGCGGGTGCCGCGCTCGGCCGCGTGGCCGCGCCGGACATCACGCCGGCCGGCCTCGCCGCGCGCGGCTGGACGGGCACCGACCTGCAGACGTTCTTCGGCGTCGGCATCGCGCCGCAAGGCTCCGCGTTCGGCGAGATGTATCCGGTCGTGCACCTGAGCACGCAGTACCTGACGAAGGACGACCTGCGCGGGCTGTCGGTGTACCTGCTTGGCGACAAGCCGCCCGCGCCGGAACCGGTGAAGCCGGTGTCGGCCGATGCCGCGCAGCTGGCGGCCGGACGCTCGGTGTATCTCGCGGTGTGCGCGGGCTGCCACGGCTTCAACGGCGAAGGCAAGCCGCACGTGGCGGTGCCGATGAACGGCAACTCGACGGTGCGCCAGGGCGATCCGCGCAACCTGCTGGTCGCGATGCTCGACGGCATCGGCGAGCAGAAGTTCGCCGGCTTCGAAAACCTGCAGCCGATGCCGGGCTTCGCGCACACGCTGAGCGACGATGAACTCGCGCAGCTCGCCAATTACCTGCGCGCGACGTGGGGCGGCCAGCCCGCGAGCGTCACGCCGGCCGACGTGAAGGCGATGCGTTAAGTCGTACCGCGGGGCGGGGTGTCGCGCGCGAGGCAGCCGGTTTCCGGCGCTTGCGCGCGATGCGTCGCCCCGTTTATTGCTGCGGCGCTTCAGTAGCCGCCGCCTCCGCCACCGCCACCGCCTCCGCTCCCTCCGGAGCCGCCGCCGTACCGGCTCATGCCCGGTCCTTGCGACACGCCGCTGCCCGACGACGTACATCCCGCCGACAGCACGAGCATCAGCGCCGCGACCAGCGCCGCGGCCAACGTTGCCGATTTCATTGCAATCTCCTTGCAGCGCGCAGGCCGCAGGAAAGGCCGGTTCGCGTGAACCGCGCGTCTGCGCGATGAAAAGACGTTTCGGCGGGCCGATTATTCCATGCTTTTTGCGTATCGTCGCGCGCGAAGGGGCCGGATCGACGGCATGGCGCGGCGACTTGATACACCCCGGCAGGCCGCCATTCCGATTCCGACAAAAACAGCCATGCGTGCCATCACCGAGCGAGCGTCTCGCGAGCCGTTGCGAACGTCCCGTCCGGTCTTGTCCGGCTGCGTGTCGTTCGCCATCGGCGGCCCGTTGATGGCCGCACTCGCATGGCCGCTCGTGATGCTGGTTGCGTGGTCCGTCATCCACGGGCCGCAATGGGACACGCGGGCACTCTGCGCGGGCAGGGTGCCGATGATCTGCGTCGCGTCGTTCGGGTTCGGCGATGTCCTGCCTGCGATCGTGGCCGGCGGCATCATGGGCGCGATCGGCATGCGCGTACGACGATGCCGGCTCGTGTTGCTGGGGGTAATCGGCGCGGGCGCGATGACCGGATAGGCGTTTCTGACCGCAGTCCTGCTTGGCATGGACGGAGTCGGCGGCATCGACGGCGTTGCGATCCTCGATTCGATCGTGACGTCAGCGGTGATGTCGCACTGGTTGCGCCGGCAGTTCGAACGCCGGGGTTGAGCACGACGCGAAGCGCCATCGAGCGCTTGCCCGATGATACGTATCAACCGGGCAATCCGGGGCGGCACCGCGCGGCCGTGACGACGGTCAGCGGCCTGCGTGGCTTTCCTTCATTCGGAGGCCGCCGTCGCGGCGGCGGTGGCACATCAACGATAGACGAGATCGGCGCGGCGGTTCTGCGCCCACGCGTCCTCGTCATGACCGAGCGCGACCGGCTTTTCCTTGCCGAGGCTGACGGCCTCCATCTGCGTCGCCGGCACACCGAGCGTCTGGAGCGCGCTGTATACCGCTTGCGAACGACGCTGGCCGAGCGCGAGGTTGTATTCGGACGTGCCGCGTTCGTCGGTGTTGCCCTGGATCAGCACGCGCCGCGACGGATGGCTGCGCAGGTAGTCGGCGTGCGCCTGCAGCAGCGACTGGAATTCGGGCTTCACGGAATACTGGTCGAAATCGAAGTAGATGCTGCGCTTCGCGAGCGGGCTGTTCGGATTGTCGAGATCGTCGGCAGACACCGTCGCGACGGCTTCGCTCGAGGGCGTCGGCGCCATGCCGGCATTCTCGGGCGTTTTCGCCGCGTTGTGGCAACCGGCCAGTAGTACGAAGGTTGCCAGGACCGCAAACCGGTTCATTTTGCTCATCGTTCGTCTCCAGCGGTTGACTGCGTTGAAAGCGCGGCGCGTGCCGTCTGCACGCGCCAGTCCGGCCGTCATGGCGCGAAAGGTCCGGCTTCGCCGGCATGATGCAGGTTCGTAAGCCAGTGGTGCGCCAGATGAAAGTGTGTTGCGGCCGGAACGTCGAATAACGGTGTCGCTGCAAATAGATTAGGAAAAATGTCACAACGTGACCAGTTTCTCCGCATTTTTTGCGCAGACGCGACACTCGGGGAGACATTCTTGCTCCCGCCTGCCGGGTGCGGTACGCGACGCCACAGCGAAAAGGCCGCGCACGGGCGCGGCCTTATCAAGTGCGGATCGCGACGATCGGGCGGTGCCGGCAACGCGTACCGGATGCAACCGGCCGAGCCGTTCGGCAGCGACGCGTCGCGTCGTCAGAACTTGTGTCGCAGCCCCAGCGCGACGACGACCTGGTTGCTGTTCGCCGACGGCGTCAGCGTCCAGACGGTCGCGTTGAACGCGGGATTGCCGTTGCCGCCGCTCACGCTCTGGTAGGTGCCTTCGAGATACGCGTCCGTGCGCTTCGACAGCGCATAGTCGGCCTGCGCGACCACCTGGTTCCATTTCGGGCGCGTCTGGCCCGTGCGCGTGTCGAAGCGGCCCATCGTGTACGTGTAGGCGGCGGCGACGCTCAGCGCACGCGTGACGAAGTAGCGCCCGTCGATCGTGAAGTTGTCGAACACCAGCGATTCGCCCTTCAGCGGCGCGATGTTGCCGCCCTGGAGCACGCCCGTCACGCCGTCGGTGGTCGAGTGCGACCAGGCGGCGCCGACCGAGTGCGGCCCGAATGCATAACGGCCGGCCATCGCCCAGATCTGCTGGTTGCCGCCCGTGATCGTCGCCGAACCGTCGACCGTGCTCAGCGCGCCGTCCGGATTCGGCGCATTGCGGTCGCGGCTGATCTTCAGGTAGCCGGCGCCGAGCTTCAGCGGCCCGTTCGCATACGACAGCCCCGCGCTCCACGCTGCGTTGTTGGCGAACTGGCCAGCCGTGTTCGAGAAACCAGCCATCGCGCCGAACGTCAGCCCGCGATACGTCGGGCTCGTGTACTTGACCGCGT
The DNA here is from genome assembly GCF_902499125.1 of Burkholderia arboris. GTDB lineage: Bacteria > Pseudomonadota > Gammaproteobacteria > Burkholderiales > Burkholderiaceae > Burkholderia > Burkholderia arboris. The sequence continues at coordinate 65,325 of NZ_CABVPX010000006.1, forward strand.
TGTTGATGCGCAGGTTGCGGTTCGAATCGTCGTTGTCGTACGGATGGACCGCGAGGTTGCCGCCCCAGCCGGGGCCGGACGCACCGAGCGGCGTCACGAAATCGAGGATCAGGTCGTACTGGCGGCCGAACGTGAGCGTGCCGGCCGTCTTCGAGCTCACGCCGACCCACGCCTGGCGGCCGAACAGGTCGACACCTTTCTGCGACAGCTTGCCGGTGGTGCCCGAGAAGCCGTTCTCGAGCGCGAAGACCGCGGCCATCCCGCCGCCGAGATCCTCGCGGCCGCGCAGCCCCCAGCGCGACGCGTTCAGCGCGCCGCTCGTCATCGCGACGCTGCCGCTGCCGCTGCCCGGCGAGCCGGCACCGTGCGTGCGCTGGTTGGTCGAGTAGGTGATCGACGTGTCGATCAGGCCGTACAGCGTCACGCTGCTTTGTGCGTGCGCGAGGCCCGGTGCGAGGCCGGTCAGGCATGCGGCAATGACGGTCCCCGCGACGCGTGCGCCGGCATGCTGGTGAATCTGGTAGGAATGCATAGGAGTTTTTGTTGTTTGGCCGGCCAGGTGTGGCGGCTGGCGGATCGAGCGGCCATTATTGGAGATCCTGCGGCGGTCGATTAAGGCGTTGCACAGGAAAGGTCCTCTGCGGAATCGCACGGAATCGCGGTGCGTCGACTGCGGGGATTCAGTCGGGAAGGGGCGTGCGTCGCGCCGCGCGTGGCGGTTCAGGCCGCGATCGCGCGAGGGTTCGGTCGAACGCTCAGCGGCGGGCGAGCGGCAAGGCGGCGTCGGCGCCACCGCTGCGATACGCGGCGCGAACGGCGCTGGCCTTGGCTTCGAGCGCTTCGGGCGACAGCCAGGGTCTCAACCGGACGGCAACGCGCGGCAATGCGGCCAGCTGATTGCGCAGCAGCACGATCGACCGGCAGCAACGACAGGCCGACGAAGCCGCATCGGGGCCCGCCGCGGCCTCGGCCAGCTCGACCGTCCACGCGACGCCGCGATGGTGCCTGGCGTCGTCGAGGTGCGGCAGGTAGCGTGCCTCTCCCGACAACGCGATCAGCAGCGCGGCCCATTGTGCGCCGTACCACCCGAAGTCCGCGTCTGAGGTCAGGTCGGCCAGCAGTGCGTCGTCGAGTACAGACAGGCTTTGCTGGCACAAATAGTGGAAGTCGAGCGGCTGGTAGCGGACCTGCGGGTAGTCGCGCAACACCTGTTCGAGTTCGTTGCCGGTATCGACGGCGGCGGAAAGAAACCGTTCGGCCGGGGCCGGGCGGTTCAACTGCAGCGTCGGAATGCTCCGGAACAGCCGGCGGATGTCGTCTGGGTGGTAGTGCATCGCGAATGTCGTGGTGGCCGCCCGACGCCAATGTGGTGCTGCGTGCCGGACGGAAGCGCCGTGTAATGCCGCTGATTCCATCGGGTTCGACCGCTTCGCTCGTCTGCCCGATATCGGCCGCAGCGGCGGCCGAGACTCATGCCGCGGATCGGCTCGTCAACGGCGAACAGGCCGATTCTACAAACGAATCGGGCGGCCCGTGCAACGCCGTGGCCCGCGTGACGCTCCGGGCGTCAATCGCTAGAATCCGGGTGGTTCGGCATCCTGCGCGCAACCCACACCGCCCGGTTTCCTTCATGCGACTGATCACGCCTCGTCACTTTTCCCTCGGGAAACGCGCGGCCCTGCTGTTCGCGTTCACCTTCGCGACGATGGCGGTCACGCTGGTGATGCTCTACCGCGTCGACCGCACGGGGGCGATCGACACGCAGGCAGGCAATCCTTACGTCATCGGTGTGCAAACCTGCGTGATCGTCCTTTACGCGCTGCTCGGCTGGGTGTGGATCGTGCGTCCGGCCCGTCACAATCAGCTGTATTTTCCCGGGATCGTCAACCAGGACCGTCAACTGATCGCGTGGTTCGTGCTGGTTTTGAACGGCGCGATCTTCGTGATGGTTCCGCTGCTTTTCAATACCGCGACCCTCAACCGGATGGCGGAGCGTACGAAGCATGTCCGCAGCGTCGTTGCGAGGTCGTATCGCTGGCAGGCCACCACGGGCGGCGGGAAGAATATTCCGCGCCACAGCTATACGACCGGCGGGCTGCTGTTCGCCGATGCCGCTGGCCGCGGGATGGAGCGCGTGCCGTCGCCCGGCGGCCCGTCCGGCGACGGCGCAACCTGTTTCGTCGAGCATACGGGCTGGCTCGGCCAGCGCTGGATCAGCGACGTGCATCCGTGCGACACGCCCGTCGAACACATCCGGCTCGAGCGGCTGGCCGACGGCGGCGGCGAGCTGGCCGCGCAGCCGGGGCTGCAATGTCTGGACGATGAGCCGGCGACCGCGGTGCTCACGATGGGCGCCGATGCCGCGCGATGTCCGGCTGTCGTCAGGCGGGACGGCCGCTGGGTCGTCGTCGCGAATGGGGCCGCGCCATCGTCGCCCGTGCTGGCCGCGCTGCCGTTGCCGGACGACTTCTGGGATGCGCCGAAGGTGGCGTCGGTGTCACCGGACGGCGACCGGATCCTGGTCGGCGATTTCGGGCTGCGCAGCCCGCTGTTTCTGTGGAGCCGGCATGCGGGCGCGTGGGTCGCGCTGCAACTGCCGCCCAGCTACCCGTACAACGCGCCCAACCGCTACGTGCTGACGAGCGATGCGCACACGATCGACGATTGCCCGCAGGGGCCACTTCGCACCTGCGAACGGTGGGGCGACGCGGGCGGTTGAGGCGGTCGCATGCGTGACGGTTACGCGGCGTCGCGCGGCAGCGTGAGAATCGCATCGAGGCCGCCGCCGTCGCGATTGCGCAGGATCAGCGTGCCGCCGTGCAGCGTCGCGATGCTGCGTGCGATCGTGAGCCCGAGCCCGGTGCCGCCGTCGTCGCGGTCCGCGTGCTCGCCGCGCCGGTACGGTTCGAACACGCGTTCGAGCCAGTCGTCCGGCAGGCCGGGGCCGCTGTCGCCGACGACGATGCGCACGGCGTCCTTGCCGTCGCGCACGTCGATCGTCACCGGTGCGCCGCCGCCGTAGTGCGCGGCGTTGTCGACGAGGTTCTGCAGGCAACGCTTCAGGTTGCGCGCGAAGCCCGAGACCGGCGCCGTCGCGTGTCCGCGGACCGCGACCGCCTGGCCCGTGTCGCGCGCATCCTCGGCCAGCCCTTCGAGCATCGAGTCGAGGTCGATCCCGCAGCGCGGCTCCGTCACTTCCACGCCGCGCACGGCGTCGAGCGCGCCGCGGACCATCGATTCCATCTCGTCGAGATCGCCGCGCAGGCGGTCGCGCCATTCGGGATCCGGAAGCATCTCGGTGCGCAGCCGCAGGCGCGTGAGCGGCGTGCGCAGGTCGTGCGACACCGCGCCGAGCAAGCGTGCGCGTCCGGCGAAGCTGTCGATCAACTGCCGCTGCATCGCGTTGAACGACTCCGCGGCGCTGCGCACTTCCGACGGTCCGTCGACCGCCAGCGGCGGCCGATGGATGTCGCGACCGAGCGCTTCGGCCGCGCGCGCGAGCTGCGTGAGCGGTTTCAGCGCGAAGCGCACGGCAACGAACGCAACCGCGCAGACGGCGACAAAGCGGATCAGGTAGAGCCGCAGCAGGTAGTCGGCCACGAGCGACGCGGGCATCGCATGCATGCCCGGCTGGCCTTCGTCGGCCTGCACGTCGAGCCAGCCGCCGGACGGCAGGCCGACCTGAACGTGGAATTCGCCGGTCGGCATCCGTGAATCGAACAGGCTCAGCGGGCCCGCATGGCGGCCCGTGTCGTCGTGCAGTTCGGCATCGACGAGGCGAAACGGCGGATCGGCACCGAGCCGGGTCGACAGGACCCCGGCGATCAGCCCGGCCGTCGCATGCTGCGCGAACGTCAGCGTGCCGGCGGGCGAGGGCGCATCGACATGGCGCAGCCGGTAGCGTGCGTCGCCGAGCGCGGCGATGACCGCGTCGCGTGCGTGAGCATCCGGCGCGGCGTCGACGAGCCGCAGCGTATCGGCGAGCCGGCTCGCGAACAGCCGCGCCGGAATTTCCAGCATGCGGTTGTCGTGCGTGTCGAACCAGATCGTGCCGGTCAGCATCTGGCCGGCGAACATCCCGGCCGCAAGGATCGCGACGAGCCGCCCGAACAGCGAGTCGGGCCAGATGCGCAGCGCCGGGCGCCGCGTGCCCATCACGCTTCGTGCACGACGTCCGCGACGAGCATGTAGCCCTCGTTGCGAACCGTGCGGATCAGGGCCGCGTTGCGCGCGGCGTCCTTCAGGTGGTGGCGCAGCCGGCTCACGCACACGTCGATCGAGCGATCGAGCGGCGCCAGCTCCTTGCCGAACACGCGGTCGAGCAGGAACTCGCGCGACAGCGGGCGGTTCGGGTGATCGAGGAGCGCGCGCAGCGTGCGGTAGTCGGAACCGCCGAGCGATACGACGACGCCGTCCGGCGACATCATCTGCTTCATCCGCGTATCGAGATGCCAGCCGGCGAAGCTGACGCGGGACGATGCCTCGGTGCGCCGCGCGCCCGGAACCGCGCGCGTACGGCGCAGCACCACCTTGATCTTCGCGACGAGCTCGCGCGGATCGAACGGCTTCGGCAGGTAATCGTCCGCGCCCATCTCGAGGCCGAGGATCCGGTCGAGCAGGCCGCCGCGCGCGCTCAGGATCACGATCGGCACGTCGTGGCGCTGGCGCAGGTCGCGCGTGAGGTCGAGGCCGTCCTCGCCGTCGAGCATCAGGTCGAGCACGACGAGATCGACGGTCGCCGTACCGAGCGCCTGCCTGAGCTGCAAGCCGTTCTCGGCCAGCGTGACGCGGTAGTTCATCGCGCGCAGGTAGTCGCCGAGCAGCGTACGGAGGTTCGGATCGTCGTCGACGACAAGAATGTGGTCCATCGGGAGGTGCTTCCGGATCAATCGAAATGAATCTGAAAGGAATGTCGCGCCAACACATTCCATTACAAAAGGCCGTGCTTCCAACACATCGCCATTACACGCCGTGATTACAGTGTCGCCCTTCAAATGGCAATGATTCTCATTCAGAGGCGACATTATGGCAATTTTCAGGCATTCGTGGGTGCGACGTGCGGGCTTCGGCGCCGTCGCATGGGTGATCGGCGTGACCGCTGCGCACGCAGTGACGGCGACGAGTGTGCCGCTTGCCGCGATGTCGCCCGCACCGGCGACCGTGACCGACCTCGCGGGCCGCACGGTTCGCGTGCCGGCTCAGGCGCCGCGCCGGATCCTGCTCGGCGAGAGCCGGCTGCTGTCGGCCGTCGCGCTGCTCGACGGCAAGCAGCCGCTCGCGCGTATCGTCGGCTGGCAGGGCGACCTGCCGCTGATGGACCCGCAGACCTTTGATGCATACGCGCAGGCATTCCCGCAGATCCGCCGGATTCCGCTGATCGGCCAGGCGACCGAGGACAGCATCAGTGCCGAGAAGGCGCTGAGCGTGAAACCGGACCTTGCGATCTTCAGCCTCGGCGGGCACGGGCCGAGCCGCTACAACGCGCTCGTGAAGCAACTGGAGGCGACCGGGACGACGGTCGTGTTCGTCGACTTCCGGCTGCATCCGCTGCAGAACACGCTGCCGAGCATCGCGCTGCTCGGCGCGGTCATGCATCGACCCGAGCAGGCGGATGCGTACGCGGCGTTCTACCGGGCGCATCTCGCGCATGTCGAGGCGGTCGTGAACCGGATTCCCGACGCGCAGCGGCCCAAAGTGTTCGTCGATCTGCTCGCGGGCGTGTGGGACGCCGGCTGCTGCCACACCGCCGGCAACGGCAATTTCGGCGAATTCGTGACGGCCGCGGGCGGCCGCAACATCGCGGCGGGCCTGCTGCCCGGCGTGCTCGGCGACATCAGCATGGAGCAGGCGATCGCCGCGCGGCCCGACGTGTATATCGCGACCGGCAGCCGCACGAAGCCGGGGCTCGCGTCGCTGCGGGTCGGCGCACGGACGAGTGCGCATGACGCCGCGGCCAGCCTCGCGCAGCTCGCCGCGCGGCCGGGATTCGATGCGATCAAGGCGATTCACGACGGCCGCGTGCACGGCATCTCGCACAACTACTACGACTCGCCATACAACATCCTCGCGATCGAGGCGTTCGCGAAGTGGTTCTATCCGCAGCAGTTCAGGGATCTCGATGTGAAGGCAACGCAGGCCGAGCTGCATCGCCGCTTCCTCGCGATCGCGCCGCAGGGCGCCGAGTGGGTCGACGCGCCGCTGCCGGCCGCTTCGTCGCAGGCGGCACGATGAGCGACGCCGTGCTTCGGGACACCGCGCCCGGCCAGGCAGCCGGCCGTGTGCAGGCGGCGAGCCTGCGCGACTACCGCCGGCTCGTGCGGCGGCGCGCGGCCGCGCTGGTCGCCGTTGCGCTGCTGATCGTCGTGTCGGTGCTGTTCGACCTGTCGTCCGGGCCATCGGGCATGCCGGTCGCGACGCTGCTGCGCACCCTCGTCGAGCGCGCGGGCGCCGATCCGGCCGCGCGCGTGATCGTCTGGCAGATCCGCCTGCCGTATGCGGCGATGGCCGTGCTCGTCGGCGCGGCGCTCGGCCTCTCCGGCGCCGAGATGCAGACGATCCTCGCCAATCCGCTCGCGAGCCCGTACACGCTCGGCGTGTCGGCCGCTGCCGCATTCGGAGCGTCGCTCGCGATCGTCCTCGACGTGACGATTCCCGGTGTTGCGCAAACCTGGGTCGTATCGGCGAATGCGTTCGTTTTCGCGTTCCTGTCCGCGCTGCTGCTCGACGCGGTCGCGCGCTGGCGCGGGATGAACACCACGGGCGTCGTGTTGATGGGCATCGCGCTCGTGTTTGCGTTCCACGCGCTCGTCTCGCTGATGCAGTTCATCGCGTCGGCCGACGCGCTGCAGGGGCTCGTGTTCTGGACGCTCGGTTCGCTCGCGCGCGCCGACTGGCCCAAGCTCGCGGTGCTCGCCGCGGCGCTCGCGCTGGCGTTGCCGCTGTCGATGCGCAACGCATGGACGCTCACCGCGCTGCGGCTCGGCGAGGATCGCGCGGCGAGCTTCGGCATCGACGTGAAGCGCGTGCGGCTCGCAACGCTGCTGCGCGTGTCGGTGCTGTCGGCGCTCGCGGTGTCGTTCGTCGGCACGATCGGCTTCGTCGGGCTGATCGCGCCGCATCTGGCCCGCACGCTGTTCGGCGAGGACCACCGGTTCTATCTGCCCGGCAGCGTGCTGCTCGGCGCGCTGATGCTGTCGCTCGCGTCGATCGCGTCGAAGCTGATCGTGCCGGGCGTGCTGATCCCGGTCGGGATCGTCACCGCGCTCGTGGGCATTCCGCTGTTCCTCGGCATCGTCGTGCGTTCGCAGGGAGGTCACGCATGAGCGGGCTGACGATCGACGGACTGACCGTGCATTACGGGCGGCGCAACGTGCTTGTGTCCCTGGGCGCGGGACCGCTGCCGCGCGGTTGCATCACCGCGCTGCTCGGCCCGAACGGCAGCGGCAAGTCGACGCTGCTGCGCACGCTGGCGGGGCTGACGCGTGCTGCATCGGGCTCGCTCGCGCTCGACGGCGCGGCGTTCGTGCCGGGGCTGCGCGATGCGCGCGCGCACGGTGTCGTGTACCTGCCGCAGGCGTTGCCGGCCGGCGTGCGTCTGCAGGTACTCGAATCGGTCGTCGTCGCGCGCCGTGCGACGCGGCACGGGTTCATGCCGGCCGGCCGCCACGCGGGCGCGGAGGATGACGGCACCGCGGCCCTCGCGGTGCTCGCACGGCTCGGCATCGAGGCGCTCGCGCTGCGCACGCTGGACGAACTGTCCGGCGGCCAGCGTCAGCTCGTCGGCCTCGCCCAGGCGCTCGCCCGCGATCCGCAAGTGCTGCTGCTCGACGAGCCGTTGTCCGCGCTCGACCTCAATCACCAGCACCAGGTGATGGCCGCGCTGCGCGACATCACGCGCGAGCGGCAGCTCGTGACGGTCGTCGTGCTGCACGACATCAGCGCCGCGTTGCGCGGTTGCGACCGCGCGATGCTGCTGCACCGTAGCCGCATCGTGCGCTTCGGGATGCCGGAAGACGTCGTGACGCCCGTCAGCCTCGCCGACGTGTTCGGCGTCGCCGCGCGCATCGAACGCTGCTCGCGCGGCCAGCTCCAGGTGCTGATCGACGGGCTCGCGTCGAACGATCCGGTTGCCGCCGCCGCGCGCTAACCCGCCTCTTCATTACTCTCATCACCGGCAGGATTCATGTCGTCGTCTCTTCAACGGGCCGGCCGATCGCCGTCGGCCTTGCTGTCGAACCTGCTGGGCGCCACGCTCGGGCTGGCCATGCTGTCGGCCGCGCATGCGCAGCCGGGTATGCCGGCCGCCGCGCCGGATGCGTCGTCGTCGGGCGCCACGCTGCCCGCGATCGATATCCACGCGCATTCGTCGCCGTACCGCACCGAATTCCTGCAATCGGACCAGTTCACCGCGCCGCTGCTGGACATCGCACAGAGCGTCGCGGTCATCCCGAAGAAAGTGCTCGACGAGCAGCAGGCGCAGAGCCTGCAGGACATCCTGAAGAACGTGCCCGGCATCACGTTCACGTCGGGCGAGGGCAACCTCGGCTGGGGTGACATGTTCACGATCCGCGGTTTTTCGGGCGAGCAGAGCATCACCGTCGACGGCATTCGCGACGCGGGCCTCGCCGGACGCACGGATACGTTCAACGTCGAGCGCGTCGAAGTGTTCAAGGGCACCGGCACGATCGAGTCCGGCGTCGCCGCGCCCGGCGGCAGCGTGAACCTCGTCAGCAAGGAAGCGCATGCCGGCGACGCGTACCACTTTTCGACGACGCTCGGCACCGCCAGCTACCGCCGCGTGACGGCCGACCTCAACAAGCAGTTGACGCCGACGTCGGCGTTCAGGTTGAACCTGATGCGCCACTACAACGCGGTCGACGGCCGCGCTGTGACCGACTACGACCGCTGGGGCGTGGCCGGTTCGCTGGCGCTCGGTCTCGGCACGCCGACGCGCGTGACGATCGACTATCTGCACCAGAACGACGTGAACACGCCCGACACCGGCGTGCCGATCGCGCGCGGCACCGGCGGCGCGCGGATGCCGGGCGTGCCGCGCAACGGCTGGTACGGCGATCCGAACCTGTTCACCGATCGCGAAGTGACGGACCGCGCGACGGTCAAGGTCGAGCACGACTTCAACGACAACGTGCGGATTTCCAACCTCAGCCGCTTCGAGCAGACCGACCGCATCACCGTGCTGTCGCCCGCGCGCTTCAATTCGACCGGCGGCACGTCGTACGGCTATGGCGGCACCGGGCCGCTCGTTACGAGCGGCGCAGGGCTCGCGTCGTACAGCGGCTATGCGCCGCTCGCGAACCCGTCGTCGCTGGCGGTGCTGCGCGGCAGCAACTACGGCACGTCGAAGCGCTATGACATCGTGGCGAACGAAACCAACCTGAATCTCTCGTTCGACACGGGCGGCCTGCATCACGACGTCGTCGCGGGCGCCGAGGTCTATCACGAGCGCTACGGCGATCTTGCGCGCACGATTCTCGCGCCGTCGGTGAACCCGGTGATGAACCTGACGAACGCATACGGCACGAGCATGGGCGGCGTGCCGACGCTGGAAGGCGGCGCGGGCGACTATGCGTCGCTGACCGATGCGGGCGTGTACCTGCGCGATACCGTGACCGTCACGCCGAAGTGGATCGTCGAGGGCGCGGTGCGCTACGACCGTTTCTCGCTGAAGCAGGTCAACGGCGCGGCGAACGCGCACACGGTCGCGCGCAGCAACGACGGCGCGTTGAGCGGCCGGATCGGCATCACGTACAAGCCGGTGCCGTTCGGCAGCCTCTATGCGACCTACAGCCGGGCCGCGCAGCCGTCCGCGGTGGGCGCGACGACCAACAACGTGATCTACGGCAACACGTCGAGCCAGGACCTGCAGGCGGCCGTCGCGCAGACGTGGGAAGTCGGCTCGAAATGGGATCTGTTCGATCACCGGCTGTCGGTGACGGGGGCGCTGTTTCGCACGAAACTGTCCGATTCGTGGGATTACGGCGACGGCACGACGACGGTCGTTCGTGCGCTGCCGCCGCGCCGGGTGGACGGCCTCGAGCTCGGCGTGTCGGGCAACCTGACCGAACGATGGTCCGCGTTCGCGGGATTCGCCGCGATGCGCGGCCGCATCACGAAGGGCGCGAATGCCGGGCTGCGGCCGGCCAACGTGCCCAACGCGACGTTCAACCTGTGGACGACGTATGCCGTCACGCCGAAGCTGTCGGTCAGCTACGGCGCGCAGTACGTCGGCACGCGACGCTATACCGACAACGGCTACGTCGGCGGTCAGAACAACAACAGCAGTACCGTGAACGGCGCGAGCGGCAAGCATCCCGTCTACGTCGCGGACGGCGAAAAGGCACCGTCGTTCTGGCTGCATTCGATCGCCGCGCGCTACGAGGTCGACAAGCATCTGACAGTGGGGCTCAACGTGCAGAACCTGTTCGACACGTTCTACTACTCGGCGATCGGCGCTTCGCTCGACGGCTTCCAGCTGTATGGCGTGCCGGGAGCCGGGCGCACCGTGATGGCAACCGCCGATATCCGGTTCTGACGCCTGCGCGTGTCCGCATTCATTTCGAAGGAAACCACACGATGATGATCGAGATTCCGGGTGTGTTCAGCCCGGCAGAGGCCGCCCGGCTCGTCGAGCGGCTGCGCGCTGCGCAATGGGTCGACGGGCGTGCGACGGCCGGTGCGCAATCGCGGCGCGTGAAGGAGAACCGGCAACTCGACGGCGACGATCCGCTCGCGCGCGAGATCGGCGACGAGATCATTCGCCGTCTCGCACAGAATGCGGTGTTCATGTCGGCGGCGTTGCCCAGGCGGATTTATCCGCCGCTGTTCAACCGATATGCCGGCGGCGAGTCGTTCGGCTATCACGTCGACAATGCAGTGCGCGGCGTTCGCGCGTCGCGCGAACGTGTGCGCACGGATCTGTCGGCCACGTTGTTCCTGAACGACCCGGCGAGCTATGACGGCGGTGAGCTCGTCGTGCGCGACACGTATGGCGAGCATCGCGCCAAGCTCGCGGCTGGCAGCATGATCCTGTACCCGGGATCGAGCGTGCACAAGGTCGAAGCGGTGACGCGCGGCGAGCGGCTGGCGTCGTTTTTCTGGGTCGAGAGCCTTGTGCGCGAGGATGCGCAGCGGAGCCTGCTACTGGATATGGATGTCGCGATCCAGCGGTTGACGCAGCAGGACGCAGATGCGGAGTCGTTGTTGCAACTGACCGGCGCGTATCACAACCTGTTGAGGAGGTGGGCGGATGTCTGAGCCTCGCGTGGCCGGATGACATCCCGAGATCGAAATCCACCAGGACGAGACGCAAATCCACCTGGAACGGCGTGGGGCGGGGCAGAATAGGGCGAACGTGGCGAATGCCGGCCGTTGTCGGCCGATCGCCGACTCATGACAATCCAACTCGTCTCCAGGCGTTCCAGATGGCCACTATCCTGCGTCTATTCCGGTCGGCACCACGAACGACGGCGGGCGTCGCTTGCGTCGTCAGCCTGCTCACGGGGTGCGCCGCGATGACTTCATCCGTTCCGGCCGATCCCGAGCAGCAGTTCGTGACGGAGCAGCGAAACGCCAACATGCTGTACCTCCAAAGCCTGGCCGCGTACAAGCCCGCTTTCGAGAATCCCGGCAGTTTCAGTCGCGCGCAAGTGCTGGCGAAGTACGACGCGATGCTTTATCAATACTCGGTCGCCGCGGTCAGCTATATCCGCACGGTTTATCCGGCCGCCAGGCAAACGCTGCCGCCGTCCCTGCAGCCGTTGCCTGCACCGTCCGGCCCGGTCGGTATCGCGGACGTGAACCGGCACTACGAGCATGCGCTCGAGATGAACGCCGGCATGTGGGAGATCGGCATGGCGGCGGATTTCGGCAAGCCGTCGAAACTGGCGGTTCCGAAATACAACGGACCGTTGCTGTTCATGCCGGTTGCGCCGCCTTTTCCACCGTTGCAGGACGTTCGCGATCCCCAGTTCGCGCGGCTGGTGACCATGACCAAGAAAGTGGACGACGCGCAGAAGGCAGACCTTGCTCGACAGAATGCAGCGAACGCGAAACTGATGGCAGAGACCGCCGCGCGCAGAGCGGCAAACCGCCCGCCGGGGCCGGATCCGCTTGACTCGATCAATCCGCGGACCGGGTTGCCGTATCCGCCGCCGGCACAGGAGACGCAGCGCTGGTGCACGATGATGGGCAATGGCGTCGGCGGTCGGGTTCCGTGTTGACGCGTGGAGATCGGCAGCAGGGTGGTGGGATGAGTCGGCGACAATATGATCCGGATACACGAAAAATCACCGATTTTCCGCTTCAACTGAATTGACTTTTCAGCGTGAAAAATGGCTCTGCGGACATCAGCCGCCATCCACGATGCGGCTGATGCGACGATAGCAGGGATACCACATGCAAACGTCAATGCATTGCGAGTGCAGGCGGAAATTTCTTGAATTCCGGTCGAAATATTTCGGATTCGGCTTTGAATTGATCAATTAAATCGATTCGAGAAATAAAGCATGGAATCACACCGAGCGGCAAAACTGCCGCTCCCGCATCGCCTGCCTGGCCGAAAGTAACCGCGCGCCAAAACGTGCCGGTTCCGGTTTGACGGCACGCCGCGACAGGCGCCGACGGCCACTGCGTCCGGTTCCGGAAACCCGCCACTGTGGCGGATCTCATCGAACACCCTCCCGTTCGGCGACCCGGTCGTCTCCGTGCTTTTCCATGTTCGACAAGGCTCGCGACAGCGGAATGGTCCACGCGTGCGGACACACGGCACGCCGACATCGTTGGCCGGTCCGACCTGTACCGCGAGCGCCAACGACGTAATCCCCACGTCGGCATTCCGGCACGGAAGTTGTCACTCTTTTAAGAATTTCCTTGACATCCGTAATACGGATGTCATTTCATACGGTCTGAAATATTTCACAGTGTTACAAAGAATTCGACTCATTAGTTTAGTTTTCCTCAATAAACAGGGTGTCGGAGAACATGAAAAAAACACAATGGGCGGGGGATCGTCCTTTTTTTGGGAGCAATGCCCGGCTGCTGAGTCTGCTGGTGCCGATTGCAATCCAGCTGGCCGGATGCGGCGGGGATGATTCGGCTTCGCCGCGCGCATCGAACGACGGGAGCGGCCAATCGACTCAACCCGGCACCGTGACGACGGCCCCCGTGCCGGCACCCTTTACGCCGCCCACGCCGGTGCCCGAAGTCGGCGCGCAGTACGAGCGCTCGCCGACCGGGTTGTCCTATCCGAAGCTGGCTGCGCTGTATCCGGGACACGATGGCCCGACTGTCGAGAACGGCATGATCTTGCCCTGGCTGTCGATGCGGCCGCCACTGAAGCTGAACGTGATGGTGCAGACCCCGTTCGACACGGACGCGGACGGCAAACCCGACCGGATCGCGCTGCGCATCGTGCAGCCTGCCGAAGTGGCGGAGGGGCTCAAGACACCGGTCATCGTGCGGCCGTCGGTGTACTACGCGGATCCGACTTACGCGACGCAGGCGCGCGCGCCGTTTCTCGGCGAGGCGGAGTATCTGCGGATGGGTTACACGATCGTCTACGCGGATTCGATCGGCACCAACCAGTCGGACGGCTGCTGGTCGGTGATGGACCGTACCGAACGCGACGCGATGGCGAGCGTCGTGCGTTGGTTGACGGGCGACCCGGTCGCACCGGGTTTCGACCCGCAGGGCAAACAGGTTGCGGCATCCTGGTCGACCGGGCACGTCGCGATGGAGGGGATTTCCTATGGCGGCACGTTGCCCACGATGGTCGCGGCGACGGGGGTGCCGGGGCTGGAGGCGATCGTGCCGGTGGAGGGCATCAGTAGCGGGTACGACTATTTCCGTTACAACGGCGTGATCGCGGATATCGACAACACGGTATCGCTCGGCAGCTACATGAAATCCCAGCAGGCGTCCGCTCGTGCGCCAATCTGCGAACCCGCGCGCGTCGCGGCCGTCACGGCTTCCGACAACACGACCTATGCGTACAACGAGTTCTGGAAGGCGCGCAACACGGTGTCGCTCGTCGACCGGATTCAGGCCGCTACGCTGATTGCACAGGGGCAGGCCGACAACAACGTCAAGACGAAGAACGCGACGCAACTGTACGACGCGTTGTATCGCGCGAAGAAGCCGGTGCAGCTCTGGCTGCACAGCCGAAACCATGACGATCCCGCGTGGCAAAAGGAATGGCAGAAGCAGATCGCGATGTGGTACTCACGCTATCTGTTCGGCGTCAACAATGGCGTCGAGACGCAGCCGACGTACGTTCGGGAGACGCCGGCGGGTGACATCCCGGTTGGCGCAACGCTGCCTCCCGATCCGAACAACACGGACGACACGCTGATCGGCCACTGCCATTCAGGCCACAATCCGCGCGACTGCATTCCGACGGGTGAGCTGTTCATCAAGGAGGATGCATGGCCCAAGACGGCCGACACGTCCTACTACCTGCGCGGCGACGGACGGGCGGGAGGATTGCTGACGCCGAATACGGCGGAGGGCACGCCGGCTGCGTCGGTCGATTTGAGCAACGCCACGGCCGTGACTTACGAGACGAAATCGCTCGCGAACGCGACCCGCTACGCCGGCGCGATCCGGGTCGCGATGCGTGGCCGGTTTGCGCCGGCCGTCACCAACATCAAGGCCACGTTGTCGGTGGACGGGCACGACGTGACCTACGGTTGGGCAAATCCGCGCTTCTACAAGGGGCTGGAGGTCGCACAACCGATCGCGCCGAACACGGACTACGATTTTTCGCTGGAGATGATGCCGCGCGATTTCACGGTACTGCCGGGCAGCAAGGTCAAGTTGAAGCTGGAGGGCTACCAGGGCACGTCACTGGTGACGCTCGACCTGTCGCACACGGTGCTCTCGATGCCGGTTGTTCCGAAGGCACGCGTCGCGGCAGTCATGATGGCGAAGTAGCAGGCGGGGCACGTTGTGAATCGATAGCCGGCGGCGGGACGTCTCGCCGACGCTATCGGGCATGACGCGGTATGCGACGCAAGGTTGTTCGGGTTGATCGAAGTCGTTGTGTGTTTCTAAGCATATCTAATGAATTGAACTGTTCAGGAGATTGATCGATGACGATAAGAATTCCAGTCTGGGCCGTGGCCACTGCGCTCGCCACGGCAGTACTGGCAGCATGCGGTGGTGACGACCCGTCGTCCACTGCCGTGAGCGCGGCGAACACGACAGTCACCTCGCCGTCAACGCCGGTCACCGCGTCAGAGGAGTCCGAGCTGGATGTGTTTGCAAGAGTCGCGCCGGCCGACAAGGTGCTGAACGACGGCAACACCTACGACACGACGCTCAACGGATCGATCGCGTTGTCCAGGATCAACGAGGATTCGTCGGTCAAGCGTCACACGATCACGATCAACGGGAAGGTGTTGCCGTATGTTGCGCGCGCCGGGCACCTCGTTGCCTACCGGCAGAACGGGTCGGGCAAGAAGGCCGAGGCGGCGATCTTCTACACGGCGTACACGCGTGACGCGCTGCCCAAGGAGAATCGCCCGGTCACGTTCTTGTGGAACGGCGGCCCCGGTTCGGCGTCGATCTGGCTGCACATGGGATCGTGGGGCCCGAAACGGCTCAAATCCGACGCACCGAACATGGCCGATCCGACGAAACAGCCCGACAGCTTCCCGTTCGAGGACAATGCGATTTCGCTGCTCGACCAGTCGGATATCGTTTTCGTCGATCCGCCAGGGACCGGCCTCTCCACGGCCATCGAGCCGCTCAAGAACGGCGATCTATGGGGCACCGACGATGATGCCCAGGTCGTTGCCGACTTCATCACGAGCTATACGAACAAGTACAACCGGCAGAGCTCGCCGAAGTACCTGTACGGCGAATCCTACGGCGGCATCCGCACACCGATCGTCGCCAATCTGCTGGAGCAGGCGGGTACCAGCGGCTACGCCCCCGATCCGTCGGGCAAGCCGGCCAAGGTCCTGGCGGGGTTCATCCTCAATTCGCCGCTCGTCGACTACAACTCCAATTGCGACATGATGCGCGGGACGGTGACCTGCGAGGGTTACATCCCGTCCTACGCGATGACGGCAGACTACTTCAAGAAATCCGTCAAGCGCGGTACGCAAACGCAGGAGCAGTATCTTGGCGAGCTGCGCACGCTGGCGAGGGCGACATTCCAGACGACCTACGGGGCCTATTTCACCAACGGCCGGCCGAACAACCAATGGAATGCGTACGCGGCAAGCACGGCCGGACAAGCGCTCCTGAACCGGATGGCCGACTATACCGGGATTCCCGCGTCGACCTGGAAGAGCGCGTTCAACTACACGCCGGGGCCGTTCCGAAGCGCGCTGGTTCCCGGTTACAACCTCGGGCGCTACGATGCGCGCATGAAGGTACCGAACGGCAACAGCTTCGCGGCGGACAGCTACATCGACGTGGCCTTCCTCAATCAACTCAAGACGTATTTCCCCGATTTCGTCAACTACAAGACCCAGTCGAGCTACGAACCACTCAATAGTGCGACGATCTCGAACTGGAAATGGAAGCGGGCGGGGAGCAAATACTATTACCCGCAGAGCATTACCGATATTCAAGCCGTTCTCACCGCGGACCCCGATGCCAAACTGCTGATTCTTCACGGTTATGAAGATATCGCGACGCCAGGATTCCAGACCGAGCTGGATCTCGAGGGGGTGAACCTGAGCGATCGCATCCCGGTCAAATGGTTCGAAGGCGGGCACATGATCTACAACACCGAGGCATCGCGCGCGCCGCTGAAACAGACGATCGACAGCTATTACAAGTCGCCAGCGCGTATCGCGGACGGTTCCTTACTGTAAGCCGAGGACAGCTATGAAAATCGTGACTTATGTTGGTTTCACCGTAGCCGCCTCCGTCATTTCGATGTCGGGCATCGGCGCAGCGCTTGCCTATGACGATTTGCCGAAGCCGCCGCCGCCGCCCGAGGGCTGGGTTCAACCGCCCAAGCAATCGGAGGGCTCCGTGACGCGAGACGTCGATAACCAGGTCGCCCAGCGTTTTACCGCCGCCACCGGCGGCAATCCCGACGGACTCTTGTCGAAGCAGCAGGCCAAGGCGGCTGGCTGGGGGCTGGTCAGTGACCATTTTTCGGAGATCGACCGTGCAGGGACGGGTTATGTCCGGCTCGACGACGTGCTGCGGTTCATGTCTGAACGAACGCCGCAGCACATCATGCGCATGAAAAATGCGACGAAACAGAATCAGCAGCTGTGACGTGAGGGGGATTCCCCGCTGCGGGTGGCGGGGAGTCTTGTTTTGGCCGCGTGGGAATCGCTTGGGTCGGCGCTGCGTTCTTCATCCCCTTCGGGGGGCGGTGCCGATGAAAAGTGGATGACACGCGCCAGTCGAGCTTTTGCGCGCCGAGCGTCTCGACGCGCAAAAGCTCGCACCTTCAATCCTGCGCGGATTGGACACCCAAGCCCATCGCCGCCTTGCAGGCGTTTGCGACGTCGCCACGGGGGCGTCTGTCGAGGAAGGCTTGCCGCGAGTCAGCATCGAGCGGACGGAACATCTGATCGATCAACTGTGCGCGCGTCGCGTCAGGTACTTCCCTGAAGATGGCGTCTGGAATTCCGGCCAGATATTTCGCACGCTTGTCGGCGTCGGCGAGCCGGCGCACCCCCTGCAGCAGCGATTGCACGCCGCGCAAGCGAATCGACGGATCGTCGGACGTCCAGTCGAGCGCTGCGAGCGTCGCTCGAAAAGCGACGATTCGAGTGCGCGTCCTTTCCGATACACCGGGCATTCCTGCATTGATCAGCCCGTCGAGCAGCTCGTCGGCAATTTTGCGATCTGGTTTGCCTGTACGAAAGCGCGTCAACGAATGTTCGTCGAATGCGATCACGCGCGCCATGTGTTCCACTACCGAGGCGATCCGGTTGACTGTAAATCTGCTCCGGGCGTTGTCGCGATGCAGGTTTGCGCGCATGCGCTGTGTCGTCGCGGACAGGCTCGCCTCCATGTCCTGAGATTCGGCTTCCGCGACGCCGATTCGTGCGATCTTGTCCTGCAGCGGTAGCGGTGGAGTACGCGCTGCGCCGTCCGGATCGATCTCCTTCATTGCGCTATCGACGAGCGCCATCACGTGCTTGCGTGCCTCAAGGGTGCCCCAGGCGCTGCGGGGCGTGCGCATGAGCAGGCCAGGTGTGTAAAACATCTCCATCAGTTCGCCGCGCGACTCCAGACCGAACGACAGCCGGATGCTCGACTCGACGTTGATCTTCGTCGTCGACGCGAAGGCGAAGCTGTCGCGTGTCGCAATCGAGTCCATGAGGTGGCCCGGCCGGGTGAAAACCGTCGGCCTGCCGCTGGCGAATCGAAAATACTGATCGGGCGTCTGGGCGTATTGCATTCGGGCGAGGGGAAGGCCTTCGTCGTACGTATCGAATCCCAGGTGCTCCGCGCTTGCGCCAAAGCAGGCAGTCCGAACGAAATCGGCATTGCTTGCCGCGCGTTCCAACAACGTGAATTCATGCGGATCGCCGCTGCGCAAGAAGTGAATCAGCAGTTGCATTTCGTCGTTGCCGGCCCAGCCGGTCGCCCGTTCGCGCAGACGCAACTGGTGCCGGGCTTCGTCGCTGGTTGCGTCGTCGGCGGAGAGCAGGGCGATGCTGCCCGCCATGACCTTCGCCGTGGCCAGATTCGCGTACTTCTGGTAGCTCTTGCAGATCAAGAAGCGTACCCGTCCCGCGGCGATATCGGGCGAGAAGCGGTCCAGTAACGCCTGCATGTCGCCGCGGCGTTCAATCGTCGTGTCGAGCACAACCGTGAGGGGCGTTTCCGCGCGGACGGTCTGCCGCTCGTGCAGCAGGCCATCGAGTTTCCCGATCAACACGTGCACGTTCCACGCGCGTTCCTGGTCGTCGGGGCCGCGTTTCTCCGTGGTGCTGGGATTGAGTGTCGCGCTTACGACATCGCTGTCTTCGACGATATTGTCAAGCCTGAGCAACTGCATGATTTCGTAATAATCGGGCGCAACCTTCGTCGGCGCCGACGACGCCAGTCTGACTTTGTCGTGGCCACTCAGATCCGCGGCCAACTCGAATGCCCACGCCAGTGCGCCCATGCCGCTCGAGGTCAGGAAAATCTCGGGCGCGGCAATGCCGTTCTGTCCGGCAACCGTGCCCATGCGTGTTGCGAACTGGTCGTGAGCGGCCTGTTTGAAATCCGCTTCGCCATAGGGGCGCGCAGCCATCAGGACAACCTGCAATTCCTCGATCATGGCCTGGTACGCATTCGCGAAGCGGTCGCTGCGTTGGGCGAGGGGCGGCATTGCCTCCGCAATGGCGATCAGTGATTGAAGACCGCTGGCGAGAATCGCTGAGTGCTCGAGTACTTCCGCCTTTCCGCTGCGTTCGAGAACCTCGGCCATGTCCGCGATCAGCGCCGCGCTGGTTTGTGCGAGCGCATGGGCCGAGTGGTGTTCGGGGATGGCGCGCAGCGCCGCGATGCAAAGCCCGGGCGTTTCATTGCGAAGGCGCGCGAGGAGGCGGCGATTGCTGATCCCGGGATCCATGACCTCGTCTCGAACGAGGGGGCACGTGAGGCTGGCGATTCGATACGCGGACGGCCGGGCACCCATCATCGTGGTCCACTTGTCCAGAATGTCGGCATCGTCCGCAGAACCGCATCGAATCGCTGTCAGCCCTGGTGCGATCGTGATGATGGGCATGCGCGCCGATTCGACCCGGCCCGTTATCGTTTCGACTCGGCTCATCATCTGCCAGGCGGCATCGTCGCTATGGACAAAGACGACGTTGTCATTGGGGTTGCCGCCTTGCGCTTCATAAAGCGCAAGGCAATCCGCGTGAAACCGCTCCGACTGGAATTCGCGCTGATATTTCCCGGTGTAGGGGCTGTCGAAGCGCAGTTCCGCAAGCGTATTCCGATCTTCGCGGTAGCTGGCCAGGCTGATCCCGTACTGCGCGCTTATCGCTTCTGCGCCGGGCAATGCGTTCAGCGTTTTCCTGCGTCGGGCGGCGTAGGAATTCATGCTGAGTTGATCGATCGCTACTGCGTGGTCGTACACACGCTGACGAACAAAGTTGTGCCTGAGGTCTGTCGACAGCGCACCATCGGCGTCGGGCAGGTGTCGAATCGAGGGCAGCGTGGCCGCGCGCCGTAGCGAATGCTGGCGCGGACGGAGAGGGTAGTCCGGCGATTGGGCGTTGCCGTCGCGAGGAGGCGATTCGCCGATCGCCGTGGCGGACGTTCCCGTCTGGGGCACTGCGTCATTCGATCGATCAGGAAGCGGAGGCAGGCCGGGCGTGATGCGCATAGGGTGCTCCATGCTGCTCGAATAGGTTCGCATGAGCCGGCCATTCCGGCATGTCGATCGATGATTCCGCCGTCGCCGGGCATCACGACCGGGGACGGTCTGCGACACGATCCCGCGTGAACGTGTGTACCTTGCTGCATGCCGTGGCGCAGCGGTGTGCCGACCGCGGCTGGGCCGGGAATGCACGATGCGGCGCGGAGATAGGCAATGGCCTCAACATGCTAGAACGCAAGATCGGTACGCGCTGAGGCAAGACGAAAAGCAAGCGCGCGAAACGAAGGTGTGATGGGGCCATTGCAGCCTCCGGCTGCTGGGCATTTTGCGGTCGGACGCTTGCACGGTGCGAAAGCGGTAATTTGTCGAGTCGTCGTGTTGTCCACATTTACCGGCTGCTTGCAGGCCGGCGCCCGTTCCTCGAACCATCGATGATCGCTGCCGTCGATCTGGATCAGTTCGCCCAGGCAGGCCCGGCGTGCTCGTGGCTGATAGACCTTGGGCGGTCGTTGCCGGCGCGGAATCCAGAGCCCAGCGTCCGTCATCAGCTTCCTGACCGTTTCCTTCGACAACTGCAGCCCGTGACATTCCCAGAGCTTCTCGCAGGCCAGCGTCGGGCCAAAATCGGCGTAGCGCTCGCGAATTAGGCTCAAGGCTCGATGAGCCAGATCCTCGGGCAGTTGATCGTTGCTCACGTGGCCACGACGCTGCGAAACCAGTCCGGCCGGGCCAGCAGCACGATACCGGGCGACCAGTCGTTCAATCTGTCGTCGACTGATCCCAAGCCGTTCTGCGGCTCGCCAAGGCATCAGACGCTGCTCGACGATGGCGTCCACGACCTTCAGACGATCCAGCTCCCGCATGCTCATGGTGATCAGTCCAGGATGGCCCACGATGCGCTCCGGCAGTCCAGATCGCCGCCAGCATGCGCTCAACCCCTCGAGCTACGACATTTCAACTTTGCTCTTACACCCAAACCATCGATAATTCACGTTATGTAAAATCAGTTTTGTTCGGCTCGAGATGGGGCGCGCCGATCACGGCAGCCTGCATCCCCGGCATCTTGTTGAGCTGCGGGATCTGCGCAATACCTGTACAAGGCACTACACGGCCACGTTGCGTCAAGCGAATGCCTTCCAACTCGTACGCGCTCGACTCCGTACTGAAGCTCAAATGTCGATGTCGCGAATCACTCTCACCCTGACCCCGCCACGAGCGCGAACTTCCGGAAGCGTCGGCTCTTTGACCACTCGTCTCAAGCTTCCCGTGCCTGTTTTTTCCAGAATGCGATCGCCTTCCTCGAACGCCGTTATTTCGCTGTTGCACGATATCTCGATCTTCAGGCCGTTGTTCGGTGCGCCTGCGTAGGCCAGTAACAATGAATTTTCCTTGCGCCCGCAATAGAGTCGAGCATCGGAGAACCATTCTTCCAAATATCCGATATCGGCCAGGGTTGATTTGATCGCGTCAATCGTGATTTCACTGTTGAAATTTTCATAATGCGCAGTCAAAGCCAGTGTTGCTCGCTCGTATAGGAATGCGCGCTGATACAAAAAAGACGGCAGATTTCTGCATAAAATATCACCGGGAAGGCCGTCATTCAAAAAGACGACGGGTGGATTGACGGAGTCCTGCTCCACCCACAATCCTATTCCTTCAAATACATCGCCAGTCGCAAATGGAATGCAACGTTCGAATTTTATGTCAGGGATATCTTCACGCAGGTCTTGGCAGTAGGTGGTGACTGTTCTTGCTCGAGAGTCGGCACGTAGCCTGTTGAGCAAGCCGCCGTCACTATCTCCCAGATGCATCAGGTATGCGCGATGCACGGCCGGCAATCTTTCACCAATAACGTCCTCAAGAGCCGAGATCTCGCTTTCCCTGGCTGCCTTTATTGCGACGCCATATTCGGAGTCGAATCGAGAAATATAGGCGATCAGTTCATTGATCCAGTTATTGTCGTCCATTAATGCCACACCTCTCGGGAAGTTCTTCTGGCGAATCGATTGATAACCCCCTCATTCAAGCTGCAATTGTCGCACGGTTCCATCTGGGTTGGCTCGAAAACGCCTTCCTTATCCTTGTATCGTTGCGGAACCTCTTGCTTTCCCGGGTGATTTTCGTCGAGGGGCCATTGATTTTCATTGTATGGCCCGTTGACATTATCGAAGCCCGTGATTTTGCTGTTTGTCTGGTGAGCTGCAGCGGCGGCTCGCGGTTCCGCACAGTTGTCCTTGGCTATTCCTCCAGGCCTCTCAGGAGAGGATCCCAAATGGTTCGTATTCATCGGTTCGGTTGACGCGGAAACTCGCCAGGTACCCGGACTGTCCCGATTGAGATAGTCCTGGATTCGTGCGGCGTCTTCATTTGAAAATTTTTGCCCAGACAAGCCGACCGACCGGGTTCCATCCTGGTGCGTATAGACCGCGATCGACCCGGGCATCTTTCTCTTGGACACACCTGTATCCAGAAGCGCGTCATACACCTGCAGGCAGGCATCGTGAGCTTCTTTGGTTCGCGCCGGGTATTTGTTCTTTGCGCCCCTTTTAATCTTTGGCGGGTCCGCGTGATGTAGCTCCGTCGATTCGGCCTCGCCCCCACGGGCATCACGACCCTTGGGAGCGGGGTCGTTGGTTTGGGCATGCCGCGCGTGCAGTCCAAGTACGTCAACCAGGACAAGGGGATTTGCCGGATAGGCATAGAGATTGATACCACCTGCCTGCCCCATTGGATCGGATTGAAGGTATCGACCCAGTGTCGGGCTATAAGATCGGAATCGGTTGTAGTGCAGTCCGGTTTCTCTATCGAACCAATGTCCCGGCCATCGAAGATCGTATTCAATCGAGTGCCCATCGGCGACCCGGATCGTGCCGTATGGATCAAGATCGTCGGCTCGCCAGACCTCATTCTGGCGTTCGTCTTCGATCCATTCCGGGAGGCCCGCCTGGTTGCAGAATACGAAGTAAGCGCGGCCCGTCTCGGGGGCAGCATCGACGTTCGGGTAATCGACGAACATGAAAGGAAGGAGTGCGACCTCGTTGACGTAGACGTAGATTCGCACTGCGCCTGTGGGACCGATTTCGGCCGCCAGCCGATCGTTGTCCCAGTAATACGAAGTCCGCTGGTCGCGAACGGTCGTTTCCACACGCCGGCAAAGCCCGTCGTATGCAGCAGTCCATGAATGCGGCCTGTCACTCCACTCCACCCTGACCAACAGGTCCATTCCGTCGTAGTGGTACGTTTGCCGCCGTCCGTCACCCGTCAAATGTTCGGCAAGATGGTTGCGATCGTTATAGCGAAAGATGCCGGACGACGCGGTGGAGAGACGATTGCCTTCCGAATAGCGCATCCATGAGCAAGTCGGCATCGATAGCACGTTCCCGCCGGGATCGTATGCAAATTGACGGATGGGCCACCCATCGCGCCTCTCGCCAATCAGGCGGTGTGCCGCATCGTAGTAGAAATCGATGACACCGCTCCTGCCGTCAATTGTGCGTAGAAGCTCCCCCGTTTCGCCATATTGGTAACTCGCATGATTCTTCCTGACTGAACAGGCCTCCGGCCAGATCAGTCTTCCCGTACATCGACCCGCGGCGTCAAAGGTATAGGCCGAATTCGTGCCGTTGCCCAACTGCACGAGCATCTTCGTATCGGCTTCGCGAGATACATGATGGATGCCCCCGGTCGGCGTAATGATTCGCTTCCGGCCTGAACCGACCATTTCGTAGCGGACCTGGAATTTTCCCAGGTAAGTGGTTCGCGAAAGACCGTCTTCCCCATAGATATGCTCGATACCCATGCCGTCGCGTTTATCGGAGGTTCGGCGATGCTCATCATCGAACGTCCGCGTAACATCGAATCGGTCGGTCGAGGCTATCGTGTCGTTGCCGAACGCATCGTAGCCGTAGAAATGCGTCTCTCCAGTCGAAAGCAGCCGTTTGCTGTACAGGCCATCATTCCCCACCTGCAGTCGAAGCAGCGTGTTACCGGCACCGTCGCGTTTTTCGATCAGCCGGTCGCCGGCATCATAGACATAGGTCTCGCGCAGTGTGCCGTGACGCACGACGCTTGTGATACGGTTCTTGAAATCGTACGTGTATGCACTTTCGTTGCCATTCGGGTCGACGATCGTGGAAATTCTACGATTCGGTGAATAGCGAAAGGACGTGGTCGATCCCATCGGATTTGTTTCACTGCCGCGGAGATGCCACGACGCGGCCGAATATCGATATGTTCCACCGCCGGGGTCGTGCCGGGCTTTCAACATACCGGTGGCATCATGTTCGAAGCGTTCGACGTGGCCATGCGGATCGGTACGCTGAACCAATCGCCCCATCGCGTCATGCCGCTCTCCCGGCGGATCTTCGGACGTTGCGAAAACCGACGTTATTTGCCAACCGTCGTAGTCGAGATCGGGCGGCAATAATATGCTGCCGGCGGTACTGATCGTCTCCTCTTCTCCCCAGTGCAATCCGATCGTGGTATCGGGAACGTGGTGAGCCAATGAGTTCGGCAAATTCGGTGCGTCGTCCTTGGGCGGGACGATATTTCCCCAATGGTCCATTCGACCGACGTTGTGCCCGCTGGCGTCATAGAGCCAGCGCAGCACGCGGCCACCTGAGTCCGTTTCCCTGACAACGCTTCCGTAACGGTCCAGGTGGTATTCCGTTGCTCCTCCATACGGATCTACGACGCGGGTAATCGTCCCTGCTTCGTTACAAAGAATCGTCCACTTCCCGCCGTTACCCTCGGTGACGATCGTTCTTCCAGGGTGGTACTGGAATCGTACATGCCACATGCCGTCCTGCCCGGTGCTTTCAATGCATCGGCCGCTACTGTCGTATCGGTATGAAAACGCGTACCCGTTTGCGTCCACGAGTCGCGCGATTCGCAAATTCTCCCCGTACTCGTATGTCGAAACGGCTCCGAGAGCATCGTGGGAACGTATCAGGCAGTCGCGTTCGTCATATTCGTATCGTGCAATCTGCTTGCTTGATCCGTCGATGTCTATCAGATCGACACGGACGATTCTTTCGAAGTCGCCGTATTGGAATGCAATGACACGCCGGGTTTGATCGTGCTCGTGAAATTGTTCGATTGTTTTCAGGAGACCGTTCTCACCCCGGTGCAGGATGCTATGTACGTTGTTGAAGACGTGCTTGATGCAATGGGCAGCCGATTCCGTTTCCTTCTTGAATTCGACATCGCCAGCGTCTCGATGTCGAACGATAAAACGTAGATCGTCCAGTTGCTCAAGTTTGTAGCCTTGGGCATGGCTGCGGTAATTTCCGTCGCTCCTTTTGTCGAAGTGGTGTTCAGTTCCATCGGGGTTCACGTAGATAATTCTAGTTCGGAGAATGTGAAGCTCGTGTTGCCACGAGTGACGAAATCCACGCCCAAGCGTTTGAATGTGCCCGTGCTTGCCACTGCTGTAATATCGAGCCCATCGGAACTGCATCGCCCCCTTGGCTTCGTAATCGACGAAGTCGTTTCGCACATCCCCGGTCACGGGATTGATCGGCTCACCTCGAAACTCGCATTTCAATTCCTGAGGCCGCTTTGGCAACTTGGGCTCGACTCTTTTCCCGACCCCATGCTTCGCCCCATGCCACATCACCTGCGAGTCCGGTAGCGGAAACCCGCCGATCAACACCGTCGGATTCCCCAGCAGCAACGTCCCCATACTCGGCTCGACACCGGGATCCTTGCCCATCAGATTGCTCAGCATCATGAACACGAGATCCGCGGCCGTCTGCGCAGCCATCATTGCCGCCGCGGCGATCTCCCCTTGCGATGCGTCTTCGGCCGCAGTCGCCCCCCCCGACGCCGGCCCGACTGCCGCGTTACCGACCGACCACGCCTTTCCTGCCCGCCCCAACGCTTTCGCCCGGCCGGTCACCTGCGCCGCCTCACTCGCGACCTCTTCGCTTTTCCCGGCAGCACTCGCCGCTTCACCACCCGACTTCCCGACATGCCCCATCGGGTTGCAGTGCCGCGTCATATCGATTCCCATGCGCGCGGCACGCATTCCGCCGATGAACGTATTGCTCGATCCCGTCTGAATATCGAAGTAAGGCGTCAATCCGCCGCAAGTCGGTGCATAGCCGATATCCAGCACACGGGCAGCCGGAATACCGCCGATCAACACGCTCAAACAACCGCTGCCGATCGTCAGGCCGACACTGGGCAACGGAAAGCCGTTGCTTGGCGGATGAGCATGCGCATGCGGCGTGCCGAGGTGGGGAACGCCGATCGTCGCCGCCGGCATCCCCGGCATTTTGTCGAGCAGCGGAATCTGCGCAATACCTGTGTTGAGCAACTGCGACGGCATACCCTGTACGGAGGCAAGCGCATTCACCGCCTCGCTGACATGGTGGAGTGCGCCGCCTTCCGACGAGAACGTCTGCTTGAACGGATCGAAGGTTGACTTGACCGTTCCGAGCAGCGAATCGCACGCGGTATCCGTCTTCGATTCAGACGACACGGTATGGCTCTCGGCGGGTTCGGACGCACGCGTCAAACGGCTTGCCGTTTCACTCATGGTCTTACTCCCTCGTATCCAGACGTCGCGTCACGTATGCCCGGTGCTATGGCTTCCCGCAACCGGGCCATGTACCGCGGATCCTTTTCCAACTCATACGCCCTCGCCTCGGTTTTCAGCCCGGCGTTTCCATAAAGCGATACGAGTCGATCGAGGAGGCTGATGCGCTGCCGTTCGCAGCCGAACTGTTCGCACAATCCCTTCGCGGCGATCCAGCTTTTCGCGGCTTCGGCTGCCTGCCCACATGCCAGCAACGCGACACCGCCCTTCTCCATTGCCTCGATCTTCGTATGCACGAGCATCAGCCTGCCGGCCGCATCGCTTGCCAGACCGAAATAAGTCGCCGCCTTCGCATGTTCGCCAAGCTTGTTGAAACAGCCACCAGTCGCCATCAGCGCGTTGAGCACGACCAGCAAATTCCGGCCATCGAGTGCTGCAGGCAGTGCACGCAGGTACCAGTCCTTCGCATCGCGCGGTGATCCGTGGCGCAATGCGACGTCGCCCAAGCCATGCAACGCGACAGCGCAACCAGTCGAATCCTTCCGCTCCGCATGAAATGAAAAGAGCGCGTAGTACTTGCGCTGCGCATCGGGCAGCCTGCCGTGCGCAAGGTCGATCCCGGCGATCTGCATCAGGGCACCCATGCGCTGCTCGATCGGATGAGCGGCATCATTCGCGATGTCGACCAGATGGCGGGTTGCCTTCTCTGACGAGAAATCGACCGGAAGAATCAGCACATGCTCGGCCTTTCTGTCGCGCGCAAGCGGAATCAGGCACGGATGCTTCCGGTCATCGCGGATACAAAACCGATGCCCTTCCATCCATTCCTCAAAACCGTTCAGCGCCAGGCATTGCAGCACCAGCTTCGCGAACCCGCCGAAATCGCCAAGCGGCGATGGCAACCATGCCCAGACGACCTTGGTGCCTTCCGGCATCAGCGTGCGGACGTGCATGACGGCATCGCGCAGTCGCGTCACCGGCGCGCGCCTCGGGTCGATACAGGTCAGTGGCAACGGCAGCCATCCTGTTTCGCCACGCTCGATGCGCGCGCTGCTCGCTTCGTCGATCTGACGTGCAAGCGCCTCCATGCATGTCTGCAAATACGCATCGGCAGAGTCGCAAGGAAACGGAAAATTAAGGAAAACGGCATCACCAACACGCTCGTCGAGCGACTGCATCATCTTCAGAACCGGCACGACATCGTTGTCGGTTGCCTCGATCAACAGCGTCGGATCGTCGGGCTGATCGACGAACGCTTCGATCGACGATTCGATGGCGGAGAATTCACGATGCATGACGTCAGGCCGCCTCTCAGTTCAGGCGAACGTACCGGCTGCGCACGACGGTGTCCGCTTCGGTCCGGATATCGACACCGCCTCGCCCGCCCTCCAGTTCGAGCGTCTGTGCACTCAACCGCAGCTTGCCGGCGACTTCGATGTTCACGTTCCGGTTCAGCAGCGTCACGACAGGCCCGTCCGGCGATGCCCGTACCTGCAGCAGCGGGCAGCCCGATGCATCCGCGATCTGTACGCACTTGTCGGCTTCGAGCGAAAGCGCCATCGCGGGCTCGACCACCGGTTCGACCGGTTCACCATGCCCTTTTCGCGTCAGCAGCCCGGCGATCAGGTACTCGGGCCAGTTCGCCGGCGATTGCAACAGCACGCGATCGCCGATTCGCGGTTTCACGCCATCCACACAGTCGAGCCAGCGTTCGTATGTGGCGTCGTCCTGCGATGTCCACTTCACGCGAATGAGCCCCATCGCGTCGGGATGGTGCGTATCGGTCACTTCGCCGATCATCGTCGACGATTCGCGGCGGTCGGCAGATGGCGTGCGATCCGGCGTCGGATCGTTGGCGAACAACCGGCGCAATGCCTCGACCGTTTCCGCTTCGAGCGTTTCATCAACCATCATCTGATCCGATTCGTTTTCCATCGAATGTCTCCCATGCTTCGAATGCAATCGGGCAGCCGGCAGGCTGCCGGTCGAAATCAATTGATGTGGGCAATCGTTCCCTGGATCGTCACGCCCGATCCGTCGAGCGTGATGGATCCGCCGCCGGTCGACAGGACAATCCTCGTCGCGGTGACATTGACGGTGCAACTGGCCTTGCCGTTGTCGATGTTGACCGTCGGCGCCTGTAGATTGGCGGTCGACTTTCCGGAAAGATTGAGATCGTTTTCGCCGTAAATCGTTACGCCCGGTGCATAGCCCGCAATGTTGACGCCCTTGCCGTATCCGGCGATGGCCACACCGCCACCCTGGCCGTTGATCCCGACACCGGTATCGCCTCCGGTTCCGCCGATGGAGACGCCGATGTTGTCCTTGTTGATCGACACGCCACTCTTTCCTGAACCCATGTCGATGTACTGGCCCGCTGCCAGTGACGAGACTTTGGCGACGTCAACGGAATGGTTTCCCGTATTGACCTTCGTCGCATACGACCCGGTGCCGACGACATGCGTGCTGTTTCCCTCGACGAAAACGTCATGCGTGCCGGCAACCACGGCCAGGTTGTGATTCCCCTTCGTCACCGTATGCGAACTGTTCCCGTCGACCGACACGCTGCGATTCCCCGTCACCCCATGCGTCTCGTTCGCGCCGATCTGCGCGACCCGGTTCTGCCCGATATTGACCGTCTCGTTCTGCCCCACACGCCTCTGCCGGTTGTTCTTTACCTGCATCGTCTCGTCGTTCCCGACCGTATGCATATGGTTGTTCCCCACCGACAGCGTGTGATCGGCCTCCGTCTCCGCATCGAAATTCCGTTCCGCATGCATCCACAGCTGCTCGGCGCCCTTCTTGTCCTCGAACCGGAACGCATTCGCGTGCTCGGTTGTCCCGCCTGGCGACGACCTCGACAGCAACCCGCTCTGCGTCGCACTCCCCGGCAGCCCCCACGGCGGCATCTTCTCGCCGTTGTAAACCCGTCCGGTCACGATCGGCTCATCCGGATCGCCATTCAGGAAATCGACGACGACCTCGTCGCCTGCGCGAGGAACCTGCACGCCCCCGAACCCACCGCCGGCCCACGGGCTCGACACCCGCACCCAGCACGAAGAATCCTGATTGCTTTGCCCGTACCGGTCCCAGCGAAACTGCAGCTTCACGCGCCCGTACTGATCGGTCCAGATTTCCTCGCCCGGCGGCCCGACGACGGTTGCCGTTTGCGGCCCGTTGGTCCGTGGCCGCGGCGTATCGCGCGGCGACCGGTAAGGCAGGCTCGACGGTTGCACGAGCATCATCGTCTGATGCACGACGGCCTCCGCGCCCTGGTCGCTCGCATACGCGTTCTCCTGAAACCGGTACTGGCACCGCACGATCAGGTATTCACGGTTCTGGTCCGCACGCGGGCAATGCGCAAGTGTGAACAGGTACCCCGGCGCGGCACCGCGCGCGTCGGTATCCGCACTCGCCCGCTCGTGCTCGGCCTGCTGTTCCTCGAGCCGCACGCGGCTGTAATGCGCACCGGGCGCATCGTCGCGATACCCGCCCGGCCATTCGAACGACGCGAAGCTGTCGTGATCGTGGCCGCGCGGATCGACCTTCTGTGAAGAAAGATCGGCGCGCGGCTTCGTGTAGTCGTAGTCGGTGGTCTGGTGCTTGCCGACGCTCACCGCCTGCGCGGGCAGCCAGCCGTCGATGTGTTCCTCGTCGGCGATCGCCGTACGGTCACGCGCGATGTACGGAATCGTCTCGTAACCGGGCAGCGCCGCATGCGACGACATCGCGTCGCCGAGCATCAGCGTATGCGTGTCGTCGGCATGCCTGAACCAGTAATAGATACCTTCGAACTCCATCAGCCGCGACACGAACGCGGCGTCGGTCTCGTTGTATTGCACGCAAAACTCACGCGGCACGTACGATTTGACGAGATGGTTTTCAATCGGAAATCCGTACGTCGACAGCACGTCCTGCACGATCTCGGGCACGGTCTTGTTCTGGAAGATCCGGCAATCGGAGCGGCGCGTCGCGAGCCACAGCCACGGGCGCACGATCAGCTCGTAGCCGTAGTACCGCTCGGCACGCCGGCCGGCCAGCGAGGCGCGCGCAACGATGCCGTTGAGATAGCGCGTCGACTGGTCCTGCTGCTCGATCCGCACCGTCACGGGCTTGCCGAGCATGTCCTTCAGCGACAGGCTGTGGCTGTCGGCGAGCGCCTCGATCCGGAATTCGAACAGCCGGCCGAGTTCGTCGCTGCCGTCGAGCGTGTGAAATTTCAGGTCGTCGCCGTGCGGGCTGTCGAGGGTGAATACGCGATTCACGTCATGGCCTCCTCGTCGAACCGGTAAGCGAATTCGCCGTCGGCAGCGCTCACCTCGATCGACGCCAGCGCGCGCGCTTCGAGCGTGGCCTGCAGGATCGCGCGGCTGATGCGAGGCATCACGGTGTGCGTGAGAATCGCGTCGACCATGCGGCCGCCGGATTCAATGGTCCGGCAGCGTTCGACGATCAGCGCGGTCGCCGCGTCGGTGCAGCGCAGCCGGATGCCGTGATGCGCGTCGATCCGCTGCTCGATCCGCCGCAACTGCAACGCGACGATGCGCGCGAGCGTCGCGTCGGTGAGCGGGTAGTACGGCACGACGGTGAGCCGGCCGAGCAAGGCGGCCGGGAACACGTCGAGCAGCGGCGCGCGCAGCGCATCGGCAAGCGTCTGCACGTCGGGCAGGCGCTCGGGGTCGCGGCACAGCGCCATCATGCGATCGGCGCCGACGTTCGACGTCAGCAGGATCACGGTGTGCCGGAAATCGATGTCGCGCCCCTCGCCGTCCTCCATCCAGCCTTTGTCGAACACCTGGAAGAAAATCTCGTGCACGTCGCGGTGCGCCTTCTCGATCTCGTCGAGCAGCACGACGCTGTACGGCCGGCGGCGCACGGCCTCGGTCAGCACCCCGCCCTGCCCGTAGCCGACATAGCCGGGCGGCGCGCCTTTCAGCGTCGACACCGTGTGTGCTTCCTGAAACTCGCTCATGTTGATCGTGATCGCGTTGTGCTCGCCGCCGTACAACGTGTCGGCCAGCGCGAGCGCGGTCTCGGTCTTGCCGACGCCGGACGGGCCGCACAGCAGGAACACGCCGTGCGGCTTGGTCGGATCGTCGAGCTTCGCGCGCGCGGTCTGGATCCGTTCGGCGATCAGTTCGACCGCATGGCGCTGGCCGACGACGCGTTCGCCGAGCGTATCGGCGAGCTTCAGCACGGCCTGCGTTTCGTCGCGCACCATCCGGCCGAGCGGAATGCCGGTCCAGTCGGCAACGACGGCCGCCACGGCGTGCGTGTCGACGGCGGGCAGCACGAGCGGCGCATCGCCCTGCAGGTCCGCTAGCGCCTGCTGGGCGGCGGCGAGACGGGCTTGCGCGGCGGCGCGGGCGTCCGCATCGAGCGCATGCGACGAACCATCGTCGAGCAACAAGGCACGCGATTCGTCGATCGACGCCAGCGCATCGCGCTCGGTTTGCCAACGTGCGTCGAGCTGGTCGAGTTCCGCCTGCGCAGCCGAAATCTCGGTGTCGATCGCATCGCGCCGTGCGGCATCGCCGGTGCCGAGCGCGCACTCGCGCCCGATCCGCGCTTGTTCGACACGCAGGCTGTCGATGCGGCGGCGCGCATCCTCGATCGGCGCGGGCACCGCGTGCTGGCTGACGGCAACGCGCGCACAGGCCGTATCGAGCAGGCTGATCGCCTTGTCGGGCAACTGCCGCGCGGGGATGTACCGGTGCGACAGCGTGACGGCCGCCTGCAGCGCATCGTCGAGCACGAGCACGCGGTGATGCGCCTCGAGCTTCGCGGCCAGGCCGCGCAACATCGTCAGCGCGGCCGCTTCTTCCGGTTCATGCACGTGGACGAGCTGGAAACGCCGCGTCAGCGCGGGATCCTTCTCGATGTACTGCTTGTACTCGGACCATGTGGTCGCGCCGATCGTGCGCAGCAGGCCGCGCGCGAGCGCGGGCTTCAGCAGGTTCGCGGCATCGCCGGTGCCGGCTGCGCCGCCCGCGCCGACGAGCGTATGCACTTCGTCGATGAACAGGATCGCCGGCCGCTCGGACGACATCGCTTCGTCGATCACGCCGCGCAGCCGGCTCTCGAACTCGCCCTTCACGCTCGCGCCGGCCTGCAGCAGCCCGATGTCGAGCAGGTACAGCGCGACGCCGCGCAGCGAAGGCGGCACGTCGCCGGCCGCAATCCGCAGCGCGAAGCCTTCCGCGACGGCCGTCTTGCCGACGCCGGCCTCGCCGACCAGCAGCGGGTTGTTCTGCCGGCGCCGCAGCAGGATGTCGACGATCTGGCGAATCTCGGCGTCGCGGCCGACGACGGGATCGATCTCGCCGGCCCGTGCGCGCGCGGTCAGGTCGACGGCGAAGCGCGCGAGCGCGGCGCCTTCGGCGGCGGTCGCGCCTTGCAACGCCGTGTCGCTATCCTGCGAAGCCGGTTGCGCCTCCGGCGAACCTTCGACGATCGACGCCAGCTCGTCGGCGAGCACGTCGGGCACGATGCGCTCGAATTCGCGCGTGATCGCCACCGGCACGTTGCGCAACTGCGGCGTCTTCAGGATCGCGAGCAGCAGCACCGCGCCGCGAATGCGCGTCGCGTCGTATCTGAGCGTCGCATAGACCCACGCGCGCTCGACCGCGTCGTCGATGTGCACCGACAGGTCCGACACCGAGCCCGCGCCGCGCGGCAGCTTGTCGAGCGCGGCGACGAGCCCGCGGTCGATCACGGCTTCGTCGATCCCGAAGCGGCGCAGCACGCGCTGCAGGTCGCCGTCCGGCCGCTGCAACATCTGCTTGAACCAGTGCGCGAGTTCGACGTACGGGTTGCCGCGCAGCCGGCAGAACCCGGTCGCCTGCTCGAGCGTTTCGTAGAGGAACGGGTTCAGTTTCCCGAACAGGTTGACGCGGCCGATATCGGACATGACGGTTCCCGGTTAGGCGGTTTCGCGATGAAGGGGCGTGCCGCCGCGCCGCACGTCGTAGCGGACGACGAGATCGCGCGCGGGGCCGGGTTCGAGCCGCTGTCCGAGCCAGGCAGTCCGGCCGATGCCCTGCCGCATGCCGAGCGCGATGGCCGGTACCGCGTCGGCTGCCAGTTCGAGCTGCACGTCCCAGTCGAACTCGATGCCGACGTATTCGCGCACCCATTGCGCGAGCTGCCGCGCGTGCGGCCCGCCCGGCAGGAAGCGGCGGTACGCGTCGAGCGACAGCGGGCCGAGCACGATCCGGAAGCGCGACTGCGCATCGCGCACCGCGACGCCGAGTGCGACGGCGCCGACCCGCATCGTCGGCCGTGTCGCACGAATCGTGCAGCGCTGCGAGCGCTCGATCGCGACCCACTGCGGCACGTGCTCGACGATGCGCGCGTCGACGCCGAAATGCCGGCGCAGGATCTGCACGAGTCCTTCCGGGTTACGCGTATGCCGCACGAGATGGCCAGCATGGAAATAGCGCGCATGCGGCGCCAGCGTGTCGGCGGCGGTTGGCGCGGCAGGTGTGTCGGGATGCGCCGCGCGCCCGATCAGGCTCGCGATATAGCCGTCGAACCGCGCGCGTTCCGGGCGATCGAGGCTCACCGTCGGCTGGGCGTCGGCCCACGCGCGGTAGAACAGCAGGATCAGCCGGTGATGGAACAGGTCGGCGAATGCGGCAAACGTCGGATCGTCGTGCTGCGCTGCGCGTTCGTGCGCGTATTCGGTCAGGTGGGTCGGCAGCGGGCCGTTCGGGCCGAACAGCCCGAAACCGTGGATCGCGATGCGCGGCGGCACGGTGCCGTCCTCGTCGTGGATGCCGGCCAGCATCGACGCGGCGAACGCAAGCGACGGCTGTTGCCCGAGCCGCACCGGTTCGTCGCGCGGCCGGGTGGCCCGCCCGAGCGGCGCGCGGCCCGGCGACAGTGCGTCGAGCCAGCGCAGCGCCTGGAACAGGTCGTAGCCGTGCGGCGCGGCACGCAGCCGCGCCCACCACGCGTCGCGGCGTGCGGATTCGGCGTCCGGTTGCATACCGGGTGGCGGTTCGCGCTTCATATCGCCGGCCGCCTGCCGATACGTGCGGGCCAGCGCGCGAGCGTGCCGCGCTGCGCGCTGGTCAGCACGCATTCGGCGAACGCGTTGATCGACACGTGACGCGCGAAGAACTGTTCGAGCACCGCGCCGAGCAGGAACGGGCTGTCGCCGGAAAACGCATGGTCGTCGACGGTCACGTCGACCTGCACGCCGCGCCCGAACATCAACGGCCCGGATGCCGGCAGGCGGCGGAATACCGGCGAGAACGCGACGCGCTGCACGCCGTCGATCTGCCGGCGCATCGCGGCGTCGGCGGGATCCGCATGCAGGCCGAGCAGTTCGCGCAGCGCATGTGCGCCCTCGTCGTCGTCGAGATCGGTCAGCGTGTGGCGTGCGAGCCCGAGATGGCGGATCAGGCGCCACGCGGTTTGCGCGTCGGCGATCGGCGGGCGCGGCCGCGACGGGCCGCGGATCGCGACGACACGCTCGACCGGCGCCGACACGCGCAGCGTGAACGTGTTCGCGTCTCCGGGCGGCTGCAGCAGCACGAGATCGCGGTTCGTGCACAGCGTGTCGGCGGCCAGGTAGCGCATCGTCTCGTCGTACGGCGCGCACTGGCTGTCGACGAGCGACACATAGGTCTCGCTACCGACGTAGCCGGTGCGCGTGCCGTTCGCGCGCGCCTGCGCGGACACCAGCCGCGGCTCGCGCCGCACCGTGTAGTACGCGCCGTAATTGCCGTCGTCGCCGGCGAACGATGCGTGAAACGGCCTGAATTCGCGCGACTGGCCATCGTCGCGCTGTTCGCTTGCGAGCCGCTGCAGCGCATAGACCTCGTAGTCGAGCGGCCGGCTGCGATCGACGACGACATGGTGTTCGCGCGCGCCCGGCTGCAGCGGAATGCGATCCGCGCGGCGCGCGAACAGGTTCACGGCCGGCGTGCAGTTCAGCGCGAGATGGCGTGCGTCGACGGCCGCTTCGAGCGCCGCGTCGTGCCGGTCGAACAGCACGGTCAGCTCGCACTCGTCGCCGGTCGCACGCGCGAGCGCGGCGCGCAGCCCGCCGATGCTGAAGAACAGGAAGCGCGCCGGAAACGCGAAATACTCGCGCAGTAGCCGGTAACCGTGGAAGCTGCGGCCGTCGTCGGGCAGGATCGCCTGTGCCGGATCGAAGCCTTCGTGGACGATCGCATCGGCATCGAGCGTATGCAGCCAGCGCGGCGGCTGCCCCGGGTCGTGGCACACGACGCCGAGCGCATGTGCGGCGATCAGTTCGAGCAGATGCAGCGCGTCGCGCTCGGGGCCGGCGAGATGGAACGTCAGCCGGTCGAGCGGCAATTGCGACAGTTTGGCGCCGCCGCGCGCCTTCAGCCGGATGCGCAGTGCGCCGCGCACGTCCTGGCGGGCGGCGACGGCGCCACGCGGCAGCCACGATGGCGCACCGGTGACGGTCGCGGCGGTCAGTTCGAGCGGCCACAGCGTCAGGTCGTGCGCGGTGCGGAATTCGCACGCGGTCTGCTCGGACGCAACCGGCCGTGCGCGCAGCGCGGTGCCGGCCGGCAGGTGCCAGCCCTGCGCGAGGCTGCCTTCGTTCATCAGCGGCGCGAAGCGCACGATCGCCATCGACGGCAGCGGCGCGATATAGCCGGGATACACGGCATCGAGCAACGCCTGCGTGAAGCGCGGAAACTCGGCGTCCATCTTCAGCTGCACGCGTGCGGTGAGGAAGCTGAAGCCTTCGAGCAGCCGCTCGACGTACGGGTCGGGCGGCCCCGATTCATTGAGCCGCAGCCGCGCGGCGACCTTCGGGAACCGTTGCGCGAATTCGCCGCCAAGCTCGCGCAGGTACGCGAGTTCGCGGTTGTAGTAGTCGAGCAGGCGCGTATCCATCGCGTCAGCCCCCCGCCACCGATTGCAGCGACATTGCACCGGTCTCGAGATCGAGGTCGGAGCGCAGCACGAATTCGAGCGGATGCGGGATCGACCACAGCGTGCCGCGGATCTCGAACAGCAGCACGTTGTGGCGCCGTTCGCCGGCGCGGCCGTCCGGCGCGTCGATCACGCTGCGGACGTCGACGCTGTCGGGTGCGATGCGCGGTTCGAAGCGGACGATCGCGTCCCGGATCGACGCCTCGACCGACATCCGCTCGACGCCCGACATCGGCTTGCCGACGAGCGGCCGCATCCCGTAGTTGAGCACCGATGCCTGCGCGTGCGCGAACGCTGACCAGTCGACGAAGCCGTCCTCGGCGTTGCGTGTGTTGAGCAGCCACGCGAGATCGCGCAGCACGGCCGCACGCAGCCGTTCGGTGCCGATCCATTGCGCGCCGTGCGCTTCGGCTGCGCGCTGCGGCGCGTCGTCGGTGAGCCGGTCGAGCAACGCCGGCTGCAGCCGGTCGCGCAGGTTGCCCTCCCGGCCGTCGCGGGTTCGCGGGTCGTCCATGGTCGTCTCCGCGCCGTCACATTTCGGTGTTTTCCTTGATGTTCCAGCCGACCGTTACCTCGGCGCCCTTGCCGCCGTTGTCGTTCTGCTGCCAGTACTGCTTCTTCACCTTCGCGGCCTGAAAGCCGTAGTGCATCATCAACCGGTCGGCGACGTCGCCCGGATCGATGCCCGCGACCTGCGCGGACGTGACGAGCACCTCCTGCAGCGTCACGCGCATGAACTCGACCTGCGTGCCGCCGGTCTTGCATGCGGAAATCTCGACCGACGACAGATGCTTGCCGTTCGCGCAGTTCTTGATGATCGCGGGCGCGCCTTTATCCATGTACGCGGCGACGACGAGATCGTTGAAGCTCGCCTTGCCCGCGTTGCCGCCGCTGCCGCTTGCCATCGCGCCCGGCTGGCTTGCGCCCCACGTGAACGACTGGATGTCGGTCCAGCCCTTGTGTTGCGCGTCCGCCGATTCGCCGGTCACGCCGTCCACCTTCATAAACATTGCCACGCCCATTGCCGTCTCCGTTTCGGTGCGATGTCAGGATGAATGCCGATCGTTGCGCGTGCCGCCGCTCACTCGTTCGCCGCCTTCGCGGTCGGCAGCCGCGAGATGAGCCGCAGCGACACGGTGAGCCCTTCGAGCTGGTAGTGCGGCCTCAGGAAGAATTTCGACGTGTAGTAGCCGGGGTTGTCCTCGACCTCGTCGACGACCACCTGCGCGGCCGCGAGCGGCTTGCGCGCCTTGGTTTCCTGCGACGAGTTCACGGGATCGCCGTCGACGTAGTTCATGATCCAGTCGTTCAGCCAGCGCTCCATGTCGTCGCGTTCGCGGAACGAGCCGATCTTGTCGCGCACGATGCACTTCAGGTAGTGCGCGAAGCGGCAGCACGCGAACAGGTACGGCAGGCGGCCGGACAGCCGCGCGTTCGCGGTCGCGTCGGGATCGTGGTATTCGGCCGGCTGGTACAGCGACTGCGCGCCGATGAACGCCGCGAAATCGGAGTTCTTCCGGTGCACGAACGGCATGAAGCCGTTCTTCGCGAGTTCGGCCTCGCGGCGGTCGCTGATTGCGATCTCGGTCGGGCATTTCTGGTCGACGCCGCCGTCGTCGGTCGGGAACGTGTGGCTCGGCAGCCCTTCGACGGCCCCGCCCGATTCGACGCCGCGAATCGACGAGCACCAGCCGAACTGCTTGAACGAACGGTTGATGTTCGCGGCCATCGCGTAGGCTGAATTCGCCCACGTGTAGCGGTCGTGATTCGCGGCGTCGGTGTCTTCCTCGAAGTCGAATTCGTCGACCGGGTTGGTGCGTGCGCCGTACGGCAGCCGCGCGAGAAAGCGCGGCATCGCGAGGCCGACGTAACGCGAATCCTCCGACTGCCGCAGGCTGCGCCACGCCGCGTACTCGGTGTTCTGGAAGATCTTCGTCAGGTCGCGCGGGTTCGACAATTCCTGCCACGAATCCATCTGCATCAGCTCCGGCGACGCCCCGGCGATGAACGGCGCATGGGCGGCCGCCGCGATCTTCGACAACTCGCCGAGCATCTCGACGTCCGGCGGGCTGTGGTTGAAATGAAAATCGCCGACCAGGCAGCCGAACGGCTCGCCGCCGAACTGCCCGTATTCCTCCTCGTAGATCTTGCGGAACAACGGGCTCTGATCCCACGCGACACCCTTGTAGCGCTTCAGCATTCGCGCGACTTCGTTGCGCGATGCCGGCAGCGCCTTGATCTTCAGCAGCTCGTCGGTCTCGGTGTGCGTGACGAGGTAATGCAGCCCGCGCCACGCGCCTTCGAGTGTCTGGAATTCGTTGTGGTGCAGGATCTGGTTGATCTGCTCGGACAGCTTGCGATCGATCTCCGCGATGATCTGCTTCACGCTGCCGTACGCGTCGTTCGTCATGCCGACCGTATGTTCGAGCGCCTGCTGCGCGAGCGTGCGCACCGCGCGCTCGACCGACTCGCGTGCCTCGGCCGTTTTCGGCTTGAATTCCTTTTGCAGCAGCGCAGCGAATTCGTCGTGCGCGACGGCCGGCTGCGCAGGCTGGCGCGTATCGGCGCGGGCTTGGACGGGATCATTCATCGCGGGCCTCCGGTTGGGTCGCATCGCCGCCCTGCGCGGGTTCGCGCGGCTCGCGCACGAGCGTTTTCAGCAGGTCGGGATCGTTGATCGCGCGCTCGATCAGCTGCTCGGCGCCGTGCTTGCCGTCCATGTACGACAGCAGGTTCGACAGCTCGGTGCGCGCCTCCAGCAACCGGCGCAGCGCATCGACGTTGCGTGCGATCGCGGCCGGCGAGAAATCGTCGATCTGCTCGAACGTCATGTCGACGTTGAGCATCCCGTCGCCCGTCAGCGTATTGGGCACCTGGAACGCGACGCGCGGTGCGACCGACTTCATCCGCTCGTCGAAGTTGTCGACGTCGATCTCGAGGAACTTGCGCTCCGGCAGGTCCGGCAGCGGCTCGGCGCGCTTGCCGGCCAGGTCCGAAATCACGCCCATCACGAACGGCAACTGCACCTTGCGTTCCGCGCCGTAAGTCTCGACGTCGTACTCGATCTGCACGCGCGGCGCCCGATTGCGTGCGATGAATTTCTGTCCGCTGCCCGCCGCCTTGGTTCTGTCCGTCATCGTCCACTCCTTCACATCGATCAGGTTGCGCAGGTCGCCGCCGCCGCCCGCATGGCGGCGCCGCCGGTTCGTTTCATTCGCTTCGCTCGCCGCTCAGCAGGTCCAGCTTCGGCAGGCTTTCCGGCGCGAGGTCGCGGATGATGTCGTAGAAGTCGAGCGCGAGCAGCCGCTGCGCGCGCCGCAACAGCAGCGGCGCCGGATGGCTCGGCTCGTGCTGCGCGAAATAGCGGCACATCTTGTCCAGGCCGATGCGCACGTCGTCGCGGCTCGTGATCTCGGCGTCGCGCCATGCGTGAGCGTTCGGCGTGGCCGCCGGCGCAGCGGTTGCCGCGCTGCCAGGCGTGGCCTGCCGTGCGGGCGTCGCGCCTTCCGGTACGTGCTGCGATGGCTCGGGCAGCGGGACTTCCTGCACGATCCGCCGCAACGCTTTTTCCGCATCGCCCTCATCGGGTACCCATTCGCGGCCGAGCTTGTCCGCGACGCACGCACGGATCGCATCGAGCGATCGCAACGCGGTGCGGGTTGCGTCGAGCGGCGTCGTGCCGTCGTCGCGCGCGGCCGACAGCGCGGCGATCAGGCTTTCGCGGCTGCCGGTTGCGACGGCGCCGGTTTCGTCGCGGCCGTCGAGCAGTCGTTCGGCGTCGCGCACGGTCGGCCCGCCGTCGAACAGTGGCTGGCGGCGCGCCGCGCGTGCGCAGTCGTGCGCGCCGGCCACGTCGGCGAGTGCGTTCATCCGTGGTGTCGGGTCCGGCTCGCCGTCCGCATCGAGCCGCGGATGCAGGTCGTCCCACCGGTGTTCGAGCAGGTCCGCGACGACCGCGAGCGCGTCCGCATAGCCGGGAATGCCGTGCTGCTCGGTCCAGCTGCGCGCGAGATATGCGACGACGCGCAGGTCTTTCGTGCGCGCGGACAGCGCAAGTGCAAGCCGCTCGACCGTACGCCAGTCGGGCGCCTCGGCCGGGATCACGGTGTCGCCGTACTGCTGCTCGGCGCGCGGCGTCGCACGCTCCTGCAGTTGCAGGAACTCGGCGTCGTATTCGAGGTTCGCGCCGCACGGCGCATCGGGCGCGACGTCCGCGAGCAGCCGGCCGATCAGGTCGGCGTGCGGCGATGCCGGCACGCCGGGCGATGTCGCGGAAGATTCGGCGGCGGCCAGCGCCGCCTGGCTGACGTCATTCGAATGCATAGTCGATGTTGACCGGTTTGCTGCCGAAGTCGATCGCGACAGTGCGGTGCAACGGCGGCAGCGAGCCGTTGCGGATTTCGATCACATAGACGCCCGGCGTCAGCGACACCGAGCGCAGCGGCGGGCTCGCGCCGCGCCGCGCACCGTTCACGTAGATATCGCCCCACGGCCGCACGTTGAAACGCACCTGGACGGTTTCCTGCGTCTTCGGCGGACGCGGCTGCGACTCGGCCGTCGGCGCGTTCACGGCGGCGACGGCCGGCTCGGCTTCCGCCTGCGTCCTGCGCGCGGGCGAAGGCGTGGTTGGCTGGGCCCCGGCCGCTTCCGACGGCGGCACGTTGACGATCCGCTCCGATGCGTCGAGGCTGCCGGCGGGTGCGATGGTTGAACTCGAACCGGCTTGCGGCGCAGGCGGGTTCGTCACGGTCGTCGCGACCTGCGGCGCGGGCGTGGCGGTTTCGACGGCGGGCGCACTGCCCGGCGCGGCAGCGGCGGGCGGCGGCGGAACCTCCGCGGACGAACCGGCCGGCAGGCTCGACGGCGGCACGACGGTCGGTGTC
The DNA here is from genome assembly GCF_902499125.1 of Burkholderia arboris. Taxonomy (GTDB): domain Bacteria; phylum Pseudomonadota; class Gammaproteobacteria; order Burkholderiales; family Burkholderiaceae; genus Burkholderia; species Burkholderia arboris. The sequence continues at coordinate 106,987 of NZ_CABVPX010000006.1, forward strand.
GGCCCCTGCTGGGCCAGCGTGGCGCCCGGCGTGCTCGCAAGCGGCGACGCGCCGGCCAGCGGCTGGCTCGCGGCGGGCGCGGCTTCGTCGGCGACGCGGGCCGGACGCGACAGATAGGTCGCGGCAAGGCCAACCGCGATCAGTGCGACGAGCGCGCCGCCGGCGTAGACCGGGATGCGGCGGTTGCGCGATCCGGCGGCTGCCGCCGCACGCGGGGGGCCGGTCGGCGGTGATGCGCCGTCAGGCGCTGCGGCCGATGCGGCGGGCCGCGGCGCGGTCGCTCCAGCGGCTCCGGCAATCGGGGCAGCATTTCCGTCGGCATTTCCGGCTCCCGGTGCGGTGTCACCCTTGCGGATAGCTGCGTCGGCACTTGCCGGTTGCGTGCCGGTATCGTCGTGTGCTCCGGTTCTCGCTGCGGGCGGTTCCTTTGCGCGTTCGACAACTCCGTCCGGCGCATTGGATCCCGCAGGCTTCGCCGCATGCGTTGCCGCTGAAGCTGCCGGCGTCCCCGTAGCGCCAATCGCGACGCCTTGTACCGCCGCCTTCGACGTAGAAGATCCGTCCGACTCAGGTTTCGCGCCCGACATGACTGACGAAGCGGATGCGGTTTCCGATGGCGTCGACCCGTTGTCCGCACGCGCTGGTGGCGACGACGGCACCTCGGAATCGGCCTGGCCCGAAGCCGTCCCGCCCTCGCCTGTCGCCGACGCACCCGTAGTCGATGCGGTACCGGACGCGGCGGAAGCGGTTTCGGCCTTCCCTTCCCCGCCCCTGCCCGCATCGCCCGCCGGTGGCACGACCGCCGCGCCATACCCGCTTCCTGTCCGGTCGACGTCCCGCAACCCCAGCTCCGCCGCGAACGCCGCGACCGATTCCGGCCGGTCCGGTATCCGCAACTGCAGCGCATGATCGACTGCCGCGAGGAACGCCGGGCTGTACACCTCGCCGGCCGGCAGTTCGCGCGACGCGAGCGGCCGGTACGTGTCCTTGATGCTGCGCACGACGGCCGCCGGCGGCAACTCACCGGTGATCATCGCGTGCATCACCGCGCCGAGCGCATAGAGGTCGGTCCACGGCCCCTGGCTGAATGCGGGATCGTCGGTGTACTGCTCGATCGGCGCGTAGCCCGGCTTGATCATCATCGCGCCGTCGTCGACCAGGTCGCCGATCCGTTTGCGCGCCGCGCCGAAGTCGAGCAGGATCGCGCTGCCGTTCGGGCGGATCAGCACGTTGTCGAGCGCGACGTCGCGATGGAAGCACTGCGCGCGGTGCAGCGTATCGAGCGCGCCGAGCAGCGCGCCGACGATGTTGCGCAACTGTGTCTCGCTGATCCGCATCCCGCCGTCGAGCAGTTGCTTGAGCGTGCGCCCTTCGTAGAACGGCATCACCATGTAGGCGGTGCCGTGGCTTTCCCAGAAGTGCAGGACCTTGACGAGCCCCGGATGGTCGAACTGCGCGAGCAGGCGCGCTTCGTTGAGGAACGCGCCGCGCCCCGCGTCGAACGCCTGCGCGAACCGCTCGGAACGCAGCGACACCGTATAGTCGCCACCGCGCGTCGCCAGCATCGACGGCATGTATTCCTTGATCGCGACCGCGCGCCGCAACGTGCGGTCGAACGCGCGATAGACGATGCCGAAACCGCCAATGCCCAGCACCTCGTCGAGCTGAAGCTCGCCGAGGCGATGGCCGAGCGGCAGCGGCCGCACCGTGAATTCGGAAGCGTCGCCGCGTGTCGCGGTGTCGTGCTCGTGATCTCTCGATCCAGCGTCCTTCATCTCCACCACCTCTCGAAACTGCGTGTTGCCCCGCCGGCCTTCCTCCGGGCCGCTAGCCGCCGCCGAACAGCGTCAGGAACAGCGCGTTGTCGGGCGTGCCCGTATGCGCATGCGTGCGCAGCGGTGATCCGTCGGCGCGGTTGGTCCACCAGAAGCTGGTGCCGCCGTGCGGATCGAAATAGCCGGACAGCCCGGGCCATGCGGCCGCGGCCGGCTGCGCCGGCAACGCTGCCGACGAGCGTTCGTCGATGTCCGCGTAACGGCCGCCGCCCGGTGCGAGCCGCACGCGTTCGAGCGTCCGATCGAGATCGCCCGGCGCACGCGCATGGCGGATCGCGTCGAGCAGCGCGTGGCCGATCTGCCAGTAGAACGCGCCGGCGGCGTCGGGCAGCCCGTTCCAGTAATCGGCCGCGCGCATCGGCAGCGTGACGATCACCGGGTAGTAGCGCCCCACGCGGTCGCAACTCGGCGCGAGGCAGCCCGGCTGCACGCACGACGCGCCGGCGCCCGCCGGGATCAGGAAGTTCCAGACCGGCGCGACCGTGTAGTGGCGCTCGATCTCGTCCGTGCCGTGCTGGCGCATCGCGGCCATCCCCTGCTGGAGCCAGCGTTCCCACCACAGCGCGAGCGCATGCGGCAGCCGGCTGTTCACGAAGTCGCCGGCGCCGGGAATCTTCCCGTACCAGGCCGGCGCGTCGCCGTCGGCGCGCGCGAGCGGCGGCGTCGGGCTCATGGCTTCGGAGGGCATGTAAAGGACTCCATCTGGGGCAGCCGGAACGGATTGCGGACACTGCCCGCATTCACCTGCAGCACGATCGGTTTGCCGTCGACCGTGAAGCGCGCAATCATCTGGTCCGAACCGCGCCCGGCCGACACGGCCGCACGGTCGAACAGCCGGTGCAGCGCCCACGGCCCGTCGGCCGCGAAGCCATCGGACGCGCCGGCCTGGCCCGACACCTGCAGCCGCACCTGGTTGCTGCCGCGCGGGCCCGGCCAGTCCACCGCGCTCTGCACGAGCGGACCGTGCGCGTAGCGGACGATCTGCCCGTCGACGTCGAGCACCATCTCCGTGATCGACGGGTCCATTTCGAGCGGCTGGATCTGCACCTTCAACTGCGCGGTGCGCGCGCCGCCGCCGAAATAGACGTCGCGGATCACCGCGGCCTTTTCGAACGACGCGAGCATCGCGGCGGCCGACGGATCGGCGTCCGCATTGCGGTTCGCGAAGCGCCACGGGTGCGACGTCGTATCGACGATCGACTGCAGGTTCTTCTGGAAGAAATCGTCCATCAGCCCGCCCGGGGCGAACATCTGCGCGAAATCGGCCGGCGCGACGTCGCGCGACGCACCGCGCGCGAACGGATAGCGGCCCGCGATCGCCTGCCGGCAGAAGTCGCCGACGTTCGCGCCGGCGCGCTGCGCGACGCTGCGCTGCTCGACGGTCGCGACGCTGCCGTTCGCGACGTTCGACAGGTCGTCGAGCACTTCCCGGAACGGCGTCGGCAGGCGGCCGGCCTGCGCGCGCAGCCGCGCGGGGGCGTCCGACGGCGGCGGCTGCGCGCCGCTCCTCAGCGCGTCGTCGGTGGCCGTCAGGTACGTGTACAGCGCGTCGATCGACTTCAGCACCGCGTCGAATGCCTGCGCCTGGTCGCCGCTACCCGGGGCGAACGCGCGCAGCCCGGCGAAATGGCTGTCGACCACCTGTTCGGGGCTCGCGGGCGCCGCTGCCGACGGATTGGCGTCGCTGGCCTGCCCCGCGAAGATCTGCGACAGGGAACTGCGCGCTTCGTCGACCTTGTCCTGCGCACGCGACGCGAGATTGCGCGCGCCGCCCGGCGCATCGCCGAGCGCCGTGTCGCGCGCGAGCGCCACCATCAGCCGCGTGAGCGGCGAATCGGCCGACGACAGCGCGCGCGCGACCTGGATGCTCTGCGCGAGCGTTGCCGTGCGCTGCAGCTTGATGTCCGCGAGATAGTCGTCCCAGATCTTCAGGTAATCGTTCAGGTAGAGCTGGCGGATGTCGCGCGCCCAGGCGGCCGCGTCGTTCGGCCCGGGGATCTCGGACAGGCCGAGGTTCAGCACCCACACTTCCTCGCGCCCGTACGCTTCGACCTCGCCGGCCAGACGCGGCGCGAACACGTTGCGATAGCCGTTGCGCGTATAGAGGCCCGGCACGCCTTCCGACAACGACTTGCCGCTCTGGCGACGGAACACCAGCGACGCGTCGGGGCCGACCGCGCGGACGACGCTGAAGTCGAACGCCGCCGTGGCCGGGCGCAGCGTGCGCGTGAGCTGCCGGTACAGCCGTTGCGAGAACGGCACCTGCCGCAGCCGGTCGCGCACGTCGGCCACGAGCCGCTCGTTCATCGGATACGGCGACACCGCGACGCGGCTGCCGAACAGCGCGGCGAGATGCGCGCGCAGCGCGGCGCGTTCGGCCGGCGAGAAATCGGGCGGCAGCGAGCGTTCCATTTCGAGGTCGACGACGGCCTGCACGAACGCGGGATCGTAGTGTGCGCTGTCGTACAGCATCAGGTACGCCTTCAGCGCCGCATACGCGTATTCGGTTTCGTCGGGCCGTGCGTCGCGCAGCGCGGCCTCCATGCGGCTCGCGGCGATCGGCAGCAGCACGTCGTCGAGCGCGCGCCGGTACACGGCCTCGACGGCCTCGTCGATCTTCTCGCCCTGGAACAGCCCCCAGCGGTACGCGAGCGGCGGATGCTGCAGATCGACGCCGCCCGCATTCGCGAGGCCGCCGAGCGCGTCGAGCACGGGCAGCAGCCGCGCGATGTCGGACGCACCGGAGAATTTCGCGCCGGCGATCTGCGAATCGACGGCCGGCACGCGCGCGGAGATCTGGTCGAGATACGCGCGGTTGTTCGCATAGCTGCGCAGCCACGCGGCCAGCACGGCGACACACACCAGTGCGAGCAGCACGTAGCCGGCGATCTGCAGCACGCGCCGCTTCTGGTGCCAGCGCAGGTCGCTGCCGGCGAGCGCGGCTTCGCGGAAGATGTGCTCCTGCAGCAGCGATTTCAGGAAGAAGCTGCGCCCGGTCGAGCCGACCTGCGCGGCCGGCGGCACGCCCTCGATCTTCAGGAAGCGCTTGATGCCGCTCATCACCCGATCGAATGCGGTGCCCTCCTGCGTGCCGCTCGTCAGGTAGACGCCGCGCAGCATCGGCATCGGCTCGTAGCTCGACACCGAAAACACTTCGGCGACGAACTGGCCGAGCATGTCCTGCAAGTCGGCGATCTGCTGCGGCAGCAGGTAGGTCATCTCGCGCTGGCGCGCGTCGGTCTGCGCGGCGAGCAGCTCGGGCAGACCGTCGTTCAGCCGCTGGTGCAGCAGCCGGTATTCGCGGTCGAATGCCGCGCGCAGGTCGAAGCCCGGCGCCTCGCTCTGCGCGAGCGGGAACGTGAAGCCCCATACCTGCGCACATTCCGCGCGGCCGTACGCTCCGAAATATTCGGCGAAGCCGGCCAGCAGGTCGGCCTTCGTCACGAGCAGGTACACGGGAAAGCGGATGCCGAGCTGCGCGCGCAGTTCGAGCAGCCGCTTGCGCAGCACCATCGCGTGCTGCGTGCGTTCGGCCTCCGATGCGCCGAGCAGGTCGGCGACGCTGATCGTCAGCATCGCGCCGTTCAGCGGCTGGCGCGTGCGGTATTTCTTCAGCAGCTCGACGAAGCCTTTCCACTCGGCCTCGTCGAGCGCGCGGTTGCCTTCGTGCGTCGTGTAGCGGCCGGCCGTGTCGATCAGCACCGCATCGTTCGTGAACCACCAGTCGCAGTGCCGCGTACCGCCCACGCCGCGAATCGCCGCGCGGCCGAACTGCTCGGCAAGCGGAAAGCTGAGCCCGGAATTCACGAGCGCGGTGGTCTTGCCCGAACCGGGCGCGCCGATGAACACGTACCACGGCAACTGGTACAGATACTGGCGCGAGACCCGGTCGAACCAGCGCGGCAGGCCGCGGCGCACGGTATCGGCCTGCCCGAAGCGGACTTTCTTCAGCAGCGTCGCGGCTTCGTCGAAGCGGCTGCGCAACTCGTCGAGCTGCGCTTTCGCCGGATCGCCGGCGGTGGCCGGCCCCGGTGCGGCTTCGCGCAGCTGGTTCAGCAACTGTGCGTTGAGGCGGCCGGCGCGCCAACTGCGCCATGCGACGCGTGCGCCCCACGCGATGAACAGCACCGCGATCGTCAGCCCGCGCGCCCAGCTGCTTTCAAGCGGCCGGAATTCGGCGAACGCGAACAGCGGGCCCGCGAGCCACACGAAGCACGCGAGCACGACGAGACCGGCGAAGGTCCAGATTTCCCGCGACGGCAATGGCCGGACGAAACGCGCGACAGCCTGGTTCATGTCAGTTCGCCCCCTGCGTCGCGCCGACGGCGGCGCTGCCGGGCGCCGGCAGCAGCGTGATCTCGACGCGCCGGTTCAGCGCGCGATTCGCGGGCGAATCGTTCGGCGCGACCGGATCGAGCGTGCCGCGCCCTTCCGCCGCGAGCCGTTCCGGATGGTCGAGCCGCGCCGCGATCATGGTGCGCACGGCTTCCGCGCGTTCGCGCGACAAATCCCAGTTCGACGCGAAGCGCGCCGTATGCACCGGCGTGTCGTCGGTATAGCCGGTCACGCGCACGTTGCCGGGCACCTTGTTCAGCGCATCGGCGACGCGCGCGAGCACCGGTGCGTAACGGTCGATCACCGACGTCGAGCCGGACTTGAACAGCCCGTCGCCGCGCAGCACGATCACGCTGCGATCGGCGTCGTCGCGCACCGACACGAGGCCGGCCGCGATCTCGGGCGCGAGGAACTGCGCGATGCGCGGCGCCGGCGCCGGGCGCGGTGGCGCTTGTGCGGGCTGCAGCTTCGGCACATGGAGTGCGTCGATCGACGCGAACAGCTGGTCCGAATGCCCGGCGAGCGCGATGCGCAGCCCGACGAACACGCCGAAGCCGATCAGCAGCGCGAGCGCCACGCACACCCACAGCGGCACGACGAAGCGGCGCGCGACGTCGCGCGTGACGACGTCGCGCCAGTGCGGCGACAGCGCGGGTTCGAATTCGCCGCGCACCGAGCGGATTGTGAGCGCAAGCTGGCGGCGCAGCGCATCGAGTTCCGCATGGCCGTTGTCGAGCACGCGATAGCGGCCCTCGAAGCCGAGCGCGAGACAGAAATACAGCAGTTCGAGCAGGTCGAGATGCTGGCGCGGCTGCTGCGACAGGCGTTCGAGCAGATGGAAGAACTTTTCGCCGCCCCACGTCTCGTTGTGGAACGACACCAGCAGGCTGTGCGACGACCATACGCTGCCGCCCCACGGCGTCAGCGCGGCCGCCTCGTCGAGCGCCGTGCACAGGCAGTAGCGCGCGCCGATGATCGCCTCGGACGGCACGCCGGCTTCCTGCGCACGCGCCTCGAACTGCCGGATCTCGACGACGAGATGCTCGCGCAGCCACGCGGGATTCGGATGGTGGACGGTCGAGCGGATCTGCGGCACCAGGTTGAGCAGCGGGTTGGCAGCGGCGACGAGCGGGTTCGTGCCGCTCGCGGCCCAGCGGCCGGGGCGCGGTTGCGTGGCCGTCGGCCCGGCCGTACCCGACGCGGCAGCCGGATGCATGCCGCCCGGATTCGGCGGCACGAATCCGCCGGCGCCGGCGGAGATCGGATCGGAAGAAGAGTTCATCGCGTCGCCCCGCCGTCACCCGCGTATCGCCCAGAACTCCATCGAGAGTCCGGGGAATTCGCCGGCAAAATGAAATGCGAGACCGCCGGAGCGCGCCAGCTGCTTCCACAGGTCGCTGCCCTTGTCGATCTCGAAGTACGTATGGCCCGCGTGATACGGGATCTGCCGCGGCGCGACCGGCAACTGCCGCATCGTGATGCCCGGCAGCTGCAACTGCACGAGATCGCGGATCCGCTCGACGGGCCCGAGCTTCGCTTGCGCCGGAAAACGGGTGCGCAGGCTGTCGGCCGGCACGTCGGCGCGCACCGCGAGCACGAAGCCGGCCGTATCGCGCAGCGCAGGATCGGCGAGCGTCGCGACGCGGATCCCGTTGCCCGCATCGCGCAGCTCGATCTGGATCGCGTTTTGCTCCAGCACGGTCGACAGCGACCGGCGCAGTTCCGTCATCAGTTCCGCGAAGCTCGTGCGCAGATCGTCATGCACGTACACGGCAAGCGACTGCGGGCGCCGGCCCGCCGCCGTGAACGTGCTCAGGTCGCACGCGAGCTTCAGCCAGTCGCAGAACAGCGCTTCCGGATGTGTCGACACATGCTGCTGCGCATGCCAGGTCAGCGCGAGATAGCGGTTCACGAGCTGCAGCAGCAGGAAATCCGCGACTTCCGACACGCCGCCGCGCCCGGGCTCCGACAGCCGCGCCGCGAGCGCCTCGCTGCGCTGCGTGAGCAGCCCGTGCAGTTCGCGCGCATAGGCGAGCAGCACCGGATCGCGCTGCGCGACGAGCCGCGGCGGAATATAGCCGTCGTCGGCCAGCAGCCGTGAATCGGTGCGCCGTTCGACGATGCGCGTAACGCCGAGCGCGTGCCAGTCGCCGGTCAATTCGGCGTCGAGCATCAGCCGCACGTTCAGGCGGCCCGTCTGCAGCAGCGCGGGTCCGAGCGCGACCGCGTTCGCGTCGGCCACCTCGTATTCGCGCACGACATAGCGCGCGACGTCCGCGCCGGCGCTCGCGCCGCTTGCGCCGTTAGCGGCGCCTGCGCCGAACGACACCTCTTCGCCGCCGCCGCGCCACAGCGGCAGCGCAAGCACGACGAGCTGGTCCTTCGCGTCGGCCGGCACGTCGAGCGGTGCGGGGAGATCGTCCGGATGCGACAGGTCGAACGGCGTGCCGTCGCGCATCACGCCCGACGCGGCACGCAGCGCGACCTTGCCGAGCGCCAGTTGCTCGCGATCGAGTTCCAGCGCGTCGAAGCCCCAGTAGAAGCCCTGCAGCGGCAGGCAGCGCAGCGCGACGTAGCGTTCCCAGTGGCGCTCCAGCTGCTGGAAATGCTGCGGACGCAGGAACATTCCCTCGGTCCACACCACGCGCTGGCGGAGCGCCGCGACCGGCGTCGCGGACATCGTCGGTTCGGTCATGGGCGCCCCTGCGGATTGTTCAGCGCGATGCCGCCGTTCCTGACCGCGATCGACAGCTTCAGTTCGCCCGGCGACGTCTGCCAGAACTTGTAGAGGTTGAGCTGCTTCGCGCGCGGCAGCGGCACCGTCAGCCGCCAGCGGTTCTTTTCGAGCATCCGGTATTCGGCGACGACACCGATCGCGCCGGCCTCGACATTGCCGCGATAGTGCAGCGTGCGCGATTCGCCCGGCCGCAGGATCACGCGGTCGGTGCCGAGCAGGTCCGCGCCGAGCACGTTCTCGGGCTTGTCCTGCAGCGAGAAGAAGTCCGCGCTGTCGAAGCCCGACGCCGCGCGAAGCTGGAACACCTTCAGTACGATCGGTGAGGGCTTGCGATTCATGTCGGGGTTGACGTCAGGCGCCACGTCGACCGTGATCGCATACGGGACCGCGGCCGCGTGCTCCGTCGCGCCGCACCCCGGAAACAGCAAGACGCATCCCCATACGATGAAACTGCTCGACCGCCATTGCATATTCCACCCTCGCCACCCAATAGCCATCCGCTGGTTTCCGAGTGCGAAACCGGTTGACCGGATTAAAAAAGGGACAATTAATTGACCGGTAATTATGTGGCTGTCAAATCCATCCATTGAAAATGGCGTCGGCAAATTGTTCTTGTCGGAAGCCGGGTCAAATCATTCAGGGTTTTTGAAAGTTGATTTGGCGGGATGACAGGTAATTGAATTGATATTGATCATTTGACGGAAAAAGTTAATCCGACCGGTTCGCCTGGGCGGCCCGGTTCTATTGCGTCGATATCTTTCGGATAGGCTCGGAGGCACGAGCCGGCCGGCCGCCGGACAAGGGTCGCGCGGCCCTGACGATGTGCCAGGCTATTCGTGCTGCCTGAACGGATGTCCCGTTTTTTCCGGCATTGACGAGCACTGGCCAAACAACTGACAAATCCGAAAAACACAGCGAACTATAGGTCGTTTTTCTGGATTAACAAGCACTGAAATTCGTAGTCTATTTTCAGGCTTTAATGGAATCCGATCGGCCACTTGAAACAAAACGTAACAGCAACATCGGCATCGATGATTGGCACTAGAATCCAACAGCGCTTGTGCGCCCCCTTCCAATTACGCGAATTCTTAATTTCAATAATGAAAGGCCGTGCATCGATTGTTGTTTTCCTCGGCGCGTGGTTGCTGGGGGCAGGCGGATGCAGCACGTCCCCGACGCAGTCGGCCGCGCATGCAACGGTCGACAGCGCGCGTGCCGCGTACGCCGCCGGCGACTATGGGCGCACGATCGCGCTCCTGAGCCACGCGAAGGAGATCGACGGCGCCGACACCGATACGCAGGTCGCCGCGCACAAGCTCCTTGCGTTCAGCTATTGCGTGACGAACCGCATTGCGCCGTGCCGCGCCGAGTTCTCGAAGATCCTCGACCTCAACCCGCGCTTCGACTTGTCCCCCGCCGAAAAGGGGCATCCGATCTGGGGGCCCGCATTCGAATTCGCGCGCCGCAGGCACGCGTCGACATCCTGAACGGGACGGATTCCGCGCGCGCCTCATTCACCGAGCGACGTATGACATGCAACTGATCGTGATCGAACATGCCGGCGAGCCGGTCGAAAACGACTCCTATGACGCCGTCGTGTTTCATCCGCCGGGCGGCACCATCGGCCGAGCCAGCGACAACCATCTGGTGCTGCACGACGACACCCGGCAGATTTCGCGCTTGCAGGCCCTGCTGCAGGTCGGCGACGACACGTGCCTGCTGAAGAACCTGAGCAGCGTATCGACGATCGAGGTGAACCGCGAGCCGGTCGGCTATGCGCAGGAGCGTCCGCTCAACACGGGCGACATCATTCGCATCGGGCCTTACGTGTTGCGCGCGGAACGCGATGACGGCGACGACGCGCCGGTCATCGACATGGCGCCCGACACCGGTGTGCGGGCGGACCCGCCGCACACGCGCTCGGCCGCCGCCCCCGCGCAACCGTCGCCTTCGCGCGTCGATACGAAAGGCGCCGGCATCCGGCTCTGGGGGCTGCTCCAGGATCGTCTCGCGCCGCGCACCCGGGCGGATGCCGGCACCCGGCCGGGCGGCCCGGCGCGTGCGGACACGCCGCAACCGGATCGCCGGGCCGCGCAGGCCGCACCGTCCGGGCCGTCACCGCGGGACCTGAACCAGTTGTCGACCGATCCGCTCGACCTGTTCGCGCAGTCGTCGGGCGGTATCGGTGGGCCGGGCGCGGGGGCGCAGGCGGATCGCGACGCCTCGCACCCGGCCCAGGCCGACCACGCGCCCGAGTGGGCCCAGCACGTGCGCGTGCATCCGGCGGCTGCGCACACCGGCGCACGGCCGGCCGACGAACCGGCGCCGCATGCCGAGCGAGCGAGGCCGACACCGCCGACGCCGGACGAACTGCTGAGTGCCTTCTTCGAAGGCGCGGGGCTCGATACGGCGGCTGAATCGCACCAGTGGTCGGCCGAACAGCTGTACATCGCCGGCCAGTTGCTGGCGCTGTTCGCGAACGGCACGGTCGAACTGCTGTCGTCGCGCAGCATCCTGAAGCGCGAGGTGAAGGCGCACATGACAATGCTGCTCGATCGCGAGAACAATCCGCTGAAACTGTTGCCCGACGGCGGCGCGGTGCTGCGTCAGATGTTCGGGCTGCCGCTGCCGGGCTTCATGTCGCCGCAGAGTGCGGTCAGCGACGCGTTCCAGGATCTGCACGCGCACCAGATCGGCATGGTCGCCGGCATGCGCGCCGCGCTGATGGATCTGCTCACGCGCTTTTCGCCGCAGCGGCTGCGCGAGCGCGACGACGCGATGCGCTGGTACGAGAAGCGCGTGCCGTCGCTGTACAAGGCGAGGATGTGGGATCGCTACGCGGCAACCCATCGCGACACGGTGTTCGCGATCGAGGACGATTTCGCGTCGGTGTTCGGCAAGGCGTTCCTGGCCGCATACGACGCCGAAGTGGAAAGTTATCGCGGCAGCGGGCGGCACTGACGAAGCGGAGGCGCGGGAAGACGATTCGCCTTCCCGCCCGTGCCGCGCCCGCAGCCGTCAGGCCAGCGGCGGATGAACGGCCTGCTTCAGGCCGCTCGAGTAGTGCTTGTAGTCCCAGGCCACGCTATCGCCGGGTTGCAGCGTGTAGACCGCGCAGGAGACGTCGGGCATCTGACCGTTGACGAAATACACCCACCAGTAGCCGTTTCCGTCCTGGTTCGCTTCCACGCCGCCCAGGGCCGTCACGAACAGGCTTGCGCCCGATCCCTGCGATTGCGGGTTGAGGGCGGGCGACACGCCGTCGGCGGTCAGGAGATCGAATACGGTCGTCGCGCCGGGCGCAATCGCGATGTTGTCGTTCGCTTGCCAGGGTGGCGCGTGGTATTCGGAACCCCAATCGACGAATTGATTTGCTACCGAATTGCCCATGACGATATCTCCGTAGTGGTGGTTGACCGAACTGCTCCCGCTTTGTGTTTTGCGTTGTGCGTGGAAAGCACTGGGGCCGGGCCCGGGTGTCGGAAAGTCATGGGAACCGCCTGCCGGTCGCCCGGTCACGGGCGCAGCCTCTCGGTTCGCGCTTCGCGCGCGGTTGTCGTTGCTCTGCTACCGGCGTCCCTGCCGTCCGTCCAGTCCGGTAGTTGTATTGATCTGAGGATAGGCGATGGGCCGATGCTCCGCAATGCGGTTCGATGCGGCGCCGGATTCCGTTGCGGGCCCGAAAAAAAAACCGCCGCCCCGCTGACGCGGGAACGGCGGCATGGGGCGACGGACGGCCGATCGTCAGACCGCCATCACCGTGACCGACTTCGTGACGAGGTACGGTTCCAGCGCTTCCGGCCCGCCTTCCGAGCCATAACCCGAGTCCTTCACGCCGCCGAACGGCATTTCCGGCCACGGCGTCGCCGGCTGGTTGATCCACAGCATCCCGACTTCCATCCGCTGCGTGAGCAGATGGACGTTCGCGAACGAACGCGTGAACGCGTAGCCGGCCAGCCCGAACGGCAGACGGTTCGCTTCGGCGATCGCGTCCTCGAGCTTGTCGAAGCCGCGGATCGCGGCGACCGGGCCGAACGGCTCGTTGTTGAACACGTCCGCCTCGAGCGGCACGTCGGCAATCACGGTCGGCGCGAAGAAGTTGCCTGCCGAGCCGATCCGTTCGCCGCCGGTTTCGATGCGTGCACCGACCTTGCGCGCGTTGTCGACGACCGATGCCATCGCGGTGAGGCGGCGCGGGTTCGCGAGCGCGCCGAGCGTCGTGCCTTCCTCGAGGCCGTTGCCGACCTTCAGCCCTTCCGCATGCTTGACCAGCGCGCGCGTGAATTCGTCGCGGATGCTGTTGTGCACGAGGAAGCGCGTCGGCGAAATGCAGACCTGACCCGCGTTGCGGAACTTCGCGCCGCCGGCGGCCTTCACCGCGAGCGCGACGTCCGCATCCTCGGCGACGATCACCGGCGCGTGGCCGCCCAGCTCCATCGTCGCGCGCTTCATGTGCAGGCCGGCCATCGCGGCAAGCTGCTTGCCGACCGGCGTCGAACCCGTGAACGTGACCTTGCGGATCACCGGGTGCGGGATCAGGTACGACGAGATTTCAGCCGGATCGCCGTACACGAGGCCGATCACGCCGGCCGGCACGCCTGCGTCGACGAACGCGCGCAGCAGCGCGGCCGGCGATGCCGGGGTTTCTTCCGGCGCCTTCACGAGAAACGAGCAGCCGGTCGCGAGCGCCGCGCTCAGCTTGCGCACGACCTGGTTGACCGGGAAATTCCACGGCGTGAATGCGGCGACCGGGCCAACCGGCTCCTTCACGACCGTCTGCTGCGCCCCGAGGTTGCGCGGCGGCACGATCCGGCCGTACACGCGGCGGCCTTCGTCCGCGAACCATTCGATGATGTCGGCCGCCGACAGCACTTCGACGCGCGCCTCGGTGAGCGGCTTGCCCTGTTCCTGCGTCATCAGCTGCGCGATCGCGTCGGCGCGTTCGCGCACCAGCGCGGCCGCCTTGCGCATCGTCGCCGCGCGCTCGTGCGCAGGCACCTTGCGCCATGCTTCGAAGCCGCGTTGCGCGGCGGCGAGCGCCCGGTCGAGATCGGCGATGCCCGCGTGGGCCACCTTGCCGATCGGCTGGCCGGTCGCCGGGTTCACGACGTCGATCGTCTTGCCGCTCGCGGCGTCGACCCACTCGCCGTCGATCAGCAGTTGCGTATCCGTATAAGTCACGTTAGCCATCCAGACACCCCTACATTGCGTCGATAAAACGCGCGCTGCCGCGAACGGCCGCGCGCCGGTTGACAGAAAGAGCAAAGCCGCCGGGGCAGGCACGCACCCGGCGGCGCCGACGGCCGGCACGCGGGCCCGCCGTCAGTCCGCCTCGCGCCGCGCTCAGCGCGCGGCCGCCGTTGCCTTGCGGAGTTTCGCGACGTCTGCCGCCTGCACGGCCGGCGCGCCGTTGTTCCAGCCGGCGCGCATGAACGTCAGCACGTCGGCGATCTGCCGGTCGTTCAGCTGGTTCGAGAACGCCGGCATCGGATACGCGGAAGGCACGCCGCCGATCACGAGCGTGTCGCTGCCGTTCAGCGTCACGTTGATCAGCGACGATGCATCGGCCTCGAGGACGTTCGGATTGCCGGCGAGCGGCGCGAGCAGCGGTGCATAGCCGCGCCCGTCCGCACCGTGGCAATGCAGGCAGTAAGCGTTATACACCTTCGCGCCCGGATCGGCAGCGGGCCGGCCCAGCGCGACCTGTGTCGCCTTCGGATCGTAGCTGTACGGCGGTGCGCCCGTCCCGCCCGCGGGCGGCAGCGATTTCAGGTAGCGCGACATTGCGGCCAGATCGTCGTCGGTCAGTGCCTGCGTGCTGTGGTTGATCACGCTCACCATCGAGCCGAACGCGGTCGCATGCCGGTTCGCGCCGGTCTTCAGGAACTGCGCGACGTCGGCGTCGTTCCAGCGGCCGAGCCCGGTGTTGTGCTCGCCGGTCAGGTTCGACGCGAACCAGTTGTCGATCGGCGCGCCCGACAGGAACGCCGCGCCGCTTTCGTCGAGCGCCTTTTCCTGGAAGCCGACGCCGCGCGGCGTGTGGCACGACCCGCAGTGTCCGAGCCCCTGCACGAGATACGCACCACGGTTCCACATCGCGTCCTTGGCCGGTTTGTCGGCGTAAGGCGCCGTGTCGAGGAACACCATGTTCCACAGCGCGAGCGGCCAGCGCGTGTTGAGCGGCCACGGGATGTCGGACGGCCGGTTCGCCTGCTTCACTGGTTCGACGCCGTGCATGAAGTACGCGTACAGCGCCTTCACGTCGTCGTCCTTCAGCTTCGCGTACGACGGATACGGCATCGCCGGGTACAGGTTGTGACCGTCCTTCGCGACGCCCTTGCGCAGTGCGCCGGCGAAGTCGGCTTCCGTGTAGCCGCCGATGCCGGTTTCCGGGTCGGGCGTGATGTTGGTCGTGTAGATCGCGCCCATCGGCGTGACCATCTTCAGGCCGCCCGCGAACGGCGTACCGTGTGGCGCGGTGTGGCACGCCACGCAGTCGCCGGCTTTCGCGAGGTACGCGCCGCGTGCGACGAGCGCGTTGTCGGCCGGCGCCGTCGGTGCCGCATGCGCGGCCGTGCCGGCGAGCAGCGCAGACAGGGCCAGCAGTGACGCGCGGAGCGTGTTCAGGGTGAGGTTTCGCATGATCGTCGCCTCCCCTCAAGCCGTCTTCAGCTGGTTGCCGACCGGCAGCTTGCGCAGGCGCGTGCCGGTGGCCGCGAAGATCGCGTTCGACAGCGCCGCCGCGGTTGCCGCCGTGCCCGGCTCGCCGATCCCGCCCGGCGCCTCGCCGCTCTTCACGAGATGGACCTCGATCGGCGGCGTCTCGTTGATCCGCATCATCCGGTAGTCGGTGAAGTTGCCCTGTACGACGCGGCCGTCCTCGATCGTGATCTCGCCGTACAGCGCGCCCGTGATCCCGAAGATGATGCCGCCCTGCACCTGCGCTTCGATCGTGTTCGGATTCACGAACATCCCGCAATCGACCGCGCACACGACGCGCTTGACCTGCACCTCGCCGCCGTCCACGGCGACGTCGACGACGATCGAGAAGAAGCTGCCGAATGCGTGCATCACCGAGACGCCGCGCCCTTGCCCCTTCGGCAGCGACGCGCCCCAGCCGGCGGCCTTCGTCGCGACGTCGAGCACGTTGCGGGCGCGCGGCGTCTTGTCGAGCAGTGCGCGGCGGTATTGCACCGGGTCGGTCCTGGTCTGGGTGGCCAGTTCGTCGATGAAGCTCTCGACGACGAACGTGCCGCGCGTCGGCCCGACGCCTCGCCAGAACGCGGTCGGCACGTGGCGCGGTTCCTGCCGCACGTAGTCGACGAGCTGGTTCGGCAGGTCGTAAGGCAGTTCGGCCGCGACCTCGACCGCATCGGGATCGACGCCGTTCTGGAACGCGGGCGGCGCGAAGCGCGCCATGATCGACGAGCCGACGATCCGGTGCTGCCACGCGACCGGCTTGCCGTTCGCGTCGAGGCCGGCCGAGATCTTGTCGTAGTAGCACGGCCGGTACATGTCGTGCTGGACATCCTCCTCGCGCGTCCAGATCACCTTCACCGGCGCATTGACCTGTTTGCCGACCTTCACGGCCTGGCCGACCATGTCCGTTTCGAGCCGCCGGCCGAACCCGCCGCCGAGCAGGTGGTTGTGCACGACGATCTTGTCCGGCGACAGCCCGGTCAGTTGCTGCGCCGTGTCGC
The DNA here is from genome assembly GCF_902499125.1 of Burkholderia arboris. Taxonomy (GTDB): domain Bacteria; phylum Pseudomonadota; class Gammaproteobacteria; order Burkholderiales; family Burkholderiaceae; genus Burkholderia; species Burkholderia arboris. The sequence continues at coordinate 123,594 of NZ_CABVPX010000006.1, forward strand.
GGACCCGGGTCGGCACCTGCGTGCCGACCCAGATGTCGCAGCCGTCGCCACGCACGTGCACCGTGCAGTTCACGGGTTCCATCGTCGCGTGCGCGAGCAACGGCTGTTCGTAGACGGCGTCGACACGCGTCTTCGCGTTCGCGAAGGCCTTGCCGACGTCGCCTTCCTTGCGAGCGACCGCGCCCTTGCCGGTCGCCGCCGCTTGCGCGAGATCCGCGAACAGATCCTTCGTCGATACCTTCGCGCCCGCGCCCTCGTTCCATTTCACGACGAGCGCCGATGCGCCGCGCTTCGCGGCCCACGTGTGATCGCCGACCACCGCGACCGCATTGTCGACGCGGACGACCTGGCGCACGCCCGGAATCTTCTTCGCGGCCGTATCGTCGACGCTCGCGACGGTGCCGCCGAACACCGGGCTGTTCACGATCACCGCGTACAGCATGCCGGGCAGGCGTACGTCGAGCCCGAACTGCGCGGTGCCGTCGACCTTCTCCGGCGAATCGAGGCGCTTCGCGGGCGTGCCGATCAGCTTGAAATCTTCCGGCTTCTTCAGCGCGACGTCCTTCGGCACCGGCAGCTTCGCGGCGGCATCGGCCAACTGGCCGTATGACGCACGGCGGCCGCTCGGCGGATGCTGCACTTCGCCGTTCGCCGCGCGGCAGCTGGCCGGATCGACGTTCCATTGCTTGGCCGCCGCGGCCACCAGCAGCGTGCGCGCCGTGGCGCCCGCACGGCGCATCGGCTCCCACGCATAGCGTATCGACGTCGAGCCGCCGGTGAGCTGGCCGCCGAGCAGCGGATCGAGGAACAGCTTCTCGTTCGGCGGCGCATGATCGAGCGTCACGCTCGACAGCGGCACTTCGAGTTCCTCGGCGATCAGCATCGGCAGCGACGTATAGACACCCTGCCCCATCTCGACCTTCGGCATCACCAGCGTGACCCGGCCGGCGCGGTCGATCTGCACGAACGCGTTCGGGGCGAATACGCCCGGCTGCGCGGGTTCGGCCGCATCGCCGCCGATCACCGAGCGCCGTGCGTCGTCGCCCGCCGCCGGCAGGCTGAAGCCGAGCAGCAAGCCACCGCCGGCCGCCGCGCCGAGCGACATGCCGAGTTTCAGAAACGACCGGCGCGACACGCCTGCGCCGGCCCGACCTGCTTCGATCAGTCCGCGTGACATGTCAGGCCCCCTTCGCGGCTTGCTTCACCGCCGCGCGAATCCGGTTGTACGTGCCGCAGCGGCAGATGTTGCCGGCCATCGCCGCATCGATGTCGGCATCGCTCGGGTTCGGGTTCGACGCGATCAGCGCCGTGGCGGCCATCACCTGCCCCGACTGGCAGTAGCCGCATTGAACGACGTCGAGCTCGCGCCACGCCTGCTGGACCTTGTGGCCGGCCGGCGTCGCGCCGACGGCTTCGATCGTCGTGATCTTGCGGCCCGCGACGGCTGCGACCGGCAGCACGCATGAACGCGCGGCGACACCGTCGAGATGCACGGTGCACGCGCCGCATTGCGCAATCCCGCAGCCGAACTTGGTGCCGGTGAGGCCGACGACGTCGCGCAGCACCCAGAGCAAGGGCATGTCGTCGGGGGCGTCGACCGTGCGGGTTTCGCCGTTGATGTTGAGGGTGACCATTCAGCCTCCGGGCCGGTGTATTGGGGAAGCGGCGCGAGCGATGCGCTGCGCCGTGTCGTCGTCGTCATCGCCGGTGCGTCGTGCGCAACGGGTGCCGTGCAGCCCGGGTGGGGCGAGCCGCGGCGGTGGTGTTGCTACTACGTCCTTACTCTGCCACGTCGATGCCCGACAGCACCTTGATGACGGGCGGCGCCGTGAACCAGTCGGCCGACTTCGTGCGGAATTCGCCGAAATACGGGCTCGCGAGGTGCGCGTCGAATGCAGCCTGGTCGTCGTAGATCTCGTACAGGTGCAGGTTCGGCGAGCCGTCCTGCTCGCGGAACAGGTCGTAGCGCCGGTTGCCCGGCTCGGTGCGCGTCTTGGCGACCATGCTGCGCAGCTCGGCCTCGGCGGCCTGCGCGTGTTCGGGTTTCAGGAACAGGGAAGCAATTACGTGAAGCGCCATCGTGTCACTCCTTTCGAAACGGAATCGGGAAAGCCGCCCGCCGGTGTCGTGCGACGCCGGCGAGCGGCCATGTGTTGCGGCAAAGCGGTGCCGTCGTATCAGGCCAGTTCGTCCGGGCCCACGCGTACGACGACCTTGCCGAAATTCTTGCCGGCGAGCAAGCCGATCAGCGCTTCCGGCGCGTCGGCCAGGTCAGGCACGACGTCCTCGAGCGTCTTCACCTTGCCCTGCGCGACCCATTCGCTCATTTCCTTCAGGAACGGTGCATAGCCGGTTGCATAGTGATCCAGAATGATGAAACCCTGCACGCGGATGCGCTTGCGAAGGATCGTCGACATCAGCAGCGGTACGCGGTCGGGGCCGGCCGGCAGTTCGGTGTCGTTGTAATGCGCAATGACGCCGCAGACCGGCACGCGCGCATGCTCGTTGAGCAACGGCCACACCGCGTCGAACACGGCGCCGCCGACGTTCTCGAAATAGACGTCGATCCCGTTCGGGCACGCCTCCTTCAGCTTCGCGGCGAACGCCGGATCGCGATGGTCGACGCACGCGTCGAAGCCGAGCGAGTCGGTCACGTACGCGCACTTGTCGGCGCCGCCCGCGACGCCGACCACGCGGCAGCCCTTCAGCTTCGCGATCTGGCCGACCACGGCGCCGACCGCGCCGCTCGCCGCCGCGACGACCACCGTTTCGCCGGCTTTCGGTTCGCCGATCTTCAGCAGCCCCGTGTACGCGGTGAAGCCCGGCATGCCGAGCACGCCGAGCGCGTACGACGGATGTGCGAAGTCGCGGCCGAGCGGGATCAGGTCGCGTCCGTCGGACAGCGCATAGTCCTGCCAGCCGGCTCCGGCGACCACGAGATCGCCTTCGCGGAACGCGGGCAGGTTCGACGACACGACACGGCTGACCGTGCCGCCGACCATCGACTGGCCGAGTTCGGCCGGCGGCGCATACGACGGCGCGTCGCTCATCCGGCCGCGCATGTACGGGTCGAGCGACAACCAGACCGTGCGCAGCAGCACCTGGCCGGCGCCGGGCGTCGGCACGGTGCTGGTTTCGGCGCGGAAGTTGCCCGGCGTCGGTGCGCCGACCGGGCGCGAAGTCAGGATGATCTGGCGGTTTGCGGTCTTGCTTTGCGGCATGTAAGCCTCCGTCAACAGGAATGAACGTGCTTCGTGGGCACGAACGGATCAGGGATGGACCAGCAGGAAGTGCGCGCCCGCGATAGCGGCAGCGGTCAGGCCGTCGTGGTCGCAAGCAGGCGGATGGAGCAATCGGGACAGCGTAACGCGGAGCAAGGCATTCGTCATTGATTGTCTGAGTAGACCAGTCGTCTAGAATCGGAGCAAAAACAAGGCGCGCCGATGCGCGCCCGGATTACGACTGCGCTCCGTTGTTTGCAACCGGTGGCAGGTTCAGCATGCGCCGCGTCTCGGCCATGGCCCTTTCCAGCGGTATGCGGGTGCGGTGAATTTTTTCCAGCAGCGTCGCGCCAAGCCACAGCTCGTACAGGATCGCGGCGGCGTGCGGCGGATCGTCGACCTGGCCGAGCGAGCCGTCGGCGAGCCCGGCTTCGATGCCGCCCGCAAGCCGCTCGATGATCTGGCTGGTGCCGCGCCGCAGTACCGCGCGCATCGCTTCCGACAGGTCCGACACTTCCGCGCCGAGTTTCACCGCGAGGCACTTGCCTTCGGGATCGTCCGCGCACTGCGTGTGCAGCCAGTTGCCCCAGTACGTCATCAGGCGCTCGGCGCCGGTGCCGGCCTGATGCTTGAGCAGGTTGTCGAGATGCGCGAGATACCCCTCGAAATACGATTCGAGCAGCGCTTCGCCGAATGCCTCTTTCGAGCCGAAGTAATGATAGAACGAGCCCTTCGGGATGCCCGCCGCGGCGAGAATCTCGTTCAGACCGACCGCCGAAAACCCCTTGTGGAGCATGATCGGCTTCGCGATATTCAGGATGTGCTGGCGGACTTCCGCGCCTGAAGATGCATTCATGATGGCGTATGATAGCAACGATTAGACCGGTCGTCTAGTAACGTCGAACCGGCATGTTGAGCGGCACTTTACCCGATCCCCGTCGCGCGCCCAATGGCCGGCCGGCAATCCCCTGCCCCGTTGCGTGCACGGCGTCACACGAGCGACTCGATTTCGTCGCAGGCGTTTCATCGATTTCCCGCTTAAATACGCCCGGCGCATGTGCCGGCGGTCGCAAAATGGCAACCGGCATTGCACACGTGTGCAATGCGCTGGAACGTCGTTGCCTCCTCTCGAACCCGTGACCAGGAACGCCCCATGACCGCTTCGAAACCCGCTCGCCCGCCTGCGCCGAACCGCCGGCGCTTCATCCAGCGCGGCGCCGCGCTGACCCTGTCGCCGCTCGTCGGTACGCTGGCCGCCTGTGGCGGCGACGGCAATACGACGTCTGCGTCGTCGTTTGCCGCAACCGGCGCCTCCAATACGTCCGCACGCAGCTTCGGCATTGCCGATCGCTCGATCACGATCAATGTCGTCAACGCGATCCCGTCGACGACGCTCGCGTTCGGCAGCGCGGCGAGCCAGAGCGGCTCGACGCCGCAGGCGTCGCAAGCCCTGATCGCGACCGGACAGTCGACGGCCGTCAGTGCCTCGAACAGCTGGGGCGATTGCACGGGATCGTTCAGCCTCGCCGGCGGCGACGCCTCGTTCGCGATTGCGTACACGCATCCGTTCGGCTCGCAGCCGACCACCGTCAGCGTCTCGCCGTCGGCCGGCTACGTCGCGGGCGCCGACGCCGCGACGTTTCCCGGTCACGACTCGGTCGCGAATCTCAACCTGTATCGCGGCGTCGCGACCGCGAACGGCGCATGGGTCGTCCCGCTCGCGCAGCTCGCGACGCCGCCGGCCAACAACGGCCAGGATTTCGCGAACAGCATGTTCGGCAGCAACGTGCGCACGGCCGCTGCCATCCAGTCCGCCTATCAGAGCACGGGCCCGCTCGGCTATGTGCCGCCCGCGGATTTCACGGGCGGCCAGCTCGCGGGCTTCGTCGCGCAATGGGTGCAGCGCTGGCAGAACGGCGCGTCGTACACCGTGCTGCCCGGCGCCGACGCGCAGCTGATCGATGCGCTGAAGCAGTATGTGTCGAGTGCGTCGAATGCCGGCCCGCTGACGATGTGGGTGCCGCAGATCGCGTGGCAGGCCGGCACGGACCCGGCGGTTTTCGCGTTGACGGGCTATCGCGCGTTTCCGTTCGTCGATGCGCAAGGCAACTGGATCGCGGCGACGGTGTCCGCGTTCCTGACGCTGCTGGCGGCCGGCTCGCACCTCGTCGCGATCAGCGCGACCAGCGACCTGCCGGCGGGCGTCACGATGCAGGCGTTCGACAGCTTCATGGGGGCGAGCGGGCTGGCGACGTCGACGGATATCGGCAACTCGCACTACGCTTCGGTCGTGAACACGACGGGCCGCTATTACCTGAGCGTCGGCAGCGATTTTGCGCCGGCGAACTGCGGGCTGATCCTGTCGTTCCTGTACGGGCGCACGGTGAACAACCTGCTCGCGGGCGCCGGTACGTACAACACGTTCATCCAGCTCGAAGGCTGGCAGGCCGGCGGCTCGCGTCACAACGCCGACTACGCGACCTATCAGCAGACGTTGTGGAACATCTCGACGTACGGCGCATCCGCGTACAGCGAGAAGCGCGCGACGTCGATCTTCCTCGCGCCGGCCGGCTGGACGCCGCAGGTCTATCAGACGACGCGGATGATGCCGTACGTCGGTGCGTATGCGCAGTCGAACGGTGCGCCGCAGGGCTGGTTGAATACGTCGCTCGTGACGATTCCGGCCGATGCGCCGCCGTTACCGTCGCGATATGTGACGAGCTGAGTTGAATCGGGCGTGCACGCGTTCAGGCGCGTGCCGTCGGGCCTGCTCACGGGCCGGCGTGCTCGTTCGGCGTGCGTCGATACGGGTCGGCGCACGCCTGCGGACCGATCGTCAGCGCGAGGCCTCGTCGGTGCGCTTTCTCGTGCGGGCCTTGCGGCCCTCGCGCTGGGCGGCCGGCGCCGTCTTGACGCCGCGCAGCGGCGCCCGGCGTGCGAGCACCGTCATCTCCCGCCTCAGCGCATCGAGCTCCTTGCCGCGCGCCGCATCGGTCGCCAGTGCGCCGTCGAGCTGCCCCTGAAGCACGCCGCATCGATGCAGGGCGTCGCCAAGTTGCGCCTGCAGCGCGGTCTGGTCCTTTCGCTGCTGCGCATCGCGTTGTTCGGTGCGCGACGTCGCTGCGTCGAGTTCCTTCTGCAACCGCGCGGCCGCGAGCCGCTCGCGATCGATTTCCTGCAGCGCCCGCTTCTCCGATGCACGCAAGCGCTCCTCGGCGCGGCCCGCATCGTCGCGCAGCCGGTCGAGCTGGGTACTGAAATCCGCGCGGGCCTGCGCGAGCGCGCGGTCGCCTTCCGCGTTGTCGGCCGTCACGCGTTCGATCTCTGCTTGCAGCGCTTGCCGCGATGCATCGTCGGCCGCCCTCGCCTGCTCCAGCTCCTGAATGCGGACCTGCGCGGCCAGCAACGCAGCCGTGCGTTGTTCCAGCGCGGTTTCGGTGCGGGCCAGTTCGGCCTGGAGCGTCGCGACTTCCGCGTGCGCGGTTGCCCGCGCGGCCTCGACTTCCGTACGCAGTGCATCGAGCGCGGCGGCCGCGGCGGCGCTCGACCGGTTCCACAATGCAGCGACCAGTTCGCCGGCCGCCGCCTGCAGATCGGCCGGCAGGTCGGGATGCTCGATCCGGACGCGGCTCTTTTCCCGCAGCTCGGCCCAGAACTCACCGAGGACGGCCGTCGGCGTGCTCATGCTGCCCTTGCGAACGAGCTGGTACAGGCGGTTGGCCGTGGGCGTGATACCGAACCGGAAGAACAGCAGCGCGCACGCTTCGCGATACAGCTCGCGCGTTTTCGGGAAATCGGCCTTGAGACGCTCGATTTCGGCGGTCAGGCGGGGTTCGTCGGCAGCGAGATCGGACATGGCGGGTTTCGTCGGGAATTTGATGAATAATATAACGTAAACCGTTAAATATCCAATCATTCGCTCGGTTGAATTTGACATTATTTCTATAATGTCGAGATTGATGGGGCGGCGATCGCAATGGTTGTCGTCACGCCCGGTTCTTCATACGCTTAGGAATCACGCCTGCCGGGAGACCCGAAATGGTGGACTTCAGATTGAACGTACCGATGGTCGATCAGAGCGGCGTAAAGAAGAGCAAATCAGGAACCAAAGCACTGAACAACGCCTGCTGGTATGCGGCGGCGTGCATGGTTTCGTACTTCCACCGCCCCGGGCCGCGTGTGGGCATACCGTCGCTCTGGCGCGCGGACCAGGGGCTTCCTCAGTCGAGGATCCCCGACTTGTGCGCGAACGAGGGACTCGTGCCGCTCTTTCAGCCGACGACCATTACGCCCGAATGGCTCGCCACGGTACTGACGAAATTCGGTCCGATCTGGGCCGCCGGGCACTTCCTGGACAGGCCTGACCAGACTGAAATCGGTCACGTGATCGTCATCACGGGGATCCAGCAACGCATCGTTCATTACAACGACCCGGAGGGGCCACCTCCGCGCACGATGCTTCTGGGGACGCTCGACACCGGACGGCACCGACCCGACGGACTGCTGGTGAAAGGGTCCCACCGATATTGAATGCACGGCGGGCGCCGAGCCGCCCGCCCGGCGCGAAACGCCCCTGCAGCCGCCCCCGAAAACCGTCAACATTGCGCCATTGAAAGCCGGTTGCGCTGCCCTGCCGTGTCGTCGGCATCCATCCGCTGCATCCGCCAGGAAAACAGAAGAACCAGGAGCCCGCGTTGCGCACATTCCGGATCGGCTTCCGTGGCTTGTTCGTCAAGCTCGTGCCGACGTTCATCGTCGTGGGGTTCGTCGCGATGGTGCTGTCGTCGGTACTGACGAGCGTGCTGTGGCGCACGCATGCCGAAAGCGACATCCGCCGCTTTCTCGGCAACCTCGACCGCCCTGCACTGGCCGGCGCGGCCGGCGCCGTCGACTGGCGCGACCCGGTCGCCTGCCGCGCCGCGGCCGACGCGATGTTCTGGCAGATCGCGCGAATCGGCGCACGCGACGTGATGGATTTCGCGCCGATGATGGGCTTCTTCGGCGCCGGCCGGCTGCAGGTGCGCATCGCGCGGCCGGATGGCGCGGGATGCGAGACGTCGCCGGCCGCGTCGCCGCTGTTGTCCGATGCGTTCGCGGCGACCCCGGCCGATTCCGCCGCACCCGACACGATGCTGCATCGCGACGGCGACTGGGCGATCGTCACGCGCGTCGCGCTGGCCGGCGGCGCGATCGCGCGGATCGGCGTGCATTACTGGCCGGGCTGGCAACTCCACTACGAGATCGCCGACGATGCATCGGCCTACGACCTGATGCGCACCGTGCTGTATCTCGGCGCGATGGGCGCGAGCTTTGCGGGACTGCTGGTTTGGTTGCTGGTGCGGCGCGTGCGGCGGATGACGGCCGCGGCCGACCGCTGGGCGGCCGGCGACCTGTCGGCGCGGATCGCCGATGCGTCGCGCGACGAGCTTGGCGCGCTGGCCGCGCATTTCAACCGGATGGCCGATGCGCTCGCGCGTGCATTCGGCACGCAGAAGGCGCTCGCGGTGTCGGTCGAGCGCACCCGCATCGCGCGCGATTTGCACGACACCGCGAAGCAGCGCAGCTTCGTGCTCGGCCTCAAGCTGACCGAACTGGAATACGAGGCGCAGCGCCACCCCGACTTGCTGCCGACCGTCGGCGCGGCGCGGCGCCTGGCCGATCATCTGCAGCAGGATCTCGACAACGTGGTGACCGGCTTCAGCCTGCCCGCGATCGCCGAGGACGGCCTGCACGCGGCCGTTTCGCACGCGGTGCACGACCTGCTGGCCGGTTCGGGCATCGACTGGTCGCTCGACCTGCCGGAAGCCGCGACGCGCGCGCTCGATGCCCATCCGGCAGCCGCGCACGAACTGCTGATGATCACGCACGAGGCAGCCGCGAATGCGCTGCGTCATAGCGGCTGCCGCCGGATCGACATCGCGTGCGAACCCGGCACTGCCGGGCGCGCATCGACCGGTTCGCTGCCGCGCTGGCGATGGGTCGTGCGCGACGACGGCAGCGGCTTCGATCCGGCCGCCGTGCCCGTCGGCATGGGGCTCGGCAACCTGCGCTGGCGCGCGGACGCGCTGCCCGGCGGCATGCTCGACATCGTGTCGGGCGCGGACGGCACGCGCGTGACCGTTCATTTCAATCCGATGGAGACGGCATGACCACCATCCTCATCGCCGACGATCATGCGGTCGTGCGCGAAGGCATCCGCGGACTGCTACGGCTCGATGCATCGTTCGAGATCGTCGCGGAAACGGACGACGGCGCATCGACGATCGAGCAGGTGCGCGCGCATCGCCCCGACGTGCTGTTGCTCGACCTGATGATGCCGGGCATGGGCCACGCGGGCGCGCCCGCCGTCATCCGCGCGATTCGCACGGCCAGCGGCGATACGCACATCATGGTGCTGACCTCGTCCGACGACGATGCGCTGGCGCTCGCCGCGATCGACGCCGGCGCCGATTCGTTCCTGCTGAAATCGATGCGCGGCGAGCGTCTGCTGCAGGCGATCCACGCGGCCGTCCACGGCGAACCGACGCTGCACCCGGGCATCGCGCAGCGCATGATCGGCGCATTGCGCAAGCCGCCGCGCAGCCCGTTCGCCGCGTTGACCGCGCGCGAGCTGGAAGTGCTGCGCTGCCTGGCCGAGGGCGGCAGCAATGCGCGCATCGCGACGACGCTCGGCATCACCGAAAAGACCGTCAAGACGCATCTCGGCAACGTGATGTCGAAGCTGCACCTGTCGGACCGCACGCAGGCCGTCGCGCTGGCATGGCGCGAAGGACTGATGTCGCCGAAATCCTGACAGCCGCCGGTTCGCCGGTTCGCCGGTTCGCCGGCTCTCGGTGGCGGCGAAACGCCAGCCGCCGTTCGCGCGCTCCCCGGCGGCGCTTGCCGCGTCTGCGACTTTGGTCGCATGCATTCCCCCGCAACGACAGGACCTTCGCCCGATGTGCGGCGCGGGTGGCGTCCCTAAAGTGACGCTGTCGCGCGATCGAGCGCATTCGTTACGGCGAAACCATGAGACCTGCCTGGCTGCTGTTCCTTCCTGTCGCGCTGGCGGCGTGCGCGTCGCCCGAGCCTTCCGCCGCCGGCCGCGACGTGCGCATCGTCATGCGCGATCCCGGCAGCGCCTGCCGTCATCTCGGCGACGTGACCGGCAGCCGCGGCAACTTCCTGATCGGCGGCTTCATCCCGGACGCGACGCTCGAGACCGGCGCGCGCAACGACCTGAAGAACCGGGCGGCCGAACTCGGCGGCAACGTCGTGGTGCTGCTCACGCAGCGCGGCGTGCAAAGCGGCAGCTTCGACGGCACCGACGGCGGCTACCTGCGGCAGACCGGCGTCACGCTGACCGGCAGCGTCTATCGCTGTCCGGGTACGGGAGCGTGACATGCGCCTCTTCGCGACCCTGATATGGAGCCTCGGCATTTCCGGCTGGCTGCCCGGCTGCGGCGGCGACGCCAACGAACCCGCCGTGCCGGGCGGCCTGCCGCCGGCGCCGCGCGAGAGGCTGCGCGCCGCGTTGCAGGACGACGCATTCGTGCCGCAGACGCACGGCATCTGGGCGCTCGCCGGCACCGGCGCCATCGCGGAGATTGGACCGCACGGCGCCGTCATCTACACCACGACGCGCACCGGCAACCTGTGCTGGCGCGATCCCGCGTACAACGCGAGCACGAAGGCGACTGCCGCCCTGATCGGGATGTATGCGCACTGGCGCGGCGACATGATCTTCACCGATTCGCCCGACGGGCTGCAACTGCATGCGCGCCCACTGGCCGCGCTGCCCGACGCGTGCCGCACGGCGGGCAGCGGCGCGTCGTCGCCGCTTGCGACTTACGACGCGGTCGCGGCCCTGCTGCTCGATTACTACTCGTTCGCGGCCGACTACGACATCGACTGGCCAGCACGCATCGCGCGGCTGCGTCCGCAGGCGGCCGCGGCCGGCAGCGACGCGGCGCTCGCGCCCGTGCTCGACGCGCTGCTCGCCGCACCGGTCGATGCGCATACCAGCATCGGCGACGAAAGCGATTCGTTCACGCTCGGCTGGCGCGACGAAAACGCGCCGCAGCAGACGTTTCGCCGGTTGCGCCACGCGTGGGCGCAGGAGGCGCCCGATACGCCGTTTCCGGCCTGGCTCGGCGTCTGGCATGCGCGCCAGACGCAGGCACGGCTCGGCTTGCTGCGCGCCGATGCGCGCGGCATCGAATTCGACGGCAGCGTGGTCTGGGGCGTGCTAGACGGCAATATCGGCTATCTCGCGATCGACCGGATGGGCGGCTTCGCGGGCGCTCCGATCACCGACATCGAACAGGATCGGGCCCGGCTGGCCGGCAAGCTCGATGCCGTGTTCGAGCGGCTCAAGGAGACGCGTGCGCTCGTGCTCGACCTCGCGTTCAACCAGGGCGGCGCGGCCGAGATCGCGCACGACATCGCCGCCCGCTTCGCCGACCGCAAGCGGCTCGCCTATACGCGTGCGCTGCCGCAGGCGGCCGGCGTCGCGCCGCAGCCGTTCCACGTCGAACCGGGCGGCGCCGTGCACTACGCTAAGCCGGTCGTCGTGCTGACGAGCGACGTCACCGTCAGCGCCGGTGAGTACCTCGTGCTGATGATGCGCACGCTGCCGCACGCGGTCCAGGCCGGACAGGCCACGCAGGGGGCGTTGTCCGGCGGCTTTGGCAAAGGGTTGCCGAACGGCTGGATGATGGGCATCGCCAATCATGTGACGCGCGATGCGGCCGGCGTGTCGTACGAAGCACGGGGAATCCGGCCCGACGTGGCATTCGACGTGATCCCGGACAATGCCTCGGAGTCGGGATATGTTCGCGCCGTGACGCGTGCCGCGATGCTTGCGGCACAGCGGGCGCGGTAACGCGCCGGCGCACGCGCAGCGTGGACCGGTCGCGCCGCATCCCTGGGCTGTCATGGATCTGCCACCGTCGACCGGTAGCGTTCGGGGCTGACCCACGCTATCGACAGACGAATCCGCCATGCAGCGCACGTCGCGCGCCACGCCCCACGTTTATGCGGCCACGTCCCGCGCCCTCGCCATCAGCCTCGCGGTCAACCTGTTGCTGCTTGCCGTCGAAACGGCCGCGGCATCGGCTGCGCATTCGTCGGGGCTGCTCGCGGACGTCGCGCATGCGGCGATCGACCTCGCGGCCGATGCGCTGATCCTCGTTGCCTGCCGGCTCGATGCCCGCCTGCCGCCGGAGCGGCGCCCGACCTACGAACCGCTCGCGCTCGCCGGTCTCGGCGCATTGCTCGCCGCGACCGGCGCGCAGATGATCTGGCAGGCGATGAGCCGCTTCGCGACGCCGCCCGTCGTGCAGCCGGGCGCGACGGCGCTCGCGCTCGTCGCCGTCGCGCTTGCCGGCAAGGCCGTGCTGTCGCACTGGATGCTGCGCAAGGCGCGCGAGACCGGTTCCGCGCTGCTCGAGGCGAGCGGCTGGCACGTGCGTACCGATGCGCTGTCGTCGTTGCTGGCGGCGCTCGCGATGAGTGCGGCGCTGGTCGGTTTCGGCCGCCTCGACGATCTGGCCGCGCTCGCGATCGGCGCGCTCGTGATCCGCACGGGCGCCGGTTTCATCCGGCGCGGCTGCGCGCAATGGCCGGCGTTGGCCGCATGGGCCGATCGCTCGACGCGCGGGTCGTGAACGCGGGCAGCATCGGCGTGCATTGAGCGCCGCTACCCGCTTCGGGTGACGCATCCGGGCGGCGCAGAATGAAGAAGAGGCTCGCGTTGCGCGAGCCTCTTTTGCGTGATGTCGTCACCGCCGTTCGGCGCAGGACGCATCGGCCGGTGTCGATGTATTGCCAGACGAATGCATCCCTGGCCGATCAGTCGGCATCGAGCCTGTGGCTTACCCGAGCGGCACGACACTCCCGAGCAGGATCCGCACGAGCGTCGCCTGACGCGTGACGCCCGTCTTCGAGAAGATCGCGCGCAAGTGGGTGCGCGCCGTGTTCTTGCTGATCCCCGATTCCTCGGCCGCTTCCTCGAGCGTCAGCCCGTTCGTCAGCAGCAGCGCGAGCGACGTCTCGGCCGGGGTCAGGTCGAACAGCTTGCGGATGATCTCCTGCGCCCCCTGCGGCTTGCGGTCGGGGTCGCGCAGGAACAGCGTGACGGCCGGCCGCCGCTTGTTGTCTTCCGACCAGTCGGACAGCAGCACCGTGCGCACCAGCAGACCCAGGCGCGGCTTGTCGAAGCTGCGCGTGATCGGCATCGCCTCGACGGTTGCCGCGGCCGTGCCGTGGTGACCCATCACCGCATGGCGGATCAGCCGCTTCAGCGTGCGGTTCTCCTGCGCGTCGGTCGCCTCGATCGTGCCGCGCGCAATCGTCAGACCGTTGTTCTGCTTGAGGATCTCGTCGGCGACGCTGTTCATGTCGATGATCGTGCCGTTCTCGTCGAGCGCGATCGTGCCGACCTGCATGCGGTCGATCGCATTCGCGTAGATCGAGCGTTCGACCTCGGCCGAATCGAGCCGCGAATGCAGTTCCACCGCGCGCTTCAGGTGCGGTAGCAGCAGCGCGCAGATCGCCTTGTCGCGCGCGGAGAACTGCTTCGACGCGTGGTTGCGGCAGACGCGGAACCGGCATTCGACGCCCGACGGCGTGCGCAGGTCCGCGCCGAGGATATAGCGCACGTCCTGCGGCTTCAGGAACTGCTTGTACAGTTCGCTCGACAGCCAGCCCGTGTCGCCGAACACGTCGTCGACCGTGACCACGCGATCGGCCGGCAGGCCGACGAACGGGTCGAGCGAATAGTAGTAGTTGTTGTACGACGCCTCGCCGTCGCCCGGCACGACCGGGCCGAATTCCGAGGCGTGCACGGACAGCGGCGCGCGGCGATCGCTCGCGGCCGCGCGCAGGATCAGCGTCACGTAGTTCGCCTGCAGCCAGCGACGGACGAGCTCGAGCGCACCGGCCCACGGCGGCGTCTCCAGCGGCCCCTGGTAAATGCGTGCCATCAGCTCGCTGAAATCCGCGACGCCGATATCGGCCTCGTCACTTGTTGCCTGGCTCTCTTGCGGAGCCCATCTCGTCTCCATCAGCACGCTCCATCCTCCATACGACATGTTTCCGGTGCGACCACCCGCGCCGCCATGATTAAGACGCGTCTAAATTCCGGCGTCATCGGGAGATTCACTGAATGGTGAGAATTGGTCATTCGCGCAGACGAACCATCGTCCAATCGGATGATGTGGCGCCCTGCCTGCTGCGCTGGAATGCCCGTCAGGCCGTGCCGGCAAGCATCCGGCGCGGACTCAGGGAAAACCGCGACACGGGTTTACCTGATTCAGACCGCTTCCGATTCAGACAGGAGTTCCCATGCCGCTCGACCCTCAGGCGCAGGCGCTGCTTGCCGCATTCGCCCAGGCCCCCGCGATCGATTTCGCGCAGCTCACCGTTCCCGCGTACCGCGCGAGTCTCGCCGCGGGCGGCGCCTTCGCGCCCGGCGACGCCATTGCCGCCGAAGAGGACTGGCAGATCCCGGCATCGGGCCGCCCGTTGTCCGCACGGCTGTATCGGCCCGACGCCGACGGACCCTTGCCGCTGACCGTGTTCTTCCACGGCGGCGGCTTCGTGTCGTGCGGCATCGATTCGCACGCGAACCTGTGCCGCAGCCTCGCGCGGCGCGCGCGTACGCTCGTGCTGTCGGTCGACTACCGGCTCGCGCCCGAAGCACGCTTCCCGGCCGCCGCACACGACGCATGCGACGCCGTGCGCTGGGCGGCGGCCAGTGCACGCGATCTCGGCGCGCGTGCCGGTGCGGTGGCCGTGGCGGGCGACAGTGCGGGCGGCAATCTCGCGGCGGTCGCCGCGCTGCAACTGCGCGACTCGGGCGTCGCGATCGCTCACCAGTTGCTGTTGTATCCGGTCGTCGATTGCGCGACCGAGCATCCTTCGTACGAATCGCTCGGCGACGGCTTTTTCCTGACGGCCGACATGATGCGCTGGTTCAAGCATCACTACTTCGACGACGGCGCCGATCGCGCGTCGCCGCTCGCCAGCCCGCTCGCCACGCCGGACGTCGCGGGCGTTGCTCCGGCGACGATCGTCAGCGCCGAATTCGATCCACTGCGCGACGAGGCCGAAGCGTATGCGCTGCGCCTCGCGCAGGCCGGCACACCGGTGACCCTGGTGCGCTGGCCGGGCCAGTTGCACGGTTTCGCGAGCATGCTCGGCGCCGTCGACGCGGCCGATCGCGTGCTGACGTTCGGCGCCGCCGCGCTGCGCCGCGCGTTCGACGCCACGGAGTCGCAATGACGCTCGCCAGCACGCTGGAGATCGTCGACGAGCTTCGTGCGGGCCGCATGGTCCTGCTCGTCGACGAAGAGGATCGCGAGAATGAAGGCGATCTCGTGATCGCCGCCGATCACGTGACGCCCGACGCGATCAATTTCATGGCGCGCTTCGGGCGCGGGCTGATCTGCCTGACGCTGACCGCCGAGCGCTGCGAGCAACTTCGGCTGCCGCAGATGGCCGATCACAACGGCACGCCGTTCGGCACCGCGTTCACCGTCAGCATCGAGGCGGCCGAAGGCGTGACGACCGGCATTTCGGCGGCCGATCGTGCGCATACGATCCGCGCGGCGGTGCGGGAAGGCGCGCGCCCCGACGATCTCGTGCAGCCCGGCCACGTGTTCCCGATCGCCGCGCGCCCGGGCGGCGTGCTCGTGCGTGCGGGTCACACGGAAGCCGGCTGCGATCTCGCGGCGCTGGCCGGGCTCACGCCGGCGTCGGTGATCTGCGAAGTGATGAACGACGACGGCACGATGGCGCGCCTGCCGGAGCTGAAGACGTTCGCCGCGCATCACGGGCTGAAGATCGGCACGATCGCCGACCTGATCCACTACCGCCGCGAGCACGAATCGCTCGTCGAGCGCGTCGGTGAGCGGCCGCTGCATACGCCGTGGGGGCGGTTTCGCGCGATCGAGTATCGCGACGCGGTGCACGGCGCACCGCATCTCGCGCTCGTGCGCGGCGAACCCGATCCCGCGACGCCCGTGCTGACGCGCGTGCACGAATGCCATTCGTTGCTCGACCTGCTCGACGCGGAGCCGTCCGCGCATTCGTGGCCGTTGCACGCGGCGCTGCAGCGCATCGACGCGGCCGGTTGCGGGGTGGCGGTGCTGCTCGATTGCGACATGCGCGGCGACGCGATGCGGGTGCCATCCGGCACGGTGCGCCGCGACGGGCGCGTGACGGGGATCGGATCGCAGATCCTGCGCGACGTCGGCGTGCGGCGGCTGAACGTGCTGTCGAGCCCGTTCCGGCTGCCGGCGCTGTCGGGGCACGACCTGGAGATCATGGCGTTCATCCCGCTCGGGGACGACGATCCGGAAAGCGCACGGGGCGGGCACGGGAGTCCGCTGCGGGCCGCTTGATGCGTCGATGCACGGGCGTCGCGCGCGACGCCTGATGCGGGATGGTCGGCCGGGTGGACGCTCGACAGGCTATCGTTTGTTTTCGCGAAATGCCGCCTCGGGTCGGTATTTCGCCGACGCATGCCGACGTTCATGTCCGGCGGGATGCCGGCTTGCCGCCGTCCCGCGCCATGACTCATCCACCCGGACGATGCGAGCCCGCACCACCGCCCCACAATGGTCGCCGTGCCCATTGCCGACGCCCGCGCCCTCATGGAATCTGCCGACCTCACGACCGCATTCAGCCCGCTGCAGATCGGCCCGCTGACGCTGCGCAACCGCCTGATCAAGTCCGCCACCAACGAAGGCATGACGCCGAACGGCGTGCCGTCGCGTGCGCTCGTCGGCTTTCATGAGCGCATTGCCGAAGGCGGCGCCGCGCTGACCACCGTCGCGTACTGCGCGGTCAGCGACGATGGCCGCACGTTCGTCGACCAGGCACGGCTCGACGTGCCGACGGTCCGCCAATTTCGCGCGCTGACCGATGCCGTTCATCGCCACGGTGCGGCCGCTTCCGCGCAGATCACGCACGGCGGCTGCTTCACGTTCCTGCCGTCGCTGTCGACGAAACGGCCGTTGAGCGCGTCGGGCGGCTTCAACAAGGTCGGCGTGATGAGCGGCCGTTTCCTGAAACAGGCGATGACGCGTGACCAGATGACGACGATCGCCGGCGAATTCGCGCAGGCGGCCCGGCATGCACGTGACGCCGGCTTCGACGCGGTCGAGATCCACATGGGGCATGGCTACCTGCTGAGCCAGTTCCTGTCACCGCTGTATAACCGCCGCCGCGATGCATACGGCGGCGACGCGGCGAGCCGGGCAGCGTTCCCGGTCGAGGTGCTGCGCCGCGTGCTCGACGCGGTGGGTCGAGATCTCGCGGTGGTCTGCAAGATCGGCGTGACCGAAGGCGTGCGCGGCGGTGGCACGGCCGACGACGCATGCGAGATCGCGCGGCGCCTCGAAGCGGAAGGTGCGCACTTGCTGGTGCTGAGCGGTGGAATGAATGTCGAATCGGTGTGGCAACTGTTCGGCAGCCCGTTGCCCGGCGACGCGCGTGCGAATGCCGACAACGCGATCGTGCGGGCCGCGATGACGCTGCAGAAGCTCACCGAACCGAAGATGGGCGCATTTCGCGAGATGTATTTCCTCGAGCATTCGAAGCAGGTGCGCGCGGCCGTCAGGATGCCGCTCGCGTATCTCGGCGGCGTGCGTTCGCGCGACAACGTCGAACGGGCGATGCGTGAAGGGTTCGACGCGGTCGCGCTCGCGCGTGCGCTCGTGTTCGAACCGGGTTTCGTCAACGGACTGCGCGACGGCAGGCTCGTGCAATCGGGCTGCACGTCGTGCAACCGCTGCGTCGTGTCGATGTACACGCCCGGCGGCACCGCGTGCGTGCTGCGCGAGCCGAACGACCCCGCGCCGAACCGCGTGCCGGCCGCCGGCGCTTGACGTCTGGATGCGACGCGTAACGCGGGCGCCGTGACCGCTCAGCCGGCGTCGCGCGCGCGGGCGAGCGCCGCGAGGTTGCCTTCCCCGAACCCGTGGTGCCCCTTG
The DNA here is from genome assembly GCF_902499125.1 of Burkholderia arboris. Lineage (GTDB taxonomy): Bacteria > Pseudomonadota > Gammaproteobacteria > Burkholderiales > Burkholderiaceae > Burkholderia > Burkholderia arboris. The sequence continues at coordinate 141,793 of NZ_CABVPX010000006.1, forward strand.
CGCTGCACGATCTCGAAGAAGATCTCGCCGGGCAGCCGTTTGACGAAGGTCTGGAAGAACAGCCTCGGCACGCCGTCGCTGCCGATTTCGCCGTCGACCAGCACCGCGCGGCGGCGCAGTGCGTCGAGATCGAGGCCGTGCCCCGGCAGCCGCGCATCGACGTCGTCGTAATAGCGTGCCGGCGGCTCGATGAATTCGACGCCGTTCGCGCGCAGCGCATCGACGCACGACAGGATGTCGTCGGTGGCCAGCGCGACGTGCTGCACGCCTTCACCCGGGTGATCGGGCAGGTATGCGTGCATCAGCTCGGTGCGCCGCGTGCCTTCCTCGTAGACCGGAATCCGCACTGCGCCGCACGGCGACACCATCACGCGCGATTCCTCCGACACATGCCAGTGCGCATCGATTTCGTGGATCTCGCGAAAATGCAGCAGGTCGTGGTAGAAATCCAGCCACTCCTGCATGCGCCCCGCGCCGACGGTTTGCGTGAAGTGGTCGACCTGCTGCAGGCCGACGCCCACGCAGTCGAGGTCGGTATGCGCGGTCGCGATGTCGATCGGCCGGAAATCGATGTCGAAGATCGAGATGTCGCCGACGCCGCCGCGCTGGCCGTCCCGCCCGCGCCAGCGGTCGACGAAATAGAGGTGCGAATCGCCGATGCCCTGGATCGCCGGGATCTTCAGCTCCCCGACACCCACTTTTTCGCCCTCGAACGCCCACGCGCCGAGCTCGATCGCCCGTTCGAACGCGCGCCGGGCGCTCGCCACGCGCAGCCCGATCGCACAGACGCCCATCCCGTATTCCTCCGCGTAGCGCGCGGCGAACGAATCGGGCTCGGCGTTGATCAGGAAATGCATCTGCCCCTGCCGGTACAGCGTGACGTTCTTGCTGACGTGCCGTGCGATCGCCTTGAACCCGAGTTGCCCGAAGCGCTGGGCCAGCGCTTCCGGCACGGGCGCCGCGAATTCGACGAATTCGAGGCCGGCCATCCCGAGCGGATTGGCGGCCGGATCGGCGACGGGCGGCGTATCGCTGGACAGGGGGTGGGAATTGCCGGGCATTCCAGTCTCCGGGGACAGGCGGTCGATGGGGAAGGCGCCCGTCGCGTGCGGCATGCGCGGCCGACGGGGCGACCGCGCATCCGCCCCGAACGGGCGAATTGTCGATGCTGCAGATTTTAACCAGATCGTTCACGGCGGCACACCCTGGCCGAACGGGATATCGTCGCGCCGCCTAGTGCAAACCCGGAAAGCGTTCGATAATCGCACGAACTTGAACGATAATCGCGCATTTTGTCCGATTGGCCAATTGCCGCCGTGCGGCGCGCGCCCTATTCTCCGTTCACCCATCGACTTCAATGCAGCATCGGACGCGGCGCCGCCACGATTCCACGATGCGCCGTGCCAGGAGACACCGCCATGACCCCAACCTTCGACACCCTCGACGCCGCCGCCGGCGCCCGCGCGCGCAGCCAGGCCCGCAAGGCCGCGATCGGCAGCTTCGTCGGCGCCGTCGTCGACTGGTACGACTTCCTGCTGTACGGGATCGTCGCCGCGCTCGTATTCAATTCCGAGTTCTTTCCGAAAGTCAGCCCCACGATGGGCACGCTCGCGGCATTCGCGACGTTCGGCGTCGGCTTCCTGTTCCGGCCGCTCGGCGGCGTCGTGTTCGGCCACTACGGCGACCGGCTCGGCCGCAAGCGGATGCTCGTGCTGACCGTGATGCTGATGGGGCTGTCGACGGTCGCGATCGGCCTGCTGCCGGCGTTCTCGACGATCGGCTGGTGGGCGCCGGTGCTGCTGGTGCTGATGCGCGCGATCCAGGGTTTCGCGGTCGGCGGCGAATGGGGCGGCGCGGCGCTGATGGCCGTCGAGAGCGCGCCGAAGCAGAAGAAGGCGTTCTACAGCAGCGGCGTGCAGGTCGGCTACGGTGTCGGGCTCGTCCTGGCCACCGGCATCGTATCGATCCTGAGCCACACGCTCGGCGAGGCCGCGTTCAAGTCGTGGGGCTGGCGCCTGCCCTTCGTGTTCAGCATCGTGCTGGTGCTGATCGGGCTGTGGGTGCGCAAGAACATGGACGAGTCGCAGGAGTTCGTCGAGAAGGTCGAGCACGGCAACCGCAAGCTGCGCCTGCCGGTGCTGGAAGCGCTGACGCGCCATCCGAAGGCGTTCCTGCTGATCATCGCGCTGCGGCTCGCCGAACTGTTCACGATGTATATCGTCACCGCGTTCGCGCTCAGCTATTCGACGACGAACCTCGGCATGTCGCGCGACCTGTTCCTGAACATCGGCCTGCTGGTCGGCGCGGTGAGCTGCGTGACGATCCCGTGTTTCGCGTGGCTGGCCGACCGCTACGGCCTGCGCCGCATCTACCTGATCGGCGCGGTGATCGGCGTCGCGTCCGCGGTGCCGTTCTTCGTCGCGCTGGAAGCGCGGTCGATCGCGTGGATCGTGATCTTCTCGATCCTGCTGGCGAACGCCGCGCACGACATGGTCGTGAGCGTCCAGCAGCCGCTGTTCACCGAGCTGTTCGGCGCCGAATACCGCTACAGCGGCGCGGGCGTCGGCTACCAGTTCGCGAGCGTCGTCGGCGGCGGGTTCACGCCGTTCATCGCGGTCGGCCTCGTCAGCCTGGCGGGCGGGTCGTGGCACTTCGTCGCCGGTTATCTCGCGGTGGGCTGCCTGATCTCGCTGGCGGTCGCCGCACGGATGCGCGCGGCGCAGTGACGGAATGAGCGCGTGGCCGGCCCGACTCGCGGCCGGCCCATTCTCCACGCCGGCAGGCAATCGACCTGCTGCAGCGCAGGGGCGACGTCAAACACTGTCAATCGCACGCCCCCGATCCCCCTTTTCCCCTCTGAACATTCCACGCCGCCGGCCGACCAATGGCATCATATGGGCCTACGTCAGTCACCGATACGCCCCCATATCATGTCGAATCTCATCGTCCACGGCGGCACTCCGCTGCGCGGGGACATCAAGCCGTCCGCGAACAAGAACGCCGTCCTGCCGATTCTGTGCGCCACCCTGTTGACCGATCAGCCGCTGCGCCTCATCGGCGTGCCGGACATCACCGACGTGCGCAAGATCCTCGACATCTTCCGCACGCTCGGCAGCGATGTGTCGGTCGACTTCACGACGGGTTTGCTCGAACTCCACCATCGCAACACGAAGTTCGATCCGGCCGTCCACCGGCTGCCCGAGGCGATGCGCTCGTCGATCATGCTGATTCCGCCGCTGCTCGCGCGTTTCGGCGTCGCGCGCCTCGAGAACGACGTGAAAGGCTGCACGCTCGGCGTGCGCGAAATCGACCCGCACGTCGAGGTGTTCGAGCGTTTCGGCGCGCACATCGAGCGCACGCCCGATTCGCTGATCGTCCGTACCGACGGCCCGCTGACGGCCAACGATCACTGGTTCGACTACGCATCGGTGACGACTACCGAGAACTTCGCGCTGTGCGCGACGACCGCGAGCGGCACGTCGACGCTGATGAACGCGGCGTCCGAGCCGCACGTGCAGGAGTTCTGCCAGTTTCTCGCGATGATCGGCGTCACGATCGAGGGGATCGGCACGTCGCGGCTGTGCGTGACGGGCGGCGGCAAGCTCGGCGGCGGCGAGTTCCGCTTCGCCGAGGATTTCCACGAGATCGCGACGTTCCTCGCGCTCGGCGCGATCACCGGCGGCGACATCACCGTGCGTAACTCGTCGCCCGAACATTTCCCGCTGATCGACCGCACGTTCGCGAAGTTCGGCGTCAACGTCACGCACAGCGACGGCTGGTCGCGTGCGGAACGCGACGGCCCGCTGCGCGTGCGCCGGCCGTTCACGCAGAACATCCTGACCAAGGTCGAAGCGGCGCCGTGGCCGTACCTGCCGGTCGATCTGCTGCCGATCTTCATCGCGCTCGGCGTGCGCGCGGAAGGCAGCGCGATGTTCTGGAACAAGGTCTACGACGGCGCGCTCGGCTGGTCCGGCGAACTGTCGAAGTTCGGCGCGCACGTGCTGCTGTCCGATCCGCACCGGTTGATCACGTTCGGCGGGCTGCAACTGACGCCCGCACGCGTCGAAAGCCCGTACATCATCCGTGTCGCGATCGCGCTGCTGATGGTGGCCGCGAGCATCGAAGGCCGTTCGGAAATCATGAATGCGCTGCCGATCCGCCGCGCGCATCCGCATTTCGTCGAAAACCTGCGTTCGGTCGGTGCGAACGTCGAGTGGACGAGCAGCGAGTAAATCCCTGACGGGGCCGCGCACGTGACGCAAGCGTCGCATGGCGCCCCCGCAATCGGCCGGCCATTGCGCCGGCCGCTCCTCTCCCGCGTTACCCGCCCTCCCCGCAATCGACATCACCGGCGCCCATGTGGTCGAACCCGTAAAGCATCACGGCCGTCGTGCCGCGTGCGGGGTTGCTCGGGCGTTTCGCGAGGCTTTCATCGAGCGCGTCCGACGGATACTGGACGCTCGTATCCATTACGTTGCCCGGCTGCGACCGCAGTTCCGCTTCGGTCAGCTTGCTCCCCTCCGCGCGCGGCAGCCCGAACGCCTTGCGCACCTCTGCCGCGTTCCACGTTCCCTTCAGCGTGACCGTGACCATCTGCAGCTCGCCATGCTCCCAGCTCAGGTCGACCTTCGTCGCGAGCGGATGCACGCTGGCCGCGAGCCGGTCGGGGAACGCCGGGCCTTCGTAGTACGCCTTCGTGTTCTTGCACGCGTCGCCGGTGTTCCGGTACTTCTTCAGCGCGCAATTGAAGCGCTTGTCACGATAGCCGAGCGCAGTTTCGACGTAGCAGCCGAACCGGGGCGACGTCATGCGCGGCCACGCACGGATGTCGACGGCCGGTTTGGGGAGTGTTGCGCCGGTAGTCGCAGGGTTCGCCGCGGCAAGCAGCGGCACGGCCGCGACGAGCACGGCCAGGGCGGATTCTCGGATTGTCATTGTTCTGTTCCAGTCGGACCGGCGATTCTAGCGCGGCTTCGCCAGCGTGGTTGATCTGCGCGATAATCGCCCGATTCTGCGCGTTCACCGCACACCAGCCTTCAGCGACCTGACGATGAAAAAGCCCGATCTCGACCGACGCGACTGGATTGCCGGCCTCGAAAAAGGCCTGATGATCCTGGAAGCCTTCGACAGCCAGCACGCGCGCATGACGCCCACGCAGGCCGCCGCGCGCACCGGCCTCACGCGCACGGCCGCGCGGCGCTACCTGCTGACGCTCGAATCGCTCGGCTACGTGTACACCGACGGCAAGCTGTACGGCCTCACGCCGCGCGTGCTGCGGGTCGGCTGGTCGTACTTCGATTCGGCGCGGCTGCCGCGCACGGTCCAGCCCTATCTGCAGCAACTGAGCGCGTCGCTGAACGAATCGGCGTACGTGAGCGTGCTCGACGGCTGGGAACTGGTGTTCATCGCACGCAACGGCGTGTCGCGGGTGATGACGACGGGCTTCGTGCTCGGCGCGCGCGTGCCGGCGCCGCTCACGTCGCCCGGTGTCGTGCTGCTCGCCCATCATCCCGATCGCGAAGCCGTGCGCGCGTGGCTCGACGACACCGAACTGCCGCCGTTCACGCCGCACACGATCACCAACAAGGCGCGCCTGCTCGAACAGGTCGACCAGGCGCGCGACGCCGGTTTCGCGGCGATCGAACAGCAATTGCAGGTCGGCGTGCGCGGGATCGCGGTGCCGCTGAAGAACCGTCACGGCGAAGTGGTCGCCGCGCTGAGCACGAACATGCCGATCGGCGCGGAGACGGCCGACGCGGCCGTGCGGCGTGTGCTGCCACATTTGCAGGAAGCCGCGCTCGCGATGCTCAACGTGCTGTAGCGGCAGGCGGCCTCGCCTTGACCGTCACCCGATTCGCCACCATCGCGGCAGCAGGTCGCGCACTTCGCGCCTTCGGTAACGGTCGTCGATCAGGTGCACGACGCCTTCGTCATGCTCGGTGCGGATCACGCGCCCGGCAGCCTGCACGACCTTCTGCAAGCCCGGATACAGGTACATGTAGTCGTAACCGTTGCCGAAGCGCGCCTCCATCGCTTGCCGCATCTGCTCGTTGACGTCGTTGACCTGCGGCAGCCCGAGCGTCGCGATGAAGGCGCCGATCAGCCGTTCGCCGACCAGGTCCACACCTTCCGAAAACGCCCCGCCCAGCACCGCGAAGCCGACGCCCCGCCCGCCTGCGTCGAAGCGCGCGAGAAACGCGTCGCGCTCGCTTTCGGCCATGCCGGGCGCCTGCGCCCACACGGGCACCTCCGGATGGCGCGTCTGCATCAGCGCAACCACGCGCCCGAGGTAGTCGAAGCTGCTCAGGAAACCGAGGTAGTTGCCGGGCCGTGTCGCGTATTGCGCCGCGATCAGGTCGGCGATCGGTTCGAGCGACCGGTCGCGGTCGCGCCAGCGCGTCGACACGTGGCTCGCGACGCGTACCGTCAGTTGCTCGGCGCGGAACGGCCCGTCGACGTCGAGCCAGCCCGTATCGCCGGGCAGCCCGAGCGTGTCGCGGTAGAAATGGAACGGGCTCAGCGTGCCCGAGAACAGCACGGTCGCGCGCGCGGCGTCGTAGCGCGGCGCCAGGAAGCCGGCAGGGATCACGTTGCGCACGCACAGCGTCGACTGGACGCGGCGGCGTCGATGCGCCGATACGACCCCGTCGAGCGCCGGTTGGCGCGGCATCGGCTCGCCATGCAGGGTTGTGTCGAAGATCGAGGCGCTGTCGAAGGCTTCGGCGAGCACGCCGAACTGGATCGCCTCGAAATGAAACCGCAGCAGCGCGTCGCCGTTCGCGCGCGGCGCGTCGGTCAGGTGTTCGCCGATCGCCGCGACGAGGTTCTGCACGGCCGACACGATCGGGCCCGGGACATCGGGATAGGCCGCATAGCGCTCGGTCTGCGCGCGATTGACCGTGCCCCACGCGCGGGCGAGCCGGTCGAATGCCTTGCGCAGCGCCGTCGGCGCGGCTTCGCGTGCGGCCGCGAACGCGAACGGATCGAGCGACGCGCTGTACATCTTGCGCGCGCGGTCGAGCAGGTTGTGCGCTTCGTCGACGAGCACGCCGACGCGCCACTGGTTCTGCTGCGCGAGCGTATGCAGCATCGCGCTGCCGTCGTAGTAGTAGTTGTAGTCGCCGATCGCCATGTCCGACCAGCGCGCGAGTTCCTGGGACAGGTAGTACGGACAGACGTCGTGCGCGAGCGCGGCCTCACGCACGGTATCGCGATCGAGCAGCCCGGCCTCGATCGCCGCATCGCGCGCGGCGGGCAGCCGGTCGTAGAAGCCTTTCGCGAGCGGACACGATTCGCCGTGGCACGCGCTGTCCGGATGCTCGCACGCCTTGTCGCGCGCGACGAGTTCCAGCACGCGCAACGGCAGCGCGGGCGTGCCGGCGCCGAGCGTCGCCGCCGCTTCGAGTGCGAGCGCGCGGCCGGGCGTTTTCGCGGTCAGGAAGAACACGTGGTCGAGCTCGCCCTCGCCGCACGCCTTCAGCATCGGAAACACGGTGCCGAGCGTCTTGCCGATGCCGGTCGGCGCTTGCGCCATCAGGCAGTGTTCGTCGCGTGCGGCGCGATAGACCGAGACCGCCAGTTCGCGCTGGCCGCTGCGGAACCGCCCGTGCGGAAACGCGAGCGCGCGCAGCGCCGCATCGCGCGCCGCGCGATGGGCCGTCTCGCGCTCGGCCCAGCCGACGAAGCACGCGCACTGCTCGGCGAAGAACGTCGCGAGCGTGCCGGCATCCAGCGTTTCCGTCAGCTTGGTCTCGCGTTCGGACACGATGTCGAAATACACGAGCGCGACGTCGATTTCCTTGAGGCCGCGCGCGTCGCACATCAGGTGCGCATAGACCTTCGCCTGTGCCCAGTGCAGCGCGCGGTGGTTGTCCGGCATCGCGTCGAGGCTGCCGCGGTAGGTCTTGATTTCCTCGAGACGGTTCGCGACCGGATCGTAGCCGTCCGCGCGGCCGCGCACGGTGAGCGTGCCCCACGTGCCCGTCAGCGCGATTTCGGTTTCGTAGCGCGCGCCGCGCTTCGACGTGACCGCGCCGTGGCCGGCGATGCCTTCGAGCGCCGTGGGCGCGGGCGTGAAGCGCAGGTCGAGATCGCCGCGCCGCGCGGTGAACTCGCACATCGCCCGCACCGCGACGACGTAGCTCATGCGGACAGCCCTGCCGCTTCGGCGTACGCGACGCCCTCGCCGGCCCACTCGACATCGACGACGCGCACCGGCATGCCGTGTGCGATGCAATACGCGAGCCAGCGCGTCTGGTTGTCCTGCAGGCGGTCGCCGGGCCCTTTGACCTCGATCAGCTCGTAGCGGCGTTCGCCGGGCCAGAAGCGGACGAGATCGGGCAGCCCCGAACGGTTGCTGCGGATATCGGCGAGCAGGCGCGTGAACCACAGCCGCAGGTGCTCGGGCGGCAGGCACGCGAGCGCTTCGTCGAGCAGCGCGTCGGTCAGCACGCCCCAGAACACGAACGGCGATTGCAGCCCCGCCTTCGTCGCGAAATGGCGGCGGATCGTGTCGCGGTACGCGCCCGAATCGAGCTGCGCGAAGCATGCGTCGAATGCAGCCGCCCGGCGCGCGCCGAAATCGGGCGCGTGCAGGTCGGCCGGGCCGCGCTGGAACGGGTGGAAAAACGCGCCGGGCACGGCCGCGAACACGGGCTCCCAGCACAGCAGCCCGAACAGCGAGTTGATCAGCGTGTTTTCGACGTAATGGACCGGCGAAGCGGGCTCCGCGAGATGGTCACGCACCGCGAATTCGACGCTGACGAACGCGTCGGGACGGGCGAGCACGAGCGTCTCGCGCGGCACGTCGGCCGCTGCGGCCGCGCGTTCGACGCGCTGGCCTGCGCGGCGCTGCAGACGCGGCAGCATGCGCTCGACGCGCTGGCGTTCCTCGTCGCTCTCGAAACCGGCGCGTGCATCGAGCGCCAGCGCGAGCGCCTCGTCGTCGCGCCCGCCGCGTTCGAGTACGCGGATGCGCCGGTGGCGGCTGCCGGGCCACGCGCTGCGCGCGTACGCGTCGAGCGCGGCATCCCAGTCGGCACGGCGCTCGCAGGTCTGCCCGAGCGCGAACAGCAGCTTCGCACGGCGCGTCGCGAGCCACGGCTGTGCGCAGCCGGCCGCGTCGATCGCGCGCATCAGGTCGTCGAACGGCAGATCGTCGGGCCACACGTCGAGCGCGTCGCGGCACATCTGCAGCGCAAGATACGCGTCGACGTCGCCACGCTGCTGGAACGCGCGCGACGACGGCGCGATCGGCACGCTTTCGTACTGGAACACGCCGAGATCGGCAAGCACGAACTCGCTCCAGTCCTGATGCAGATTGCCGAAGAACATCAGCCGCAGCCGGTCGCACAGCGCGCCGACCGTCACGCGCAGCACGCGGTCGCCGGCCTGCGCGCACCACGCGTCGAGCGGCTGCGCGGTGTCGTGCGCGGGCCGCAGCCGCTCGAGCCATTCGGGCTTGCGCTCGCCCGCATGCGCGGCGAGCGCCGGGAAGATGCGCAGCAGGTCGGCCTTGGTCGACAGCGCGAACAATTCGTCGAGCGTGAGTGCGGGCGCCGGGTCGACCCAGCCGAGTTCGACGAGCGGCGCGGCCGCGTCGAGCGTGCAGCCGATTTCGTCGTACACGAGCTTGCTGGCGCGGAAGTCGGACCCGTTGCGCATCAGCATCCGCACGAGCAGCGCGCGCGACGCCTGCGGCAAGGTCGCGAACTGCCGGACGAACGCGTGCTCGTGCGCGTCGAACAGGTCGTCGTAACGCTCGCCGAGCCAGGCCAGCGCGCGTTCGAAATTGGTCAGGTAGTAAAACGCCGGGGGCGTCGGCGAGGCAGGCGTCACGGAAATCGATCACTGTACATTTGTACAGGTTCGAATCATATCAAATGTGACGGCAGATGCCGTGTGCGGCATCTGCCCTCCGCTGCCCGCCCCGGTCAGAACTGGTAATTCACCGACATGTCGAACACGCCGTTGGTCGACTGCTGCGTGATCGGGCTGCGCGCCGCGCGGCCGACGAGCTGCTCGATCGCGCCGTCCATCGTGACGAACCAGTGCTTGTTCACGAACCACACCATCGTCACGCCGAGGCCGGCCGACTTGATCCCCGCTCCCGACGAGTAGGCCGGCAGCCCCGAGCGCGCGGCGGCGCCCTGGCTCACGCCGAACCAGCTGTTCATGTAACGCGAATCGGCGAACGACACGGTCGGCCCGGCGAACCAGAAGAAGTTTTCGTTGCTGCCCGGCATCGGCATGTACGCGGAGAAATCGCCGGTCCAGCCGTTCGAGCCGCCGATGCTGCGCCGGACGTCCGCGCGCAGCACCAGCGGGAATTCCTTCGAGATCACGTAATCGGCCGCCAGCTTCATCACGGGTGCCGCATTGATGTTGTCGAGGCCGTTCAGGTGGCCGAGATCGTCGGCCGAGCGGCGCCCGAGGTCATAGCCGACCGACAGGCTCACGCGCCAGTTCGGCCCGCGCAGCACGTTCGCGCCCAACCCTTCGCCCGTCGACAGGAAGAACAGGTCGCGATAGCGGATGTCGAAATTCGGGCCGCCCATCACGCGATAGCGGTCGGAGCCCGCATAGCGCGGCTGCAGCGTCATCGCGGCGCCGACGCTGACCTGCCAGGTGGAGATGGTCGGGTCGAACAGTTTCTCGAGCGGCACGCCCGCCGAGTATTGCCACTCGCCGAGCGGCGAAGGTGTCTGGGCCGACGCGTCGCGGGCGCCGGCCGCGGCGAGCGCCGCGCATGCCGACAGGCCGGATACGAACCGGCGTGCGCCGGGGGACAGCAACGGGCGAGCAACTGTGGTCAAGGCGGTCTCCGTCGGTTGCGCGAAACGAACCTGAAGGAAAGCGCGTCGCGCTTCATCGGCTGCAACAGCGGGCAGCCTGCTGCGCGAACGTAGCGTGCGCTGAATTAACGGACATCCTACGCGACACGCGCGCAGACGCAAAGCGCCCGTTGTGGGCGGGCACATTGCCGGATTCCGGCATGAGACGGTCGTTGATTGCGGAATCAGAAACGTTCGACGTGATAGTCGCCAGCCGGCGTGGCCGGACTGCGCGACGACATCATCCGCGTGAAGCCGTCGGCGAGCCGTCCGAGCGCGAGCTGTTTCTGGCTGGCGTCCCAGTGCGTATAGGTGTCGTACGCGGCATCGTCGAACGAAACGGTGACGGCGACCGGGCGGCCGCTGGCGCGAAAGTCGATCTGCAGCACGCCGCCCGGCAATTCCTCGATGTGATAGCGCAGCGAACGCGATTCGAAATAGCGGCCCAGCACCTGAGCGATCGCGCGCTTGTCTGGCGATTGCACGTGAATGTCCATGACGGTCCTCCTTTTCAGTGTTCGTGCGGCAGTCGTGGCGCACCGTTCCCGCCCGGCATCCGCATCGGCGGCGGGTGCGACGGCGGATCGCCCTGCGGCAACCCTTCGGGCACGGGCGGATCGACCGGATCGTCGTGCCCGGGCGGCGGCGGGTCCGGGTCGACGTCGGGTGTCGTCGGCTCGGGGCGGTGCAGCGTGGATCGCATCTTCATGTCACTCCTGCGCGACGGCGCGCCTCTCGATGGCGTCGCGATCGCGCGCAAGCGGTGTGCCCGCTGCCGCACCGTGAACATCGGCCGGCGCGTTCAGTCGCCGTAGGCCGCCATCACCGGCCAAATCGCGCGGCCGTCCGCGGTCAGCGGCACCGCGAGCGCGAACCCGGCGGACGGCACGCATTGCGCGGCGAGCGCCCGCTGTGCGCGCTCCGGGCCGTCGTAGACGGTGTCGGTCAGTTCGCGTCCTCCGTCCCTGCCGTCGAACAGGCGCCGCTCGGGCCGACAGACCCGCGATTCACGCTTCCACGCGTCGAAGCGCCCGCGCACGTGGCCGAAATCGCCGCCGCATACGTTCGCGTCGTAACGTATCCTTTCCCTGGATGCATGCATCACGATGTCCTCTCGTCCATGCCGACGGCGCGCGACGCATGGCCTGCGTACCGGCCCGGCGCCCCCGGCGCGCGAGCGTCGTGCCGCTGCTGCGTCGCCGGCACGGCGCTTGCGCCTGCAGTCACGACCAAGGAGGTTCGACCATGACCGTTTACGCCACCGGCCGCCACGACGCCGTGTCACCGGCTGCCGGACTGCTCCGGATCGCCACGTCCCGCCCGCCGTCCGAAGACAAGACGGAGGAGCGCATCGACGAAGGCCTCGAGGAGACGTTTCCGGCCAGCGACCCGCCCGCCGTGGGCGGCGCGACCCGTATCGACCCCGCCAGACCGTCCGGCGAGCAGGACCGTCGCGCGCCGCACGTCCCTTCACCGCCCCGCGATCACGGCTGACGGCGGCAACCGGCCCGCAGTGCGCGGCGGCGCATGCGCGCGCCGGAGCAATCCGGAGTGAACCGATGAAACGCCTTGAACGCAGCTGGCATGAAATCAGCGGCGCCGCCGGCGTCGCTGCACTGGCCGCCATCGAGAGCGCGGTGGTACTGGTGATCGTCGTGATGACGGGCATCGGCCACTGACGTCCCGCACCGCCCGCCCATGGCTGCCGCCGTGGAAGATGTACAAGCGGACTGGCAAATTTCTCCGTCGCCCGGCCGTCGAGGCCCGGCGTGCACGGCGCGCGCGCGGCACGCAATCTGCTCCCGAATCGTCTCGCTCACAAAGGAGGCGCTCATGTATCGCGTCAACGAGATCATGTCGCGCGACGTGGTGTGCGTCGCGCCGACCGACACGATTCGGCATGCGGCCGAATTGATGCAGCGCTTCGATATCGGCGTGCTGCCCGTTTGCGACGGCACCGGACTCGTCGCGATCGTGACCGACCGCGATCTCGCGATACGCGGGCTGTCGCACGGCCATTCGCCCGATACACCCGTACAGGCCGTCGCGTCCACGCCCGTGCAGTGGTGCGTCGAGGATGACGGTGTCGGCGACGTCCAGCAGCGGATGGCCGATGTGCAGTTGCATCGCCTGCCCGTGCTCGACCGCGGCCTGCGGCTCGTCGGCATGGTGTCGCTCGGCGACATCGCGACGCGCGCGGGCGGCCCCGAGCGCGACGAACTGGCCAATACGCTCGAGGACGTGTCGCTGCCGCGCCGGCGCTGACCGGCGCCTGCTCGTTTCGCGCGGGCCGCCGCGGTGCCGCTTCGACCAGGAGGTTTTCGATGACAACGGACAGAATGCCGCGTGACGACACGCGCATCGTCGGCGAACGCCGCGGTGCGGCCGGCAGCGGCCCCGGGCCCGACGTGATGGCGGCCCGCACGCTCGTCGGCGATCGCGTGCTGACGATGGATGGCGACGACATCGGCAACGTCGCCGACATCATGCTCGACGTGCGATCCGGCCGGATCGCGTATGCGGTGGTTGGGTCGGGCGGCGTGCGCGGGCTCGGTGACAAGCTGCTCGCGGTGCCGTGGAACGCGCTCGTGCTCGACGTCGAGCGCAAATGCTTCGTGCTGCCGGTGGCGACCGCGCACGTGCGCGACGCACCCGGCTTCGACCGCGACCGCTGGCCGGCGATGGCCGATCCGGACTGGGCCGGCGCGCTGCACGCGTATTACGGCAGTGCGCCGTACTGGCTGATCGAGGAAGGCGAAACGGCGCTCGACTCGCCGCCGCACGAGGCGTCGCCGGACGGTCCCGAGAACGACAAGCGGCAACGTTGACGCGGGTCAGTGCGCGGCCGCGATCGTCCGCGCGAGTTGCCGCGCGGCGGCCAGATGCGCGTTCAGCGTCGGCAGCGTGCCGGCCGCGAATGCGCGCAGCTGCGGGTCGCGGCCGATTCGCGCTTCTGTTTCGTAGAGCCGGATCGCCGACTCGTGCGCACGCGGGCCCGCCAGCGCAACGTACGCCGCGTCGAACGCATGACCATCCTTCGTTCGCAACGCCGTGACGGCCGGATCGACCAGCATCCGCGCCTGGACCGGCACGCCCTTTTGCGTGCCGAGCTGCCGCAAATCGCCGGCGATGCGGGCGTGATCGTCGACCATCCGTCGCGCGAACGCCTTCACGTCAGGATTCGACGAGCGGTCGAGCGCCAGTTGGCTGGCCTGCCGCTCGACCTTGTCGAGCATGCCGGCCTTGTCGACGAACTCCGCATCGATGCCGGTCGGCCGCTGCGTCATGCCGGCCTCGTCGGCGGTCGTGCCGGGGCGGACGATACCCGGTGCGACCTGCACCGACGAAGCGGGCGGCGTCTGCGCGTGCGAACGCGCGAAGGCCAGAGCGCCAACGAGGGCCGCCAGTGCGATTGCCGCCCGGCGGCGACCGTGGCGCCTCTTCCGGTTCGTTGTCATTCGGGCCTCGCGGTTTCGCGACGGAGCGGGCCGGCCGCGCGGGTTGCCGTCACGCGGGCCACCGGGACGACGAGAAGAAATCGGTCCATGCGCCGTTGTGCCACGCGCCCTCGGTATGCTCCACCGACAGCGCACCGGCCGCGAGCATCGTCCGCTCCGCGAACGAGATCGTGCGCCGCGTCACATGCGCGGCCAGCCCGACGCCGTTCTCGCGCTGCTTCAGCGCGCCGTGGCCCTCGGGCGCATCGCCACGCATCCTGCCGAGCGCACCGCACAATGCGCCGACGTAACCGCCGACGAGCGGCACACCGATCCACACGTGCGGCGAATGCAGCCCACCCAGGTCGAGCAGCGCGGCTCCGGCAAGCCCGGCGAGCGCGCCGATGGCCACGCCTTCCAGCGCACCGATGCGGCCCGGCCGCGCGGCGGTGTCTGCACAGGCATCGCCACCGAGCCGGAACAGCGCGTGCTGGCCAGGCGGATCGAGAAAGAAAACCTTGACGTCGTCACGCTGCATGACGTGGCCGCGCAGTTGCTCCGCGCAGCGTTCCGCCTGCTCGAGCCGCGAAAATCGGCCCGCGATGATGATGTCCATGTCGCGCCCTCCTGCCCGGCGACACGCCGGGCCGCGGGCGCGCGACGCCCGCTCGGCCTGGCGCTGCCCCGCGCATCCCGTTACTTCCGGCGGATCTGCAGCCTGTCGCGCACGCCGCTCACGCCGTCGACGTCGTGCGCGACGCGGAGCGCGGTCGCACGTTGTCGCTCGTCGGGCACGCTGCCCGTGAGTTCGGCGACGCGATGGCGAACCTGGACATCGATGTCGCCGGACGCCAGCCCGCGTTCAGCGACGAGCGCCGCCCTCACACGGGACGCGAGCGTCGCGTCGCGGATCTGGCCGCCGACCGCCGACGCCTGGTTCGCGAGCTTCGCGCCGAAGCCTTCCTCGGCCGATGCCTGGCCGGGTGCCGCCGCGAACCCTGCACACGACAGCATCAGCATGCTCGCGATCGACACGACCGGCGTCATGCGCTTCGGTCGAGCTGGTTCGCGGCTCGTGCCGTCGCGCCGCATGGTTTTCGTTGCATCCATCGGGCCTCCTTTGCTCCAGTGTGACCGGGCGCTCAGCCGCGCCCTTTCCCGCCGTGCACATCGTCCGGCGCGACGTCGACGATCACGCTCGCGAGCGTCGGCATGTCGACCGGCTTGCACAGATACGCGTCGAAGCCGGCGGCCATTACGCGATGGCGGTCGGCGTTGCCGGCATGCGCGGTGACGGCAACGACCGGCAGATGCCCGCCGCCGTCCGGCAAATGGCGGATGCGGTCGAGCAGCCAGAAACCGTCGCCGTCCGGCATCGCGAGATCCGACAGCACGACGCTCGGCGGATGCCGTGCCACCGCATCGAGCGCGTCGTGTCCCGATTGCGCGGTCGACACCTGTGCACCCATCGTTTCGAGCGCCACGGCGAGGCTCGCGCGCGAGCTGGCGTCGTCGTCGACGACGAGCACGCGCTGGCCGTCGAGCGTCAGCGTGTCCGAGGCCCCAGCGGGGCGCGCGAAATTCCCGGCCGGATCGTCGGTGTCCCAGCCGGCCGGCAGCGTGACCGTCACGGTCGTCCCGCGCCCGGCGCCCTCGCTCGTCGCGACGACGTCGCCGCCGTGCAACTGCGCGATGTTGCGCACGATCGACAGGCCGAGGCCCAGCCCGCGTTTCGGCGACGCGAACGCGCCCTCGGGCCGGCTGAATGTCTCGAACAGGTGCGGCAGGTATTCCGGCGCAATGCCTTGCCCCGTGTCGGCGACCGACAGCCGCACACGCTCGCCCGCCCGCGTCAGCGACACGGTGATGCGTCCGCCTGGCGGCGTGAACTTGATCGCGTTCGACAGCAGGTTGGACAGCACCTGACGCACGCGCTCGCCGTCGGCCGGAATCACGCAGGTCGGCATCGCATGCTCGGTCGACAGCTCGAGCCCGTTCGCCTGCGCCGTTGCGTCGAGTTCGCGCGCGGCATCGCCCACGACCCGCACGAGATCGACCGGCACGCGTTCGAGGCGCAGCCGGCCCGTCGCGAGCGACGACGCGTCGAGCAGGTCGGCGACCATGAGCGACAGCGACCGCGCGCTGCGATCGATTGCGTCGACCGCCTGTTCGGCGAGCCCGTGACCGTCGACGTTGCGCAGCACCTCGACCCAGCCGTAGATCACGTTCAACGGTGTGCGCAGTTCGTGCGACACCGTGGCCAGCAACTCGTCCTTGAGCCGGTTCGACGCGTCGGCCTGCATGCGCGCATCGCGTGCGCGGCGCAGGTCGCGCCGCTCGCCGCGGCGGCGTTCGCGCGCTTCGCGCAGCGTCATCGACAGGCCCGTGCAGTTGCCGTGCGCATCGACGATCGGCGAAGCAGCGAAGGTGGCGCGGAACCGGCCGCCGCCGCTGCGCACGCACAGCACGTCGAGGGGGCCGACCGGCGCCTGCATGTCGGCGAACGACACCGGCACCGGATACCGCCGCAACCAGCGCGGCGCGATCATCGTGGCGACGTCGCGCCCGGCGGCCTGCGCCGCGTCGATGCCGAAGATCCGCCGGGCAGCCGGATTCCAGCTCGTGATCCGCCGCGCGGCATCGACGCCGACGATCGCATCGGGCGACGCGTCGACCACCCGGCGCAACACACTGTCGTCCGGCACGCGCGCGGCGGGCACGGGTTCGCGATGCGGCGCGCGTTCGGCGTCGTCGCCGTCGTCATCGATGGCATGCAGGCGATCGTCCGCCAGCAGCGGCTTCACGGTCATCACGAGCACGCACTCGGCGAAACCGGTCGCGACGAACGTGCCGGCGTGCACGAGCAGCGCGGCCGGCGGGATATCGCGCCACCACAGCGTGCCGATCACGGCCACGCTCGCGCCGATCGCGGCCAGGCCGCCGCCGAACGACGTCAGCCATGCGGCAACGGCCACGCCTGCATAGAAAGGCAGCGGCGCAAACGGCGCGTGCTCGCCGACGGCGCGAATCGCCCACGCCTGCAGCGCGGACGCCAGCCCGACGGCCAGCACGACCCATGCACCCTGCCGTAACAGCTCACGGGTCAGGTTCCTCATCGCATCCTTGCCTCGCGCCGGCTCCCGTCGCACGGCGTCACGCCGTGTGTCGGCCATCCGGCATGCCGTCGAGCGTGCCGGGCGGGCTTGGTGGCATCAGCAAACGCTATGCCCGGCGCGGGCGCCAAATGGCCGGACGGTGCGTCGCGCCGGTTGTCCGTCGGGGCAAGGAAAGGCCTGCAGCGATCGACGGCGCCGGCCCTCCCGGCGCAATGCGGCCGTGACCGGCTTTTTCATCGGGTCTCTGTAAAAACGCACCGGTACGGCTCCGTACGCGAAAAGACCGATGGACGCCCTCTTCCGTCTCCGCCGCACACATTGGAATTTTCTATACAGCGGCACCTTCGCGGTCGTTTCGCTGTCGATGATAAATATTGCAATGAACGGAACGTGCGATGCCGATTTTCAAAACGGCCCGCCGTTCCCCCCGATACCGATGGTTGAAACCGCAAACCGGTCGAAGCAACGCGCAGACGGACGCCGGCTGTCCGGCCGTTCCGCCGCAATGCGCATGCTGATCGGCCGCATCGAGAAGATCGCGCCGACCCGCGCCAGCGTGATGATTGCCGGCGAAAGCGGGGTCGGGAAGGATATCGTCGCGCGCCGGCTGCACGATCTCAGTGCGCGGCGCGATGGCCCGTTCGTGCCCGTGAACTGCGGCGCGATCCCGCCCGATATTGCCGAGTCGCAACTGTTCGGGCACGAGAAAGGCAGTTTCACCGGCGCGATCGCGCAGCGGGAAGGATTCTTCGAAGCTGCACGCGGCGGCACGCTGCTGCTCGACGAGATCGCGGAAATGCCCGCGGCGCTGCAGGTGAAGCTGCTGCGGGCGATCGAGTCGAATGCGATCGTGCGGGTGGGCGGCACCGAGCCGATTCCGCTCGACGTGCGCATCGTGTCGGCCACCCGCCACAACCCGGCCGAAGCTGTGCGCGACGGCCGGCTGCGCGAGGATCTGTTCTACCGGCTCGCCGCGTTCGCGCTCTATGTGCCGCCGTTGCGCCAGCGCGACGGCGACGTCGAGACGATCGCGCAGGAGTTCGTCGAGTCGCTGAACGCGCGGCACCGCTCGCACAAACGGCTGACCGACGCGGCGATCGCGGCGTTGCGCGCGTACCCGTGGCCCGGCAACGTGCGCGAGCTGCACAACGCGATCGAGCGCGCGTACATCCTGTCGGACGACGGCATCGACGTCGCGTTGCCGAAGCAGACGATACCGCCCGACCGCACGTCGGAGAGCGCGATGGCGCTGCCGCTCGGCGCGACGCTGCATCATGCGCAGCAGCGCTTCATCGCGGCGACGCTGCGCCATTTCGACGGCAACAAGCCGCGCGCGGCGAAGGCGCTCGGCATCAGCCTGAAGACGCTCTACAACCGGCTCGCGCTGATGCGCGACGGCGGCCGCTCCTGAGCGGCGCGGCCGCGCCCCCGCCTGGCCGCGTTACGCGACCTTGAACTGCCCGACCGTCGTCGCCAGCGCATTCGCCTGGGACTGCAGCGCCGTGGCGGCAGCGGTCGACTGTTCGACGAGCGCCGCGTTCTGCTGGACCATTTCGTCGAGCTGCGTCACCGCGCGGTTCACTTCCTGGATGCCGCGCGTCTGTTCGTTCGCCGCGTGCGTGATCTCGGAGATGATGGTCGTCACGTTCGACACGTTGGACACGATCTCGCGCATCGTGTCGCCGGCCTGGCGCACCTGCCCGGACCCGGCCGACACGCTCGCGACCGTCGATTCGACGAGCACCTTCACTTCGCGCGCGGCCTGTGCGCTGCGTTGCGCGAGGCTGCGCACCTCCTGCGCGACGACCGCGAAGCCGCGGCCCTGCTCGCCTGCGCGTGCCGCTTCGACGGCCGCGTTCAGCGCGAGGATGTTGGTCTGGAACGCGATCCCGTCGATCACACCGATGATGTCGCCGATCCGGCCCGACGCTTCCTCGATCTTCTCCATCGTCGCGACGACGTCCGACACGACCACGCCGCCGTGCGACGCGATCCGCGACGCGGCCGCCGCGCGTTCGTCGGCCTGGCCGGCGGCTGCCGCGGACTGGCCGACGGTCGCGGTGATCTCTTCCATCGATGCCGCCGTTTCCTCGAGGCTCGCCGCTGCCGATTCGGTGCGCGACGACAGGTCCTGGTTGCCCGCCGCGATCTCGTTCGCGGCCGTGCGCACCGATTCGCTGGCGTCGCGGATCTGGCGCATCACGTCGTTCAGCTTGTCGACGAAGCTGTTGAACGAGCGCGCGATGTCGGCCACTTCGTCGCGGCCGTCCGCCGGCAGGCGGTGCGTCAGGTCGCCTGCGCCCGAGCCGATCTCGGCCATCGCCTGGCGCACCTGCGACAGGCGGCGGAATGCGGTGGCGGTGATCGCGCCGATGATCAGCGACGCGATACCGACGATCACGACCAGCGTGATCAGCGACGCGGTCAGCAGCGAGCGCATCCCGGCCGTTGCCTCGGTCTTGTCGAGCAGCACCAGCGCGTACCAGTCGGTGCCCGGCACGGGTTTCGCACGCACCAGCTTCGCGTCCCCGCCGACGCTCACCTCGACCGGCGCGCTCGCGGCTGCGATCGATGCGGCGCCCAGCGTGCCGAGTTCGGGCGACACGTCGGCCACCGGCTTCAGCGTGAGCTTCGCGTCCGGATGCGCGACGACGTGCCCGCTGCTGTCGATCAACATCCCGAAGCTCGCAGGCGTCGGGCGGATCGACTTCACGTTGGCGATCACGGTGTCCATCGAGACGTCCGCGGCGACGACGCCTTTCAGCGTGCCGTCTTTCAGGATCGGTACCGCGAACGTGACGACGAGGTTGCCCGTGCCGGCATCGACGTAAGGCGGCGTGACGACCGGCTTGCCGGCCTGCGCGGCCTGCTTGTACCACGGGCGGCCGGTCGGGTCGTAGTCGGGCGGGATACCGGTCGGGTCGGAGAAGTGGAACGCCTTGTCGGCGTACCCCGCATAGACGTTCGTGAAGCCGCCGGCCGTGGCCATCTGCTTGAACACCGGCAGCGGATCGGGCGCGAGCGCCGCATCCTGCAGCGACGCGATCATCCGGCTGCGGGTGGCGACCCAGTCGGCGATCCCGACCACGTGGCCGCTCGCGACGGAGGTCAGGTTGCGGTCGATCGCGTCGTCGTTGTACGAGTGCGCGATGAAATAGTTGATCAGCGTGGTGGCGGCGAGCGCGAATACGACAATGGCGACGCACGCAGCAAGGATGCGGGCGCGAATGGACGAGAGCATGGCAACGACTCGGTAAGGGAGCGCGAACGCCCGGTGGACCAATTCACCGGGTAAACGGCACGCGCGCCGCTTACTTGAGGTCGTTGTGACAATTCAGTGAAACGTATGACGAAAGACGTTGACGGCCGTCAGCGGATCGTCAGGATGGCCGGGCCTGCGGGCCCATCGGGCACCGGGCCCGGCCCCTCCTCACAGACGATGGCTCGGTCGCGGATCGGCGTCCGTGGGCGCGGCACCGGCCTGCGTGTCGGCGTCGAAATCGTCCCGCTGGCGCATCCGTTCGCGCAGGTTCCGGATCGCGAACACGTGGATGTAGTCGTGCACGCGCGCCCCGGACGACAGGGCGCGCACTTCATCGTCGAGCATCGCACGCAACTGATCCGCGCCGATCGCGCGCTGTTCGGCGGCTTCCTTGAGTGAATCGAGCAAATTGTCCTTGGACATCGACGGACTCCTGACAGTCGAGGAATAGAAAAAATGACGGTACTGGAAGCTTAAAGACGGGTCGGCCGCGCGGCGTGCGATGCGCCGGCGCGAGTTTGCGCGCGATCAACGGCACGTTGCGTGCCGCCGTGCCGGTCCGTCCCCGAACCGGCCGCGCATGATTCGCGGCGCAAACTGCCCGCGAACGAGACTGGAGATCCTGCCACGCCACCCCGGGGCGCGGCACCGGCGCCGGGCCGCGAATGGCGTGCCGGGCTGCGTCGATGCAGTGGGAAACTTAGACCGGCCGAAATCATGCGTCAAGCGACGCCCTGCGCACGCCGTTCATTCGTCGGAGCGAACGACCGAAGCGGGCGATCGACCGCCGCGCGTGTCAGCGGATTCCGATACGGGTCGCGCAATTTCCTGACAGCGACTTCAGCGCGCGCCGCTTGGCAGCGCGCCACCGCCACACGATACTGATCACATGAACGAGAGGTTCATACCGGGACATCGCCCAGCCGGCCATCGAGCCGGCACGCGGGGTCTCTGGCGCAGGAGACCAGCCATGGCACATCGCAACTTCACCGGCCGGGACGGCCAGCGGCGCGCGTCGGGCAACGCGCGCGCCCTGCCCGCCCGGACCGGGTCGGCCGGCAACCGCCCGCCCGACGACCTCGACACCTTGCTCGCGCTCGCACGCGAGGCCGGGTTGCTCGTCACGCTCGACGGGCAGATCGGCCGCGAAAAGTACCAGAGCGTCGCGGGGTCGGTCCTCGCGTTGCAGCGATTCGCGGCGGCACTCTGCGCGCGAAACGCAGCCGACGCGCCGGCCGTATCGGAGCCACGCCGCAAGGCGCGCCCCGGCTGGCCGCACGCAAACCGTCTGCGCAGTCGCACGTGCAGCGCATGCGCGCCACTGCATGTCGTACGCCCGCGTTCGCGGGTACGGCGCGGCGCAGCCCGCCGTCACGACCTGCGATCGATTCTTCGTACCTGCTGAACGCGCAGGCAGCCAACGCGCGGCACGAGGCCGCGCGCACCGCGACGTCGCTGCCGCACGAATGCAGCACCGGTGTGCCTGCGTGCATCTTCACCGCGGTTCGTATCGACACGACCGCGCGCCATGACGCGCCGCGCCTTGCGGCCGCCCGTATAAAAAATCCTGCGGGGAAATGAATCCGACGGGGCCAGCCAGGCGGAAAGCGGACGGGGTGACTTGCACCCCGCCCGTCCTCCAAGGCAGCCATCGGCTGCCTACCCTCGTGCCAGAGAGTTCCCGGTCGGATGACGCGCCGGACAAACGCGCGGCGCGGCTCCCGAAAATGATGTGACGGCGTCGAATGCGACGAGGATCGTCGCGCGCGGCATGCGCGGTCGTCGTCGCACCTGCACGACAGACCGGCTGCGTCGCCGGATGTTCCGTCACTGTCTCACGCGATGTGCGTGCCGTTTCTGATGCAGGTCAATCCAACCCCGCTTCGCTCGCATCGACGCGCGATTCACCCGGCGCCGCGCACCAGCAGCACGGGCACCTGTGCGAGGTGCGCCACGCGCCGCGCCACGCTGCCGATCAGCCAGGCAGCGATGCCGCGGCGGCCATGCGTGCCGACCACCAGCAGCTCCGCGCGCCAGTGCACGGCATCGCGCATCAGCGCATGGGCCACGTCGTCGCTGGTCGGATGCGTTTCGACGACGCCGCGCTTGGTTGGATTCCCGGTCGCATGGAACAGCGGGCCGATCTTCGCGAGCGCATCCTCGCCCTCCGCGCGGTAGGCGTCCTCGAGCGCGCGCACCGGCACGACATCGGTCAGACGAACCGCGCGATCGATCACGTACGCCGCATACAGCAGCGTCGTCGGCGCGGCGAACCCGAGCCCGACGTGCACCGCGTGCAGCGACGGCTCGCTGCCGTCGACCGCGAACATCAGCCGCTGCAGCGTGCCGTCCGACGGCCGCGCATAGGCGGCCGGCACGATCAGCAACGCGCAGCGCGCACGTTTGGTCAGCGTGTCCGACATCGCGCCTTCGACGAGCCGCAACAGCCCGTGATGCGGATTCGCACCGACCACCAGTACGTCCGCGTGCCACGTCGACGTATCGTTCACCAGCGCATCGGCAACCGTGCCACCCGTGACCGACGTATCGACGATGACCTGCTCGACCTCGACGCCGCTGTCGGCGAACAGCGCAGCGATTTTCGCGCTGATGGCCTGCGCTTCGCGTGTCATGTCCTCGCGTGCGGATGTCAGCAACGCGTCGATGCGCGGAATGTCGGGCAGGACGAGACGCGGGTTGTCGATCGCGCAGACGATGCGCAATCGCATGCCCGGGCGTATCAGCGTGCGCGCATAGTGCGCGGCGGACAGGGATTCCGGCGTCGAATCGACGGCCAGCGCGATCCGCGCGAGCGTCGGGATGGACTGGGCAGGCTGCATGGCGAAGGCCTCCGTGCGTGCGCGTCGTCGCCGGACGACGACGGGAGCTTCGCGCGGAAGCGGCGCGCGGCGGCCGGACAGGCGCCGCGATCGCAGGGATCGGCGGGATGCCACGCGAAGCGCGGACAAGCGATGCGTTCGTTCAGCATAGGTCGTCCGGCCCGTGCGTGCATGATCGCGATCAACGATCGCGCGGCACCCCGCCCGCCCTGCTTACGACTTGGTCGGCACCGAGGCGGCCGGACGGTTCGCGTAGAACAGCGCGTACGCGATGCCGAGCAGCACGATCCATACCGGCCCGATCACGAGCGCGACGCGCGTATCGGGCGTGAATGCCATCAGCACGACGACCAGCGCGAGAAACCCGAGCGCGACGAACGACCCGAGCGGATAGAGCGGTACGCGGATCGGCAGACGCGCGACCTTGTCGGCCGACAGCGTCCGGCGAAAACGCATCTGCGCGATCAGGATCACGCACCACGTCCAGATCGCGCCGAACGTCGACACCGACGTGAGCCACGTGAACACGTGCTGCGGTGCGAGATAGTTGAGCAGCACGCCGATCAACAGCAGCGCGACCGACACGATCACGCCATACACCGGCACGCCGTTGCGGTTCACCCGGCCGAGCTTGGCCGGCGCCTGGCCTTGCTGCGCGAGGTTGTAGAGCATCCGCGCGGTGCTGAACAGGCCGCTGTTGCACGACGACAGCGCCGCGGTCAGCACGACGAAATTGATGATGCCGGCGGCGGCCGGGATGCCGAGCCGCGAGAACGTCATCACGAACGGGCTGCCCTGCGTGCCGATCTGGTCCCACGGATAGAGCGACATGATCACGAACAGCGCGCCGATGTAGAAAATCAGCACGCGCCAGAACACCGAGTTCACGGCTTTCGTCAGCGACTTTTCCGGGTTGCGCGCCTCGCCGGCCGTGAGGCCGAGCATTTCGACGCCGAGATACGCGAACATCACGATCGGCAGCGCGGCGATCACGCCGCTGATCCCGTTCGGGGCGAAGCCGCCGTGCGACCACAGGTTCGAGATGCCGGTCGCGATACCGCCGTTGCCGATGCCGAACGCGATCATCAGCCCGCCGCCGATGATCATCAGCACGATCGTGACGATCTTGATCAGCGCGAACCAGAATTCGAATTCGCCATACAGCTTGACCGCGATGAAGTTCACCGAGCCCATCGCCATGAGCGCCGCGAGCGCCCAGATCCAGTTCGGCACGCCGGGAAACCACATGTGCATGTAGACGCCGACCGCCGTGATTTCGGCCATGCAGGTGACGATCCACACGAACCAGTAGGTCCAGCCGGTCAGGTAGCCGGCGAGCGGCCCGAGGTAGTCGCGCGCGTAGCGGCTGAATGCGCCGGCGACCGGGTTGGTGATCGCCATTTCGCCGAGTGCGCGCATGATCAGGAAGATCGCGATGCCGCCGAGCAGATAGGTCAGCAGAATGGCCGGGCCGGCCGTGCGAATCGCGGTGGCCGAGCCGAGGAACAGGCCGACGCCGATCGTCGCGCCGAGCGCCATCAGGTTGATGTGCCGTTCTTCCAGCCCGCGGTGAAGCTGGTCTTCTGGTTGTTTCAAATCCGTCTCCTGGCAGCCGCGAACGGGCCGCCGTCATTGTGTCGATGTCAATGCGCGACCGTTCATGCCGATTTCGGCTGCCGAAAACGAAATAATCTCCGCTGTCATTTTCCAAATAAGAAACGACGTGGATATTGCGTCAATCCGATCGGAATCGCCGCGGATTATCCGCACTTCCCGGAACAATCCGGAAAACGGATCGGGCCTTTCACGGAATACGCCCGAGCGGCCCGTGTGACGCGGCTGTGCACGTGTCGGGCGACAACGGGATCAATCGATTTCGGCGTGAACGAACACGCGTCGAATGTGCGCAATCGAGCGCACACAATATGCAGGCGGGATTATAGGGAGGATCAGCGGTTTCGTGTCAGCCGATTTTCGTAGGAATCGTGGTGCGTGAAATGCCGGGAGCCGAATGCGAATGCGCGCGATGCCGCGCGCCTTCGGAGGTTCAGATCTCGATACAGGAGACCGATTGCGACGCCACCAGCTTTGGCGGCGTCGGACATGCGCACCGACAGAGATCGTCGCTTAGCGCCGACTGCCGGCCATCCGGCCCGGTGCTCGAATGACGTGGGCCGTCGCACACGATCACGCCGAGTGTCTTGCACACCGGGCACCACACCGGATCGTGTTCATACGCTTGTTCGCGACCGTGGAGCACGTCCTGTCCGTCACCGCCCTGCACGATGCCACCGACCGTCGTCGTGTCGCCTTTCACAATGTCGTAGCGTCGCATGGCGCCCTCGCTCACACCGCGCCAGGACGGAGTCGCAGGCTGTTCAGCAGCGTGTCCCACGTTTGCAGGGCGCCAGTTTCGTCCACCGGGGACGTCGCTTCGTCAGGCTTCAAATCAGGACTGCTCGCACCGAGCAGCAACTGAATGGCCGTGTGCGGCTTTGCCAACGTGCTCGGATCGCCCGGCGCGAGCAGGTAGAAGCGGTAGGACGTGATCTCGCCTTCCTTCAGCGCGAACAGCACTTCTTCGGCATCCATCCCGGCCACCGTGCGTTTGCCTTGTCGCAGGATTCGGTAGCTGCCGCTCGATACCTGATCCATCTTCGCGCGCAGTTCAGGAAGCGTCTTGGTCAATGGTTGACCTTGGTCCTCGCTCATCGATTTGCGCATCTGGATCACGAGTAATGCCGGCCGTCCCGGCATCAGCGCGAACGACTGGCTGGCTTCTTCAGGATAGGTTGAAGACCCCGTGACGATTCCGCCATCGAAGCAGAAGCCCGATTCGGTTGGAACCGACCAGTTGTCGCGCGACTTGATGCGCGGATAGAGATCAGTATAAAACCCCTTGAATTTACTCAATGCATCCGGGCCAAATGATCCGGTTGTATGAAATATTTCCTCGCCGTCAAAAACGAAACCCTCAGATTTAAACGACAGCTTTATTCCATCGGTGTGTGACATCTGATAAACAAAAGCTTTGGAGTCGCCTCGTGGCGAAACCTCCGCTTCCAGCCAGGAATGATTCGTCGGTTTATTATTGTCGCTCGGATCGATACGCTTGTTTGTGATCAGGGATTTTTCCAAATCGCCTATTTTTGCTCGATATGTGGTAATTGACGCATTGTGTTGCGTCTCCAGTTTCTCTCCTCGAAACGCGTACCGCTGATTCGAGATTTCGCTTGCTGCAGGCCGGCCGAAAACAAAGCGGCCGATGCACCACGGGCGTGGCTTGGACAACAAGGGATTCGTCATCGTTGGTTCCACTGAAAAGGTCATCGAACAGGCGCACACGCCCATCATTAAGAACAGGAGTCGGCCAATTCTCGTCAACATTTCGGCTCCGGGGCATCTTGCGCGATTTGCACGATGCTGTAGAGGAGCGCCCAGCGCGCCCACGGATGGTTATAGCTTTCCTGATGCACATAGCCTCCTTGGTCAAATACCATTTGCACGCCGTGGGCTGCGCCACCCTCAACGCCGTGCGCAGGGGCTTCCGCTGACCAGACTGGCACCGTACCATCACCCGGCACGATGCCATTTTTTTTGGGATCGGGAGCGTCGCTGCCCGGCGGCAGCTTCGCCACCTTCTGCACCTCGAATTCGACCGTAACGTTGTGCGAGTCTAGGTGAACGCGCAGCGTCCCGGTGTGAGAATCGTCGTGTTTCTCGCCGAGGAACCGTGCAGCGCGCAACTCTTCCTCCGTCACGCTGGCCGGCACGTTGCCCTTCCAGATCACCGTACCCCATGCCAACAGTTCGTCGAGCTTCTTGCCATTCTCGATCGCAGGTTTGCTTGACTCATTGCTTGAGGTAGCTTGCTCTTTAGGCAGCAAAGCGCCGTCGCCGTAGGAGATGTAAGTCCTGTCATGGTATTTATTTTTTATATTATTTTGATTTACCGTAACGACGTCTCCCATCAACGTTTTGAAATTACTTAGAACCGTATCGCCACGTCCCAAATCGTCCAGCCGCTTTTTCACGATTCCTTTCGGATCGAGTAGCGATACTGATTCGTCCGGCACCAATCCGTACCATTTGGTATTGGCATAAATCTCCTTGTATGCACTCCCTTCCTTCGGAAATTTCATAACCGGAGTGCCGTCGAGCCGCGAAAAGATCCACCACGCCTCCCCGTTGTGGTAATCCGGCATCGGCAACAGTTCGAGTGCCCCCGGCGCGTTCGCGGCCACCGCCACGAACTCGTCCGCGTTGCTGCCGAGCAGGGCGCCATTGATGAAGCCGTCTATTCCGCCCTCGCTGCCGCCACCGGTTCGGAACCGCTTGGCCGCGATCGGCGCGCCGGTCGCCGGCAGCACGTTGTGGAACACACCGTGCATCAGGTCCGCCGCACCGTGCATCGCGATCGCCATCCGTGCGACCAGCCCGCCCATCGAGTGCGTGAGGATGATCGCCTTGCCGCTGTCGTTCTCCGCGATGATCTCCGTGATCCCCATCAGCCGTGCCGTCTTGCCGGTCTTCTTGTCCTTGAAATCCTGTCCCTTGATCACGTCCTGTGCCGACTTCTCGTTCGATTGCAGCCAGTTGTAGCCGATCGCATAGACCCGATACCGGTATTTCATGAACTTCTTGAACGCCTCCGAGTCTTTCGTGAGTGCATGTCCTCGGTGTTGGGCACCGGCATCGGTTGCCCCGTATTCTGCCGGTTCGGTGCCCAGGACGGGCTTGAGCGTCCACTTTTTGCCGTCTGGGTCGGATTCGACCCATGCGCCCTTGGTCTCCCCCAGGTGCATGGGCTCGTTCAGCTGTTCCTCCAGCCACGCCAGCATTGGTTGATAGCTCGATCGGTACACTGAACCCCAGCCGCGTCGACGCGCCTCTGCCTCGTCTACATACTGGTCTTCCTTGTCGTCCTTCTGGAGCTTGCCGGCGCGAATCGGGCCAAACGGAGTCACTGCGGCCAGCGTCGGGTCGAACTGCTTTTCCCGCGTGGACGCGCCCTTGAACCACATGCCGATCAGCGCCGGCAATGCGCCAGCCTTCCCGAGTATCCCGTCCGTGTTCGGCGCGAAAAACATTTCGTCGCCGGTATCCTTGTTGACCAACGGCGAACCCATCACGCCTGGCAGGAAGATCACCGGAATGATCGGCCGTACGTCGCACAGCAATTCCTTGCTCCGCGTGTCGTCGGCGGGCGTCAGCGTGAAATGCCCGGTTGATGCGCCGTCCTTGTCCGTGCGCCCTACTTGCCGCACGACGTCTTGCTCGGCGTCGCTGAACGGCGAGCCGCCCCCGGATTGATTTGTGTTATCGCTCATTGTCGTTCTTCAAATTCGCGCATCGTTTATCGGATTCACGCCGCAGGGCCGTTCGGTTTCGGCCGCAATGCACGCACCGCCAGCTTCTCGATATCCTCGCTCTTCTGTTCGGCCACATGCCCCAGTTCGTTCGTCATCCCGGTCAGGCGCGTGCCGTCTCCGCGAATCAATTCGTACGGGTGGTTTTTCAGCACTTCGCCGGAGATACGATCGCGCAGCACGTACGGATCGTTGAATTTGGTCTGCGGCAGGCTGTTCATGTGCTGCGCAATCGAACTCGGCCCCTGACGGCTGAGCGACGCCGATTTGATCGTGCGCGGACCTTGCGTGCCGTCTTCGATACCCGCCGCCACCCATCTCGTGTACGAGCCACCCGCCTTGACGATGATTTCATCGGCATCGAGCACAATGCGCTTGGCCTTCACGGTCACGTCTTTGCCCGCGTTGACGTTCACGTCGTCCGTATTGGCCGAGAGCTTGATCGGACCTTTCGCCGTGACGAAGAATGCCCCCAGTTTCTGCGCGAAGAAGCTGACCTTTTCCGCGGCCGCCACAACGAGCGACTTCCCCGTTGCAACATACGTATTCTCGTTACTGACGACGTTGACCTCTTTCTCCGCCACGATATGCGCCGAGTTGTCCGCGACCAGTGCAATGTCTTTCGGCGTCGATACCAGGATGTTCGGTTGCGCAAATCCGTTGGCGCTGCCGGTGCCACCGCCCGCCGTTATCCCGCCTGACGTATCTCCCGACACCGGGTGCCGGATATCCTTCGACAGCGTCTTGAGCGCGTCCTGTCCGGTTTGCAGCGATTCCGCCTGAGCGGTCGTGCTTGCGCTAGACAGCGATTCGATCAGCATCTCCGCCTGCTGCAACCGCGATCGCGCCTCTTCCACGCCCATTTGTTCGTCGTCGTAGGCTTTCGAATGGGCGCTGATGGACAATCCCTTGCTGGCACGAACCGCACCGAACTCGTCAGCGTGCAGGATGAAACCGGCACCCAGATACTGGCCACGCGTGTTGCCGTCGTGCTTGATCAGGTAGCCCTGCGTCAGGGCCGCATAGCTTTTGCCGGTATAGCTGACCAGCCGCGTCCCGCTTTGATTCGTGGAATCGTCATGGACAAGCGAGTTGTAGGCGCCGGTCTTGCCGAACCCCTCCGACTGGAACCCGGACATCAACGCATTTGAATGCCATTGAGACGGCGTCGTGCCGCCATTGATACGCCCCAATACGAACGGCTTGTCGCAGTCACCGTTCCAGTAGCCGACGATGACCCATTCGCGCGCTCTTGGAACGTGAACCGCGCCGTAACCATTGCCCGTATCGGATTGAAGCGACGACAGCAATGGCGACGAATTGAAGGTGTCCGCCGGATTCTTGTGATCCCACGCGAAATGCACCCTGATCTGGTTCCGGTCGTTCGTCCACGCTTCCGCACCGTCCGGCGTCACGACGAGCGCATGTTCGATGGCCATGACCGGCTTGGGATGATCCAGCGGGCTCCGGTATTCGACCGTCGCGGGCTGCGCCTCGACTTCAAGCACGAAAAATCCTGCCGAGCCATCGGCCTCATGTCCGGGTGTATTGAATCGCTCGTGGTGAATTGCCTGCTGTTCGGCGAGCGTTGCGCGAAGACTTTGCGGAAACTCGACGATCTGTTGGCCGACCGGCACGTTGTTCTCGATGTACCAGCGCGCCTCAACGGTCAGAAACTCCCGTTTCTTCGCGTCGCCGTCTCCGTGACGGGGATGTCCGTTCAACACAAACCTCGAACCGGCATCGAGCCAACGCACGCCGCCTACACCGAAATATCGGCTTGCACGCGCATCCCATACCTGCACGCGCCGCCTCGCGCGCGCCTCACCCGTGTCCGAGCTGGAATATCCGTAGGCCGTCGATTCATAAACCGTCATCGGCGCGTCAGGAACGCTTTGCTCGGCGTTCTGACGAGGCTCGTCCACAACAAAACTTGTCGCGGCGAGTGCACTCTCAACCTGAAAATCGGAAGCGGGCCGCTTGTAGTCAAACGCACGTGACATGTATCGCGTGCTCTGCATCGTCTGCACGGCGGCCCAATGGGCGAAACCGTCGGACTCGTTGCTGTCGTTTGCGCGGATAAATTCGACCGGCTTTGCTTCAGGCAGTGTCGAGACGCGGTCCACGACGACGAGCGTCGTCTTGGGTGTGTCACCGCTTTCGTGGAGCCAGTAGAAATACCAACCCTCGGCCTCAGCCAAACGGTTCACGAAGTGAAGATCGGATTCGCTCTGCCTGCACCATGAACGCTTGGCGGGATCGGACGACAGTGCGAAACGATACTGCCCGCGCAATTGTGGATACCGATCGAGCACGTCGGAAATGATTTCCCGGGCGTCTTTCTCGAGCCAGCCTTCTTCGTTGTGGGTTTTTTCAAGGAAGACCAGCGCCGACGAAAACTCGATCTGGTACGTCGAAAGTCCACCGTTTCCGCCCAGATAGGCGACCCGATGCACGAAACCATGGACCGGACGATAAACGGGAACGGCAAAGGGCGCAGTGACCTGCTGAATCTGCAGCGTAACGGGCTGGTGCATCAGCGACAGCAGCGCAGTATCGTCGCGTGTCGACGCAACGTCGATCGTATACGAATAATCGCGCCCGATTCTGGCCGATCCGCGTGCCCGTAATGGCACCAGCGTGTTCTTGCCAAGTGGCGTATCGAGCATCAACAGACGCCCCTGCTGCAAAACGCCCCTGTTGATCGCCTCACGGAGGTCGCGCGATGCCAGGTCCCCGAGTGCGGACGGTCTGATATCCATTGTCGTTTTCTCTCTCAGGTTCGACCGTCACGACAGCGACACAAAAACAGACGGTCAGCCGGTGGCGACGTAAAGTCGCTCTTGCGCGAGTTTATCTCAGATTAATGAAACTCAAGCGACGAACGTCAGGCAATCATTTACACGTCGCTGTCACCAAGAATTTGCGCGGGGTCTACTTTCAGCATTAACGCGAGCAACGATCAAATCATCGATCGACAAATTGGCAACGCCATATCAGGCCGAAGGTCGAACGCCCAACGCAATACCGGCAACACCTTTTCGCCGTCTACGATACTCAATGACTGCAAGAATGAAAATCGGCGCAGTCAATGGCGAGACGCAACTTCAGCGGGTGATCCGCCCGGGAAAACGACTGGATAAAGGCTCACCGGCGTCGCGCAAGATAATCCGCAAGCGTGTGAACTTTGTGAACAACTGAAAACCCTGTCTGCGCTGCCCGCTAACCAACTGCGGGAAATGACGTCGCGGGTCAGGTCGCTATTGTTGCCGCCTGAAAGGCGCGCGGCGATCTGTCCGGATGCGGCGATGCGGGTTATGAAGTCGTTAATCGAGGGGGCGTGGGGGCAACACGGCACGCGCTCGGGCGTGAGAAATGACCTTTTCGAGCGTCACTTGGACAACGTCGCCCGCACCGTATATTCGCCTTCGAGCGCACCGTGATCCGGCCGCACGAAATAACGCGATGCATCGAGATCGGCCGGCATCGGTTCGACCGGGAAGCCGTGCTTTTCCCACGCATCGAGGCCGCCCTTCAGCGCGCGGATGTTGTGGATCATCTTCTTGCGCTGCATCTTCGCGATCAGGCGCTTGGCCGTGGCTTCGTTCGGACACACGCAATAGACGACGATCGGCCGTTTCAGCAATTCCGGATCGAGCAGGTCCGGCGAATCGAGATCGACCGGCACCGCGCCGGCGATCCGGTACGGCTCGCGCTCGCGGATCGCTTTCGGCCGCGCGTCGAAGATCAGCGGCGGTTCGTCCGACGTCATCATCTCGACGAGCTGCGGCGGCGAGATGCGCACCTGCGCGAGATAGCGGCGGAACTGCACGCGGCGCACCCAGCGGTACAGCAGGAACGTGATGAAGATCGCGAGGAACGCGTCGAGGATCGTGCCGCCGCTCGCGCGCACCCACAGCACGAACTGGACGATCTGGTCGTGAATGGCCGCGCCGCCGACCAGCCAGAACGCAGCCCACAGCGACGCGCCAGCCAGATCCCAGAACAGGAACACGCCGACGCCGATCGCTGTCGTGCCGAGCAGCGGCGCCGACACGAGGCCGAGGCCGGGCAGGAATTTGGACAGCACGAGCAGCGGTGCGCCATACCTTTCGAATACGTTACGGGCAAAGCGCAGCGTCGTGTCGAGCGACAGCGAGAAGCGCACGAGGCCATTCAGCAGGCGCCGGCCGCGCGTGCGGCCCATGAAGAACCACAGCGAATCGGCCAGCATCGTCGCGCCGATCGCCGCCGCGAACATGCTGACCCAGGATGCCTGCCCCATTGCCGCCATCGTGCCGCCGAGAATCAGCATCGGTACGGCCGGCACCGGCACGCCGAGCTGCGTGATCAACACGCTCGCGAACACGGCCCATGGGCCGAGCGACGATGGAATAGCAATCGGAAAGTGCCACACGGCGGCGCTCCTGGAAGACATGCGGGCCGCGCGACGAGGCCGTCGGACGGCTGCGCAACGGCCGCCGCGGCACGTCCGCGACCGACCGGTGCATCACGCGCATTCTAAACGGGTTTGGCCGCGATCGCGCGGAACACCGGCCATCGGCGCGGGCTTTGCGCCGATGGCGGCACTTCCGTGACAGTCACACGTCGGGACGCGGCGCGAGCCGGGCGACATGCTCCGCGTAGTCGGGAAACGCGGCGGCCAGCGCGGCCGCATCCGCCAGCTCGAATTCCGAGAACTCGAACCCCGGCGCAACCGTGCAGCCGACGAGCGCAACATGCTCCGGCGACGCGCAACGCGCACCGAACCAGCTGCCGGCCGGCACGACCGCCTGGAACACGGTGCCCGGATGCGTGAGCGGGTTGCCGAGCCGGTGGATCGTCAGCCCGTCGCGCTCGTCGAGCACCCACACTTCGATCGGGTCGCCCGCGTAGAAATGCCAGACTTCGTCGGAACGGATCCGGTGCCACGACGAATACGCGCCGTCGCACAACAGGTAGTAGATCGCGGTCGACGCAGCGCGTGGCGCGCCGTCGGCCGGACGCACGACCGGATCGGCCGCGCGGTAGGTTTCACGGAAATAGCCGCCTTCGGGATGCGGCTGCAGGTCGAACTGGCGAATCAGGTCGGTGGCGGAAATCGGCATGGCGGATGACGTCGGTAAGGTAGGAAACCGGCATCCGGCGGCCGGCCCGGTTCATTACCCGTGCGACCGGTTCCAGCCGGATGCCCCTGCGTCGATCGCCGCGGCCATGCACGCGGCGAACAAGCGGACACCGGTCGATGCTGCCAGAACTGCATGCAGGGATGCAACCTCGCGCGTGCAATCCCGGTCCTGCGGGCGGGTGCGCGGCGCCCGCTTCCGGCGCGCTGCGACAGCGGCGACAGCCGCGCTTGCGCGCGAAGCGCCGGCCAGCGCTTCGCGTGTTTCATCGGGCAGATGTGCGGCACAAATGCATACAGCTGCGTCCTGCTCGGGCAGTGCATGCATCGACGCGTACCGCGTACGGCTACGCGGCCGCCGTCGCGCCCGGCTCGCCGTGCCGCACCAGCAACACGGGCCGGTCGGCCGCCCGCAGCAGCGATTCCGCGACGCTGCCGAGCAACAGCCGGCGCAGGCCGTGCCGCCCGCTGGTGCCCATCACGATCAGGTCGGCGTCGGCTTCGGCCGCCGTGCGCATCAGCACCGTCGCGATGTCCTCGCCGTACGCATCGAGCGCGCGCACGGTGCCCTGCACATGCTGCTGCGCGAGCACCGCTTTCGCATCGTCGAGCACCGGCGTCGCGGCATCGGTCGCGGCCGCATCGCCGTCGCGCTCGGCCGCGAAACCTGCGTCCACATCGACGAGTTGCGGCCGATGTTCGACAACATACGCGCAGGTCACTTCACCGCCGGACGCCGCCGCGATCCGGATCGCCTCGTTCAGCGCGAGACGCGCGCTCGGGCTGCCGTCGAGCCCGACGAAAATCCGCTTGTACATGGTCCGTCCCTCCGACCGGGCACGCGTCGCGCCTGGCGCCACGCGTGCCCGTTACCGCAAGCCGGCCCGATGCCGGCTCGCCTGCCGAACAGTCTGCCCCACGTGCCGACGCGCGCGTTGATGCGCGTCAAGCGCGGCCGGCGCGCCCGCTGCTTCACGCCATTTGCCGCAATTTCTGCTGACCCCATTACAAAAAAAGTGTAAAACGCGCACAATTTCATCTTGAAAATAGTCGTTGCACGCAGCCGGTGCGAGTTTTCCCCGGTTTTGCCGCGCTGCCCGAGTGCCCCGGGCAGCCCGAACAACAGAATGGCCATCGAATGACCGCCAGTGGAACCCCGACGCGTGACGCCCGAGGGCCCACGCGCCTCCAGATCATGTTACGCCAGCCGCTCGCGGCCGGCGTCGTTGCGCTGTGCGCCGGCGCCGTGCTGTCGCTCGGCGTCGCGCTGCTGGTGCGCGAGCAGTGGCAAGGCGCCGTCCGTACGCGTTTCGAACGCCGCACGACGCACGTGACCGCGATGCTGCGCCACGAGTTGCAGGCCGGCGTCGCCGTGCTCGAAGGCGCGCGCGGCGCGTTCGGCCTCGTCCCGGATATGACGCCCGAGCAATGGCGCCGCTATGCGGAGACGCTCGATCTCGACAGCGGCCGCTCGCCGGTCCGTCAGATCGGCTATGCACCGCTGTCGCCCGCCACCCGCAGCGCCCTCGCCGGCGCGAAGCCGTTGCCGCCCGGTCCGCTCGCGGCCGCGGCGCTCAGCGCGCCCGCGTCGAACTCGCCGGTCGTCCGCTTCGGCGCGTCCGACGCGGCGCCGCTGACGCGCGCGCTGCAGACCAGCGACATCGCGCTCGGCGTCCACCCGGTCGACGACGATACCTCGCGCGACGCACGCACCCTTACGCTGTTCCTGCCCGTGACCACGTCGCCGCGCGCGGCCGCCACGCCGTCCGGCACGCGCGAGGCCGGTGCCGACGGCGTGCTGTTCGCGGCGCTGAGCCCGCGGCGGCTGGTGGAGCGCGCGCTCGACGCGGAACGCGGGATCGACCTGTGGATGACCGCAGGCGGCGATTCGCGCGTAATCGGCAGCCTCGAGACGACGACCGACGAGGCGTCGGCATCGCCCGACCTGCTGCGGCGCACCGACGTGCTGAATTTCGGCGGCACCGTGCTGACGCTCGCCTATTCCGCCGACGGCCGCCCGAGCGCGACCGGCGCGCAGCGCGCGGCCGGCACCGTGCTCGGCGCGGGGCTGATCGCGTCGATCGCATTCGCGGTGCTCGTCCATGCGCTGGTGCGCGGCCGCGCCGGCGCGGCCGCCGATGCCGGCGCGAGCAGCCGCGGCATCCTCAACGAGGCGCGGATGATGGGCATCATCCGTTCGTCGATGGAAGCGATCATCACGATCGACGAGAAGCAGACGGTCGTGATCTTCAATCCGATGGCCGAGCAGGTGTTCGGCGTGTCCGCGATGGAAGCGATCGGTGCGCCGCTGTCGCGCTTCATCCCCGAGCGGTTCCGCGCCGCGCACGCGAAGCACGTCGACCAGTTCGGCGTGACGGGCGTGTCCGAGCGGCAGATGGGCCGCCAGCGCGTGCTGTTCGGGCTGCGCGCGAACGGCGAGGAGTTTCCGATCGAGGCGTCGATCTCGCAAATTCGCGACGCGTCGGGCAAGCTTTATACGGTGATGCTGCGCGACATCACCGAGCGGCTGCGTGCCGAGAACGCGCTGAAGCAGTCGCGCGAGGAGTTGCGCGAACTGTCGGCGAACCTGCAGAACGTGCGCGAAGAGGAAAAGACGCGCATCGCGCGCGAACTGCACGACGACCTCGGGCAACAGCTCACTGCGCTGAAGATGGACCTGTCGGTCGTCGAGCAGCAATTGCGCATGCCCGGCCACGCGCAGCCCGGCGAAGGCGTGCAGTCGCACCTGCAGGGCATGCGGCGGCTGATCGACGCGACGGTCGCGTCGGTGCGGCGCATCGCGGCCGACCTGCGGCCGGTGATGCTCGACGATCTCGGCCTCGTGCCGGCGATCGAATGGCTCGCGAACGATTTCACGAACCGCTACGGCATCGATGTCGAGCGCCACATCGAAACCGGCGGCCTCACGTTCACCAGCGCAGGCGCGACCACGCTGTTCCGCATCGTCCAGGAAGCGCTGACGAACGTCGCGCGCCATGCGGATGCGACGCGCGTGGCGCTGCGGCTCGACATCGAGGAAGGCTTTTGCGTGCTGCGCGTCGCGGACAACGGCCGCGGCGCGGCGCCCGGCGGTCCGGCCCACGAGGACAAATCGTTCGGCCTGATCGGCATTCGCGAACGCGCACACATGCTGGGCGGCACCGTGACGATCGACACCGCGCTCGCGCGCGGTTTTTCGATTACCGTTGCATTTCCGCTCAGCACCGTTCAACAGGAAACGCTCATCACATGATCAAGGTGCTCATCGCCGACGACCATACGCTCGTACGCGACGGTCTGCGGCACATTCTCCAGAACGCCACCGGATTCGAGGTGGCCGGCGAAGCCTGCGACGGCCCGTCGACGATCGCGCTCGTGCGCGCGACGCCCGCGCAGGTGCTCGTGCTCGACCTGTCGATGCCGGGCCGCAACGGCGTCGAACTGATCAAGCAGATCAAGGACGAGAAGCCCGCGCTGCGCGTGCTCGTGCTGACGATGCACGCGGAGCAGCAATACGCGGTGCGCGCGTTCCGCGCGGGCGCGTCCGGCTACCTGACGAAGGAAAGCGCGAGCGCGGAGCTGGTCGGCGCGGTCACGAAGGTGGCGGCGGGTGGCGTTTACGTGAGCCTCGCGATGGCCGAGCAGTTCGCACAGAGCCTGAACGAGCCGGCCGAGACGCTGCCGCACCAGCGGCTGTCCGACCGGGAATTCGACGTGTTCCGGCGCATCGCCGCCGGCCAGACGCTGACCGAGATCGCGAACGCGCTATGCGTGAGCGCGAAGACGGTCAGCACCTACAAGACCCGGATCCTGGAAAAGATGCAGATGCCGCACGAAGCGGCACTGGTGCGTTACGCGATGCGGCACAAGCTGCTCGACGAAACGGACGACGTCTAGCCCGGTATCGCGGGCCCGGCCGGGCCCGCGCATGCCCTTTACTTCGCGGGCACCGGGCACGCGAGGTCGCCCTCCTCGCAGGACAGATAGCCCTTCAGCGTTTCGGTGCGCGCTTTCGTCAGATCATCGAGGCAGGTCGATACGACCATCGGGTACACGCTGCCGCCCTCTGCGTTCGCGCTCGAGAAATTGCATTCGGCATCGCGGTACGCAATCCATGCGCGCTGCGCATTCACGAGCTTGTCCGCGAGCGGCCGCGCATCGCGCAGGCGCCCGGTCACGGCCTGGTAGGTCCGGTTCAGCTCCCCGTCGGATTTCTTGTACGCGCGATCGGCACACGCCGTCATCGTCGCCTGATCCGTCGCGTCCGCACAATTCGCTTGTGCATGGGCGACGTTCGCCAGCAGCGCCAGCGAGCACAGCAGACCGGTCAAGACACGCATGGATGCTCCTTGTTGTTCGTTGAAATGTGGAACCCGGTGCCGGGCCGGTTGCCCTGCCGCGCCTCGGCGCGCGGCGACACCGTCCGCGATGCTAGCGCACGCGCGAACGGTTGTCAGCCGGCGCCTTGCATATCGGCCCCGCACGCCTACACTGGAAAATCGATACGCCGTTTCAGGCCGCGCTATCGCATCCATCCCGTCTTCGCTTCCGCCGCATTCCTCAGCGCATTTCGCGTTCGCGACGCCGAGCGGGCGTGACGTTTCGTCAGCCGGTTTCCTCCGCCCAGCACAACGCGCAAGCGCCGTCGCTCACCTGGAGGAAATCATGAGCTATCACCTGGAAGGCCGTCTGCTCGAGGTCTGCAACTGTCGCGTACTGTGCCCGTGCTGGATCGGTGAAGATCCGGATTTCGGCGTCTGCGACACCATCGTCGCCTGGCATGTCGACAAGGGCACCGTCGACGGCGTCGACGTCGGCGGCAACACGATCGCCGCCGTGTGCCGCGTGCCGGGCAACATCCTGCAAGGCAACTGGACGGCCGCGATCTTCGTCAGCGACACGGCGTCGGAGGCGCAGGAACAGGCGCTGCTCAAGGTCTATACGGGCCAGGCCGGCGGCCCGATCGCCGAGCTCGCGAAACTGATCGGCAAGGTCGTGTCGGTCGAGCGCGCGCCGATCACGTTCGATGTCGTCGGCGCCCGCGGCACGCTGTCGATCGGCACCGACTACCACGCGGAACTCGAGCCGTATCTCGGCCCGACCGGCGCGCAGACGACGCTGGCCGACACGGTGTTCTCGACGGTGCCCGGCGCCCCCGTGTTCGTCGGCAAGGCGCCCGTCTACCGGTCGAAGAACGCGGCGATCGGCATCGACGTCGATCTGAAGGATCACAACGCGCTGCAGAGCACCTTCCTGTTCGACGCATGAATCACGATCGTACATAAACGGCCATGGCCGCGCGGTTGCACCGGCGCCTGTTTCCGTTCGTGCTCGCGAGCCTCGTCGGGTTTGCGTGGGTCACGCTGTGGGCGTGGACGCGCAGCCCGTACGGGCGTTATCTCGAACACGGCGACGACGCGTCGTCCTTGCCGTTCAGCACGCTGTGCCGCGCGCTGCCGGGTGGGGCACTGTGGCTGCCGGCCGCGTTCGACGCAGCAGCCTGGACGCTGATGATCCTCGCGATGATGCTGCCGACGACGCTGACGCTGTTCGACACATTCGCGCGCGTCGTGTCGGGCCGCCCCGACCGCACGTGGCTGCTCGCCCTCGTCGGCCTCGGCTACGTCGCGGCATGGAGCGGCTTCGGTCTCGTCGCGCACGGCCTGCACGCGCTGCTGCTGACCGGTGTCGCACACGTGCCGGCGCTTGCGTGGCGCGACTGGTTGATCGGCGCGGCCGTCTTCGCGCTCGCCGGCGCGTTTCAGTTCAGCGGATTGAAGGCGCGCTGCCTCGAGCGCTGCCGAACGCCGCTCGGTTTCGTGATCGGCCACTGGCGCGGCCGCACGCCGTGGCGACACGCATTCGCGCTGGGCGCGAGTCACGGGCTGTTCTGCGTCGGGTGCTGCTGGGCGCTGATGCTGCTGATGTTCGTCGTCGGGGCCGGCAGCCTCGGCTGGATGCTGGCGCTCGCCGCGCTGATGGCCATCGAGAAGAACGCCGTGTGGGGACGGCAACTCACCGCGCCGCTCGGCGCCGCGCTGTTCGGCGCGGCCGTGCTGATCGTCGCCGGCCACGCGTGAGCCCGCGATGCGCCCACCCGCTTCCGCACTCGCGTCGAACATGCGGCCGGGCGTGCGCGTCGCCGCGCTGACGTCGGTCGCGATGCTTGCGTTCGCATCGAATTCGCTGCTGTGCCGGCTCGCGCTGCAGGCCGGACGGATCGACGCGGCCAGTTTCGGCAGCGTGCGCCTCGTGTCGGGCGCGCTGATGCTCGCGCTCGTCGCGCGCGCAGGTGCGCGGCGGCCCGCCCAGCCGGCGGACTGGCCCGCGGCGGCGATGCTGTTCGCGTACGTCGTGTGCTTCTCGTTCGCGTACCTGACCGTCAGCGCCGCCACCGGGGCGCTGATCCTGTTCGGCGCGGTGCAACTCACGATGTTCGCGGCGGGATGGCGCGGCGGCGAACGGTTCGCTCCCCTGGGCTGGGCCGGATTTGGCGCGGCGCTGGCCGGGCTGCTGTATCTCGTCTCGCCGGGGCTGGCCGCGCCGACGCCGAGCGGCGCCGCGCTGATGACGGTCGCCGGTATTGCGTGGGGCATCTATTCGATACGCGGCCGCCGGACAACCGATCCGGTCGCGGCGACCGCCGGCAATTTCATGCGGGCCGCGCCGCTGGCGCTCGCGTTGAGCATCGTGCTCGCCGCCCGCATTCACCTGACGCCGGCCGGCATCGTGCTCGCCGTGCTGTCCGGCGCACTGACTTCCGGGATCGGCTACGTGATCTGGTACGCCGCGCTGCGGTACCTGACCGCGATGCGCGCCGCGGCGGTCCAGTTGTCGGTGCCGCCGATCGCCGCATGCGGCGCCGTGCTGTTTTTGTCGGAACAGCCGACCTGGCGGCTCGCGCTCGCGTCGGCCGCGATCCTCGGCGGCGTCGCCGCCGTGCTCGCGAGCCGGGCCCGCAGGGCGGACGTCGCGCCGCCGTGACGCGAATCTCGCGTCGTACCGCGACCGCCCCGTCCGCGATGCCAGCGCGTACGGCGGACAGTCAGCCGGCGCGTCGGTCATGCGCGCCGCAGGATGTCCGCGACCGATTCGGCCGACGGCAATTCGTAGGTCCGCCAGATCAGCATGCCACGCCGGTCGATCACCTGGACCTGGGTGCTGTGATTGTCCAGTCCCGTGAGACCACCGCCGAACAACGCCTGCAACACGTCGACATCCCGCAGCT
Organism: Burkholderia arboris; assembly: GCF_902499125.1. Classification (GTDB taxonomy): domain Bacteria; phylum Pseudomonadota; class Gammaproteobacteria; order Burkholderiales; family Burkholderiaceae; genus Burkholderia; species Burkholderia arboris. The sequence continues at coordinate 183,002 of NZ_CABVPX010000006.1, forward strand.
CCGGTGCGGCCGCGATCCAGCCCGGCCCCGCGTGGAAGCGCGCGAGCCACGCGCGCATCCGCGCGGGCGTGTCCTCGAGCGGGCTGATGCTGAGCGACAGCAACTGCACGTCGCGGTGTCGGTTCGAACCGAGTAACCCTTGCACGCGCTGGAACACGGCTCCCTGGATCGGACAGGTCGACGAACAGCCCGTGAAGAACAGCTGCAATGCGCTCACCCGGCCGTTCAGCAAAGTGTGCAGGCGGGTCGCGCGGCCGTCCGCTGTGCGCACCGGCACGTCCGGCACCGGTACCGACGGCGTGACACGCCCGCCGTGATAGCCGACGATCGGCGCGGCGCGCGCCGCGCCGGGCCGCAGCGCCGCCAGTGCGAGCGCGGCCAGCCACGTGCGTCGTTGCCGGGCGCGCTCATCGAATGTGCTCACGTCACGCCTCCATTCAGATATCGCCACAGCGCGGTGCAGTCGCGCTCGCTGAGCGTGTAGCGCGGCATCGCGACGTTGATCAGGACATAGGCCGGATCGAGCCCGGTGCGCAGCAGCGCGCAGAAGGCGTCGCGATCGTAGCGCGTCGGCGGGCCGCCCCGCCGGGCGCGCAGCGCGGTCAGCCCGTCGGGCGTGAGACGCGGCGCAAGCGAGTTCGGCACGGCCGGCCCTGCGCCCGCCGCATGACAGTTCGCGCAGCGCACCACCCGCGGCGGCAGACTGTCCGGATGGGTCGACAGCCGCCCGTGCAGCGGCGCCTCGCCGCCGAAAAGCGCGTGGCCGCGTGTGACGTCCTCTGCCGCGGCAGCGCGCCCGCCGGACATTGCCGTGACGATGCCGGCAGCCGCCACGCAAGCGGCGATCCGCCGCCCGAATCGCGACGGAGGCGTCACGAGATCTGCAGCGACGTCGATACGCTCGGCACGCCGTTCGCATCGAGCGCGAACAGCATGTAATAGCCCGGCAGCACGACGCCCGCGTCCGACGGGATCGCGAGCCGGTACGACGTTCCGGTCACTGCCGCGATCGACAGAGGAATGCGGCGCTGATCGTTGTTCGTCGTATGCGTCACCGACGACAGGCGCATCAGCACGAACGACGCGACCGGGCCGCGCGTCGCGACATCGATCGACGCGCCGCGAGTCGCCGCCGCAGGCGCGCTCGCGATCGCGGGCCGCGCGGCCGGCGAGCCGTCCGCATTGAGCAGGTAGGGCGGTGTGAGGATTTCGGCGTTCAGGTGATTGGTCGCGCAGCCGCTGCCGCACTGCCCTCCGCCGCCGGCGAACACACGGCCGTCCGGCAGCAGAATCGCGGTGCTGTGATAGGTGCGCGGCGTCTGCATCGGCTTCAGCAGGTTGAAGCGCCGGGTCTTCGGACTCCAGATCTCCGGAACCATGATCGCCGTGGTGTCGGTGAACGGCATCGGCAAGCTCTGGCCGCCGATCATCACGATGCTGCCGTCCGGCAGGATCACGCTGTTCGCGAACGCGCGCTGGTAGGTCATCCCGTTCAGCCGTTGCACCGCAACCGGCTGGTTCGGCCCGCGCGTGATGTCGATCTCGTAGACCGCGTTCGACGCATAAGTCGACGCGCTGCCGTTCTGCTGGTACGACTTCGCGCCGCCAGCCTTCAGGATCTTGCCGATGTCGTACAACGACGCGGTGCCGTTGATGCTGTACGGGTCGGTCCCGCGCGTGCCGGCGGACTGGATTGCGCCGCTGCCGGTGGTCGAGATCCAGTTCATCTGCGCACTGGGGCCGGCGTGGAACACGCTGCCGTTGCCCTGCGCAAACAGCCAAAGGTGGTTGTCGCCCCGGTAGATGCCTTGCGGATCAGGGCCAACGATGCCGGTTTCCGGTACGCCGGGCAACACCGTCCAGCTGCCGCCGTTCCAGATCTCCGCGCTCTTGCCGCCCTGGCCACCGCTCCACGAACCGCCGAGCGTCAGCACCGAGCCATTCGACAGCAGCGTGTCGCCCTGATAGCCGCGCGGAATGTTCATCGTCGCCGACGCACTCCACGTGTTGCTGTTCCAGTCGTACAGCGTCGTCTTCGGGCTGCTGTCGCCGCCGTTGACGAGCAACCTGCCGTCGGACAGCATCGCGGTGCCCGGGCAGAACATGTCCGAGCCCGCGGATGTCTCCAGGAACTGCGTTGCCCGGTTCGTCGCCGGATCGAACAGCGCGGTCTGCGTCTGCGTAGCCTTGCTGCCGACGTCATTCTGGAAGCTGAGGGTCTGGTCCGCCGACCACATCACGAGCTTGCCGTTCGGCACGTTCGCAATCCCGATCGGATTGACCGGCAACGGAATGACGGCGCTCCACGCGGACGGCAGCGTGACCGGGAAACTCTGCGGCAAGCCAAGCGTAAACTGGTCGTTCAGCGCACCCGCGCCCTGGCACGGGTACTGGATCAGCGCGGCGCCGTCCGACAGCGCCCCGCCGCTCACGTTCAGGCACATTCCGCTCGCCACCGACATGAGCCGGTAGTACGAGCCCGACGCGGCTGCGACGGTCCACTGGTCGTTCGTCTGAGCATCGCCCTGGCATGGATACTGGATCACCGGCGTTCCGCTCCCGCCGGCTCCGCCCGCCACGTTCAGGCATTGCCCGGTGCGCTGGGACACGACGTGGTAGCCGCTGCCGGCCGGCAGCAACGACCAGCCTGCATTGCTCTGGGTCGAGCACGCGCCTTGCACGATCGCCGCGCCCGCCCCGGTCGAGTTGCCGCTGATCGTCAGGCAACGGCCGCTGCCCGCGGACGCGATGTTGGAGAACGCAGCGACGGGTAGATACAGGTTGAACTGATCGTTCAGCGCGCTGGCGCCCTGGCACGGATACTGGATCAACTGCGCGCCAGATGCGCGCGAGCCGCCATTGACGTTCACGCACATGCCGCTCGAGACCGACACGATCCGGTAGCTTGCCCCGACGGCCGTGATGGTCCATTGGTCATTGGTCAGGCTGTCGCCCTGACACGGATACTGGATCAGCGGCGTGCCGCTGGTGCGCGAGCCGCCCGGTACGTTCAGGCACAGACCGCTGCCTTGCAACACGATGCGATAGTTGGCGCCGACAGGCACGAACGACCACGTCGTGTTGCCTTGTCCCGCACACGAGACCTGCACGATGCCCGCGCCGGATGCGCCCGAGTTGCCTGCGATCGCGACGCACTGGCCGCTGTCTGCCGACACGAGGTCCGAATAGGCAGCCGTGACCGCCGCCGCGGCGCTCGATGGCCACCACGCAACGAAAAACGACGCACACACCCACAAGAACGCCTGTTTCCAGGCAAGCACCGACACTCGCATGATCCCCCCGTCGCTCGGTATTAATTTCCGGCCGTATTAAAACGTCGAAACCAGGGATCGGGATGTGCGCTGGGCCACTCAATGAAGACGGCGCAAAAAAGCCCGCACGCGACAGCGTGCGGGCTTTTTCGATACGGCCTCCGGTTACGACTCCGAAGGCCTCGATGCAGCGATCTGCTTAGTGGCCGAAGTACACCGACGAGCGATCGGCGGCGGCCGGCACGACCACGCGCTGGCCGGACTGCGACGTGGCGGCGGCATTCGCGCCGTAACCCGTTGCGTCGGCTTGCGCGCCGGCGTTCTGCGCGGCGGCGATCTTGGCCTGGGCGGCCTGGATGTTTTCCGGATAGTTCATCCAGTCGTTCGGGTTGTAACCGGCCTTTTCAAGCTGGACCAGTTCGGCGCGCACTTGTGCGCGCGTCAGCGGCTGCTGGTTCGATTGAGCGAACGAGACGACCGGTGCGGCCACCAGAGCGGCCAGTGCAACTGCCTTGATCAGCGATTTCATGATGCGTTACCTCCAGGATTGTTTTGTCAGGCGCTTCGGACTCGGGGTCGTTGCGCATGAGTAGAAGTCTAGGAGTCTCGGCTATCAGGGTAAATACTTAAATCGCAAATTCACTGTTGACGGAAACCGTACAATCTCGCGGGAATAAGCCGATTCATCAGATGATTACCGGTGTTCGCGCACCGAATACCGCAATGCGTGACCCGGCGCGCGCCGCCCGCCCGTCAGCGTACGGAATCGGTATCCGCCAGCGCCATCTGCCGGTCGAACAGCAATGCCTTGAGGCGGATCCGGTCATCGGCAGCGGTTTCGCCGAACGCCGCGTGATGCAGCGTCAGCGCCGGCAGCGCCGGGTCGGCATGGACGGCCCGCACCGTGCCGTCGAGCGCCAGCAGCTCGACGCGTCCGTCCGCTTCGAACGGCAGCAGCACGCGCAACGGCTCGCCGGTTGCCGCGATCGGCCGGTCGACGGCAATCGACAGCCCGCTCAGGCTGATGTCGTGCACCATCCCGATGCGTTCCGCTCCCGCCGTTTCGCCGCTGCAGCAGGCCGCGATCCGCACCGGCACGCGCGGCTCCGCGCGCGTACGCAACCGGTCGACGAACCCGGGGGGCGACAGGGTCATGAACGGCACGCCGCCCGACGCCTGCACGAACTCGACGGTTGCGCCGAAACGGGACACCGCGGCACGGCCGATCGCAACCGCTTCGACGTCGTCGCCGCGCGTGAATTCGAGCACGGCCGCCGGCTGCGGTTCGACGAACAGCGCGCCCGACGCAGCGACGCCGATCAGCCGGCAGCGCTGCAATGCGCGGGTCGTGCCGACCCGGCGGCGGATGCCGATCGCGGCGCCCACCGACAGGCCCATGCGCGTGGCCGGCGCGGCCGCGCCGGGCGGATCGGTGTCGGCATCCTCGCGCCGGCGTACGGGGCGGAAATGGTCGAACAGGAAAGCGTGCTGCGCGGCATCGCGCAGTGTCGTGCCGGCCGGCATCAGCGCAGCGCCGTCGGCATCGTAGAGATCGAAGCCGAGCGGGATGCCGGCGGAGAGATCGTCGCGCGCGAGCGCGACGTAGTCGGTGGGAAGCCGCATCGGAAAGGCGCGGAGCGACCGCGCGAGCTGTCGTGACAACTTGATTACGGCAGCATCGCGCAGAATCTGAACGGCTTCGTTACTGCGAAGCGCCGCTCGCGTCGGGAGCGGACGGCGCGGGGGGCGGGACCGGTGAGGCGGAAGGCGCGGCACCGGCGCCCGCGCTGCTCCCGCTCGTCACGCTGGCGCTCGTCGGCGGCTGCGCGGGCTGCAGTTGCGATGCGCCGGCCGACAAGGCCGCGGCCGATGCGGCCACTTCGGACGCCGGCACCCATTCCTCGACCATGCCGCCGGACGCGGCTTCGGGCGCCGACGCGGCCGAAGCCGCCGCTGCCGAGCCTTCGTCGGCCTCGGCCGGCCGCTCGACACGCTGCGTCCTGACCGGCGCAGGCGCCTTCTTCTGCTCGGGCGGGAACCATGTGTCGAACAGGTCGGTCACGCGCTCGCGCAGCGACGCGAACCAGCCGGGCGACGGCTCGGTATCGAATTTCGCCTTCGTGTCGACGATCCGGGCGCGCTGCGCGCGCTGGAAGAAATCACCGACGATCGGCAGCGCGCTGTGCGCGCCCTGCCCCCAGTAATCGCTGCGCAGCGTCACGCGGCCGTCGTCGAAGCCGACCCACGCGCCGGCGACGAGGCCCGGCTGCATCAGGATGAACCAGCCGTCCGCGTTGTCCTGCGTCGTGCCCGTCTTGCCGGCCACGTCGCCGCGGATCCCGAAACGCGTGCGGATGCTGCCGCCCGTGCCGCGCGTCACGACATCGCGCATCACGCTCAGCAGCGTCTTGTCGGTTTCGGCATCGAGCGCGCGCTCGGGCGGCGCCGGCGCGTACTCGGCGAGTACTTCGCCCTGGCGGTTCTCGATGCGTGTCACCATCTGCGGCTCGACGTACAGCCCGCCGTTCGCGATCGTCGCGTACGACGCGACCATTTCCTTCAGCGTGACCGGGCTCGTGCCCAGCGCCAGCGACGGCACGCGTTCGAGCGGGCTTTCGCGCACGCCCATGTCGCGAGCGAGCCGCGCGACGGCGCCAGGCCCGACCTTTTCCATCACCTGCGCGGTGATCCGGTTGCGCGACAGCGCGACCGCGTCGCGCAGCGTCATCGGCTTGCCGGTCGGCGGCACGTCGTCGTTCGGCCGCCAGATCTCGCCGCCCTTCAGCGGAATCTCGACCGGCTGGTCGATGAACGTGTCGTCCGGCTTCATCCCGCTCGCGAACGCGACGCCATAGACGAACGGCTTGAACGTCGAGCCCGGCTGGCGCCGCGCCTGCGCGACGTGGTCGAACGGCTCGCTGGTGAAATCGCGGCTGCCGACCCATGCACGGATTTGCCCGTCACGCGGATCGATCGCGAGGAAGCCGGCCTGCACGTCGGTCTTCGCCTTGCACAGCGCGCGCATGAAGCCGCGGTCGGCCGCGAGCAGCTTCATCGCGGCCGCATCGTCCTTGCCGGCATCCTGCGCGGCCTTGTACTCGGGCGACTCGCGCATGAAGGTGCGGAACACCTCGTTGTCGGTGCCGCAGCCGTCGCGGCCGCTCCACGCGTTGTTCGCGATGCCCTGCAGCTGATTGCCCTGCAGCATGAGCGCCTGCGTCGCCATCTGCTGCAGCCGCGAGTCGATCGTCGTGCGCACGATCAGCCCGTCCGAGTAGATGTTGTAGTCGTTACGGTCGGCCCACGCGATCAGCCATTTGCGCAATTGCTGCGCGAAATGCGGCGCCGGCCCCGGCGGCTCCTTCTGGCGCTCGAAGTCGATGCGCAGCGGCCGGCGCTGCAGTTGCGCGAACTGCGCGGGCGACAGCTTGCCGTACTTCACCATCTGGCCGAGCACCGTGTTGCGCCGCTGCAGCGCGCGCTCGGGGTTCAGCACCGGGTTGTAGTAGCTGTTGCCCTTCAGCATCCCGACGAGCGTCGCGCTGTCGAGCACGTCGAGCTCATCGGCCGACTTGTCGAAATAGGTCCGTGCGGCCATCTCGACGCCGTACGCGTTGTACAGGAACGGCACCGTGTTCAGGTAGGTCTCGAGGATCTGGTCCTTGCTGTAGACCGCTTCGATCTTCAGCGCGGTGATCGCTTCCTTCACCTTGCGCGTGAGCGTCGGCGCGCGGCCGATCTCGTCCGGATACAGGTTGCGCGCGAGCTGCTGCGTGATCGTCGAGCCGCCCTGGCGGCTGCCGGAGAACGTGTGGAGCGCGGCCGACGCCGTGCGCTTCCAGTCGAGGCCGTGGTGTTCGTAGAAGCGGTGATCCTCGGTCGCGATCAGCGCGTCGACCATGTGCGGCGAGATCTGCTTGAGCGGCACCCACTCGCGGTTCGACGGCTTGAATTCGGCCAGCAGCTTGCCGTCGGCGGACAGCACCTGCGCGGGCTGGTCGACGCGCGCCTTGCGGATGTCGCCGATGCCCGGCGTGAACGGGATCAGCACGACCACGTAGACGACGAACAGCGTCGGCACGGCGGCGGCCGTGAGCAGCACGCCGCGGCGCGTCGGGTGGCGGACATGATGCCACGCGGCGGCGGCGAGAGGCTTGACCCGCGCGACGGCGGCAGCCGCGACGGGTTGGGCGCGCGCGGCCCATCTGGCACAAAAGTCACGCACTGACGACACGTTTCGGCGATTCACGCGGGTGGAGCTCGGCTGAAAAGGGTGCATCGTACCAAACTCGCACGCCCCGCCGGCCCGCTGCGGCGTTGTGCCGGCCGAGACTCGCGCGGGTGCGTGGCCCCGCACACGCAAAAAAGGCGCGTGCCCCGCAACGGGAACGACGCGCCAAACCTGGTACAACAACCGGGAAACCGCGCGACGGCGGCCGATCGGCGCCGCTGCTCAGCGCACGAGGAATCCGTACGTGAGCGGATCGCGCTCGTCGACGATCCAGTTCGCGAACCCGCAGATGTGCGCGCTGCCCTCCACTTCCGGAATCACGGCCGGGATGTCGCCGACCGTCGTTTCGCGCAGCACGCGCCCCTTGAAGATCGTGCCGACGATCGACTCGTTGACGAGCGTGTCGCCCGCCGCGAGCAGCCCGCGCTGGTACAGCTGCGCGACGCGGCCGCCGGTGCCGGAGCCCGTCGGCGAGCGGTCGACCTCGCGATCCGCGAACACGCAGCAGTTTGCCTGCGTCGAGCCCGGGTGGCGCGGCGCGTTCGCGATGATCGTGCCGTAGATATGGTTGATTTCCGGGATCTCCGGATGGACGACCGGATACTTCGCATTCGCGGCGGCCTTCACTTCCGCGCCGAAGCGGATCAGCCTTTCGACGGCCGATTCGCGCACCGGCAGGTCGAACGGCGCGCCGTCGGCATAGAAATAGAACGCGCCGCCATACGCGATGTCGCCCGTCACGGTGCCGAACGACGGCGTCTCGACCGACACGTCGCGCTGCCAGATGAACGACGGCACGTTGACGAAGCGCACCGGGCCCGCGTGCTCGCCGTCCCATTTGACGAAGGCCTCGATGAAACCGCACGGCGCGTCGATGCCGACCCGCGTTTCCGGCACCGTGCGCTGCACCCAGCCGAGTTCGACCGCGGCGGTCGACAGCGCGATCACGCCGTGTCCGCAATGGTCGCTGTAGCCTTCGTTGTGCACGAAGATCACGCCGAAATCGGCATTCGGCGACACCGGCTCGGTCAGGTAGCCGCCGTACATGTCGGCGTGGCCACGCGGTTCGAACATCAGCGCGCGGCGGATCTCGTCGGCGTTCTCCTTGAGCCACGCGCGGCGCTGGACGATCGTGTCGCCGACCAAGCGCGGCAGCCCGCTCGTGACGATACGGAACGCTTCGCCGCCCGTATGGACTTCGACGGTGGAAAGGGATCGGGAAATTTTCATGTCGAATCGGATGCGTTGAAACGAAGGACGGCGGGCCGGCCGCCGTCCGGTGACAGGCCGGTGGCGCAGTTACTTCGCGTACGGCTCCGGCAGGCCGTTGCGGATCACGTAGACGGTGGTCGGCGCGCCCTTCAGGTCGCCGTTCGCGTCGAACGAATAGGTGCCCGCGACGCCGGCATAGTTCGACTTCGCGAGCTGCGCGGTCAACTTCGCCTTGTCGGTGGTCGTGCCGGCCTTGACCATCGCGTCGGCGAGCAACTTCATCCCGTCGTAGTAGTTGACGCCATAGACCTGCGTATCGGTGTGATACGCGTCGTGGTACTTCTTCAGGAATTCGCGGCCGGCCGCCGTCTTCTCGAGCGCGACGCCACCCTGCGCGCAGTAGACGATCGACGCCGCGTCGCCCGCGACCTTGCCCATGTCCGCCGAACAGATGCCGTCGCCGCCGAGCAGCTTCGCGCGCAGCCCGCGCTGCTTCATCTGCTTGGCCATCGGCGCGCCCTGCGCCGCGTAGCCGCCGAGGAAGATCACGTCGGGGTTGCTGGCCTTGATCTTGGTGAGAATGCCGAGAAAATCCGTCGCCGACGAGTTCGTGTATTCCTGGTCGACGATCTTGATTCCGTTGGCCTTCGCGACGTTCATGAATTGTTCGGCGACGCCCTGCCCGTATGCGGTGCGATCGTCGATCACGGCGGCCGTCTTCGCATGCAGCGTCTTGGCCGCAAACGTGGCCATCGTGCCGCCGAGCTGTTCGTCGCTCGCGCCGATCCGGAAGATGTTCTTGAAGCCCTGCTTGGTCAGCGCCGGGTTCGACGCGACCGGCAGGATCGGCACACCGGCCGTCGAATACACACGCGACGCAGGAATCGCAACGCCGGAGTTGTAAGGTCCGAGCACCGCGACGACCCCCTTGTCGACGAGGTTCTGCGCGACCTGCACGCCGGCCTTCGGGTCGGCCTGGTCGTCTTCGGAAACCAGTTTGAACGTGACGGCCTTGCCGGCGACCTTGATGCCGGCCTTGTTGAGTTCGTCGACGGCGAGCCGCGCGCCGTTTTCATTGTCCTTGCCGTTCGCGGCCTGCGGGCCCGTCAGCGGCGCCGAATGGCCGATCATCACGACTTCCTGCGCGTGCGCGGAAGTCAGCGCGCCGGCGGCAACAGCCACCGAGAGCGCGGTAACGAGGTGTCGCATGATGTCTCCTGATTGGTTTTGAGTGAAACCAATGTAGGACACGCGTGGTCACATCGCAAGCAATTTCAAAATAATTTCTGGCATTTTGGTCATATTTAAGACCAAAGCAAATTGGTGTGGATTCGTCTTACTTCGGCGCGATGTCCCGCCGCACGCGAAGGATGTGCTGCTGGACGTAGAACGCGGCCGCATCGGCGTCGCCCGACACGATCGCCTCGTAGATCAGCCGGTGCTCGGACACGTAGAGCCGGATCCGGCCCGCATCGTAGATGCCGTCGTCCTTCAGGCGTTTCCACAGCGGCTGGTCCATCGTCTTCGCGACTTCGTCCGCGATCTTCACCATCAGCGCATCGCCCGTCATCAGCGCGAGCTGCCGGTGGAACAGCCGGTCGCTCTCGTTCCAGAGCGCGCGTTGGTGCGGATCGTCGACGTCGGTGATGGTTTCCATCTGCGCGAGATAGCGCTCGGCGCCGGGATCGGCGCGGCCATGGGCCGCGGCGAGGCGCGCGATCGCAGGCTCCAGGATCAGCCGCACGTCGAGCGTCGACGTCGGGCTGAAGTCGGCCTCCGACGCCGCGCGCATGTCGCCGCGCTGTGCGAGCACGTCGAGCGGCGACGCGACGACATAGGTGCCCGAATTGCGCTTCGTGAACACGAGCCCTTCGTTCTGCAGTGCGCCCAGCGCTTCGCGCACGGCCGGCCGGCCGACCTGGAACAGTCCCGCGAGTTCGCGCTCGGACGGCAGCCGCGACTCCGCCGCGTAGCGCCCGGCGCGGATTTCGTCGCGGATCTTCTCGGCCACCTGCTCGTAGATCTGCAGCGGCCGGAAACCGCCTTCGAGTGATTCGGGACGCGCGGACATCATCGTTTGGCTCCTGCCCGGTCACGGGCGTGGATCTGGAATGGGTTCGCACTATACCGGAGCGGCGCCGGTATCGTGCCATCGCAGCCCTTCTGGACAGATATTAGAACCAAAACCGGCAAGACGCTTTATTTTCTGGGTTGCAGGTGCGCCAGAAAGTGGTATAGATTCGATCCACACTGCCCTGTGTCACGGTATCCGGCAGCCCTGTGGCGGGCGCGGCACGCGTCCGCCCTTCACGCTCACCGACGCATGCGACGTACACGATGACCGCCCTTTCCCCGATTCCCGTTTTCGATGCGGCCGACACGGCCGCGCTGCTCGACTACCCGGCGCTGCTCGCCACGCTCAGGCAAGCCGTCGCCGAGTATGCGGCAGGCGAGATCGTCAGCCCCGAGCGCATGGTCGTCCCCCTGCAGGGCGGCGGCGTCATGCTGTCGATGCCGTCGAGCGCGCGCGACCTGGCGAGCCACAAGCTCGTGAACGTGTGCCCCGGCAACGGCACACGCGGGCTGCCGACGATCCTCGGCCAGGTGACCGCGTACGACGCGACCACGGGCGAGATGCGCTTCGCGCTCGACGGCCCGACGGTCACCGGCCGCCGCACGGCCGCCATCACCGCGCTCGGCGTCCAGGCGCTGCATGGCGCCGCGCCGCGCGACATCCTGCTGATCGGCACCGGCAAGCAGGCCGCCAATCATGCGGAAGCGCTCGCGGCGATCTTTCCGGAAGCGCGCGTCCACGTACGCGGCACGGGCGCCGACAGCGAGGCCGCCTTCTGCGCGGCACATCGCGCGCAGGCGCCGCGACTCGCGCCGCTCGGCAGCGAGTCGATTCCCGACACGATCGACGTGGTCGTCACGCTGACGACGAGCCGCACGCCCGTCTACCGCGAAGCCGCGCGCGAAGGCCGGCTTGTGGTGGGCGTCGGCGCGTTCACCGCGGATGCCGCCGAGATCGACGCGAGCACGGTGCGTGGCAGCCGGCTCGTCGTCGACGATCCCGCCGGCGCGCGCCACGAAGCCGGCGACCTGATCGTCGCGCAGGTCGACTGGCAGCAGGTCGCGTCGCTCGCCGACGTGCTGAACGGCACCTTCGCACTCGGCGGGCCACTGCTGTTCAAGAGCGTCGGCTGTGCCGCGTGGGACCTGGCCGCGTGCCGCACGGCGCGCGATGCGCTCGCCGCGCGCGGGGCCGGCTGACCGGGCACCGCCCCTCCTTCAGCCACGCATGCGGCATCGCAACATCGAAGCCGCTCCGGCGGATTCCCGTACGCGTTGTAGGAAACGCCCTACAACGCGTCGAAGCGGCCTACACGAACTTCCAATTCGGCCGATTTCATTTTCGGCGGCGCAACACGATACTGCCGGCATGAATGCCAGCCTGTCACCCGCCGCGCTCAGGGTGTTCCTCGTCGATCACGCCGTCGCCGTCCGACAGCGAATCGCGCTGCTCGTCGGCGCGATTCGCGGCGTCGCCGTCGTGGGCGAAGCGGAAGACGGCCAGGACGCGTGGACGCATATCCGCAGCAGTCATGCGGACGTGGTGATCGTCGACCTGCGGCTTGCGGACGGCAGTGGTCTCGACCTGATCGGGATGCTGTCGAAAGCCGCGCCGCGCATTGTCACGATCGTGCTGACGAACCACTCGGCGCTGGCATTCAGAGAGGCATGCGCCGCGGCCGGAGCCGACTACTTCTTCGACAAGACGGTCGAATTCGACGCCGCATGCCGTGTGATCGAATCCCTGGTGCACGCACGCGTGCGCCACCCCTGACGAGCCGGAGCGACTCATGTCCACCGCCACCGCCTTCGCCGCCGACGTGTCCGTCGTACCCCGGCCAACGATTCCGCTGCGCACGGTCGCGCGCGCCGACGCCGCCAAACATCCGGCCGCGCGCTGCTCGGTCTGCGCGATGCGCTCGATGTGCCTGCCGCCGCACCTGACGGCCGCCGAATACGGCCGCCTCGACGCGATCATCTGCACGACCCGGCAGGTTCGCCAGGGCGACGCGCTGTTCCGTACCGACGATCCGTTCCAGAGCATCTACGCGGTGCGCGCGGGTTCGTTCAAGACGGTGATGATGCATCGCGACGGGCGCGAGCACGTGACGGGCTTCCAGATCGCCGGCGAAACGCTCGGAATGGACGGCATCGGCGGCGGCCAGCACTGCTGCGACGCAATCGCGCTGGAGGACAGCGTCGTGTGCATCATCCCGTTCGGCGCGCTCGAAGCGGCGTGCCGCGAGATGAAGCCGATGCAGCACTTCCTCTACCAGATGCTGAGCAGTGAAATTGTCCGCGAATCGAGCCAGATGCTGCTGCTCGGCACGATGTCGGCCGAACAGCGCGTCGCGCATTTCCTGCTGAACCTGTCGTCGCGGTTCGAGGCGCGCGGCTATTCGGCAACCGAATTCAACCTGCGGATGACGCGCGAGGAAATCGGCTGCTATCTCGGGATGAAGCTCGAAACCGTCAGCCGGATGTTCTCGCGGTTCCATCGCGAAGCGCTGGTCGAAACGCGCGGCAAGCGCGTGCGCATCATCGACGCACAAGCGCTCGCGCGGGTCTGACGCACCGCGCCGGACGCCCGCGCGGCGTCATCGCGCCGCGTCGCCCGTCGCGGCGTCGCGCAGCGCCACCCTAGCTCCGCCTGCCTGCCACGCGATCAGCGCCTGTTCGGCCTGTGCGAATGCACGCCGCAGCGCGTCGTCCACGTCGGCGCCGACGCACGGCGGCAGCGGCCTGAGCGCCGTGTCGCGCATCACCAGCTCGAGCCGCGCGTGATACAGGCGGGCGCCATCGGCCGCCGCGCGCGATTCGATCGCGAGATGGCAGCCGTCGATCAGCGCACGAAACCGTTCGAGCCGCACCAGCTGTGCGCCGGCTTCGGCTTCGATTGCAGCGGACCCCGTGAATCCAAGGCAGGCGATCTGCATGCCCACGCCCATGTCGTGTCTCCTGACGGGGCCGCCCGCTCGTCGACCGCCTTGCATGCGCCGCGCGCATCACGATGCGGCGGCACGCGTTTCCCGTGGCGCGGCGCGATTCTTCGATCGCGGCCCGGCCGACACTCCGCCCGCGCCGTCGCCGGCGCGGGACCGTTCATACGTTGAAAACCTGCGACGTCTTCATCTCGATCCAGGTCATGCCGGCCCGCAGTCCTTCGATCATGGCCTCGCGCTCGGTCGGATACGCGTGACTATGCTCGAACGTGTGATGAAACCGCGCGGCGCCGACGCCGTGCTCGACCGACACGCGGCAGCGGAACTCGCCCGATTCGCACGGGCGCGTCTCGACTTCGACCGACCAGTCGCGTTCGTGAATGTTGCCCTGCAGTGTCATGCGCCCTCCTGCGGTATCAGTCTTCGAGCCGGAAGTGACCGCTGTGCAGCAGCACCGGCCGGCCGCCGATTTCCTCGAGCATCCGTCGCGCCATCGCCTCGATCGCCCGCCGGTGCCCGTCGAATGCGGCCAGCAGGTCGCGCTCGAGCAGCGACCGCGCGCCGAAATGATCTTCCAGTGCCTCGGCCGTGACCGCGCACTGTACGCAACGCCCGTCGACCAGCGCCGAAAACGCGACGACCAGGTCGCGCGCGCAATACTCCGGCGGCTCGGGCGGAAAAACAATGTGCATCTGTCGGTCTGTCATCGTCGTGATGGCTCCATGACGAGAGCATAGTGGCGCGCGCGGCCGCGCGCTTGACCCACGTCAACCGGGTCGCTGCACCGCACGATCCTGGTGCAGCAGGACGACGCGGTTTCAGCCTGCGTCGGGCTCGATCGCCGCGCCGCGCTCCGCGAGCAGTTCGCGCAGCACGCTGCGGTGGCAATGGCGCTCGTCGTCGCAGTAGCAACCGATCGAGAACGCCGTGGTGGCGGACAGCGCCGCCAGGAGGTCCAGCACCTTCGCCGGATCGCCATGCGCCATCTCCGCGCGGAAATGGCGCTTGAACGCATGCCATTCGGCGTCGGTTTCGGCGGCCTGTGCCTGGGCAACGAGTTCGGCACTCGGCGACAGCGTCGGCAACCATACATCATAGTAGTTGCGCGACGCGAATTCCGCCTTCGGTACGCCACGCGGCGGCCGCCGCACCGTGCCGATCCGCAGGCCCTCGCCGGCCGCGCGCGGCGTGCCGAGCTGGATGATCCGGATGCCCATGTCGCTCCTTGTGTGTTGCGTCCGATGCCGCGATCGTACCGCCGCAAGCGCCATCGCGTCCGTCGGCCGGCGCACGTTGCCGGCGCGCAATGAAAAACCGGCTGTTCCCGTGACGGGAAACAGCCGGTTCATCCAGCGTCATTCGTTGCGCGCCGGGGCGCGCCGCGCTCAGACGCCGCTCTTCAGCACCTTGCCGATCGCGTCCGCGACGATGCCGACGTTCGAGTCGTTCAGGCCCGCCACGCACATCCGGCCCGAACGCAGGATGTACACGCCGTGCACTTCGCGCAGCGCGTCGACCTGCAATTCGGTCAGGCCCGTGTACGTGAACATCCCGCGCTGCTTCACGTAGCGCGTGAGCGCTTCGCCGGTGACGTGGTCGCGCAGGCCGTCGTGGATCGACTGGCGCATCCGCGCGATGCGGCGGCACATCGCCGACAGCTCCTCTTCCCACTGCTTGCGCAGCGCCGGCGTGCCGAGCACGGCCGCCACGACCTTCGCGCCGTAGGTTTGCGGGTTGCTGTAGTTCGAGCGCACGGCGCCGGCCAGCTGGCCGAGCACGCGCTCGGCCGCGGCCGCATCCTCGCAGACGACGCTCAGGCCGCCCACGCGCTCGCCGTACAGCGAGAAGTTCTTCGAGAACGAGTTTGCGACGAGCGTCGGCACGCCGCGGCGGGCCAGTTCGCGCACCGCGAACGCGTCCGCGTCGAGGCCTGCGCCGAAGCCCTGGTACGCCATGTCGACGAACGGCAGCAGCCCGCGCGCCTCGATCACGTCGATCAGCTTCTGCCACTGGCCTTCGTCGAGGTCGACGCCGGTCGGGTTGTGGCAGCACGCATGCAGCAGCACGATGCTGCGCGCCGGCAGCGCGTCGATCGCCGCGAGCATCGCGTCGAACTTCAGGCCGCCCGTCGCTTCGTCGTAGTACGGATACGTGTTCACCGTGAAGCCGGCGCGCTCGAAGATGAAGCGGTGGTTTTCCCAGCTCGGATCGCTCAGCCACACCTGCGCATCCGGGAAGTAGCGCTTCAGGAAGTCGGCGCCGACCTTCAGCGCGCCCGAGCCGCCGAGCGTCTGCAGCGTCGCGATGCGGCCGGCCGCACGGGCCGGGTGATCCGCGCCGAACACGAGCGATTGCACGGCGTCGCGATACGCGGCCAGGCCGACCATCGGCAGGTACGGCTTCGGGCCGCTCTCGCGCTGCAGCGCGGTTTCGGCTTCGCGCACGGCGCCCATC
Source organism: Burkholderia arboris (assembly GCF_902499125.1). Taxonomy (GTDB): domain Bacteria; phylum Pseudomonadota; class Gammaproteobacteria; order Burkholderiales; family Burkholderiaceae; genus Burkholderia; species Burkholderia arboris. The sequence continues at coordinate 199,186 of NZ_CABVPX010000006.1, forward strand.
ACCGGAATCCGGCCTTCGGCGTCGAAATAGATCCCGATGCTCAGGTTGACCTTCTGGTCGCGCGGATCTTTCTGGAAGTTCTCGTTCAGCGTCAGGATCGGATCGCCCGGGTACGCGTCGATGTGTTCGAACATGGCTATGTCGGTCTCGTTTGGAAGAATGATCGGTCGTGTCCTGCGTCAGCGCGCGGATGCGCCGTCGCGCACCGCATAGCCTGCATTCTTCTGACGGAAGCGATACCCGACCGCGAGCACCGCGAGCCAAACCGGGATCAGGTACACCGACAGGCGGAGATCCGGCGTCAGGTACATCACGACGAGAATGCCGGCCATGAATGCCAGGCACAGGTAATTCGTGAAAGGATAGCCCAGACTGCGGAAGGAAGTCTCCTCCCCGGCTGCACGCTTGGCCTGGCGGAACTTCAGGTGGATCAGGCTGATCATCGCCCAGTTGATGATCAGCGCCGACACGACGAGGCCCATCAGCACCTCGAACGCCTTGCCCGGCATGAAGTAGTTGACCAGCACGCACACGCCGGTCGCGAGCGCCGACGCGCCGAGCGCGGCGAGCGGAATGCCGCGCTTGTTCACCGAGCACAGCACCTTCGGCGCGTTGCCCTGCTGCGCGAGGCCGAACAGCATCCGGCTGTTGCAGTACACGCCGCTGTTGTAGACCGACAGCGCGGCCGTCAGCACGACGACGTTCAGCACGTTCGCGACCAGGTTGCTGCTCAGCGCGTGGAAAATCAGCACGAACGGGCTGCCCCCGCTGACGACCTTCTCCCACGGATACAGCGACAGCAGCACGGCGAGCGCGCCGATGTAGAAAATCAGGATGCGGTAGATGACCTGGTTGGTCGCGCGCGGGATGCTGCGCTTCGGATCGTCGGCCTCCGCCGCCGTGATGCCGACGAGCTCGAGCCCGCCGAACGAGAACATGATCGCGGCCATCGACATCACGAGGCCCGACACGCCGTTCGGGAAGAAGCCGCCGTGCTGCCACAGGTTCCGGACGCTGGCTTCCGGCCCGGCATGGCCGCTCGCGAGCAGCCAGCCGCCGAAGCCGATCATCCCGACGATCGCGGCCACCTTGATGATCGAGAACCAGAATTCCGTCTCGCCGTACGATTTGACGCTGGTCAGGTTGATCAGGTTGATGACGACGAAGAACACGAGCGCCGACACCCAGGTCGGCACGCCCGGCCACCAGTACTGCACGTAGATCCCGACGGCCGACAGTTCGGCCATGCTGACGAGGATGTACAGCACCCAGTAGTTCCAGCCGGACAGGAAGCCGGTGAAGTGGCCGAAGTACTTGTTCGCGAAGTAGCTGAACGACCCCGCGACGGGCTCGTCGACGACCATCTCGCCGAGCTGGCGCATGATGAAGAACGCGACGATGCCGGCCACCGCATAGCCGAGCAGCACGGACGGACCGGCCATCTTGATGGTCTGCGCGATGCCGAGGAACAGCCCCGTGCCGAGCGCGCCGCCGAGCGCAATCAGCTGGATGTGCCGGTTCTTCAGCCCGCGCTGCAGGCCGTCGCTCTCGTTTCCAGAAACCATGTCTTCTCCACTCTGTCCGCCTCCGCCTGCAGCGGGGTGCGGCGCGCCTCGGTGTGCCGGGCGCTGTTTTGCTGTGCCGGCGGCCGTTCGTGGAGCCACCGGGTTGGGGGACTGCAATCCTCGCGTGGCGGCGCCCGATTCGCGTCGGCGTGCCCGCCAGACCGGCCGCCGACTGTCGCCGCATCCGCATTGCTGCGGCCGCACACGAAAATCCGGCGTCAGTTTAGCGTCGCGACGGCGAAATCGGGTTTCGTAACCCGTTCATGCAAACCCTACATTATGAGATAAGATTGCATCGAGGAGACAAACGAGGAAACAAAAATGCCTGAACCGGTTCTTGACCGCATCGACCGCCATTTGCTCTCGATCCTGCAGGAAAACGGCCGCGCGTCGAACCTCGATCTGGCGAAGGCCGTCGGCCTGTCGCCCGCGCAGACGCTGCGGCGCCACCGGCGGCTGGAGGAAATCGGCGCGATCCGCCGCTATGAAACCCGTTTGTGCCCCGATACGCTCGGCTTCGGCGTCACCGCGTTCGTACACGTGACGATGGAGCGCGGGCACATCCGCGACCTGTCGAAGTTCCAGAAACTGGTGTCCGAGCTCGCGCAAATCCAGGAGTGTTTCTCGGTGACGGGCGACATCGACTACGTGCTGAAGGTCGTCGCGCACGACCTGAAGGGGTTGTCACGGTTCCTGCTCGAGACGCTGATGCGGATTCCCGGCGTGAACGGCGTGCATTCGAGCGTGTGCCTCGACGAGATCAAGTGCACGAGTGCGATGCCGGTTGAAAGCTGATGCGGCCGGCGGCACGCCCGGCGCATCGGGCTGACGCGTTCACCGCACCGCTTCGAACGCACTGATCAGCAACGCCCCCGCCGCGATCACCGCGCACCCGGCCGCCCGGCGCGGTGTCAGCCGTTCGCCGAGATAGACGCGCGCAATCAGCGCCGCGAACACCACGCTCGTCTCCCGCAGCGCCGACACGGGGCCCATCGGCGCGCGTTCCATCGCCCAGATCACGATGCCGTACGCGAGCGCCGCGAACACGCCGCCGCAGGCGGCCTTCGCCGTTTCGCCGACGTCCTGCGTCAGCCGCAGCGGCCCCGCGCGCAGCCGGTAGTACGCAGCCATCATCGCGCCCGTCAGCACGAACATCCATGCGGTATAGCCGACCGTGTTGCCGCTCTCCCGCACACCGATCCCGTCGACCACGCTGTACGCCGCGATCGACACGCCCGTCGCGAACGCGGTCGGCAGCACTTGCGTCATCCGGTGCTTCGCGTCGCGCCCGCGCTCCAGCCCGATCGCCAGGATGCCCGCACAGATCAGCACGAGCCCGCCTTGCGCACCGGCGTTCAGGTGCTCGCCCGCGAACGCCGCCGCGCCGAGCGTGACGAGCAGCGGCGCGGTGCCGCGTGCAACCGGGTACGCGACGGTCAGGTCGCCGTGCTCATAAGCGCGCACGAGCAGCAACGTATAGACGACGTGGATCAAGGCCGACGCGACCACGTAAAGCCAGCTCGCGGGCGTGATCGGCGCGGCGGCCGGCAGAAACAACAGCGCGAACACCCCGATCGCGATCTGCAGCACCGTGGCCGAGCGCAACCGGTCGCCGCTGCTGCGGACGAGCGCATTCCATGACGCATGCAGGAACGCCGCGCACAGAACGGCAAACAGAACGGGGATCGGCACGCTGAAACCTCATTGACGGTTGGAAATCACGCGGCGGGCGCGACAGGCGTTCATCGTAGGAATGCGTAACCGAATTGTCAAAAAAGCGACGCACGGCGTCGCATGGACGAATGGGCCCGCCACGCCGTTTCGCCCGTCCTGCATGGCTTCGGCAGTTGCCCCCGGCCCGCCGTCGAATGTGACGCGGCGGTGGCACCCGGCCCGCCCCTTTCCGTTCTCTTTCGCATCTCGTTGCGTCGTAATGAAATCGATACCGCAACGCAACCATCGCGAAAACACTCCGTCCCCATATCTTCATACGCGGCTGTTTCAATGCGCGTGCTCTCTCACGAGCTCCGCGCCGAACCGACACGGCGACGGGGCCGCTCTCCACCATCGAAGACCTTACCTGGAGTTTCCCGATGTTCCGTCAAGCCATGCTCGTCACCGCCTGCGCAGCCGCAGCGCTGGCGCTGTTCGCCTGCGGCGGCAGCGACGATCCCACGTCGACGCCTGCCGTGTCGTCGCAAGATGCGCTGCAGACCGCCACGCCGATCAAGCACGTCGTCGTGATCTATGGCGAAAACATCTCGTTCGACCACTACTTCGGCACCTACCCGAACGCGACGAACCCGTCGGGCGAACCGGCATTCAACGCGAAGTCCGGCACGCCGACGCCGAACGGGCTGACGGGCACGCTGCTTACTGCGAACCCGAACTTCACGAACACGGCCAACGGCACCGACGCGGCGAACCCGTTCCGTCTCGACCGCACGCAGGCCGCGACCGCCGACCAGAACCACGCGTATACGGCCGAGGAACAGGCCGAGGACAACGGCCTCGCCGACCTGTTCCCGAAATACACGGGCAAGGGCTCGTCCGGCGGCGCCGGCGCGTTCGGCACGAAGGGCCAGGTGATGGGCTACTTCGACGGCAACACCGTGACCGCGCTGTGGAACTACGCGCAACGCTTCGCGATGAGCGACAACATGTACACGACGTCGTACGGTCCGTCGACGCCGGGTGCGCTGAACGTCGTGGCGGGCCAGACCAACGGGATGCAGATCGTCAAGTCGTCGAAGCAGCCGTCGACGCTCGCGTCCAGCTCGTACTACATCAATGACGGCCAGGGCGGCTTCACGATGATCAACGACGTCGACCCGGGCTTCGACGTGTGTTCGAGCACGACCGACCAGGCGATGATGGCCGGCAAGAACATCGGCGACCTGCTGAACGGCGCGAAGATCACGTGGGGCGGCTTCATGGGCGGCTTCAACCTGTCGACGACGAACGGCAACGGCACGACGGGCTGCGCGCGCAGCACGGTCGCCACCGCCGTGAACGCCGCGACGTCCGACTACATCCCGCACCACAACTGGTTCCAGTACTACGCGTCGACCGCGAACCCGCAGCACACGCGCCCCAGCTCGGTCGCGGCAATCGGGTCGAGCCTCCAGGCCGACGGCAAGACCGCCGAACCCGCGAACCACCAGTACGACACCGACGACTTCTTCGCGGCCGTGAAGGCCGGCAACTTCCCGTCGGTCAGCTACCTGAAGGCGCCGGCCGCGCAGGACGGGCATGCAGGCTATTCGGATCCGCTCGACGAGCAGGCGTTCGTGACGAAGGTCGTCAACTTCCTGCAGCAGCAGCCGGACTGGCAGAACACGGCCGTGATCGTCACCTATGACGACTCGGATGGCTGGTACGACCACGTGTACACGCCGCCGACGCGCGCATCGTCGGACCCGGTCGACCAGCTCAACGGCGCCGGCAAGTGCGGCACGGGCGGCACCACCGGCGTGAACGGCGCAACCGTGAACGGCCGCTGCGGCCCGGGCGTGCGCATTCCGCTGGTCGTGATCTCGCCGTACGCGAAGCAGAACTACGTCGACCACACGATGATCGACCAGTCGTCCGTCGTGCGCTTCATCGAGGACAACTGGCTCGGTGGCCAGCGTATCGGCGGCGGTTCGTTCGATGCGACCGCGGGCGACCTGCGCAACCTGTTCGACTTCACGTCGAAGCCGAACACGACGCCGCTCTACCTCGACCCGACGCTGGGCACCGCGCTGAGCGCCGCACCGTCGATCTGACCGTCACGGCATGACCGCATGGCCGGCGCATCGTGCGCCGGCCGTTTCCGTTTAACGCGCCGCCTCACGCGGCGCCCGATTTTCGACCGACAGCATGACAGCTCGCCCCGCGTTCCCGTCTCCCGACGCCTCCGGCAACCCCGCGCCGCGCGCCCCTTCCCGCCTGCTGCGCCGCACGGCGTTCGTGCTCGGCGCGGCCGTGATCGGCTACGGCGCGTTCGCGATCGCGTTTCCCGCGCAGGTGCCGGCGGCGATCGGCACCGTTGTCGCCGACTGGACGGGCGCGAATCCGCATCCGGTCGTCCTGCAGCGACCCGCTGCGCAACCTTTGTCGGCGGTCGCGCAGCTCGGACGCGCGCTGTTCCACGACCCGTCGCTGTCCGCGTCGGGCAAGCAGTCGTGCGCGTCGTGCCACAGCCCCGATCATGCGTACGGCCCGCCGAATGCGCTCGACGTGCAGCCGGGCGGCCTCGCGATGACGCAGCAGGGGTATCGCCCGCCGCCATCGCTGATGTACCTGTACCGCCAGCCGAATTTCAGCATCGGCCCCGACGCCGGTGAAAACGACGCCGCGCCGAGCGTCGCGCAACAGGCCGCGTCGGCGGCCGGCGTCGTCAAGGCGCAGAAGGTGGCCGGCACGTCGGCCGCACCGCAGCTCGTGCCGCAGGGCGGGATGTTCTGGGACGGTCGCGCCGATACGCTGCAGCAGCAGGCGTTCGGCCCGCTGCTGAATCCGGTCGAGATGGCGAACGCGAGCATCGATGATGTCGCGCACAAGCTCGCGCAGTCGTCGCACCGTGCGCAGCTGGAAAAACTGTTCGGCGCGCGCGTGTTCGACAGTCCGCAGCTCGCGGTGTCGGAGGCGATGTTCGCGATCGCGCGCTACCAGGTCGAGGATCCGTCGTTCCACCCGTACAACAGCAAGTACGACCGCTGGCTCGAAGGCCGCGCGCGCCTCACGCAGGCCGAGCTGCGCGGGCTGCGCCTGTTCAACGATCCGGACAAGGCGAATTGCGCCGGCTGCCACCTGTCGAAGCCCGGCAAGGACGGGCTGCCGCCGATGTTTACCGATTACCAGTACGAGGCGCTCGGCGCGCCGCGCAACAAGGACCTGGCGCAGAACCGCAATCCGGCGTTCTACGATCTCGGCGTGTGCGGGCCGTTCCGCGACGACCTGAAGGACCAGACGCAGTATTGCGCGATGTTCCTGACGCCGACGCTGCGCAACTCGGCGACGCGCCACGTGTTCTTCCACAACGGCGTGTTCCACACGCTCGACCAGGTGATGGCGTTCTACAACGAGCGCAGCATTTCACCGCAGAAGTTCTATTCGCGCGGTGCAGACGGCAAGGTCGACGAGTACGACGACATTCCGCCGAAATACCGCGCGAACGTCGACGTGACCGATGCGCCGTTCGACCGCAAGCCGGGCGACAAACCCGCGATGACGGCGCAGGACATCAAGGATATCGAAGCGTTTCTCGGCACGCTGAACGACGAGCCGGCGCAGCGCTGAGCTGCCGGTCGAGCGCCGCGCCGCATCAGCGGCGCGCGCGGATGCACAGGAAGGCCGGCGCCAGCGACAGCTCCGCATGGAGCCGTTCCGACACGGCCTGCATCTCCGGCAGCGGCGTCGGTTCGACGAACCGGTCGAGCCGCCAGCCGCTTTCCGCGACGGCATTCAGGATCTCGGCCAGCGGCCGCCGCCAGGCTTCGACGTAGGGCCTCGGCTCGCCGAACCCCGACCAGTGGAAGCCGAAGCGCGACGTGTCGAAGTACGTGCCGTCACCGCGCGTGCGTTCGTCCATCCAGTCTCGCATCGGATGCGCCATCGAGAACACCAGCGTGGCAGCCGGCCGCGCGACGCGCCGGAATTCGCGCAGCGTCGGCGCGAGATCGCGCACGTAGTCGAGCGCGAGCGAACACAGCACCTTGTCGACCGACTCGTCGGGCAGCCAGGCGAGCGGCGCCTCCAGGTCGCCTTCCATGACGTCGACAGCAAGCCCGGCGCAGCGCGTTCGTGCAAGCGCGACCATCTCCGGCGTGACGTCGAACGCATGCACGGCCGCGCCGTGGCGCGCCAGATGCTCGCTGCAGATGCCGGGCCCGCAGCCGGCGTCGAGCACCGTCAGGCCGCCGACATCGCCGAGCAGCGCCATCGTCGCCGGCCGTTCGTAGAGCGCGTTGTGCGCCTTCGTCGGCGCGATGTCCGCATAGCGTTGCGCGAAGCTCGCATAGGCGCGGCGGCCGGGAGGATCGTTCGGGTCGTTCGGTTCGGTCATGCGGCATCCGTCGGCAGGAATCGGGCGTGTCGATTCTGCCCGATCGGACGACGGATGGCGACCTGCCCTCGTGCCTGCGTCAGGACAGGCTGTCGAGCAACCGATACCAGGCGACCCCGGCCGCGATATAGAAGCGCTGCAGCCCGTGAAACGGAATCGGGCGGACCGGCGTGACCCGGAACGGCAACGGCAATTGCGCATCGCCGGACAGGTGTGCGGCCAGATGCTTGCCGAGTGTCGTCGCCATCGCGATGCCGCGCCCGTTGTAGCCGAGCGCGATCGTCACGCCGGGCGCGGGTTCGTGCACGTGCGGCAGGAAATCCGCGGTGATCGCGACGCGCCCCGCCCAGCGGTATTCGAACCGGACGCCCTTCAGTTGCGGATACAGCAGCAGCGTCGCACGCTCGAGATGACGCCAGTCGCTCGTCGCACGCGGCTCAGCGAACGGGCCACGGCCGCCCATCAGCAGCCGGCCGGCCGCGTCGCGACGGAAATACAGCAGCAGGCGCCGCGCGTCGGATGCGACTTCTCCGCCCGCCAGAATGTCGCGGCCGAGATCCGGCGGAAGCGGTTGCGTCGCGACGATGAAACTGTTCGCGGCGATCACCGACTGGCGCAAGCCGGGCCATAGCCCATCCGTGTAGCCGTTGGTCGCGATCACGACGCGCTCCGCCGACAGCGTCGCGCCGCCGGACGTCGCGATCCGCCAGCGGCCGTCAGCACGCGTCAGCCCGACGGCGCGCGTCAGCCCGTGTACGACCGCCCCGCTCGCCTGCACGGCGCGCACGAGGCCGCGCGTATAGCCAAGCGGCTGCACGCTGCCCGCGCGGCGGTCGATCCAGCCGCCCGCATACGCTTGCGTGCCGAGCCGCCGCGCGACGTCGTCGCGGCCGAGCACGTCGACCGGCGCGCCGCGCGCGGCCCACTGCTGCGCACGGCGTGCGACCGTCTCGAGCATCGCGGCGGTCGGCGCCGGCTGGATCCAGCCGGTGCGGCGCGCATCGCAGTCGATCGCGTGCCGCGCGATCAGGTCGAACACCGTGTCGGCCGCGCCGCCGACAATGCCGGCAAGCTGCTCGCCGGCCGTGTCGCCGAACCGGCGAACCAGTTCGTCGGGGTCGTATTTCAGCCCGGGGATCACCTGCCCGCCGTTGCGGCCCGACGCGCCCCAGCCCGGTTGCGCCCCCTCGATCACGCGCACGTTCACGCCGCGTTCGGCCAGGTGAAGTGCGGTCGACAGACCGGTGAAGCCCGCGCCGATGATCGCCACGTCGCACGACACGGAGGCGTCGAGCGCGGGTGTATCGGGCGCCGGTGCGGCGGTCGCCGCCCACAATGAATCCGGCCACTGGGAATCGGGCCATCCGGGTACCGCGTTCCTTGCGCTCATGTTCGATCCGGGGTGTCGGCGCCGTCCGCTGCCAGCAGACGACGCAGGAATTCCTGCGTGCGGGGATGCGTCGGCTGCGTGAGCACGTCGCGCGCCGGCCCGCTTTCGCAGATGGTGCCGTCGTGCAGGAAGCACACGCGATCGGCCACCTCGCGCGCGAACGCCATTTCGTGCGTGACGACCACCATGGTCATCCCGTCGCGCGCGAGCCCGCGCATCACGCCGAGCACTTCGCCGACAAGCTCGGGATCGAGCGCCGACGTCGGCTCGTCGAACAGGATCGCCTGCGGCTCCATCGCCAGCGCGCGTGCGATCGCGACGCGCTGCTGCTGCCCGCCCGACAGCTCGGACGGGTATGCATTCATCCGGTGCGCGAGCCCGACCTTGTCGAGCAGCGCGCGGGCCTGCTCGCGCGCTTGTGCGGCCGGCCTGCGCCGCACGTGCACGGGCCCTTCCATCACGTTCTCGAGCGCCGTGCGGTGCGAGAACAGGTTGAAGCGCTGGAACACCATGCCGACCCGCATCCGCAGCTCGTGGATCCGCTTCGAATGCGCGTCGACCTTCACGCCGTCGATCGTGATCGCGCCTTCGTCGTAGGTCTCGAAGCCGTTGATACAGCGCAACACGGTCGACTTGCCGGAGCCGGACGGCCCGATCAGGCACACGACCTCGCCCTGCTGCACGTCGAGGCTCACGCCCTTCAGCACCGCGTGCTGATGAAACCGCTTGTGTAGCGAATCGATCCGGATCATGCGCCTCTCCTCAGCGCGAGCCGCTTGCCGAGCCGGTTCACGCCGAACATCAGCGGCAGGCCGAGCGCGAGATACAGCAGTGCGACGAGCGTATAGACGCTCATGTTCTGGAACGTCGACGACGCGATCAGCTGGCCGGCGCGCGTGATTTCGGCGACCGTGATCGTCGACGCGACCGATGAATCCTTGAGCAGCATCACGAGCGTGTTGCCGTACGGCGGCAGCGCGATGCGGAACGCCTGCGGCAGCACCACGCGCCGCATGATCATCGGGCCGCGCATGCCGATCGCGTGCGCGGCCTCGATCTGGCCGCGGTCGATCGCCTCGATGCCGGCGCGGAAGTTCTCGGCCTGGTAGGCCGAGTATGCGATGCCGAGACCGAGCACGCCGGCCTGGAACGCCGACAATTGCACACCCAGATCGGGCAGCACGAAATACATGTAGAACAGCTGCACGATGATCGGCAGCCCGCGAATCACGTTGACGATCGTGCTGCCGGCGGCCGACACGGCACGATTGCGCGACACCTTCAGCAACGCGAGGGCCAGCCCGAGCACCGAGCTGAGCACGAACGCACATGCCGTGATCTCGATCGTGACCACCGCGCCCTTCAGCAGGATCGGCAGGAAATCGATCGCATTCTGAAAAAACATGAGGTCTCCTATGCGACGTCCGGACGGCGCGCCGCAGCAGATGCCCGCACGACGCGGGCGGAATCGTTCGGGAATCCGGGCCGGAGGCTCAGCTCATGTGCCACTTCTGCAGGATCTGCTGCAGCGTGCCGTCGCTTTTCATCTTGCGGATCGCGCCGTTGAGCTGCTCGAGCGTCGCGGTGTCGCCCTTGCGGACGATGAAGCAGACCTGCCCCTTCACGACGCTCTGGTATTCGGGCACGAGCCGTACCTGGCGGTTGACGCCGTGCTCGATCTGGTACGCGACGATCGGCTGGTCGGCGAAGCCGGCCTTGATGCGCCCGAGCGCGACGTCGCGCATGATGTCGGCGATCGAATCGTAGGTCCGGACTTCCTTGAAGATGCCCTTCTTGTTGAGCGCATCGACGAACGCGGTGCCGACCTGCGCGCCGACCACCTGCCCCTTGAAATCGTCCATCGACGTATAGCGGCCCGGGTCGTCGGCCTTCACGATCAGGCCCTCGCCGAACGTATAGACCGTGTCGGAGAAATCGACCACCTGCTGACGCACGGGCGTCTTCAGCATCGCGGCCGAGATGATGTCGATCTTCTGCGTGGTGAGCGACGGGATCAGCGCCGAGAACACGGTCTGCTGCACGTCGACGCGGAACCCGGCGGATTTCCCGGCCGCGGTGATGGCATCGACCATCATCCCCTGGATCGAATTGCTCTTGACGTCGAGAAACGTGAACGGCACGCCGGTGGCTGTCGCGCCGACCTTCAGCGTGGGCTCGGCTGCAACGGCGCTCGCCGAAGCCGCGGAGAGGACGATACAGGCGGCGAAACCGGCGGCCAGTGCGCCGATCCGCTTGATGAACGGAACCATGGTGTCTCCTTCTCGATAATCCGGTGCGCCGGCCGGCCGCTGATCGACACTGCGACGATGACTCGATCTTAAAACGAATCGAAAACATCGTAAAAAGATTTTTGAGTATCGATATACGATACGCTATGATTCGATATCGAATCGATCCCGCCCCTTGCCATGGAAACATCGTCCGATCAGTCAAACGACCTGCTGTTCAACCAGTCGCTGGAGAAAGGGCTGAACGTGCTGCGCGCGTTCAGCGCGAAGCGGCGCACGATGACGCTGGCGGAAGTGGCCGACGCGGCCGGGATGACGAAAAGCTCGGCGCAGCGGATGGTCTATACGCTCGAGAAGCTCGGCTACATTCGCAAGCATCCGGTCACGCGGCGTTACCAGCTCACGCCGCACGTGATGCGGATCGGCTTCAACTATCTCGCGGCCGATACGCTGATCGACGTGGCGAATCCATTTCTGTCCGAGCTCACGAACGTGACCGGCGAAACCACCAATCTCACGGAGCCGGACGAAGACGAGATGGTGTATGTCGCGCGTTTCGTGTCGACGAAGTTCGTGCCGATCCACATGCCGATCGGCAGCCGCATCCCGATGTATTGCACCGGCTGCGGCCGCGCGTTCCTGAGCGCGCTGCCACCCGGCGACGCGCGCGCGCGGCTCGACGGCATGGTGCGCGCACCGCACACGCCGCGTACGGTCACGGCGCTCGACGAACTCGTCGCGCTGCTCGACGGCGCGCGGCTCGACGGCTACGCGACCAACCAGGAAGAACTGTTCATCGGTGACATGTCGATCGCGGCGCCCGTGCTCGGCAGCCAGGGGCAGCCGGTCGCGGCCGTGCACGTGGTTGCGCCGACGAGCCGCTGGACGTTCGACGACGCGCGCCGCAAGCTCGCGCCGGCCGTGATCGACTGCGCGCGCGGCATCAGTAACTCGATCCGGACGCTCGAGTAGCGCGCGCGAGATTGCAGACGGTGCGCCGTTGCGTTGCGCAACGGTGTCTGGACGCTACCGCGACTTCGGCGAAGTCTCGCTCCGATAGGTCCGGTTCGGGCGCAACACGAGCTGCTTGGCGACGACGTCCAGTTCCTTGCCGCAGTACAGAAATTTGCGCGATCCGTACGATACCGCGCGCCCGGTTCGTTGAAATGGCAGTGGTCGTAACAGGTACGCCCGTTGAACAGCGTGGCATGCCCCGGTGCATCGCTCCACCCGGACACGTCGAACAGGATGACGCCCTGTCGGCCTGCCTCCCCGCTTCGCATCCCTCTCCCCCTCGTTTTCCCCGATCCCGTTCGACTTGACTCGGTTCCTCGGATCGTCAACACTTCGCACATCGCAAGTGTGATCACAGATCGCAGATCAAACCTCGGAGAACCCCGTCTTGGCGCCTCGTATCGTTCCGCCCGCACTGAAAGCCATCGAACAGGAAACGATGGCCGACAAGGTCTACCAGCAACTGCGCGAAGCGCTGATGAGCGGCCGTTTCGCGCCCGGCCAGGCGTTGAGCCTGCGCAGCGTCGCCGAGGCCGTCGGCTCGTCGACGATGCCCGTGCGCGCCGCACTCACGCGGTTGCGCGCCGAGCGCGCGCTGGTCGATGGCCCGAACCGCGCGCTCGTCGTGCCGCCGATGACGCTCGACATGCTCGACGAACTGCGCGACGTGCGGATCGCACTCGAGGGCTGCATCGCCGAGCGTGCGTGCGGCCGGATGACCGACACGCAGATCGCGGCCGTGCGCAAGACCTGCGAGACGATGCAGGCGCACGTCGAGGCAGGCCGCTCGCGGGCTTACCTGCAAAGCAATTTCGCGTTCCACAGCGCGATCTACGCGCATGGCGCAAGCGAAAGCACGCTCGCGATCGTCGAGAACCTGTGGATGCGCGTCGGCCCCTTCCTCAACATGGTCGCGCTCGACATTCCGCACATGCGGCGCTCGATGGATGCGCACCGCGCAATCGTCGATGCGCTCGAACGGCGCGACGGTGCAGGCGTGCGGGCCGGTATCGCGCTCGACATCGGCGGCGCCGCACACGATCTCGCCGAAACGCTGCGGGCCGAACAGACTCCGCGAACCGTGAACGCAAAACCGTAGCAGCTGCGCGCCGCAACCGCCCGATCGCGCGCGGCCGCAATCCCACAACACCAACGATGGAGACAACCCGGCATGACAGCTTCCGACCTGCTGAAACCCTATGACGGCCTGCGCGTCCTCGTGACGGGCGGTGCGTCGGGCATCGGTCTTGAAATCGCAGATGCGTTCGCCGAATGCGGCGCGCACGTGCATGTATGCGACGCATCGCACGCTGCGATCGCGGCGCTCGCCGACCGGCCGCCACGCGCCGGGGCCGGCGCGATCAGTGCGACGCTGGCCGACGTATCCGATCCGGCCGCGGTCGAACGCGTGTTCGCCGACGTATCGGCCAGGCTCGGCGGCCTCGACGTGCTCGTCAACAACGCCGGCATCGCCGGTCCGACCGGCGGCATCGACGAAATCGACCCCGTGCAATGGGAACAAACCGTCGCGATCAACCTGAACGCGCAATTCCAGTTCGCGCGCCACGCGGTACCGCTCCTGCGCGATTCGAAACACGGCGGCGCGATCATCGCACTGTCGTCGGTCGCGGGCCGGCTCGGTTACGCGTTCCGCACCCCCTATGCGGCAACGAAATGGGCCGTGGTCGGCCTCGTGAAGAGCCTCGCGATCGAACTCGGCCCGCTCGGCATCCGCGTGAACGCGATTCAGCCCGGCATCGTGCGCGGGCCCCGGATGCGCCGCGTGATCGACGCGCGTGCGCAGCAGCTCGGCATCGGTTACGACGAAATGGAGAAGCGCTATCTGGAGAAGATCTCGCTGCGGCGCATGACCGACCCGGCCGAGATTGCCGCCACCGCGCTGTTCCTGTGCTCGCCGGGCGGCCACGGGATCACCGGGCAGGCGATCTCCGTCTGCGGCAACGTCGAAGTGCTGTGACGCCTCCTGCATCGCTCACCGAAAGGAATCCATCCGTGGCAAACGCTCGCAAAGTCATCATCACCTGTGCGCCGACCGGCGCGATCCATACGCCGTCGATGTCGCCGTACCTGCCCGTGACACCGCACGAAATCGAAACGGCCGCCGTCGCGGCCGCGCAGGCCGGTGCCGCGATCCTGCACCTGCACGCGCGCAATCCGTCCGACGGCAAACCGACGCAGGATCCGGCCGTGTTCGCCGAATTCCTGCCGCGCATCAAGGCCCAAACCGACGCCGTCATCAACCTCACGTCGGGCGGCAGCCCGCACATGACGGTCGACGAACGGTTGCAGCCCGCACTGCATTTCCAGCCCGAAGTCGCATCGTTGAACATGGGCTCGATGAACTTCGGGCTGTACCCGATGCTCGAGCGCTTTCGCGAACTGAAGCATCCGTGGGAACGCGAGCATCTCGAGAAGAGCCGCGATCTCGTATTCAAGAACACGTTCGCCGATATCGAGACGATCCTCACGCGCTGCGGGGCGAACGGCACGCGTTTCGAATTCGAGTGCTACGACATTTCGCATCTGTACAACCTCGCGCATTTTGTCGACCGCGGACTCGCGAAACCGCCGTTCTTCGTGCAAAGCGTGTTCGGCCTGCTCGGCGGGATCGGCGCACACCCGGAGGACCTGATGCACATGCGCCGCACGGCCGACCGCCTGTTCGGCAGCGATTACGTGTGGTCGATCCTCGGCGCCGGCCGCAACCAGATTCCGCTCGCGACGATCGGCGCAGCACAGGGCGCGAACGTGCGCGTCGGGCTCGAGGATTCGCTGTGGATCGCGCCCGGCAAGCTCGCGGAATCGAGCGCCGCGCAGGTACTGAAAATGCGTCAGGTGCTCGAAGGCCTGTCGCTGGAGATCGCGACGCCGGCCGAGGCGCGCGCGATGCTCGCACTCAAGGGCGGCGACGCGGTGAATTTCTGATCGCCGGGTAGCCCCCCAACACCAGAACCCGCAAGCGCAGTGACAAGGCGCCGGCCCGAGCCGGCCGGCGCCAGGACGCCCATCATCGCCCCGCTCCGATCGAGCGCCGCCGGCGCGGCTCCGTCGTCTGCCCATCCGCTGCATGCTTCGCAGCGGCATCTGCCGAACGCGGCGCACCGTGCTTGCCGTGCGCGCCGGTTCGCCCTTACCGGAGTCGTCCGCATGTCCACTCATCACGCTCAGGCCCTGCCTTCCGCCGCCAGCGACGCGAGCGCGTCGCTGAACCGGCTGCTGTTCCGCAAACTCATGCCGCTGCTGATCGCGGCCTATGTGATCAGCTTTCTCGACCGCACCAACATCGCGTTCGCGAAACATTCGATGGGAGTCGACCTCGGCATTTCTTCGGCCGCGTACGGACTCGGCGCCGGGCTGTTCTTCCTGACCTATGCGTTCTTCGAGATCCCGAGCAACCTGATCATGCATCGCGTCGGCGCGCGCTTCTGGATCACGCGGATCATGATCACGTGGGGCGTGCTGTCGGTCGCCATGGCGTTCGTCAGCGGCGAGACCTCGTTCTACGTGATGCGGCTGCTGCTCGGCGCTGCCGAAGCCGGCCTGTTTCCCGGCGTGATGCTGTACCTGACGTATTGGTTCGGCCGCGAGGAGCGTGCGCGCGCAACCGGCTACTTCCTGCTCGGCGTGTGCATCGCAAACATCGTTGGCGGGCCCTTGGCCGGCGCATTGATCGAGCTCGACGGCACGCTGGGCTTCCACGGCTGGCAATGGCTGTTCGTCGTCGAAGGCATTCCGGCGATCCTGCTTGCGTTCGTCGTGTGGACGCGGTTGCCGGATCGTCCGAGCGCCGCACCGTGGCTCTCTCCGGAAACGGGCCGCGCGCTCGAACGTACGCTGGCCGCGGAGCAGGACGCGGGCGTTGCCACGCACAGCGGGCATGCGTTCGGCGCCACACTGCGCGATCCGCAGATCTGGCTTGCGATCTTCGTGTACTTCTGCCACCAGTTGACCATCTACACGGTGATCTTCTTCCTGCCGGGCATCATCGGTGCGTCGGGACGCCTCTCCCCGTTCGCGGTCGGGTTGCTGACCGCGCTGCCCTGGCTCGCCGCAGCGCTCGGGGCCGGGACGCTTCCGCGCTTCGCGCGCGAGTCGCGTCATTCCCGCCGGATGCTGTGTGCGGGGCTGGTCGTGATGGCGATCGGGATGGTCGGCGCCGCGCACGCGTCGCCAGTCGCGGGGCTCCTTTGCGTGTGCGTGGCCGCGTCGATGTTCTTCGTCGTTCAGTCGATCGTCTTCACGTTTCCCGCGTCGCGGCTCGCCGGTAGCGCGCTGGCCGGCGGACTCGGACTCGTGAATACCTGCGGGTTGCTCGGCGGTTTCGTCGGGCCGACCGTTGTCGGCGCGATCGAACAGGCGACCGGCAATGCGAAGAACGGGTTGACGCTGCTAGCCGCGGCACTCCTCGTCGCGGCATTCGCGAGCCTCGCGTTGCGTCACGGGCACGAGCGGCCCGACGCGCGGTCGCGCGGCTGACATCGCACTGGATTCGGGCTGGCGCGATGCGGGCGGAGCACGCCACCCGCCTCGCGCCTCGCTCGATCAGAACAGATACATTCCCGCGACGAACACCACGCCCGAGAACAGCAGCGTCGTCACGCAATACCCCATGATGTCGCGCACGCCGAGCCCGGCGATCGCCAGTGCGGGCAATGCCCAGAACGGCTGGGCCATGTTGGTCCATGCCTCGCCGTAAGCGATCGCCATCGCAGCCTTGCCGAGATCGGCGCCGAGCGCCTGCGCGGCCGGCATCACGAACGGGCCCTGCACGACCCAGTGACCGCCGCCCGACGGCACCGCGAAATTGATCACGGCCGAGCTCAGGAACGCGAGCAGCGGGAACGTGTGCACGTTCGCGATATCGACGAACCACTTCGTGATCACGCCCGCCAGCCCCGAGTGATCCATCAATGCCTGGATGCCCGCGTAGAACGGGAACTGGATCATGATCCCGGACGCACCGCGCGCCGCGCCGGCCACCGCGCGTGCGTAGGCCATCGGCGTCCGGTGCAGCAGGATGCCGGCCGCGAGGAACGCGAGGTTCACGGTGTCGATGTCGAGCGCGAAGCCCTTCTGCACGAAACGCAGCACGAGGAAAGCCGCGCACAGCGCCGCGACGAAGATCGACAGCAGCCGGCTTTCCTCCATCCGCTCCGCGAACGTCGCATCGGGCCCGAGCTTGCGCTCGACGCTCGGCGGCTCGGCGAGCAGCGCCGGATCGACGCTGACGACGTCGCCCGGCTTCGGCATCATCATGCGCGCGAGAAACGGCAGCATCACGATCAGCCCGATCGTGATGAACGCGTTGTAGCCGGTGAAGATCGTGTCGGACACGGGAATCAGCCCGATGGTCTTCTCCATCGGATTGCCCTTCGTGGCCGCGACGAGCGGGACCGAACCCGACAGCCCGCCGTGCCAGCTCAGGAAGCCCATGTACGCGGATGCGACGAGCAGCCGGTAGTCGCTGCCGGGCACGCGGCGCGCCACTTCGCGCGCCAGCATCGCGCCGAGCACGAGGCCGAAGCCCCAGTTGATCGCGCAGGCGAGCGCGCCGACGAACGCGACGAGCATCACGCCCTGCCCCGGCGTGCGCGCGGTGCTCGCGAGCGCGACGAGCAGGCGCCGCACCGGCGGCGAACTCGCCAGCGCGTGGCCCGTCACGAGAATCATGACCATCTGCATCGAGAACGCGAGCAGATTCCAGAAACCCGAACCCCACATCGTCGTGAGTTGCGCGGGCGTATTCGGCGTGAGGCCGAACGCAAGCGCAAACGTGACGATCGTCAACAGGATCGCGAAAATCAACGGGTCGGGCAACACGCGGTGAACCACCTGCGTGAAGAAGCGGGAAATGCGCTGGATCAACTTGAGCTCCTCGTTTCCTGATAGGGACATCCGCGCGTGTCGTTGTTGGTTGATGCGCGGAAACGCGCGGATTCTTGCACAGAACCGTATCGCTTGCTTTGATGTCCATGCCGATCATTGCGTTAGCCGATATCAGGCCGTCGAGTTCGCCAGTTGGCCGCCGCCAGGTCAGGACACCGGGTGGCAGGTCGATGAACGTGGACGGAACGAGTGACGGACGTCGCGCGAGAACGAGGCGCGAAGGGGGGGCAGAATTTCCGTGTTCAAGGCAGGGTTGAGATTCAGACAGATGATCGAATGAATCGATCCGCATAAAGGATAGCGAACTGGTTCATGGCTGTCTTCCCGTCGTGAGCGGCACGCCCCCAGTCAGCCGTGAAAGGTTCGGCTACCGCCTACAGTCTGAAGAGCGTCCGCCAGCAGGAACGAGCCGTGGCTGAGCAGTCCGAACGAACCTATCAGAGACTGTTTAACCGATGGAAGCAGTCGCGCCGCAAATCGGACAGTGCGCCGATACGGTGGCCGGAAGCGCGGACATAGCGAACGAGCGAAGTACGGCGTGGGGGCTTGTGTATTTCATCCGTCGTGTAGATGATCTTGCGCACGCCCGGAGGGAATGCAAAGAACGGAATCACGCGATCCCATGCATTTCGCCACGCTGCGCCGACCGGCGGGAATTTCTGGCCCCACGGCCCTTCGGCGAACGCATCCAGTTCGGCCTGCGCGGCTTCTGCACTCGCGGCGGTATAAATCGGCCGAATCGCGGCAGCAAGCGATCGGCGATCTTTCCAGCTCGCGTAATCGAGGCTGTTTCGGATCAGGTGGACGATGCAGATTTGCAGCGTCGTGGCTGGAAACACCGCTGCCAGCGCTTCGGGCATGCCCTTGAGTCCGTCGGTTACGGCAATCAGGATGTCCGCCACGCCTCGTGTCTTCAGATCATTGAACACCTTCATCCAGAACTTGGCGCCCTCGGTGCTCTCGATCCACAGGCCCAGAATGTCGCGCGTGCCGTCGGGCAGAATGCCCAGCGCCAGATAGACGGCCTTGTTGCGCACGACGGCGTCTTCGCAAATCTTCACGCGCAGCGCGTCGAAGAATACGACCGGATACATCGGTTCGAGTGGCCGGGCTTGCCATGCCGTAACTTCGGCCATCACCTCGTCGGTCACGGAACTGATGAAATCGGGCGAGACCTCGGTGCCGTACAGCTCCAGCATGAAGCCTTGAATCTCACGCACGGTCATGCCTCGGGCGTACATCGCTACGATCTTGTCGTCGAAGCCCGTGAAGCGTCGTTCGTGTTTGGGGATCAGCAGCGGTTCGAAGCTGCCGTCGTGGTCGCGCGGCACCTCGATGCGAATCGGGCCGTCTTCAGTCAGAACGGTCTTGGCACCACGGCCATTGCGCTGGTTCGTCACGCTGGACGGTTTGGCGCTGCCTGGCGCGTAGCCGAGATGATGATTCATCTCGCCTCCCAGCGCCCGCTCGATCAGCGCCTTCTTGCGCGCGAGCGTCGCGGCATTGATGGCTTCGGCCGTCATCGGGCCGCTGCCGAATTGCTCCAGCAGTTCAGCGGGAATAGTCGGTAGCTCCACCGGCGGGGTCTTCGGTTTGCGGGGCATATCTTCTCCTGAGAAGAATCATATGCCTTGAACACGAAATTACTGACAGGCCCACGCCGGTGCGTTCACCGCAGAGCAACGGCATGGCCGAGTCGTTCGTGAAGACCATGAAGCACAATTACGTCGCCTGTATGGACAAGCCCGACGCGCCAACGGCGCTCTCACGTCTGGCGGCTGCATTTGAGCATTACAACGAGCGTCACCCGCACAAAACTCTGAAATACCGCTCGCCTCGCGAGTTCAGGCGGGCGCGTCATCAACCTAACGGTGTCCGCGTGTCCTGAGTTACAGGGGCAACTCCACTCAGGCGCCAGCCTCCAGCCGAGCTTGCAGTCTCGTGGATTCGAGTCATCGCCTGCTCAACCCAGCATTGACGACATCGCAGTGGGCCTCGCGTCCCACGGATAAGGCGCTAAAGACTTGCTCCTGACTGGGAAGAATCGTGATTGTTCTTGCAACGGAACCGGTACTGGCTAGGCTCCCTCTG
This sequence comes from Burkholderia arboris, assembly GCF_902499125.1. GTDB lineage: Bacteria > Pseudomonadota > Gammaproteobacteria > Burkholderiales > Burkholderiaceae > Burkholderia > Burkholderia arboris. The sequence continues at coordinate 219,451 of NZ_CABVPX010000006.1, forward strand.
CCACGCACGAGTTAACAGCGCGAATCCTGCGGTTGCGAGGTACTCGCGAATATTTGAGATACGATCTTGCCGGCGTCCATTCATCGATAATGAAGCGTTGCATGTGTCAAAGGCGATCTACTGCACGATCAAATTTAAACATTCAACGGGAATCCAAAACACTGCAACACACCCCGTGTTATGTCAGCCAAGGCTTGAGATCAAATGGCAACCACATGTACCAAGATGCCCCTGTCGCGCAATCGGAATACCATGATCCTTGATATTCGGATCGCCCTCTTCGATTACGTTTGGATCAACGTCGGGATGTAAAGGGCACGTTATTTTATCTCCCTTTCTTGCAACCCCCCTTCCATTTATTGCCATAACCCGCGACGCCTCAATAACTTCCCCGCCGTGGTCAGTTGAATCCCCCACTCGAATAGCATTTAGCACACCTCCACCCCTTCGTTAAAAAATATCACGAAATAGAAATCGAGAAACATCTGCCCCCTTGCATCCTAGAAATTACTCAGTTCGGCCAGTCAGTTGCGAACATTCCTTGATTGGCGAAATTTTTCCAACTTGCTTCTCGTACACAATACACAGCGGCTTCTTTGCGCTAGCCGCCAATCTCCGGCCACCACATACGGAATCAGTGGTTATCACTCCACTCTTATCGACACACACACTCCCGGACGGCATAAGATGAATTTCTCTTTGCAAATTTATCCTTCCGTCGGCCACCTTATAAACCCTTCTCCACGATCCATCGGCCTGATCGAAATCAAAGAAATACTCTGCCTTCCCAACATAATCTGCCCCGACGGGCAAATATCCAGCGAATGTTGCCTTACCAGCCTGCAGCGTATAGACATTCATCTGGACATTATCTCCCAATCTTCCAGGATTAATCATAACCAGCGTTACATCAGATTCAGCCAGGTGATCTACGCTCCACTCCGCCCCAGAGCAATTATCTGAATCATCCAACTCCTGATCAATTAATGCATCCGCCTTTCCGCCAACCTTATCACCAGCGAACACCTTAATTTCGGGTCGATCTACCTCACAGACAAATGTAAAAAAAGCATCGCCCGATTTAGCCAAAACAGTGACATCAGATGGACTCGCAGCCAGAACTCCATGCAATTCCGCAAAAAAAAGAACTGCGATAAACAAAAAATTTGATCTCAAGATAAAACCCCCTTAACCCTGTTCGTCTCCGACAACCTTTGAGGAAAATGTGCATCAGCAGGAAAATCCGCCGCTGTAGATGCATGATCCCCTCTAATCTTATTTGTCAAAGTTATTGCATCATCCCTGTCAGCAATACCAAGCAGCGAATTTATCGCCCAAAAAAATCCTGCCGTATCAATGCAAGCATAGGCATCATCCGATACAATATTTGGATTTGAAATTATTGCCGGCCTCAAGGTCGAAATCAATTGAGAAACAGTCGCTGCATTTTGAATCGGCAGCAAATTCTGATGTTGGGCCGGATGATACGGCGGTGTGAACCCCCACCAGCGAGCATCAGTCCACCACACCTCTGTGAAGGAGGATTTTTGCAGCCATCCTCGATAAACAAAATATTTAGAATAATTTCCTCTTCCGGTCAGCTGCTTGAACCCTCTACCCATGAATTTCCCACCATCATTCCACTCCACATTACCAAGCCACCCTTTATAATTCTTGGCTCTTTCATATTTTCTGAAATATTCGAATGGGTCACCATTGTAAAGCTCGGCCATATAACGAAGCTGACCCGACTCGACGGATGCCTGGCCAAAGAAGTGAGACAGCCTGAGTGTAGTCGTCAAACAATATTTAACCACAGCCTTATTGATGTTTACTCGGTACCTCTGAACCGAGCTCGCGGAAGCAGATGGATAAATTTGCTTAAACTCGCCTTCACTAAACCATTTACATTTCATGAGGTGGCGAATAAACTCCGTAGGCGGCCAATGCCAACAATCATCAGCCGCCGGCTTCTCACCTTGAACTTCTTCCCAAAATGCCAAAGCGTGAACATGCCCTTCAAATAACTTGAAATCGTCATCGGACAGAGGTGAACTCAACGCCTCATGTTCAGTCTTTAACCAACCGTAGAGTTCGTCCAAATTGCTAGCAGACCACTCGGTAGAAAATCGACATACCACTTGCGTAAGACGCTTTCTGAGAGCTACATTCTGCAGCGCCCCCACCATTCCGGCGTGGTCAATTTGCGCTTCCCCAGAAGCATCCAGCAACCATTTCCTTAAGGTTGGCGAATCACAAAGATTAGTCTTCGTCGAATCGTCTTGTATAAAATTCCAGCCCGCCCATTCTGGAAAATCCGCATCACTATATGCCTGCACCCCTTGGCCAGAGAGGTTGATCCACCCCTGACCGGCAGGAGTATTCACTTTTCGCCAATGGTTAAAATTCGCACTAGCCTGTTCGTTTATACATCGCCCGAAACGCAACACCTCAAATATTGCGCTGATTGACGGAGGTGTTCCTTGAGAATATTTTTCGCTGATTTTCTCCGATTTCTTATAAAGATGATCTTCATCATCCTGCTCCGGCGGCGTTTCAGCGCAAACTTCCCAACTACCATCGGCGGTACATTGATATGTTGTCAGGGTACATCCCCTGTCATAGCGCATCCGTACAGCAAGCGGACTCGCCGTCTGAGAAACTGCAACCTGCGGTGCCGTTCCACCTAACGAAACACCACCATCGCTCTGAGCAGGATGCGGCTCATTCGAATATAAATTCGCTCCAGCCGGAACATAAAACCAAATGTCCCCATAAATCGCATCAGTGCGGCCCGAACTCCCCACTGGCCCCGGGGTACGTCCGAGTAACTTCGTCATGTTTTGACTGTCGCAAACAATTTCGAAGTGGATGCGCCCCGGCCGACCATACACAATCCCCGGCAAACCTAGCTTGTCCTTGCGGTGTACTTTTTTTCCTGCCGTCAGTGGTTCCACACTTTGCAGATGTATATACACGGAAAAGAAGGTGACCTTTGATTGCTCGCCGTCCCCGATCTCCGTGTCATGCCGAATGACTACACAACCGTCGTCAGTTCGTACGCCGGCATAGTTCAATTCAGGTTTGTTCTTCGTATCCGTGGCACGAACGAAAACAATCGTACCGTCTGCAATCGCTCTAACCGGAAGTAGATGCCCCTGATTATCGACCGGAGCTTCCAGATGCGCTCCGCCGTGCCATCCGAGATTAAAACTGACGGGAAATGCCCCGTTTCCAGGACCACACTCCAGCATAGGGAACGAATCCCGAGCGGGATCGACGTTTGGATCGCTATCAGGCTGAGCCGAATTCACAAAAGGCGGACTAATAATCATGGCGACTCTGTCAGATAAAATTACAGGGAATGGAGATATGTGTTTGCAACTTCGCCCGAAGAAAACGACGGCATAGGTACCTGTTTTGAATCAGCGGTTTCAACGTTCCAGGATGAGCAACGCTCCCTGATCTGTCCTACCGTACCGTTCTCGATACCCGACGAAGTGATGCGAATATACGAGCCACCCACATAGAGTCCAATTTCCTGTGCCGCCGCAATTACAACCTTACCTCCCACACTCTTGATTGAGAGGTCCTTCTGCGACGCCATGTCCAATTCGGCCCCCTGTGCCTGAATTTCCACCCTCCCTTTGGCTGCAAACAGTTTCATCCCAGCGTTCTGCACAAACAGACTTATCTTCTCCGCAACGCTCGCCACCAGCGACTTTCGACTGGCGATAAATGTACTCTGCCCGCTGACGATATTGGTTTGCTGATCGCTCGCGATATGCACCGATTGCGGCGTCGATAACGCAATTCCCGATGGACTTGCGAACAACATGACGGGAGTCTTGAACGCGTTCGCGCTGCCCTTGCCACCGTCTCCGGTCCTGCCACCTGATTGTGAGCCCTGTACGGTGCCCTGAGTCGCGTTGGTAAATGTCTTCAACGCCTCGCGGCCAACACCGAGACTTTCCGCTTGGTGTTGCTGGCTTACCTGCGACATAGCCTCAATGGCACCCTCAGCTCCAGTGAGCTGTCGCTGCGCCTCACTCACATCGAGCTGCTGGCTATTTGCCTGTTTCTGATACGTAGTGACGTACAGCCCCTGCGCGGCACGTACGGCACCAGACAAGTCCGTCTTCAAGTCGAAGCCTGAACCAAGAATTGCACCGCGTGTGTTGCCGTTTTGCTCGATCAGATATCCGAGGTGAAGCAAGCTGTTCCCTGTACTGCTGAACAATCTGGCTCGATTCTGTCCTGTCGCATCGTCAAGGACCATCTCGTTATAACCGCTCCCCGAATACTCCTTCGAACGGTAGCCGGACAAGATGCCATTGCTATGCCATTGCGGCTGAACGCTACCGTTGTAGACACGATGCAGGACTATAGGCCTATCACAATCTCCGCCTATGTAGCCCACTAGGACTTCCTCACCGACTCTCGGAACGTGCACGCTTCCGAAACCGCCGCCTGTGTCTGACTGCGCGACTCTCACCCAGCACGAGGCATTTGCGTTACCTGAGTTCTGTCGGTCCCAAACGAACATGACCTTTACGCGATTCAGTGCATCCGTGTACACCTCTTCGCCCTGCGGCCCAACGACGATTGCCGTCTCTAACTCCATCTCTGGCTTCTTGTGCTCGAACGGGCTCCTATACGGAACCGTCACGCGCTGCGCCTCGACTTCGACTAGATAAAAACCAGCCGAGCCGTCTTCGTGAGTGACGACTTCTCCAGTTTGTTCGAGCTTCGCCTGGGCTAGTTCGCTCTGCAAGCTATACGGAAAGTTCGCTTCGTGATTCGATAACGGCAGGTTGTTCTCAATGTACTGACGCACTTTGATCGCAGTGAATTCTCGCTGCCCGGCTTGATCATGATCGTGCTCAGGATGGCCCGTCAGTATGAATCGACGGCCGGCATCGATAGTCCGAACACCTCCGATACCAAGGAATCGCTTTGCCCTCGACTCCCATTCTTCTAGGTGAATCCTCGAAAGATGCTCACCGCGATCCTGGTTCAAATATGTGTAGGCACCGGTATATTCGTAGACTTCAGTCTGCTCCGGTAAATTTCCTTGACCGGCCATCGTCGGCAACGTCGTACCTTTGGGATTGGCCAACGAGGACGGCGCCTTATAGTCAAACGTGCGCGTCGTGTACACGGTACTCTGCAACGTCCGCGACCCTGCCCATTGCGTAAATGCGCCCGTTTCGCTACTTGTGCCCGACCTCGAGAATCCGACCTGTTTGGGCGAGACCTCATCAAGCGAGTAAATATCGTCGGTCACGACGAACCTATGCGACTTCCCCTCGTTGTCCTGACGCCAAAAGCCGAACAAGCCTTCTTCTTCCATCAATCGATGGACAAAATTCCAGTCCGTCTCGCTCTGACGGCAGTACGAGCGCGAGGGTAACGTCTTCAGCAAGGCGAATTCGAATTGCCCTCGCGCTTGTGGATGCGCATTGAATACATCGGTGAGGATGGCGTCAACGCTCTTGTCCTGCCAGTACCGCATATCGCTGCGGAACTTTAGGAAATGCATCCATGAAGCGAAAGATAATTGGTAACTTGAAAGACTTCCGTCAGCACCAAGTCTACGAGCTGTATGGATGTATCCGTTGATCGGTAAATAAGACTTGTTCGCTTGCTGCAACCAAAGGGTCATCGGCTGAGCGATCAACGTTTTGAGCTCAATATCGCCTGCTGTGGATACCATGTCGAGCGTGACACTGAAGTCACGGCCAAGCTCGGAGTAAGTCACGGCTCGGCGCGGAACAAGCGCGTTCTCCGGCAGCGACGGAATGCTCGTCTTGAGCAGGCGATCTTGCTGGATCAGGCCGCCACGAATCGCCTGAGCCACTTCGGTCATGTTCATGCGTTATCCATCTTCTTGTTTTTTGCAGGCTCAACGGCCTACGCTCTCACGGGAACGGCTTCCCCGTTATATCGCCGCAATTTTAGCGACGTCGACAGGTCATGAGAACGTACCTTGGTCGAGAAAACCACAATATGGTCGGACAAAAATTCATACCCATCTCTCAGGCAGTCGGGTTTGACGTGGCCAGGAGGTGGCGAATCAAGGCTCCCAGTGTCCTCGCTCCATCGCCTCCTCCATCATTCCCAGCGTCAGTGACCGGCCACCCAACGTCTCGCGCGCCTCGGTGCTGAACGGCGCTTTGACCACCGTTGCGAGAAACGACCCGATGCCGAGTTTCGCTGACGGGTAGTAATAGTGGATGTCAAACGCGGACAGATCGATGCCGAACGTCCCGGCCCATTGCCGGACGATTCTGTCGATGTCGCTCGGTTCCAGGTCGAGATCGTGATAAAGATCCGTATCCCGAGACAGTTCGATGCGATCGACCGGCAGCTTTTCGATATCGGTCGCGATGAATGCTTCGAGACGTTTCCATGTGTCAGCCATATAGGCGATCCTCGGGCTTCACCATGCGGTTGTATGCGCCAACCGTGCGATACGTGATCAGCGAGACATCCGTAGCCAGGATCACCCAACCGACTCCGGGAATCGCCCGCCCGACGAATGCGCCAATATTCTGCGTGAACTTGATGCGCAACATGATAAGGCTCGTAAACGAGGTCACGGTCGGCAAAATCCGGTGCTTCAGTTCGTATGGCAGCATCCGCCGCGCCACGACGGACGCGATGGACGTGCCTTTGACCGCGTTCGCGAACTTGCCTCACGTCGGGATAAAGCGCTGTCCCAACAACACCATCGCGATGCCGACGGCATCGTCTACGCCCAATGCCTTGCCGGTCTCTTCGATAAAGATTAGAAAGAGCAAGGCTTCGCGGCTCAAGCCCTCATGAACGCCATACCTGTACGTATTCGCCGTTTTCTCTCAGATGGTTTGAATTTGAACGAGCAGGCAAGACTAGCGTGAGTGGCCAATCGGAAACAGCACGTTCATCGGTCTAGTGCCCCGACGGGAGCCTGTCCGGATGCAATTGATTGATCTCGTACAGCCTTTCCGAAGTGCCTTTCTGCTTGCGATTCCGACCGTTACAGCTTCGTTGATCCGCACGAATGCGCCATCGCAGCGATATGCCTCGGAACGGATGCAGATTGTTAATTCCTGGTGGCTTGCGGACACTGCGTTCCATTGCGCCCCGGCTTTTGCCGCTCGCCCCCGTCAGCGCACCGCCGTCACCGGCGTATTCACGGCCGCAACCGCACTCGCCCGCCGCTCGGCCAGCCGCTGCGCGAACCGGTATGCAACGAGCGAACCGGCCACGGCCAGCAGCATCGGCACAAGGCTGTCGTGATTCGCGCGCGTGAATTCGAGCAGCAGCACGACGGCCGTGATCGGCATCTGCATCGACGCAGCCAGAAACGCGGTCGCGCCGATCAGCGCACAGCCGCCGATCGATGCGCCCGGCCACACGAGGCTCCACAGCCCGCCAAGCACGACGCCGATCAGCGCGCCGTTCGCGAGGCCCGGCGTCAGCAGCCCGCCTTCCGCGCCGGCCCGCAGGCTGCCGGCCTCGATCAGCACCTTCAGCACGAGCAACACGGCGGCGAGGCCGATCGTCAGCGTTCCGTCGAAACCCAGCGATGCCGGGCCCTTGCCGTTGCCGAGCAGTTGCGGAAACCGCATCGCGAGCACGCCGATCACCGCGAAGTTGACCAGCGCGAACACGGGCAGCCGCCAGTCCTTCGGCGCGTTCGCCCGCGCGCGGGTCGTGAGCCGCACGAAGCCGTACGCGGCGAAGCCGAACAGCGGCCCGCAGACGACCGACCACGCAACGAGCGGCGTGCTCAGCACGAACGCCGGGATCGTGTACTGGTGCTCGTTGCCGAGGCCGAGCCATGCGACTGCCGCCGCGATCGCCGACGTCACGACCGCCACGACCAGCGCACGCAGCTCGAAGGTGCCGAGCAGCACCTCGAGCACGAAGACCGCACCGCCGAGCGGCACGTTGTAGACGGCCGCGAGCCCCGCGCCGGCGCCGCATGCAACCATCAGCCGGCAGTCGTCGGGCGTGAGCCCCGCCGCATGGGCCAGCCGCCCGGCCAGCAGCGAACCGATCTCGCGCGGCGCGACTTCGCGACCGAGCGGCGAGCCGAGCGCGACGGTCACGATCTGCAGCAGCGCGTGCACCGTCGTGCTGACGAACGGCATCCGCGGATCAGCCGCGCGCACCGCGCGGCGGATGCTGACGAGCGGCCGGCCGTACCGGTAAAGCGCCCACCAGCCGCCGCCGGGGACGATCCCGCAGACGATCAGCACCGCCAGCCGGCGCAGCGGATCGGCACCCGTCACGCCGCTGAGAAAGCTCTCGGACCCGATCACGTGTGCGACGCCGTAGCCGTACGCGATGTGCTGGATCGCGTGCAGCAGCAGCGCGAGCAGCATGCCGCCGAGGCCCGCGCCGACGCCGGTCAGGACCGTGACGACGGCCAGGCGAGCGAACGGGCTGGCGGGTGGCGAGGACGATGCGGGAGCGGACGGAAGATCGAGGCGCATGAGGTCGGCGAACGGAGATCGAAAGAACGGCGCGCATCACGCGCACCGTCGTCAGGACCGCATCGTAGGCCGGCACCTCTCATGAGACAAACGTATTTTTCGAATTGACTCATGCATTTTATGAATACTCGGCACCGAACAGGCCGTCGCGGCCCGTCTGCCCCGTCAATCCGGGTACGTGATGCGCTCCGGATCGCGCCGCATGATCACCTTCCCGCCGCGGATCGACAGCGTGGCCTTCGCCTGCCGGCGCACGGCTTCGTAATCGCTGTCCGCGTCGAGCACGACGAGATTCGCCGGCCGCCCGACCGCGATCCCGTAGCCGTCGCCGAGCTGCATCGTCGTCGCGCTGTGATCGGTCACGAAGTCTAGGCAGCGCTGCAGATCCTGGTAACCCATCATGTGGCAGATGTGGAGGCCCGCATCGAGCACGCGCAGGATGTTGCCGTTGCCGAGCGGATACCACGGGTCCTTGATCGAATCCTGCCCGAAGCACACGTTGAGGCCCGCGCGGTCGAGTTCCGCGACCCGCGTCACGCCGCGCCGCTTCGGAAACGTGTCGAAGCGCCCCTGCAGATGGATGCTCTCGGTCGGGCACGAGATGAAGTTCAGGCCCGCGCGCTTCAGCAACCGGAACAGCTTCGAGCAGTATGCGTTGTCGTACGAACCCATCGCGGTCGTGTGGCTCGCGGTAACGCGCGCCCCCATTCCGCGCACGCGCGCCTCTTCGGCCAGCACCTCCAGAAAGCGCGAATGCGGATCGTCGGTCTCGTCGCAGTGCACGTCGACGAGGCAGCCGGTGCGTTCCGCAAGATCCATCAGGAAGCGGATCGAGCTGACACCCTGCTCGCGCGTGTTCTCGAAATGCGGAATCCCGCCGACGACATCCGCGCCGAGGTCGATCGCCTGCGCCATCAGCGCGCGGCCGCCGTCGAACGATTCGATGCCTTCCTGCGGAAACGCGACGATCTGCAGATCGATCAGCCCGCGCGCCTCGTCCTTCACTTCCAGCATCGCCTTCAACGCGGCGAGTGTCGGATCGGTCACGTCGACGTGCGTGCGCACGTGCTGGATTCCGTGATCGCGCAGCATGCCGATGGCCGCATGCGCGCGCGTCTTCGTGTCCTCGTGCGTGATCGTCGCCTTGCGGTCGGCCCAGCGTTCGATGCCCTCGAACAGCGTGCCGCTCATGTTCCAGGCAGGCTCGCCTGCCGTCAGCACGGCATCGAGGTGGATATGCGGTTCGACGAGCGGCGGAATCGCGAGACGGCCGCTCCCGTCGATATCGTCGGAGTTCGTCGGCGCGATCGGCGCCGCTTGTGCGTCAATGCGCGCGATCTTGCCGCCGTCGAGGCCGATCGTGAACAGGCCGTCGCGGCCACGCAGGCGTACGTTGAACAGATTCATGTGGGTCCGGTCGTCAGGCGGCCGCGGTGGGCCGCACGTTAAGAAATGGGAATACGGGCGACGCGCGCCGGCATTTACCTGAAATCGTCGATCTTCAGGCCGGTCGCCGCGCTCATCTCGTCGTTCGTCACGTCGCGCACGTGCCGGCCGAAGGTCCACACATGCCGGCCGGGGTCGCGCGCGCGGTACACACGCTCGCCGTAGAACTGGTCGGCCGGCGCTTGCAGGATCTCCGCGCCGGCGGCACGCGCACGTTCGCAATGCGCATCGATGTCCGCATCGTCGGGAAGATGCACGTGGACGTTCTGCGTATTGCGATCGCCCGTGTCTTCCGGCGACGCGATGAAGTCGGCCCATGCGCCGCCGATCATCACGATGCCATCGCCGAACTTCATCTCGGCATGCGCGATCTCGCCGTCGGGTGTGGTCACGACGATGAAGCGTTCGAAGCCGAATGCGCGCTCGAGCCAGTCCAGCGCGGCTTTCGGATTGCGGTAGCACAGGGCGGAGCTGAACGACGGACGGCGGGAGGTGGCCATGAGTTGACTCCGGATCTCGGCATCGGAGTGCCCATTTTCCGCGTCCGCCGCGCGGCGATCAACTCCGGCCTTGGCGGCCCGCGTGTTGTCGATGCGCGACATGCCCCGCTCGGGCAACCCGCGCGGCGCGGCGGACAGCCGGCGAGAACGCCCGGCGAGCGGCCCTTGCGTCGCTTTGTGAAGACGATGTGACGGACTCTTGCGCAACACGCAAAGGAGCGCTCGCACGCCGGCGCCACGGAACCGGACGACCGCGCCCCTACACTTGCGCCGAACTTTTGTTTCCAGTCCCACACGCAGGAGCCTCACCATGAAAAAAACCCTGATCGCCGGCGCATGCACCGCCGCCCTGTTCGCGCCGCTCGCCCACGCGCAAAGCTCGGTCACGCTGTACGGCCTGATCGACGCCGGCATCGCGTACACCAACAACGTGAACGGCGCGTCGCAGTGGCGCATGGCCAGCGGCACGGTCAACGGCAGCCGCTTCGGCGTGCGCGGCACCGAGGATCTCGGCGGCGGCCTGAAGGCGCTGTTCGTGCTCGAAAACGGCTTCAACGTGAACAACGGCGGGCTCGGCCAGGACGGCAAGCTGTTCGGCCGCCATGCGTATGTCGGCCTGAGCCAGGCCGGCTACGGGACGCTGACGCTCGGCCGCCAGTACGACACGATGGTCGACTTCGTCGCGCCGCTGTCCGCGACGGCCGGCGACCTCGGCGATGCGGGCTTCGCGCACCCGTTCGACAACGACAACCTGAACCACTCGCTGCGCATCAACAACGCGGTCAAGTACACGAGCGAGTCGATCGCGGGCTTCAAGGTCGGCGCGATGTACGCGTTCTCGAACTCGGCGAACTTCAGCGCCAACCGCGCGTACAGCATCGCGGCGAGCTATACGAACGGCCCGCTGAAGCTGGCCGGCGCGTACCTGCAGATGAACGGCACCAAGGGCTCGACGAGCGCGAGCCCCGGCGCGACCGATTCGGCCGAAGCGAAGAGCGTGAGCCAGGGCGGCTGGTCGATCGGCTCGGACCGCATGCGCTCGTACGGCGGCGGCGTCAGCTACGTGTTCGGGCCGGCAACCGTCGGCTTCGTCTACACGCGCTCGCAGTACGACAACACGGGGGCGTTCGGCTCCACCGGCCAGATCGCGTTCAACAACTACGACGTGAACGTGCGCTACGCGGTGACACCGGCCGTCAGCCTCGGCGCGGCTTACGTCTACACGGACGCCAGCGTGTCGAATCCCGACAGCAAGCACGGCACCGATCCGAAGTGGCACCAGGTCAACCTGCAGGCCGTGTACAAGCTGTCGCGCCGCACCGACCTGTACGCGGAAGCGATGGTCCAGCATGCGTCCGGGCGCGGCTACCAGGCGTTCATCAACACGTCGGGCGGCGCGTCGAGCACGGCGAACCAGGTCGTCGGCACGATCGGCATGCGCACGCGCTTCTGACCGGCATCGCACCGTTGTCCGTCTGCAATGAATCCGTGTTCGCACACGGATTCGTTCGCCGCGGGCGACGGGCCGCAATGTTGTGCCATCTGGAAGGCAGCCTGCCTGGAATCGGGGTTTTTGCGCGCGCGGCCGCTACGTAGACTGGCGTCGAAGGCTCGGGGCATGCGTCACGCATCGATCCGGCCACCCACCCCGTATTCAGGAGAACCTCGTGAAATCGCTCGTCGTTACCGCCGCCGCTGCCGTCCTGCTCGCCGCACCGGCCCTGTCGTTCGCCCAGCAGGCACCGTCGCCCGTCACGCGCGCGCAGGTGCTGCAGGAACTGATCGATCTGGAATCGGTCGGCTACAACCCGGCGCGCGGCGAAGCCGACAACTATCCCGAGGACATCATGGCCGCGCAGGAACGGCTGCAGGCGAAGCGTCTCGCGGAGCGCAAAGCCGCGCAGGCTGCGTACGGCCCGACCGGTGCGCCGGCAACCGAATCGGGCGCGGCAGCCAGGCCCGCGCAATGACGGCGCGACGACGCGCCCCGCCCGCGCAAAGGATCGTCGACGGGCGTGGCGCACGTCGCGTTTGCATGAAAACACCGGCAGCACGCGGATGCGCGCCCGCCGTTCAGGCGGCCTGCGGCTCGCGGCCGATTGCGTTCAGCATCTCGACGTCGCGCGCGATCATCCCCGGCACTTGGGCGCGCAACATCTCGACCCAGGTCCGCACCTTCGCATCGACGAAGCGGCGCGACGGATACAGCGCATAGACGTTCATCTTCTGCAGGATGTGGGCGGGCAGCACGCGCACGAGCGTGCCGTCGCGCAATGCATCGATCGCCGAGTACAGCGGCAGCATGCCGATTCCGATGCCGTCGCGGATCGCGAGTGCGAGCGATTCGGCCGTGTTCGTCTGTACCGGCCCCGCGACGTGGATCTGCTCGACGCCCTCGGGCCCTTCGAGCACCCACTCGTGCGTCGGGAACGCCGGCGTACACAGCGTCAGGCACGCGTGCGCGGCGAGATCCTGCGGGCGGCCCGGCACGCCGTGCCGTTTCACGTAGTCGGGCGACGCGCACAGGATGCTGAACGTCGAGCCGAGCAGGTGCGATACGAGCTCCGAATCGGGCAGCGACGACGCGGTGACGACTGCCATGTCGCTCGTGCCGTCGAACAGGTCGGGCATGCGCTGCGACAGCGACAGCTCGATCGACACGTCCGGGAACTGTGCGTGATAGCGCGTCAGCGCGGGCAATACGTAGTGGTGACCGACGCTCGCGAAGCTGTGCATGCGCAGCACGCCGGCCGGACGCTCATGCGCGCAACTCGCCTCTTCTTCCGCGCGGTCGACGTCCGCGAGGATCTGGCGGCAGCGCCGCAGATAGCTTTCGCCGGCCGACGTGAGCGCGAGACGGCGCGTCGAGCGATTCATCAGACGGGTGCGCAGCCGCGCCTCGAGCTCCGACACCGCGCGCGACATCGCGCCTGTCGTCGAATTCAGCGATTGCGCGGCGGCCGTGAAGCTGCCTGTCTCGACGACGCGCGAAAACACCCGCATGTTTTGTAGGGTATCCATTCCTGTGAGCAACCTGTAGCGGAGCCGCTATTTTCCTCCACTGGATGCGACAGATTGTTACTCCGGCTGCAACTATCGTTTCCCCGCAGCTGCGTTAATGCGCGGGCGCCGCACTCCTACAATCGGCGCCTCACCAGTCGAACGGACCGTTCGGAAGCGCCGCGGCACCTGCCCCGGCCCCGCACCGGCCCCCTTTTTTCATGAAGCCACAACCTGCGATCGAGCGACCTTCCATCGAACCGGCACGATGGAGGGCATGGCTCGATCCGCTCGGCGACGCGGCGCGCGACTGGGCCGCCAGCGACGGGCTGATCTGGCTGCACCTCGCGAAAACCGTGCTCGCGGCGCTGCTCGCGATGGGCATCGCGATGCGCCTCGAGATGTCGCAGCCGCGCACGGCGATGACGACCGTGTTCGTGCTGATGCAGCCGCTGTCGGGGATGGTGTTCGCGAAAAGCTTCTACCGGGTACTCGGCACGGCGGCCGGCCTCGTCGCCGCGCTCGCGCTCGGCGGGCTGTTCGCGCAGCAGCCCGAGCTGTACATGGCCGGCATCACGCTGTGGATCGGCGGCTGCATCGCGCTCGCGGTACGCAACCGGCACTTCCGCTGGTACGGCTTCGTGCTCGCCGGCTACACGGCCGCGCTGATCGGCCTGCCGGCCGTGATGACGCCGCAGACGCTGTTCCAGTCCGCGCTCACGCGCGCCGCGGAAGTCGCGCTCGGCATCGCGTGCTCGGGCGCGGTCAGCGCGCTGATCCTGCCGCTCAGTTCCGCGAAGGCGCTGATGCGCTCGCTGAGCGCGCGTCACGCAACGTTCGCGGCGTTCACGGCCGGCGCGCTCTCGGGCGAGGTCGCGCGCGGCGATTTCGAGCGGCGCTTCGCCGATTTCGTCGACGACATCGTCGGCTTCGAGGCCAACCGCGCATTCGCGTCGTTCGAAGATCCGCACATTCGCGCGCGCAGCCGCCGGCTCGCGCGGCTGAACAGCGAGTTCATGAACGCGTGCACACGGCTGCATGCGCTGCACCAGCTCGTCAAGCGCCTGCGCGCGAATCATTCGGACGCGGTGCTCGACGCGCTGGCACCGCACGTCGACGCGCTGGCGCTTCGGTTCGCCGCATTGCGCGACGAACGCCAGCGCAGCATCGCGCCAGCCACCGGCGCGTTGCTCGAACTGCACCGCTTCCACGGTGCGTTGCCGAAGGCTGCGCGCGCGTCGCGGCGAAACCTCGAAGCGCACGCGGCCGGCGGCCTGCTCGACTTCGATACCGCGATCGAGCTGCTGTACCGCTTCATCGGCGAATATCTCGGCTACGCCGATACCTATGCGTCGCTCGACCAGGACGATCACGCGTTCGAGCGCTCCGTCACGCATTACGCGGTGAAGACCAACGCGTTCTTCGTCGGCTTCGCGTTCCTGCGTACGGTCGTCGCCGTCGGCGCGATGAGCGCGTTCTGGATCGCGTCCGAATGGCCGAGCGGCTCGTTAGCCGTGATCGCCACCGCGATCGCGTGCGCGCTCAGCTCGACGTCGCCGCGCGCGCCGAAGTTCGTCGCGCAGATGAGCGTCGGCGCGGCGTTCGCGACCGCCGTCGGCTACGTGTTCCTGTGCTACGTGTATCCGAACATCGACGGCTTCCCGCTGCTGTGCGCGACGCTCGCGCCGGTGCTTGGCCTCGGTGCGTTTCTCGCGATGCGGCCGGGATTGTCCGGTTACGGAATCGGCTTCGCGGTGTTCTTCTGTCTGCTCGCGGGACCGGACAACGCGATGGCCTATACGCCCGAAGTGCTGATCAACAACGGGCTGGCGATCGTCATCGCGATGCTCGCATGCTCGCTCGTGTTCGCGGTCGTGTTCCCGACCCACATGCCGTGGCTCACCGGCCGCATCGCGCACGACCTGCGCCGCCAGGTCACGCTCGCATGCGAAGGCGCACCGGACGGCCTCGCGCAACGCTTCCAGTCGAGCACGCACGACCTGATGGCACAGCTGCGCACGCTGCTCGTCAGGCGCACGCGGCAGCACCGCGACGCCATGCGCTGGATGCTGGCGACGCTCGAGGTCGGCCACGCCGTGATCGACCTGCGCGACGAACTGCATGCGTTCAGTGCATCGAAACCGCCGCAGACGCTGCGCTGGACCGGCTCGATCGACGCGGTACTGCACGAATTGCCGCGCTTTTTCGACGACCCGACGCCCGGCCATCATGCACGCACGCTGAAATCGGTGAATCTCGCGATTCGCACGGCGCAACACACGTTGCAGGCGTGGTACGCGGTGCCCGATGCGCGCCGAAGCATGCAGCGGATCGTCGGCTGCCTGCATTTCATGCGCAGCGCGCTGCTGGACAAGGATGCGCCGTTCAACCGGCACCGCCATTGAAAACGGGTGCGCGCGCAACGGGATCCTTGTTCCGGATGGAAATATGCTCTACAGCCGCGGTGATTAATCTTTAAGCAGTGCGAGCCTATAGTTTCCTCACTGCCAGCGAGACTGGCACTCACCCAGGAGAAACTCAAATGAAGCCGCTGCACCTCGCCCTCGTTGCCCTGTCGCTCACCGCTGCTGTCGCCCACGCACAGCCGGCACCGGCAGACGTCGCACAGCAACAGGTGAACCGCGCCGAAGCCGTCAAGGCCGCGGGCCGCGTCGATCGTGCGCAAACGAAGCAGGAAGACCCGAACGCCTGTGTCGGCCCCGTCAGCTTCTGCAACATCTACTTCGGCAGCTGAGCATGACGCCGCGTCGTCACGGCCAGGCCCGTGCCGCCCGCACCGCATGCGTCGCATGCGCGGGCGGACGGCGGCCCGGCCGATCGCCGCATCGCCGCCCCGCCCCACGCCGCTTCGATTGAAGCGGCGCTTGCCGTTTCAGGCGCCGCGCCCCGGCCGCCAGCCCACTTCGCGCAACGCATCCAGCAAGCGCGCCTGCCCGAGCCCTTCGACCCGCGCCCCGCGCGACTCGACGTTGCTGCCAGCCACCAGCGCATTCACGATCGCCTCCTCCACCGCTTCCGCCGCCGCGGCGAACAGCGCGGAAATGTGGTCGTTGTTGACCATCTTCAGATCGGTGGTCGGCGCGCCCTTGCTGCCGTAGTTCGCTGCCGGCAAGCGTTCGTTGCCCGTTGCAAATGCCAGGAAGATGTCGCCGCTCGAATCCTCGGTGCCGCCGCCGACGCGTGCGAGCCCGACGCTCGCGCGCTGCGCGAGGCGCGTGCATTGATGCGGCAGAAGCGGCGCGTCCGTCGCGATCGTCACGACGATCGACCCCATGCCCGGCTCGCCTTTGGCGTCGTGTTCGCGGAACGGCGAATGCACGTGCCGCAGCACTTCGCCGACCGGATAGCCGGCGACGCGCAGCAGCTCGCGCACGCCGTAGTTCGCCTGCACGAGCGCGCCGACGGTCCAGCCGCCCGCGTCGTCCGCCAGCACGCGCGACGCGGTGCCGATGCCGCCCTTGAACTCGTGGCAGATCATGCCCGTGCCGCCGCCCACGCCGCCTTCGGCGACCGACCCCGACTGAGCGGCCGCCAGCGCGCGCTGCACGTGCGCGGCGCTCACATGCTGCCCCCAGATGTCGTTCAGCAGCCCGTCGTAGGTTTCCATCACGACCGGCATGCACCAGTACACGCGGCCGGCCGCCGCTTCGCGCTCGTTCGCGACGAGCGCGTCGCGCACCGCGCCGACGCTGTGCGTGTTCGTATAGGCGATCGGCGTCGTCAGCAGGCCGGCCTCGCGAATCCATTCGAGCCCCGTCGCGTCGCCGTTGCCATTCAGCACGTGCACGCCCGCAAAACACGGCGAATCGTGCGCGGCGCCCGCGCGCGGCTCGATGACGGTGACGCCGGTGCGGATCGATGCGTCGCCGTTCTCGACGTTCAGCGTGCAATGTCCGACCCGCACGCCCGGTACGTCCGTGATCGCGTTGAAGCGGCCCGGCTTGCCGAGTCCGATGCGGATGCCGAGATCCCTCGTGCGCATGATGCAATTCCTCCAGTCTTTCAGTGGTTCGGTCAGTCGATGTTGCAAGATATTGATCCGGTGCTCAGAGCGCGCGGAACGCTTCGCTGTGGCGCGCCCACACCACGTACATCACGAGTGCGGCAACCAGCAGCCCCGCGATGATGATCAGGTCGGTCGACTTCGTTGCCGTCGCCAGCGTCGTGTACAGCGTGTAGGCCGCGCCTGCCACCGCGACGAGCGGCGTCACGGGCCACAGCGGCATCCGGTAGTGATGCTCGACGTCGCGGCGCACGAACCGGCTCGCGAGCGCGGCCAGCCCGACGACCAGGTAGATCAGCAGCAGCAGGTCGACGGTGAACGCCGTCAGTTCGTCGAGACTCGACACGAAGACGAGCCCCGCCGACGGTACGGCCAACGCGATCGTCGCAAGCCACGGCGATTCGAGGCGCGGATGAATCGTCGAGAATGCACGGTTGCAGGTGCGCGACCAGAGCGCGTGGCGGCCGCTGCTGTACAGCAGGCGGCCCATCGTGATCACGATCGCGATGATCGCATTGAACACCGACAGGAAGATCCCGCCGCTGACCACGCGCGACACCGCCGGGTTGCTCAGCGAGCGCACGACATAGCCGATCGGGTCGGCGCTCTTCGTCAGCTCCGTCAGCGACGGTGCGCCGAGCACGATCGCGGTGAGCGGCACCAGTTCGACGACGAGGATCACGAGCAGCGAATAGATCACCGCCTTCGCGACGTTGCGGTTGCCGCCGCGCAGATCCTCCGCGAGATAGGCGGCCGAGCCGAAGCCGTTGTAGCAGAAGATCGCGGTGCCGATCGCCGGCACGATGGCCGCGAGCGTCGCCGGTACGAGCGCGTTGCCGCTCGCGACGACCGGTGCGATCAGCACGTCGGCACCGCGATGCGGCGAACCGAAGCCGAGGCCCGCGATCAGCATCAGCACGCCGATCTCGACGACGAGGAACGCGCCGGTGATCCACGCGTTCGTCTTGATGTTCAGCATGCCGAGCAGATAGCTGAGCAGTACGATCGTCAGCGCGACCGACTGGTTGCTGAAGTGCGTGCCGAGCGCGTTGTTCAGGTAGGGCGCGGCGCCGCTCGCGAGCACGGCCGGGATGAACACGCTGACGGACAGCACGGTGATGAAAGTCAGGTACCCGGGCAGCGTGCCGAACACGCGCTTGGCCATCACGTACTCGCCGCCCGCGCTGCGGTGCGCGGCGGCAAGCTCCGCGTAGCAGAGCGCGAATGCAAGCGCGAGCACGCCGCCGAGCACGAACGACAGCACGGCGCCGCTGCCCGCCTGCTGGATCGCGAACGGCGCGATCACGAAGATCGAGCTTGCGGGCGTCACGCCCGATACGGTGATCATCACCGCATCGCGCACACTGAGCGTCTGCGACAGCGCGCGCGGCGCGTCCTCCGTTGCAGGCGCCGCTTGCAGGCTACCCGTCGATTCCGACATCATCGCCATTTCGTTCTCCTGTGCTCCTTTGCTGCTCTTTTTTGAACACCCATACTCGGGCCCGATTGATTGCGTGGCAGTCTAGGAAGCCAATTTCAGGACCGCTATTCCCCCTTCGTGTTACGCCCTTCCGGTGGTGGTATGGATCGTCTCTTCTCCGAAATCGCGATGCACCAGGCGCTTGGCCGCGCAATCGATCATCTCGGCCAGCCGCGCTTCTGGCGTTTCCTGGTGCTGCTGCTCAATGAAATGGTGCCGTTCGACAACGCGCTCGCGACCGCGGTCGGCCGCGACGGCGTGCCGCTCGTGCTCGACGAATACGACGCGGGCGGCACCGACAGCGCATCGCCGGTGCCGCTCTACCTGAACGGCGTCTATCTGCTCGACCCGTTCCTGCAGGCCGCGCACGACGGGCTCGCCGACGGCTGCTACCGGCTCGAGGAAGTCGCGCCCGACCTGTTCCGGCAAAGCGAGTATTTCCTCAGCTACTTCCGCGATGCGGTCGGCGACGACGAAATCCAGATTCTCGTGCGGCCGAACGCCGACACGCTGCTGTCGCTGTCGCTCGGCGCGGCCGCGCGCTTCGACGTCGAGCCGCTCGGCAAGCTGACGGCCGCGATGCCGTGGGTGCTCGCGGCGATGCGGCAGCACTGGCGGCTGGTGGGCGACGCCGCACGCGCGACGCCCGATGCCGATCTCGGTGCGCGTGTCGAACAGGCGCTCGCGCGCTTCGGCGCGGGCGTGCTGACCGACCGCGAGATGTCGATCGCACGCATGGTGCTGCGCGGCAATTCGTCGAAGGCGATCGCCGAACGGCTGGCGATATCCCCCGAAACGGTTAAGGTGCACCGGCGCCACCTGTACGCGAAGCTCGGGATTTCGTCGCAGCCCGAGCTGTTTTCGCGGTTCATCCAGGCACTGGGGGAAGATGCGGCCGGGTGAGCGCCACGATCAGGACGGATGGCAACGGGCGCGAAATCGGGCACTATCCGTCAAGCGCCGCGTACCCTGCCGCTGCCGGTGCCGGTGCGGATACCCGGTCGACAACACGATTGCCAGAAAACAGGAATCCCGACCCATGTCACTCATTCCGCTCATAGGCATCGGCTGGCTGTTTCTGTGCGCGATCAGCGCCGCATCGATCGTGCTCGTGCCGCCCGTGGTGCTGGTCGCCTGCCTGATGGGCAAGGACGTCTGGTCGATCCTGACGCGCGGCCGATTGCAGGTCGCGTTCCTGGCCTACCTGGGCTCCGCGCCGGTACCGGCGGTCTTCACGTTCCTGCTGGAAGCCGGCGCCACGGCCGGAAACGCAGGCGGCGTGGCGTCCGACGGCCTGACGACGTGGAACGAGCGGTGTTTCTTCGTTTTCCTCGGCGCGGCTGCGCTGAGCGGGCTGCTGTTGCTGCTGCGGCCGAAAGACAGGCAAGCGGCAAACGTCGAGCCCTCGCAGTCTGCGCGCTAGCCGGCGCGCGAACGCCGCGCCATGCCGCCCGCCCGGTTTGCGGGCAGGGGCACGGTCATGCGCGGCGTCCTGCTACTTCCACTTCGCGCCGAGTTGCGCGAGCCCCGCGTTGCGGAGATCGTCCGGCAGCATCACCACGCGGAACTCGCAGTCCGCATTCAACATCAGGAACCACGGTTCCGCGAGCGCCGGGATCTGCGACGGGTCATCCAGATTGACGATCACGACCGCGCCGCGGTGGCCGCTCTGCTCCGTGAAATACACGGCCTCCGGCTTGACCGCTTCGAGTATTCGCGAGATCACGTCGCCGACGCTGCCGTCGCGCACGAGCGTGTTGAACGGTTCGTGAGGGATTCGTATGTTGAGAAGCATGCGCATGACCATCCTCCTTGGGCTCCGCCCGGCGTGGGCCCTTCAAGCATAGGTGCTGCGCGACGCCGCGCCAGTGGGACCGAAAGCCGTTGCCGGCACGCATTCACATTCCGACGATTCGATGACACCGCACCGCGCGAACGGCAATCGCTCGCGCGGTGCAGGCCGGGTCGAATCGACTTTTCATGCCTCCATCATTTGGAGATCGCATCGGCCGCCAGCTCCGGCGGCGCGATCGCCAGATGCAACGACTGCTGCGGCCGCAGCGTCACGTTCAGCACCTCGCGCGGCGGCGCCATGCCGGGCGGCACCGACAACACGTAGCGCTGCAGAATCATTGCGGCCACAACCGTCATCTCCGTCATCGCCAGATGCTGCCCGAGGCACACGCGCGGGCCGGTGCCGAACGGCATGTACGCGCCGCGCGGCAGCGCCGGCGCATCGTCGGCGAAGCGCTCCGGGCGGAAGGTACCGGGCTCCGGGAACCATCGCGGATCGCGCTGCATCAGTTGCAGCGGCAGCATGAACAGCGTGCGCGCGGGAAACTGCCACGCGCCCAGCGCGATCGGCCGCGATGCGCGACGGCTGATCAGGATCGGCGCGGACGGATACAGACGCAGCGTTTCGTCGAGTGTCTGCGACAGGTAGCGCAACGACGAGCGCGTCTCCGCGGACGGCGCGCGGCCACCCAGCACGCGGGACACCTCGTCGCGCGCGGCGGCTTGCACGGCCGGATTCGCGGCCATGCACCAAGCCCACCAGGTCAGCGCCCCGGCCGTCGTCTCGTGGCCGGCCAGGAACGCCGTCACGCATTCGTCGTGCACGGCCTGCAGCGGCCATTTCCGCGCATCCGCCCGATGCAGCCGCAACAGGCGCGACAGCAGATCGTCGGGCCAGGCATGCTCGGACCGGTCGAGGCGTGCGTGCAGTTGCCGGTCGATCAGCCGTTTGAGCACCGCCATCGCGCGTGCCGTGCGGTGCTTCCACGGCACCCAGTTCGGCGTGTTCACCGGCTGGTAGAACGCCGCGTTGGCCGCGGCGCTCACCACGCGCACCGCCTCCTCGGCTGCGCGCGCATCGTCGCCGATCGTATCGGAGAACATCGTGCGCATGATCACGTCCATCGCCAGCGACGTCAGCGCGCTTTCGATCGGCCAGTCCGGATCGCGCGCGGGCCATTGCGCGAGAGCATGACCGGCCGTGGCCGCGATCGCCGGAACGAACGCCTGAACCGGCTTCGGCATGAAATTCGGCTGCAGCGCCTGCCGCTTGTCGCGCCACGCCTCGCCTTCCGCGACCAGCACGCTTTGGCCGTGGACCTGCGCGAAGACGCGGGTGGCGCGCTCCCAGCGCCCGAGCGCATCGTGATGCGTGACCAGCAACTCGCGCACGAGCGCCGGATCGGTCACGGCCACGGCATGCTCGGGCCACACGCGCAAGTGCACGACGTCGCCGTAGGTGCGCTGCCAGCCGCCAAGCGTGCCGATCAGGTCGCGCGACATCGTGCGCAGCAACCCCCACCCCGTCAGGCCGGCGGGTGGCCCCGGCGGCCATACGCCGGGTGGATGAAGCACGGGCGCCGGCGCAGCCGTGCCCGCGTGGAATGGACATTGGGAAGAGGATCGTGTGTTCATGTGCCGGATTCTCCCCATCGGCGCGCCGCTGGTCTTGAACGCAAACGACATCGACACGCGCCGGACCGGTCCCTATACTGCGGCGTCATGTTCTCCGGTCCGCCATCGATTCCGCTGTCATGTCCCGATCCGCTTGCACGCGCGCCCCGCGTGGCGGGCGGCGGGCGGTCGCCGCATGCGCGGCTGCATCCCGCACCGGCCGCGCTGCAGGGCGCGGTGGTCGCGATCGTCCTGTGCGACACGCGCGGCGTCGCATTGAGCGACGCGCAACGGCTTTCGCACTTTCCGGCCACACCGCTCGTCTGCGTGTCCTGGTACCGGGATCTCGACGTGGGCTTCATCGAACCCTCGCCCGACGGCTCGCAATGGCGCCCCTTCGGCGCGACGGCGACGCTGTCGGGCAGCCATTCGGCCCCCACCGTCGCGTGGGCGCCGACGGGCGGGCTGATCGGCATGATCTGTTTCACCGCCGATGCCGCGCGGACGTTGTTCGGCATCGCACTGCCGGACATCCACGACCGCGTTCTCGACGCGCACGCGTGCCTCGGCCACGACTGGCATCCGCTGCTCGATGCCCTGATCGGCGTGGATCGCGACGCCGACGTGCTGGCCACGATCGATCGCCATCTGGCGCCTCGCTGGCAGGCGCTGCGGCCTGCGACAGCGCTGTCGTCGCTCCGCAACGCAGGGCGCAGCTGGGTCGAGCGCCTCGCGCTGCAGGCGCGCGAATGGCGCGGCACGCACAGCCCGCGTCAGGTCGAACGGCGCATCAAGACATACAGCGGTCGATCGCTGCGCGAATGGCAGGCGCTCGTCCGGACGGAAAGCGCATTCTTCGCGGCGCGCGACCGTTTCGAAGCCGGCGCCCCCTTCAACTGGGCCACGCTGGCGCTGGACGAAGGATTCGCCGACCAGGCGCACCTGAGCCGCGAGGTCAAGCGCATCACGGGATTCTCGCCGAGCGAATTCACGCAGCGCTTCATCGACGACGAATCGTTCTGGATGTACCGGTTGTGGGTGTAGCCCGCACTCAACCGCGTGGTTCGACGAACGTGCCGTCACGCACATCGTGCGGCACGTTCCAGCCGAAATACACCTCGGCCTCGACGATCCGGCCATCGCGGACACGCAGCCGCTCCGCATTCCGGAACCGCTTGCCGCCATGCGTTTCGGCCTCGTACACGACGAATACGTATTCGCCGTGCGCGACGACGTCGATGAAGTCGAAGCACGTGAGCATCGCGCTGTTCGGCCAGCAGCGCGCGAAATAAGTGTCGCGGTCGAGCCGGTTGTCGAGCGGGCTCGTGAAATGAAAGTCCGGCGCAATCAGCGCTTCAATCGCGTCGCGGTCCTTGTCGGCGTATGCGCGGTAGCACGCACGCGCCACGTCGCCGGGATTCTGCAGCATCGTCGGGCCCTCCTTCAACGATCGGCGCAAGCGTCGCTCGCGTCGCTTCGGATAGTGCGGCGGAACACGCCCGGCGGCAACCGCCCCGACTAGCGTCCCTGCGGGCAGCCCGACCGGGCCGTCGCACGCCGGCGATGCCGCGGTTGCCCGATTCGGCGGCCACGGGCATGATGTCCGCGAACTGGCCGGTTGCATTGTCCGCTTGCGCATCTCGCCGGGTTCACCGCCTCCATGCGGCCCGTCACGCGAGCAATCCGCATGCCGGCCCTGCCGCTCACGCCACTTCGCCCATGTCATTACGCGCATTCAGAACGCTGGTCGCCATCGCCCGATACCGGACCTTCGCGCGCGCCGGCGAAGCCATCGGCCTCACGCAATCGGCGGTGAGCCTGCAGATCAAGACGCTCGAAAGCGAATACAACGTGCAGTTGTTCGACCGTTCGCGCCGGCAGCCGGTGCTCACCGAAGCCGGCAACATTCTGCTCGCGCAGGCCGAGCAGGTGCTCGCGATGGTCGACCGGATTCCCGATGCGCTCAGCGACGAGAAAAAGCTCGTCGGCCGCCTGCGGATCGGTGCGATCCAGACCGCGCTGTCCGGCCCGCTGCCTGACGCACTACTTGCTTTGCGTGCGGCGCATCCGTCGTTGCGCGTGCACGTGTCGGCCGGCATGTCGGCGGAACTCGCGAACCGCGTTGCGGCCGGCGAGCTCGACGCGGCGATCACGACGCGCCCGGTACGCCCGCATCCGGCCGAACTGACGTGGACCACGCTGTACGAGGACCGCTTCTGGCTGCTCGCGCCGCCCGACCATGCGGAACGCGACGCGGGCGCGCTGCTCGACGCGCTGCCGTTCATCCGCTTCGACGCGCAGGCGTGGGCCGGCCGGATGATTGCTGCCGAGCTGCGCCGCATTGGCGTGCGCGTACGCGAAGAAATGGTGCTGGACAGCGCGGAAACGATCGCGCGCATGGTGGCACGCGGGCTCGGCGCGGCGATCGTCGCGCTCCCCGATGCGACGCTTGCACGCCTGCCGCCGGTCACGCGCTTGCCGTTCGGCCAGCCGCAGATGGGACGCGCGGTCGTGCTGCTCGAACACCAGTCGCGCCCGGGCGAACGTTTCGCCCGCGCGCTGGCGGCCGAAGTCACTGCGTCATCAATGAGAATTTCTCATTGAACACCCGATAATTAACAATTATTCCTGTTGCTTGCGCGTGTTAACTTGGCGGCATCGTCACTCTTTCGATTGCGTGTCGCCATGTTGCCCGCCGGATGGATTCCCGCTTCGTTCCGCCGCCTTTCCCCGCCAATCGGTGTGAAGGTACGCCGGTGATCGGCCCGATCCTGCTCGCGCTCGCGCCGGTCGCGCTGCTGGTCGCGTTCGGTCACGGCCTGCGACGCACGGGCTTCATCGCCGACGCGTTCTGGCCGCACGCCGAGCGGCTCTGCTACTACATGCTGCTGCCCGCGCTGTTCGCGGACAGCCTCGCGAATGCGCGGCTGCAATCGCTGCCCGTTTTACCGCTCGCGGCGGCGCTGGTCGGTTCGACCGCACTCGCCGCGGCGCTTCTTCTGCTGGTCCGCCCGTTCGTCCGGGTCGACGGCGCCGGCTTCACGTCAGTGTTCCAGGGCGCCGTGCGCTTCAACAACTACGTCGGCACCGCGCTGGCCGCCGGGCTGCTCGGCGCGAAAGGGATCGCGCTCGCAGCCGTGTGCGTCGCGGCGATCGTCCCGACCGTCAACCTGATGTGCGTGCTGGTCTTCGCGCGCTACGGCGACACGCGGCTCGGTGCGGCGGCGCTCGCACGGCAGATCCTGTCGAATCCGCTCGTCGTCGCATGCGCGCTCGGGATCGCGATGCAGGCCGGTGGCGTCGCGTTCCCGGCTGCCGTCGAGCCGGCCGTGCGCGCGCTCGGCGCCGCATCGATGCCGCTCGGCCTGATGTGCGTCGGCGCGGCGCTGAAATTCGATGCGGCGCGTGCATGGCTGCAGCCGGTGTGCGTTGCGTCGGCGTTCAAGTTCATGGCGATGCCGCTCCTCACGCTCGCGGCCGGCCACCTGTTCGGGCTCGGCGATGCGGCGCTGACGGTCGCGCTGCTGTTCCAGGCGCTGCCGACGTCGTCGGCGTCGTACATCATGGCGCGCCAGCTCGGCGGCGATGCGCCGCTGATGGCCGGCATCACCGCATTCCAGACGATTGCCGCCGCTTTCGCGATGCCGGTCGTGCTGACCGCGCTCGCGTCGGCGCCGGCGTTTCGCTGACGGCGCCGCGAGCAGCCCCGTCTCCCTGAATCAGTCTGCCGGCCGGCCAACGCGCCGCTCGGTCACGTACGCATGGCCGCAGACGCTTTCGTTTCGAGAACCCACGCCCCATGCACGCTCCCGCCCCGCCCGCCCGCGTCGTCGCCACCCGGCCGCACGCGGCCATCTACGTCAAGCTCACGCTCGTCGCGCTGTTCTGGGGCGGGACGTTCATCGCGGGCCGGATCCTCGCCGCAACGATGTCCGCGACCTCGGCGGCGACCGGCCGCTTCGCGATCGCCGCGCTGCTGCTGGTCGTCCTGACATGGAAAATCGAAGGCGGGCTGCCGAAACTGAGTGGCCGCCAGATCGTGACGACCTTCGGCCTCGGCGCGACCGGCATCTTCCTGTACAACGTCTGCTTCTTCGCAGCGCTCGCGCGGATGCCGGCCGGCCGCACCGCGCTGTTCGTCGCGCTGAATCCGGTCGCCACGGCCGTGCTGCTGTCGGTCGTCGCGCGCGAGCGCCTGTCGTTGTCGCGCTGGGCCGGCATCGTCGTCGCGCTGTTCGGTGCGCTCGTCGTGATCAGCCGCGGCGATCTGCTGCGCGTACTGACCGATCTCGGCAACACGTTCGGCGCCGGTGAACGTTTCATGCTGTGCGCGGTGCTGAGCTGGGCCGCCTATACGGTAATCGGCCGGCGCGCGCTCGACGGGCTGTCGCCGCTCGCGGCCACGACGTACGCGGCACTGTGGGGCCTCGCGCTGCTGATCGTCACGCACCTGTTCAGCCCGTCTGCGAACGGCGGCACGCCGCTGACGTGGCAGGCCATCGCGTCGATGCTCTACCTCGGCGCCATCGGCACGGTGGTCGCGTTCGTCTGGTATTCGCAGGGGATCCGCGAACTCGGGCCGGCCCGCGCCGCCGTGTTCACCAACCTGGTGCCCGTGTTCGGCGTGCTGCTGTCGGTCGCGCTGCTCGGCGAACCGCTGTCGCCGTCGATGCTGGCCGGCGGCGCGCTCGTGATCGCAGGCGTCGCGCTGACCAATCGCGCGAAACGCTGACGCACCGGCGCACATCCTGCGTACGGGGACGGACGCCGAATACCGGCTCGGCGGTGATCGCAACGCCGTTGTGTGACGCATACGCTTCGGCCGATACGCCCCCCGATCTTCTCGCAGCCCCGCCCAAAACCGCCTATCGTGAAGAAGGCGCCCCGTTTGCCGCCCTCCGGCCCCGCGTCGCTCGCACGGGCGGCAACGACATCGCGTTCCGGCACCATTCATCGCGATCCCTGCGCATGCTCGCCCGTGCACACGATCGCACCGCCCACCGGATAACCAGGAGGCACACATGAAAGCCGTGCTGCTCGTCAGCTCCGCTCTGCTCGCCATTGCATCCGCTTCGGCGATGGCCCAGGGTTCCATCACGAAGGAAGAAAACGGCGCGCTCGTCGCCGCAAACGGGATGACCGTCTACACGTTCGACCACGACAAGCCCAACGCCGGCACCAGCGCCTGCACGGGCCAGTGCGAATCCTTCTGGCCGCCGTACAAGGCCAGCGCGACCGACGTCCCGGTCGGCCCCTACACGATCGTCAAGCGCGACGACGGCAGCCCGCAATGGGCCTACAAGGGCAAGCCGCTGTACTTCTTCTCGAAAGACATGAAACAGGGCGACCGCAACGGCGACAACTTCAAGAACATGTGGCACGTTGCGGCACCGTAAGCGTCCTGCTGCCTTCCGCCCTGTCCGGGCAGACATGAAAAAGCCCGCCCCGATCGTCGATCGAAGCGGGCCTTCGCGGCTTGGCACGTCCGGCCGGCTGCACGCAGCCGGCTCGCGCGTCAGCGGCTCGACGGGAAGCTGAACACCGTGCCTTCGCGCACGCCGGCCGACGGCCAGCGCTGCGTGATCGTCTTGCGCTTCGTGTAGAAGCGCACGGCGTCCGGGCCGTATGCGTGCAGATCGCCGAACAGCGAACGCTTCCAGCCGCCGAACGAGTGGTACGCGACCGGCACCGGCAGCGGCACGTTGATGCCGACCATGCCGATCTGGATGTTGTCGCCGAAGTAGCGTGCGGCCTCGCCGTCGCGCGTGAACAGGCACGTGCCGTTGCCGTACTCGTGCGCATCGATCAGCGCCATCGCCTCGTCGAGCGACTTCAGGCGGATTACGCCGAGCACGGGCCCGAAGATCTCGTGCTGGTAGATCGGCATGCCGGGCTTCACGTTGTCGAACAGGCACGGGCCGAGGTAGTAGCCGCCGTCGTGGCCGTCGACCTTCACGCTGCGGCCGTCGACGACCAGCGTCGCACCGGCTTCCACGCCCGCTTCGACGAAACCCGTCACCTTCTCGAAATGCTGCTGCGTGACGAGCGGGCCCATGTCGACGCCCGCGCCGTTGCCCGGGCCGACCTTCATCTTCTCGATCTCGGCCTTCAGCCCCGCGACGACCTTGTCGCCCGTCTCGTCGCCGATCGCGACGACCAGCGGAATCGCCATGCAGCGCTCGCCGCACGAACCGTACGCGGCGCCCATCAGCGCGTTCACCGCATTGCCGATGTCGGCGTCCGGCATCACGACCGCGAAGTTCTTCGCGCCGCCGAGCGCCTGCACGCGCTTGCCGTGCGCGCAGCCGGTCGAGTAGATGTATTCGGCGATCGGCGTCGAGCCGACGAAGCTCACCGCCTTCACGCGCGGGTCGGTCAGGATCGTGTCGACCGCTTCCTTGTCGCCGTTCACGACGTTCAGCACGCCCGGCGGCAGGCCGGCTTCGAGCGCGAGCTCGGCCATGCGCAGCGTCGACGACGGCGTGCGCTCGGACGGCTTCAGCACGAACGTGTTGCCGCAGGCGACGGCCATCGGCCACATCCACAGCGGCACCATCACCGGGAAGTTGAACGGCGTGATGCCGGAGACGACACCGAGTGCCTGGAATTCGCTCCACGAATCGATCGCGGGGCCGACGTTCTTGCTGTGCTCGCCCTTCAGCAGCTCGGGCACGTAGGTCGCGTATTCGACGTTCTCGATCCCGCGCTGCAGTTCGCCCATTGCATCGGCGAGCACCTTGCCGTGCTCGGCGGTGATCAGCGCGCACAGCTCGTCGGCGTGCTCCTCGAGCAGCGTCTTGAAGCGGCTCATCACGCGGGCGCGCTTCAGCGGCGGCGTGTTGCGCCACGCCGGGAACGCGGCCTGCGCGGACGCGATCGCGGCTTCGACGGTCAGCTGGTCGGCAAGCGCGACGCTTTTGTTGGATTCGCCGGTGGCCGGGTCGAACACCGGCTGGACGCGGCTGCCGCCGTCGACGCGCTTGCCGTCGATCAGGTGGCCGATGGTGGAGGTCACATTGCTGTCGTGTTTCATCGTTGAGGCTCTTTCGTGAATTCGGTTATCGCGGGGCGAGCTGCGGCTCAGTCCACTTCGTTCAGTGCGTCGGACAGCGCGTTGACCAGGTTGTCGATCTCGCGCTTTTCGGCGATGAACGGCGGCGCGAGCTGGATCGTGTCGCCGCCGTAGCGCACGTAGAAGCCCTTCGCCCAGCAGCGCATCGCGATCTCGTACGGGCGCCGCGCCGGTTCGCCCGGCAGCGCCGCGATCGTCAGGCCGGCAGCCAGCCCGTAGTTGCGGATGTCCGCGATGTGGCGCTGGCCCTTCAGCCCGTGCACGGCCGCCTCGAAATGCGGCGCGAGATCGCGCACGCGGGCCACCGCGTCTTCCTTCACCAGCAGGTCGAGCGCCGCGACGCCGGCCGCGCACGCCACCGGGTGCGCCGAATACGTGTAGCCGTGCGGGAACTCGAGCATGTACTCGGGGCCGCCTGCGGCCATGAACGTGTCGTAGATCTCCTTCGTCGCGATCACGCCGCCGAGCGGCTGCACGCCGTTCGTCACCTGCTTCGCGAAGTTCATGATGTCCGGCACCACGCCGAACGCGTCGGCGCCCGTCATCGCGCCGGCGCGGCCGAAGGCCGTGATGACCTCGTCGAAAATCAGCAGGATGTCGTGCGCGGTACAGATGTCGCGCAGGCGCTTCAGGTAGCCCTTCGGCGGCACGACCACGCCCGCCGAGCCGGAGAACGGCTCGACGATCACGGCCGCGATGTTCGATGCGTCGTGCAGCGCGATCAGCTCGAGCAGGCGGTCGGCCAGCTCGGCGCCGTGCTCGGGCATCCCGCGCGAGAACTTGTTCTCGGCGAGCTGCGTGTGCGGCAGGAAATCGGCGTCGAGGCCCTGGCCGAACAGCTTGCGATTCGGCCCGATCCCGCCAACCGAGATGCCGCCGAAGTTCACGCCGTGGTAGCCCTTCTCGCGGCCGATCAGGCGCGTCTTCGTGCCCTTGCCCTTCGCACGCCAGTACGCGCGGGCCAGCTTCAGCGACGTGTCGGCCGCTTCCGAACCCGAGCCCGTGAAGAACACGTAGTCGAGGCCGGCCGGCGTCAGCTCCTTGATCTTGTTCGCCAGTTCGAACGATTTCGGATGGCCGAACTGGAATGCCGGCGCGTAGTCGAGCTGAGCGACCTGGCGGCTCACGGCTTCGACGATTTCCGTGCGGCCATGACCGAGGCCCGTGCACCAGAGGCCCGACAGGCCGTCGAAAATCTTGTGGCCTTCGCCATCCGTGTAATACGCGCCCTGGCCCGACACGATCATGCGCGGATCGGCCTTGAACTGGCGGTTGGCCGTGAACGGCATCCAGTGCGCGTCGAGCCACGCGGCGTCGGTGCGGAGGTTCGTGTCGTCGTGCTGGGCGGTGGTGATGTCGGTCATGTCGGTCGGCGCGGCGCGCCCCTCCTCCTTGTGTTGATGTTGCACATTGTCGGGACGCCAATTAGTCTTTTGAATATCGCAATATCAATGTTCACTTGCTCAACTATGCAAGCAAAGAAACCGAAGAGCCGCGCGCTGCTCGGGCAGCTCAGCGACATGGATCTCCGCCTGCTGCGGGTCTTCAAGGGCGTCGTGCAGTGCGGCGGGATGGCCGCGGCCGAACTGGAACTGAATATCGGCATCTCGACGATCAGCCGGCACGTGAAGGATCTCGAAACGCGCCTCGGCCTCGTGCTGTGCCGGCGCGGCCGCGCCGGCTTCACGCTGACGCCGGAAGGCCAGACGGTGTACGAGGAAACGCTGCGACTACTCGCGTCGATGGAGGCATTTCGCAGCAGGATCGACGGCATTCACGACAAGATGGGCGGAGAACTGCACATCGCCGTGTTCGACAAGACGGCCACCAACGTGAACGCGCGCCTGGGCGACGCGATCCGCCAGTTCGCCGACGAAGCGCCCGACGTTGCACTGAACCTGCATGTCGCGTCGATCAACGAGGTCGAGCGCGGCATCATCGACGGCAGTTACCAGGTCGGGATCATTCCCGCGCACCGCAACTCGGGCAGCCTCGAGTATGCGGACCTGTTCGACGAACGGATGCTGCTCTACTGCGGCCGCCAGCATCCGCTCTTCGATGCGCCGCACGGCAAGCTCACGTGGACGACGATCCGCAACCACGCGTTCGCCGGGCTCGGCTTCCATTCGCCGAACATGGAGTTGAGCCATCGCGCGAAGCTCACGCGCAGCGCGACCGCGTCGGACCAGGAATCGATCGCGACGCTGATCCTGTCGGGCCGCTATCTCGGCTTCCTGCCCGACCATTACGCGGAAAGTTTCGAAAACAAGGGGCTGATGCAGCCGATCGCGCCGCAGCGGTTCAATTACCGGTGCCGGTTCGTGAGCCTGCTGCGGCGCTCGCCGCGGCCGTCGCGGGCCGCGCTGCTGTTCCAGTCTTGTCTCGAAGCCGCGCATGCGGCGGCGCGGCCGGCGGCGTAGACGATTCACGCGACGAATCGGGCTCCCGGCCCTTCGCTGTACGCCATCGCGCGACCGGTCGTCAACGGACTGCGCAGCGCGGCGGCTGCCCCTCGCGGTGCCGTGCCCGGACACCCTGACACCCGGTCACACGCCGTCGAACCGGTCGAGCGCGCCGTCGGCCCGTGCTTGCGCACGGGTGCGCTTCACGAAATGTGTTGCGACGAGCGCCGCGGCGAAACCGGACGCGGCACCGACGCCGAGCGCCCAGCGCGGGCCGAGATGGTTTGCGACCCAGCCCGCGACCGGTGCGCCGATCGGCGTGCCGCCGAGCGCGACCGCGAGGCGCAGCGCCATCACGCGGCCGCGCATCTCCGGTTCGGTGGACAGCTGCATCAGGCTGTTGGTCGAGTTCATGAAGGTGATCGCGGCGATCCCGGTCAGCACGAGCGCGGCCCCGAACAGCCAGTAGCCCGGCGCCAGCGCGGCGAGCGTGCAGCCGAGCCCGAACAGCGCCGCGCCGAACCACAGATGGCGGAAGCGCGGCTGCTCGCGGCGTGCGGCGAGCAGCGCGCCCGACACCGTGCCGACCGCCATCATCGACGACAGCACGCCGAAACCGCGCGCATCGACGTGAAACACGCTGGCCGCCATCGTCGAGATGAACAGCTGGAAATTGAGCCCGAACGTGCCGATCAGGAACAGCATCACGAGGATCGCCTTCAGGTCGTCGCGCCGCCACACGTAGCGGAACCCGTCGAGCAGGCCGCCGCGCGAGCGGCCCGCGCGCAGGTTCGCGCGCAGTTCGTCCTCGCGGAGCAGCAGCAGCGACGCCAGCACCGCGAAGAAGCTGAGCCCGTTGGCGACAAACGCCCAGCCGGTGCCGACCGACGCGATCATGAACCCGGCTGCCGCCGGGCCGATCATCCGCGCAGCGTTGAACGACGTCGAATTGAGCGCGACCGCGTTCGCGAGTTCGCGGTCGCCGACCAGTTCCGCGACGAAGGTCTGCCGCACCGGCGCATCGAACGCCGACGCGCAGCCGAACAGGAACGCGAACACGTACACGTGTTCGAGCTGTGCGACGCCCGCGACGGTCAGCGCGCCGAGTAACAGCGCCAGCACGCCCATCAGCCCCTGCGTCACCATCAACAGCTTGCGCTGGTCGAAGCGGTCGGCCGCGTAGCCGGTCCACGGCAACAGCAGCAACTGCGGCCCGAACTGCAGCGCCATCACCGTGCCGACGGCCGATGCGTCGTGATGCGTGAGCTGCGTGAGAACGAGCCAGTCCTGCGCGGTGCGCTGAACCCAGGTGCCGATGTTCGACACCAGCGAACCGATCGCCCACACGCGATAGTTGAAACTGCGAAGTGAGCGGAACACGCCCGCCGCCGGCACGCTCATGGCCGCTCCCGTTCCCGCTCCGGATCGTTGCCGCCGTGCAGCGCGCCGAAGTGCCGCGCGAGATACAGGCCGAGCACCAGCCCGCCAAGGCCGAGCGGGGCCACGTCGGCAGTGGTTTTCAGGTCGAATGCGCCGACCCGGCAGACCAGCACGTAGCCGATCGCGAGATTCACGAAACCCCACACGACATTCACGACCGACGACGACAGCCCGCGCCCGGGCGGATTCGCGAACGGCGTCTGGAACGGCTCGCCGCGCAGCCCGCTGACGAGATGCGGCACGACGTTCGCGAGGAATGCGCCGCCGAAGAAGTACGACACGAGGTGCAGGAGGTTCATGTTCGGGATGCCCTTTCGTCGAGCGGATCGATACGGTTCACGAGCGCGCCGGGTCCTGGAATTCGGCGAGCCGCTGCAGCAGCTTCACGGCCGATGCCAGCTCGGCCTGCTCCGCCGCCGACAGTTGTGCGTGCAGCGCGCGGAACAGCCAGTCGTCCTTGGCCGCGCGATTGGCCTGCAGCACCTTGCGGAAGCCGGGCGTGAGCGCGATCAGCGTCTGCCGGCCGTCGGTCGGATCCGGCGCGCCGCTGACGGCGCCGAGCGCCTCGAGTGTCGCGACCGTCACGCGCATCGACTGCGGGCGGACGCTTTCGGCGCGTGCGAGCGCCGACACGGTTGCCGGACCGTCGCGGTCGAGCCGCAACAGCACCGATTTCTGCGAAGACGTGATGTCGTTCGGGTGGGTCTGCTCCCGCATGCGTCGCATCAGCTTGCCGACCGAGATGCGGAGTTCGCCGGCGAGACCGGCCAAGGGGAGCGTTTCGGCGGGGGGCGATCGCGTGTTCATGGCGCCACGATAGCATATCGACAGTTTAACTGTACAGTTTGACTGCACATTTCAGACTGTAAGGATCATGCCGCCGGCTGTGCCCGCGCCGATGCGAACCGGCGCGCTCGGCCGCGCGATCCGGCTCTGCGATAATGCGGGCTCCCCATTTCCGCTCCGCCTTCCGCCATGACGCAGCCGTCCGCCCCGCTCTCCACCGACCTGCCGCCGATCTCGTGCCTGCCCGGCGATGCGCTGCCGTGGCTGCCGATGAGCGCCGATCTGCCGGGGCTCGCGATCAAGTACCTGCACATCAATGCGGCCGAGGACACGCTCACCGCGCTGCTGAAGATGCCGGCCGGCGGCACGCTGCCGCGCCACCGTCACGACGGCGAGGTGTTCGTCCATACGCTGCAGGGGGCGTGGCGCTACCGGGAATACGACTGGATCGCGCACGCCGGCTCGACGGTGCTCGAACCGGCCGGCTCGGTGCATACGCCGGAAACGCTCGGCGCGCCGGGCGAGGACGTGATCACGCTGAACGTGATGCGCGGCGATCTCGTGCTGCTCGACGATGAGGGTCGCGAAACGGCGCGCGAGAACTGCCGCGTCGCGCTGCTGCGCCAGCGCCAGCATGCGCGGACGGCGCCGGACGCCGCCGCGCCGTTCGTCACGCGGTAACGCAGGCGTCTGCGTCGCGTCACGACCCGCGTGGCGCCGGCGCTTCCCGTGGTGCGGATGACGGCCGATGCGCTGCGCCGGCCGCCCCGCGCATCACCGAAAGCGCCGAAAAAAACGCCGAATATCGCTGGCCAGCAGGTCCGGCTCTTCCACTGCCGCGAAATGGCCGCCGGCCGGCATGTCGCTCCATTGCGCGACGTCGAACACGCGTTCGAGCCAGCTGCGCGGCGGGCGGCTGATTTCCTTCGGAAAGCGCGCGAACGCGACGGGTACCGCCATGCGTTGCCCGGCCGCGAAGCGTATCGGCTGCAGCCGGTTCTCCCAATACATCTGCATTGACGAACCGATGCAGCCGGTGAACCAGTAGAGCGAGATTCCGGTCAGCAGCGTGTCGAACGAAAACCGCCGTGCAACATCGCCGTCGCAATCGCTCCACGCGCGGAATTTCTCGGCGATCCATGCGGCCAGCCCGGCCGGCGAATCGTTGAGCGCGACGGCCAGCGTCTGCGGCTTCGTCGTGTGCACATGTGCGTATCCGCCTTCCAGCGCGGCCCACTCGCCGCGCTGCGTCACGAAGGCCCGTTCGTCCTCGGTCAGCGGCAACGCCGCGTCGGCCGGCGGCTCGAAACTACCGGGCAGGTAATTCAGGTGGATGCCGTCCACCCGGTCGGCATGTCGCACACCGAGCGCGATCGACACGCCTGCGCCGAGATCGCCGCCTTGCGCGCCGAAGCGTCGATAGCCGAGGCCGGACATCAACGCCGCCCAGCAGTCGGCAACCTGAAGCGCCGACATGCCCGGGGCTGCCGGCGCGGGCGAAAACAGGAAGCCGGGCAATGACGGCACGACGACGTCGAACGCGTCGCCAGGATCGCCGCCGAATGCCGCGGGATCGCACAGGCGATCGATCAGCGCGTCGAATTCGAACACGGAGCCCGGCCAGCCGTGCGTGATGACAAGCGGATAAGGGTTCGGTCCCGCCCCGCGCCGATGGATGAAATGCACGCGCTGCCCGCCTGCATCCGCGACGAACTGCGGCAGCCGGTTCAGCGCACGCTCCACTGCACGCCAGTCGAATCGCTCGGCCCAGTACGCAACCAGTTCGCGCAGCCATGCGCCGTCCACCCCCTGCTGCCACGGCTCAGCGGGTGTCAGCGTCGGCGGGCGACGGTCGCGCAAGCGCCGGCGCAGGTCGTCTAGCGCGTGATCGGGTATCGCAATGTCGAACGGCGTGGCGTGCATGGTGTCTCCTCGGGAAGCATGCCGGGGATTCTGCTCGATTTTTCCGACCTGCGCTGGCGTCCCGCACCGGCGGGCGTCAGCCCGTTTCCCGCTCGTCCACCCGCGCGTCGCGTCGCATCGCCTGCGGCGGCACGCCGAATCCGCGCACGAACGCCTCGCGCATGTGCCGGCGATCGCGAAAACCGTTCTCCTTCGCGATCACGTCGAGCGGATGGCGGCTCTGTTCGATCATCAACCGCGCCGATTCGAGCCGCAGCCGTTCGATCGCCTTCGCGGGCGACTGTCCCGTTTCCAACGTGAACACCCGGCTGAACTGGCGCGGACTCAGATGGACGGCCTCGGCCAGATCCTCGACGGTCAGCGCGCGACCGAGGTTCTGCCGCGCGTAGTTCAGCGCGTTCTGGATCCGGTCGGATTTCGGCGCGAGATCGAGCATTTCGGAATGCTGCGACTGGCCGCCGGCGCGGCGCTGGTGCATCACGAGCTTGTGCGCGACCGAGCGCGCGGCATCGGCGCCGAGATCCTTTTCCACCATGGCGAGCGCGAGGTCGAGGCCGGCCGTCATTCCGGCCGAGGTCCAGATCGGGCCGTCGACGATGTAGATCCGGTCCTCCTCGACGCGAATCTCCGGGTAATGCCGCTGCATGTCGCGGCCATACGCCCAGTGCGTGGTCGCGCGGCGCTGCGCGAGCAGCCCGGCCTCGGCCAGCACGAACGCGCCCGTGCAGATCCCGGCGATCCGCCGCGCGCGCGCATTCGCACGGCGCAGGTACGCGACGACGCCGGGCGGCGCCGGCGCGGCGAACGGATCGTTGACGCCCGCGACAATCCACGTATCGACGTCGATCCGCCCGCGCAGCGCACGCGTGGCAACCGACAGCCCGAGCGACGAGCGCACGTCGCCGCCTTCGACGGAATAATTGTCGATCGCGTAGAACGGCTCGTTCATGCCCATGTTCGCGTACTCGAACACCGATTGCGCGGCGAGCGCCATGATCTGGAAGCCGTCGCTGATCAGAAAGCCGATTCGGTGCATGTGCATTCTCCGGTTCCGGGTCGGTCGGCCCGATGTCCTGAATCATACCCATCTACGTCATTTGTGTCGCAACGGTTCGAGACCAGAATGCCTTCACGCCATCCGGCCATTCCCACCGAAACGGAGCACATCATGACGCAAGCACATCGCGGTACCGCCCTCATTACCGGCGCATCGTCGGGCATCGGCGCCGTCTACGCGGACCGCCTCGCGCGCCGCGGCTACGACCTGATCCTGGTCGCGCGCAACCGCGACCGGCTGAGCGCGCTCGCCGAGCGCATCACGAACGACACGCAGCGCAGTGTCGAGATCGTCGACGCGGACCTCAATGACCGTGCGGCGCTCGCTGCCGTCGAAGCGAAACTGAAGCAGGACGCGAGCATCACGCTGCTCGTGAACAACGCGGGCATCGGCACGCACGCGCCGCTGCTCGACAGCGACGTCGACGCGATGACGCGGATGATCGACCTGAACGTGACCGCACTCACGCGCCTGACCTACGCGGCCGTACCCGGCTTCGTCGCCCGCGGCCGCGGCGCCGTGATCAACATTTCGTCGATCGTCGCGATCTCGCCGGAAACGCTGAACGGCGTGTACGGCGGCAGCAAGGCGTTCGTGCTCGCGTTCAGCCAGTCGCTGCATCACGAACTCGCCGGCAAGGGCGTGCAGGTGCAAGCGGTGCTGCCCGGCGCGACGGCCACCGATTTCTGGCAGACGGGCGGCCTGCCGCTCGAACACCTGCCGAAGGAAATCGTGATGACCGCGCAGGACATGGTCGATGCCGCGCTGGTCGGCTTCGATCGCGGCGAACTCGTGACGATCCCGCCGTTGCATGCGGGCCACGAATGGGATGTCTACGAGGCCGCACGCCGCACGATGGTGCCGCACCTGTCGGCCGATACGCCCGCGCCGCGCTACGCGACGACGCATTGACGCCGCCCCCCCGATCCGATCAGACACTGGGAGCACGCGTCATGACCACGGCACTGGAAGAAAAGAATACGGCCCTCGTTCTCGAAGCGCTGGATACGCTGTTCAACCGGAAGGACTACGATCGCGCCGCGCAATTCTGGGCCGACGATTACATCCAGCACAGCCGGCACGTGCCGGCCGGGCGCGACGGCTTGTTCGGCCTGGTCGCGTCGATGCCCGGCCTGCGTTTCGAATACGACCGCGTGGCCGCCAACGGCGACTTCGTCTGGGTGCATAGCCGCTACACGCATGCGGCCAGCGCGGTTGCGCTGATCGCGGTGGACATCCTGCGGGTCGAGAACGGCAGGCTCGTCGAGCACTGGGACGTACTGCAGGACGAAGCGGCGCGCGACGAATCGGCCGGCGGATATCCGATGTTCGGCGACACGTTTCCGGCCCGGCGCTGACAGCGCCGGTCGCGCGCAAACGATGCGGGCGGCGAGCTGCCGCCCGCACCCCTCAGATTCGCTCCCGACCGGCGCCAATGCGCGATGCCGCAAGCCGATTCCGCTTCGCTTGCCACGCATTCCGCACAACAGTAAGCTCTGCGATTGCAGTCCCCAGGCAGTCACATTCGATCGGCACTCGTCCGATCACGAGCGCAATCGTTCATTGCGGAATTCGACCATGCGGCTCCGTATGTTCATCACCGGGGCCGGCGACGCGCCGGCCGCCGCGCGCGACGCCGACAGCCAGCCGGCCCTTCCGCCGTTGCCCGAACTGGAAACCGTCTGCCGCGTCGCGCGTGCGCACTTCGGCGCGTCCGGCGCGTTCGTCGCGCATGCCGAAGCCGGCATGCCACGCGTGCTGGCGGCCGATGGAACGTTGCCCGCCCCGCTTCCTGCCGATCTTTTTCCACCGCACATCGAACCGCATTCGTCTACGGAAAGACGGCACGCCGTACACATTCCGCAACGGGACGACGGGATGCCTTGCGCACCGCGGATCGTCGCGGCCTGCGAACTGGCCGCCCCCGACGGCCTGTCGCCCGGCACGCTGCTGCTGGGCATCGTCAACGACACCCGCCTGACGCTCGACGCCGCGCAATCCGCGCTGCTGCGCGACCTCGCCGGGCTCGCCGGACATGCGCTCGCCCGCGCGTTCGCGGAAACCGCGATGCGCGAACGGCTCGCCGTCGTCGAGGAGCACAGCACGCTGACGACGCTCGCACTGACCGAAAGCGGCACCGGCGTGTGGGACCGCAACGTCGCAACCGGCGAGATTCATTACTCGCCGGCGTGGAAGGCGATGCTCGGCTATGCGCCGCACGAACTGAGCAACCGGATCGAGGAGGCGTACGAACGGCTGCATCCGGACGACGTCGACGACGTGAAAGCCACGATGCTCGCGCACTTCGAGAGCCGGACCGACAGCTACGAGGTCGAGCACCGCATCCGCTGCAAGGACGGCAGCTACAAATGGATCCGCAGCCGCGGCAAGGTAATCGCCCGTGACGGCTACGGCCGGGCCTTGCGCATGGTCGGCACGACCACCGACGTCACCGCGCTGCGCGAGCTCGCCGAGCGACTGCGCGATTCGGCCGCGCTCGTCACCGACCTCACCAACCAGGTTCCCGGGCTCGTGTTCCAGTTGCGGCAGACGGCTGGCGGACACCGCTTCTTTTCCTACGCCAGCGCGGGAGCGGGCGACATCTACGAACTGACGCCCGGGCAGCTGGCCCGCAACGCGGAAGCGGTCGAGACGCGCATTCATCCGGCCGACCTGGTCGCCTATCGGCAGTCGCTGCACGAATCGTCGGTGCAACTGACGCCGTGGCGGCTCGAATATCGCGTGCTGCTGCCTGGCCAGGGCTTGCGCTGGCGCGAAGGCGATGCGCGCCCGCAGCGCATGGCGGACGGCGGCACCGTGTGGCACGGCTTCATCACCGATGCAACCGAGCGCAAGCACATCGAAGCCGAGCTACACCGGATGGCGACGACCGACCACCTGACGCAGTTGTCGAACCGCCATGCGTTCATGCGGCAAAGCGAAGCCGCGCTGTACGACATGCGCGCGACCGGCCTGCCTGCCGCCGTGCTGATGCTCGACCTCGATCACTTCAAGGCGCTGAACGACCGCTGGGGACATCCGCTCGGCGACCGCGCACTCCGGCACTTTGCGCGGCTGCTGCTCGCGGAAACGGCGCCGGGCTGCGTCGTCGGCCGGGTCGGCGGCGAGGAGTTCGCGATCGTGCTGCCGCGGTCCGATCTCGAGACGGCGCTCGCCTTTGCGCGGCGCGTGCAGCAGCGTGCGATGCAGGCGCGGCTCATGCACGAGGATCAGCAGGTCGAGCTGACCGTGAGTATCGGCATCGATGCGATGCGCGCGTCGGACTTCGGCGCGTACCAGTCGCTGTCGCGCGCCGACAAGGCGCTCTATCTCGCGAAGGAGCGCGGCCGCAACCGGATCGAGGTCTATCGCGGGTAGCCGTGTCGCGCGCCTTCGCCGCGAACGGCACGACGGCAACGCGCCGCCGCCCGCGCGCCGAACCTGCCCGTCAATGCGGTGCGTCCGCTCGCGCGCCCGTGTCGTCGCGCGGCACGCCCAGCAGCATCGCGGCCGCGCATGCGGCCAGCAACGCCGCGATCATCAGCATCGCCGGATCCATGCTGCCGGTGCGCGTCCGGATCAGCCCGACGAGCCAGGGCGTGATCATCCCGCTCGACACGCCGATGCTGCTGATCAGCGCGATCCCGCCCGCTGCGCCGGCGCCCGAGAAATACGCGGACGGCACGGCCCAGAACACCGGATGCGCGGCGAAGATCAGCATCGCCGCGATCGACAGCAGCGCCATCATCGCGACGATGCTCGGCAGGTGCAGCGTCAGCAGCGCAAGCGCCACCGCGCCGCCGACCGCGCACGCGGCGAAGTGCCGGCGCCGTTCGCGCTTGCGGTCCGAGCGCCGCGCGATTGCGATCAGGCCGGCCGCGCCGATCGCGTTCGGCACGACCGACAGCAGGCTGATCTGCACGACGTCGTGGATGCCGAATTCGCGGATCATCAGCGGCATCCAGAACAGCAGCATCAGCAGCGCGGTCGTCAGCGAGAAATAGATGAACGCGAACAGGTACGTGCGCGGTTCGGCCAGCACCTGCCGCAGCGAACGCGGCGCCTGCGTGCCCGTGCCGGCGTGGTCGGCGGCCAGGTCGGCCGCGAGCTGCCGGCGATCGGCGTCGGACAGCCAGTGCGCGTGCTCGGGACGATCGCACAGCCAGAACCACGCGATCACGCCGAGCAGGATCGCGGGCGCGCCCTCGATCGCGAACATCCATTGCCAGCCGTGCAGCCCCATCACGCCGGACATCCCGCGCATGAGCCAGCCCGACAGCAGGCCGCCGACCATCCCGGCCACCGCGACGCCCGCATAGAAGATCGACAGCACCGACGCGCGCCGCCGCGCCGGATACCAGTAGGTCAGGTAGAACACCACGCCCGGAAAGAACCCGGCCTCGAACAGCCCGAGCAGGAAACGCAGCACGTAAAAGTGCTTCGCGCTGTCGACGGTGATCATCGCGACCGACACCGCGCCCCACAGGAACATGATCCGCGCGAACGTGCGGCGCGCACCGAAGCGGCGCAGCAGCGCGTTGCTCGGCACCTCGAACAGCACGTAGCCGACAAAGAACAGCACCGCGCCGAGGCTGTACATCGCATCGGTCAGTCCGAGGTCCTGCCGCATCTGCAACTGCGCGAAACCGATGTTGCTGCGATCGAGGATCGACACGATGTAGCAGATGAACAGGAACGGCACGATCCGCCGGCCGATACGACGGTACAGCGCATCGTCGCCGGTCGCGTCCGTGGAACCGGCACCGGACGCAACGGCCGGTGCGGCGTGCGCTTGAAGAGGGGCTGACATCGATCGTCTCCTCGATGGATTCGGATGCGGACGGACATGAAGCGCCGGTTGCCGCGGCCCGCGCGCAGCGACCGGCCGCGGTTCGCTCAGCCCCGCTGTGCGGCCTCGCCCTTCACGCCGAGCATCAGCGCCGCGCCGCTGGCCACCAGCAGCGCGGCCAGCAGGTACACGGCGAGATCCATGCTGCCGGTGCGCGTGCGGATCATCCCGATGACCCACGGGCTGACGATCCCGCTCGTGATCCCGATGCTGCTGATCAGCGCGATCCCCGCCGCGGCCGCGTTGCCCGACAGGTAACGGGTCGGGACCGACCAGAAGATCGGCAGCGCGGCGAAGATCAGCGTCGCCGCGATCGACAGGCACGCGAGCATCGCCGCGAAGCTGTGCAGGTGCAGCGTCAGCGCCGCGAGCGCGAGGCCGCCGCCGATCGTGCAGCACGCGAAGTGCTTGCGGCGCTCGCCGGTGCGGTCCGAGCGGCGCGCGATCAGCACCAGCCCGACCGCGCCGACCGCGTTCGGCACGACCGTGTAGAGGCTCACCGCGACGACGTCGGTCACGCCGAAGTCGCGGATCATCAGCGGCATCCAGAAGTTGAGCGTCAGCGACGCGCAGGTCAGCGAGAAATAGATGAACGCGAACAGGTACACGCGCGGATTCGCGAGCGCGGCCATCACGCTGCGCCCGTCGTGCGCGCTGCCGTGCCCGCGGCCTTCGGCGCACAGCGCCGCGACGCGCGCCTTTTCATCGGACGTGAGCCACGCGGCGTCCTGCGGCCGGTCGACGAGGAACGTGAACGCGGCGAACGCGAGCAGGATCGCCGGCGCGCCTTCGATCGCGAACATCCATTGCCAGCCGTGCAGCCCGAGCACGCCGCTCATGTCGCGCATGATCCAGCCCGACATCAGGCCGCCGAGCACGCCGGCCACCGCGACGCCCGCGAAGAACACCGAGATCGCCGCCGCGCGCCGGTTCGCCGGGAACCAGTAGGTCAGGTACAGCACGATGCCGGGAAAGAAGCCGGCCTCGAACACGCCGAGCAGGAAGCGCAGCACGTAGAAATGCGACGGCTGCGACACGAACATCATCCCGGTGGACGCGATGCCCCACAGCAGCATGATCCGCGTGAACGTCCGGCGCGCGCCGAAGCGGGCGAGCAGCATGTTGCTCGGTACTTCGCAGAACACGTAGCCGACGTAGAACACCGCCGCGCCGAGACCGTACATCGCATCGCTGAAGCCGAGGTCGTGCTTCATCTGCAGCTGCGCGAAGCCGATGTTGATGCGGTCGAGAAACGACACGACGTAACAGAGGAACAGGAACGGGACGATCCGCCACG
Source organism: Burkholderia arboris (assembly GCF_902499125.1). Classification (GTDB taxonomy): domain Bacteria; phylum Pseudomonadota; class Gammaproteobacteria; order Burkholderiales; family Burkholderiaceae; genus Burkholderia; species Burkholderia arboris. The sequence continues at coordinate 262,621 of NZ_CABVPX010000006.1, forward strand.
CGATCTTGCGGAACAGCTGCGCGTCGCTGGATTCGGATGCGGATGCGGATACGGAAGTCGGCGCCGAAGCACCCGCGTGCGCGAGCGTCGCTTCGGCGGGAAGCGATTGGGGCATGTCTCTCTCCAAACGGGCCGCGCGATGTCGAGCGCGCAGCAGTCTCCGAGGGCGTGCATGCGCCCTGCTTTCTTGTGAGACCGGATACGGCTGCCGGCACCGCGGCGCTCTGCCGCCACGGATGCCGCAGCCTTCAGGGAAACGGCGGCGCGTTCAGGTGAACGCCCCGCCGCCGTGTGCCGCTCAGTCCTGCAGCGCGGCCCACATGTCCTTGTCGCGCTGCGCGGTCCAGATGCGCGGATGCGCGATGCCGCTCGCCTCGTCGAAGGCGCGCGACACGTCGAACGGCAAACAGTGCTCGTAGATGAACACGTGGCCGAACTTCGGGTCCATCGCTTCGCGCGTGAGCGCCATCGCCGCCTTCAGGTCGAGATTGCGCTCGACGGCCTTGCGGCCCTGTGCGAGCAGCGTCGTGACGAAATCCTTCGTGTAGTCGAGGCCCTTGTCGACCTCGGCCGGGTTCAGCAGCGCGGGGCCGCGGCCGGGCACGAGCTTCTCGGCGCCGAGCGCGCGCAGCGCCTCGAGCGTGGCCGGCCACTGTTCGAGCTGCGCGTCGCCGCAATAGCACGCGGCGTCGTATTCGACGAGGTCGCCCGAGAACAGCACCTTTTGCGACGGCAGCCAGACGATCGTGTCGCCCTTCGTGTGGCCCGAGCCGACGTGCATGATCTTCACTTCGAGCTTGCCGAGGAACAGCGTGATCTCGCGCTCGAACACGAGCGTCGGCCAGGTCAGCCCCGGCACCGTCTCGACACCGGCGAACAGGCGCGGGAAGCGTTCGATCTCCGACTTCATGTCGGCCTCGCCGCGCTCGACGATCATCTCGTACGTGCCGCGGCTCGCGATCACCTGCTGCGCGCCTTCGTCGAAATACGCGGATGCGCCGAGCACGCGCACCGCGTGGTAATGCGACAGCACCACGTGCTTGATCGGCTTGTCGGTCACGCTGCGGATCTTCGCGATCAGGTCCTGCGCCATCGCGGGCGTCGCGGTCGTGTCGACGATCAGCACGCTGTCGTCGCCGATGATCACGCCCGAGTTCGGGTCGCCTTCGGCGGTATACGCGTATGCGTTCTCGGACAGCTTCGTCCAGGTGACTTTCTTCTCTTCCAGATCGGCTTGGGAGGCGAATGCTTTGGCCATGTTGCGTTCCGTGGCTGCGAGCCATGTGTTGAGGGGAGTGAGCGGATCATCTGCCCGCACCGAATATTTGTCAATGGCAAATACGCTTGCTATTGTTTAATGCGGGTAAACCTGCGGGCTGGCGCGGTAAATGGCGTCGGATACCATGCGGGGTTTCGTCAACGGAAGAATCATCGCGTGCAGAACCACGAAGTCAGCGCAGACGACGCGGCGCCCAAGGCGCAGCGCGGGATCCAGAGCGTCGAGGTCGGCGGACGGCTGCTCGACGCGCTCGCGCGCCGGCGCAAGCCGCTCGGGCTGTCGGAGCTGGCCGCGGCGGCCGATCTGTCGACCGCGCAGGCGCACACCTATCTGGTCAGCCTGACGCGGCTCGCGCTCGTGAAGCGCGATGCGCTCACCGGCAACTACGAGCCCGGCCCGCTGTCGCTGCGGCTCGGGCTGATGTCGATCGAGCGCCAGCCGGCCTACCGCGCGACGCTGCCGCACGCGGTGCAACTCGCGGAAGCCGTGGGGCTGAGCGTCGCGCTGTCGGTGCCGGGCGCGCTCGGCCCGACGATCGTGCGCATCGAGCACGGCGGCTATCCGTTGCACGTGAACCTGCACGTCGGCTCGGTGATGTCGCTCGACACGACGGCGACCGGGCGCGTGTTCCGCGCATTCGGCGATCCCGCGCAACTCGACGCGATGGCGGCCAGTCAGGCCGGCGCGGGCGCGACGCTTGCCGGTGCCGAAGGCGGGCACGCCGCGCCGGACGCCGACGCGCAACGGGCCGAACGCGATGCGATCCGCGCGCGCGGCATCGAACGCAGCATCGACCGGCCGAGCCCCGGCGTCAGCGCGATGTGCGTGCCCGTTTTCGACGCGTACGGCCGCCTGCAGCTTGCGTTGACGGTAATCGGTTCGAGCGGGTCGATCGATGTCGGCTGGGACGGTCCGATCGCGACAGCCTTGCGCGAAGCGGCACGGCAGGCCACCGCGTCGCTCGGCGCGGAAAGGTCGAATCCGGCCGAACCGCCGCCCGCGCCGGCGGCGGGCGCGACTCGCGTGCCACCGGCACTGGCCGACGACGCGAAGGCGCAGCGCGGGATCAATGCGCTCGACAGCACCGGCGAACTGTTGCTCGCGCTGGTGTCGGCGGGCCGTGCGCTGCCGCTGCGCGATCTCGCCGCGGCAGCCGGCATGCCGGCCGCGAAGGCGTTTCCGCATCTGGTCAGCCTGCAGAAGATCGGGCTGCTGAGCCGTGACGACGCCGGCTGCTTCGATGGCGGCCCGCTCGCGCAGGCGCTCGGCCTGATCGCGATGCAGCGTGTGTCGCCGACGCGCGACGCGGAAGCCGAGATCGTCGCGCTGGCCGGCGCGACCGACATGAGTGTCGCCGCCGCGACGCTCGGCCCCCTCGGCCCGACGGTGATTCGTCTGGAAGAATCGGCGCGGCCGCAGCACGTGAGCCTGCAGGTCGGCACCGTGATGTCGCTCGTCAACACGGCGATCGGCCGGATCTTTGCGTCCGGCATGTCCGACGACGTGCTGGCCGACCTGCTTGCCAACGAACCCGTGCGTCTCGCGGGCAGCCGCGCCGCACCCGACGACGCCGCGTTCCGCGCGCGGCTCGCGGCGATCCGCGCGGATGAACTCGATTTCGCGTTCGACGCGCCGGTGCCGGGCATCGGCACGGTCGCGGCCCCCGTGTTCGATCACACCGGCAGCATCCGGCTCGTGATCGCGATCATCGGCTCGTCGCGCGGCTTCCCGCGCGGGCCGGACAGCGACCTGGCGCAGACGCTGCTGGCCGCGGCGCGGCGGCTGTCCTGGCGGTTCGGGTGGATCGGCCGGTAATCGCGCGCCCTTTCCCCGACACTCGACTCCCCCATTCTTTCTACCCGCGAGGCCGTGCCGGCACGGCCTCGGCACGCCTGTGCATCACGCAAAGGCAGCCAATATTCATGTTGCGTGGCAGCAACATAAAGTATCAGTAATTCTCATATAACGAAATCGCATTTCACAAGGCGGTGATGTTTCGCTATGATTAGGGTTATCCCTAACTCGCCACCTCTATGGGGCTTCGTCATGCAAACGTCTAACGTCTCCAACCGTTCCACCGAATCCACTGGCTGGCTCGCACGTGTGAGCGAGCTGCTTGCAGAAGCGTGGGCGCTCCACCTCGAGACCTGCGAAGTCATCGCTGAAGCACACGCGCGCCTGCCGCGCTGAGCAGCACGACCGGCCGCCGCCCAGCGGCACACTCCCCGCCCGATCCGCTTGCCCGGACGCGCGCCGCCAGCGGCCGCTGCGTCGGGCATCGGGAAACGGTGGTGCCGACGTGGAAACTCCCCGGGCTTGTCCCGGCTGAATGGGCTCACCGCGTCGGGCGCGTTTGAAAGTCGTCTTGAGGCCGCTTCATGGCCGATATCGGGCGCACGATTGCGCCGCACCGCCGCTAACGGAAGATTCATCCGTTTTTCGAGGCCGCCCGCCGTCTCGCCCGGCGAGCCTTTCCTGTCGGCCCTTTGGCGGTTTTCGCCGCGCCCTCGCGCCGCCGCACGCGCCGCCGTTTCAGCGACGGCCGCCCCCCATCTCCGCCCCCGTCACACCTGGATCGACGGCACGTCCTTCATGCACCGCAGCGCGAACATCGAGCGGCTGTGACGGATGCTCGAAATCCGGTACAGCTTTTCGCGCAGGAAGCGTTCGTAGCCGGCCGTGCCATCCACCGCGACCTTGATCCAGTAGTCGTACTCGCCCGACACCAGATACGCCTCGAGCACCTCCGGCAGCGCCGCCAGTTCCGAGCCGAAACGCGCGAGCGCGTCGTCCTCATGGCGATCGAGCGTGACTTCGAGGATCACGATGTCGGCGTAGCCGAGCATGCGCTGGTTGACCAATGCGACGTAACCGTCGATGTAGCCATCGAGTTCGAGCTGCCGCGTGCGGTTCCAGCATGCGGTGGTCGACATGCCGATCTGTTCGGCGAGTTCGGCGTTCGACAGGCGCGCATTTTTCTGCAATGCACCAAGGATCTTGCGATCCTGGTTGTCGAGCGTTTTCGGCGTGCGTTCGCGGGTAGCCATGATGAGAAGAATCTTCTTCTGAAAACTGGCATTCTATCTGAACAGGATTCTGGTTTCAGGCCCGTTTTGCCTGAAAACAGGAAGCCTTTTAACCGGGCCGCTTGATACATTTTCTCCATGCCTGCTGTCCGGCACGCTCCCCGCGACAACCCCTTCGCACCGGGACGCACGGCCGCAATCACGAGTTGCGGTGCCGGCCGGCAGGCATGCGATTCCCCGCCGCCCGCACGCCTATCCGACCGCGTGCGGGGCCGGTGCCTGCGGCCCTGTTCCTGCACTTCCGTCATGTCGTTCAAGCTTTATCTGTCGTTCCTCGCTGCTTCCGTCGTCCTGATCTACGCCCCCGGTCCCGTCAACCTGCTCACGATGAACCAGGCGCTGCGCGCCGGCTGGCGCCGTGCGCTGCCATGCGTGTGGGGCGGCACGCTCGCCGTGCTGCTGCAACTCGCGCTGACCGCGCTGTGCCTGAATTCGCTGGTGCATCTCAACGAACACGCACTGACCGTGCTGCGCTGGGCCGGCGCCGCGTATCTCGTGTGGCTCGGGGCCAGGCAATGGCTCAGCCGTGCGCCGGCTGGCGCGCCCGCCGCATCGTCCGACGCGGAAACCGCAATCGGTCGGCAGGACACCGACACCGACCGTGCGCTGTTCTGGCGCGGTGTCGCCACCTCCGGCCTGAATCCGAAAACGCTGCTGTTCTTTCCGTCGTTCTTTCCGCAGTTCATCAGCCCGAATGCCGACTGGAGCCTGAACCTTCAATTCCTGCTGCTCGCGACGACGTTCGCGCTGCTGTTCGCGGGCGGGGTCGCGTCGATGGCGCTGTTCTCGCACCGGCTGAGCCGCGCGCTGCAGCGGCCGGCGCGGATGCGCGCAATGAATCGCGTGACCGGCGGGCTGCTCGTCGGGATGGGCGCGATCATGGTCGGCTGGAACTGAGCGGCCGGGCCTGCCGGCTTCGTCGCGGCGGCCGCCGGGCCCCGCGAAAAAGCAGCCGATCGCCGAATGCTTTAGGGTAGCGGCTGGTTCGTTGGACATGCCCGGCCCGCCGGGCGACTGAATGAAGCACGTCACTACCCGCCTGCGGCGCCTGTTCGCGCCGATCGGCCTGCACTGGTATCTCGCCCTCCTTCTCGCGCTCGATGCGTTCATGGTGCTGCGCCCCGTCGTCGCACGTGCCAGGCTCGGCCTGCACCATGCATGGCTCGCCGATGCGTTGAACCTCGTCGACAACGCGGGGCTCGTCGTGCTGCCGCAAGTCGTCGTCGCGGCCGGCCTCGCGACGATGGCCATCGGCATCGTGCTGCGCGCCCGCGTCGCGTGGGTGCTGTCGATCGTGCTGCTGGTCGCGGCCGCCGCGATCAGCGTGCTCGGCGGCTATCAAAGCCACGCCGTGTTCGTCTACACGGCCGTGCTGGTCGTCGCGCTGCTCTATTACTGGCGGCACTTCGACCGCGCGAGCGTCGCCGCGAGCAGCCTGTTCGCGTTGCTGAGCATCGTGTCGCTGCTGATCTACGCGACCTTCGGCGTGCTGTACCTCGGCGACGAATTCACGCCGCCGGTCCACGATCTCGCCACCGCCGTCTATTTCTCGATCGTGTCGATGTCGACGGTCGGCTACGGCGACATCGTCCCGCACGCGCCGACCGCGCGCCTGTTCACCGCGTCGGTGATCGTGCTCGGCATCACGGTGTTCGCGACGTCGATCAGCGCGGTCGTCGGCCCCGTGATCGGCGGCAATCTGAAACGGATCGTCAAGGGAGGCCTTTCGAACGTGATCCGCAAGCATCATTTCCTGATCGTCGGCGCGACGCCGGTTGCGCACGCGGTCCACGACGGGCTGCGCAAGCGCGGCTACGCGGTGACCGTGATCGTGCCGGCCGGTGTCGAGCACAACTATGCGGCCTCGACCGATCTGATCGTCGGTGACGCGACCGACCATGCGGTGCTGGACAGCGCTGGCGCGGCGACCGCGCGCGCGGTGCTGGCGCTGCGCTCCGACGACGCCGAAAACGCATTCATCATCCTCGCGATCCGCGAGATCGCGCCGACGGTGCGCACGGTCGCGCTCGTGAACCAGCAGCGCAACCTCGAACGGCTGCGCCTGCTGAAACCCGACATGGTGTTCTCGCCGCAGCAGCTCGCGGGCGAACTGCTCGCCAGCACGCTCAACGACGAGCCGGTCGACAAGTCGGTGATCTCGCATCTGCTGTTCGGCACGGCCGACGCCGCGTGACGCCGGAGGGCGCCGCGCGCCTGTGACCGTATGACCCGGGCCGGCCCGCGTGCGGCCGGTACAATCGCGCGATGTCCGAATTGCTCACTTACGGCGGCCTGTTCGCCGTGTCGATGGTCGCCGCGACCCTGTTTCCGCTCCAGTCCGAGGCCGTGCTCGCCGGCCTGCTGCTCGCCGGGCGCGAACCCGTGTGGGCGCTGGTGCTCGTCGCGAGCATCGGCAACGTCGCCGGCTCGGCGATCAACTGGGCGCTCGGGCGCGGCATCGAGCACTTCCGCGACCGCCGCTGGTTCCCGGTCAAACCGGCCTCGCTCGCGCGCGCCGAGCGCTGGTATGGGCGCTACGGCCGCTGGTCGCTGTTGCTGAGCTGGGCGCCGGTGATCGGCGATCCGCTGACGATGATCGCCGGCGTGCTGCGCGAGCCGCTGCCGACCTTTCTCGTCATCGTGACGATCGCGAAGGTCGGCCGTTACCTGGTTATCGCGTGGCTCGTGACGCACTGACTTTCGCTGCCCCGCCCTCCGCCCGCCCGGGCCGCCATCGACGACGCGCCCTAAAGAAATCGCCGAAGTTGCCGTATTAACGGAACCCAAGCGGTGACGCGTGCGTTCCGCCCCCTCTCCCTCCCCACTCAGGATGTTTCATGAGATTGCCCCAATTGGGCCGGGTGAGCGTCGGCGCGCGTCTGGCCGCGCTGGCGTGCGCGCTGGTCGCCCTGCTGTTCACCGTGTTCGCGTGGACGCTCGCTCATTTCGCCGGCCAACAGCTCGCCGAAGAAGCACACATGCGGATCGTCGACAAGGAACGGTCGATCCGCGCGATGGTCGACCTGTTCGACAAGGCACTGTCCACCGAAGCCGACCGTTCGATGTCGCTGTTCGCGAGCTTTCTGCCGGCCGATTTCTCGCTCGACCCGGCGCGCACCGTCGACATCGGCGGCGTCGCCGCGCCAACCCTCTATGCGGGCGGCCAGCCGCTCGACCTCGATTACTCGATTCCCGACCAGTTCCTGAAGAAAAGCGGCGCGATCGCGACGATCTTCGCGCGCGACGGCGACGAATTCGTGCGCATCACGACGTCGCTGAAAAAGCAGGACGGCGCGCGCGCAGTCGGCACGAAGCTCGACCGCGCCGGCCCCGCATACGCGCCGCTCGTCGCCGGGCGCAGCTACACGGGCCTCGCGAAGCTGTTCGGCCGGCCGTACATCACGCAGTACAAGCCGGTGACCGATGCGACCGGCCGCGTGATCGGCGCGCTGTTCGTCGGCCTCGACATCGGCGCCGAGCTCAAGCTCGTCGAAGACGGCATCCGTTCGCTGAAGATCGGCGACAACGGGTACTACTTCGTGCTCGATGCGTCGCAGGGCCCGGCGCGCGGCACCTTCGTCGTGCATCCCGACGCGGCCGGCCAGCCTGCCGACGACGCGCGCGCACCGTACGCGCGCATGCTCGCCGCCGGCGAGGGCCGGCTCGCCTACACGTCGACCGACCCGGCCGCGCACGACGTCCGGGCGACCGCCAAATTCGTGTCGTTCACGACGATTCCGCAGTGGCAATGGCTCGTCGGCGGCATCGCGCTCGACGACGAACTGCTCGCGTCCATGCGCGCCACGCGCAACCACTTCCTGATGATCGGCGCCGTGCTCGTCGCGGCGTTCGCGACGCTGTTCGTCATCGTGGTGCGCCGCGTCGTGAGCCGGCCGCTCGATGCCGCGGCCCGGGCCTCCGAACGCTATGCGGCGGGCGATCTCAGCTTGCGCATCCGCGACGGCGCGGATGCGCACGGCGGCGCCGGCCACGACGAAATCGGCCGGCTCGTGCAGGCGGTCGACGGAATCGGCGACGGCCTCGCGCGGATCGTCGCGCAGGTGCGCAACAGCTCGGCCGACATCGCGCGCGGCACGGTCGACATCGCGGCCGGCAGCGGCGACATCGCCGCACGGATCGCGACGCAGGCGAGCAGCGTCGAACAGACGGCGGCCAGCATGGAACAGATCACCGCCGCCGTGCAGCAGAACGCCGAGCATGCGGCGCAGGCCAATGCGCTGGTGGCGGACGCGTCGGCCGCCGCGACGAACGGCGACGCCGCGGTGCAGCGCGTGGTCGCGACGATGGACGACATCGGCCGTGCGACGCGCCGGATCGCCGAGATCACCGGCGCGATCGAAGGCATCGCGTTCCAGACCAACATCCTCGCGCTGAACGCGGCCGTCGAGGCCGCCCGCGCGGGCGAGCACGGCAAGGGCTTCGCGGTGGTCGCGGCCGAAGTGCGCGCGCTCGCGCAGCGCAGCGCGGCCGCGGTCAAGGAGATCGACACGCTGAGCGCCGAATCGTCGACGACCGTCGAACAGGGTTACCGGATCGCGGACGCCGCGCGCGGCACGATGCGCGACATCGTCGCGCGAGTCGACCAGGTCCGCACGCTGATCGGCGAGATCAGCGCCGCATCGCGCGAGCAATCGACCGGCATCGAGCAGGTGAACCTGGCCGTCACGCAGATCGGCAACGCGACGCAGCAGAATGCGACGCTGATCTCGGATGCCGAACGCGCGGCCGTCGCGCTGCGCGACCAGGCCGCGCAGCTGTCGGACGCGGTCAGCGTGTTCCGGCTCGGCCGCGACGCGTAACGGACGACGGATGATCGGCCAGGGCCGGGCGCCTCGCCTACTTCTTGTCGCCCGCCAGGTCGATCGCCTTGTCGGAGCCGACCGCATTGCGCAGCTGGAACTTCTGGATCTTGCCGGTCGACGTCTTCGGCAGCTCGCCGAAGCGCACGGCCTTCGGCACCTTGAAGCCCGCGAGCAGTTGCCGGCAGTGCGCGACGATCTCCTCCTCGGTCGCGCTCGCGCCTTCGCGCAGCTCGACGAACGCGCACGGCACCTCGCCCCATTTCGGGTCGGGCATCGCGACGACGGCCGCGACGGCGACCGCCGGATGGCGGTACAGCGCGTCCTCGACCTCGATGCTCGAAATGTTCTCGCCGCCCGAGATGATGATGTCCTTCTTGCGATCCTTGATCCGGATATAGCCATCCGGCATCAGCACCGCGAGATCGCCGGTATGGAACCAGCCGCCGTGGAACGCATCGTCGGTCGCCTTCGGGTTCTTCAGGTAGCCCTTCATGCAGATGTTGCCGCGGAACATGATCTCGCCGAGCGTCTCGCCGTCGGCCGGCACCGGCGCCATCGTGTCGGGATCGAGCACCGTCGCGCCTGCTTCGAGGTGGTAACGCACGCCCTGCCGCGCATTCAGCCGCGCGCGTTCCTCGTCGGACACGGCTTCCCAGTGCGCCTGCTTCGCGCAGACGGTCGCCGGGCCATACACCTCGGTCAGCCCGTACACGTGCAGCAGGTCGAAACCGATCTCCTTCATCTTCGCGATCACGGCCGGCGCGGGCGCCGCGCCCGCGACCATCGCGTGCACCGTATGGTCGATTCCTTCACGGAATTCGGCCGGCGCGTTCGCGATCGCGCTCTGCACGATCGGCGCGCCGCAATAATGCGTGATGCGTTCGCGGCGAATCAGGTCGAACACGGTCTTCGCGTCGAACCTGCGCAGGCACACGTTCACGCCCGCGCGCGCCGCGACGGCCCACGGGAAGCACCAGCCGTTGCAGTGGAACATCGGCAGCGTCCACAGATACACCGCGTGCTTCGGCATGTCCCATTCGAGGAGGTTGCTGATCGCCGCGAGATACGCGCCGCGATGGTGGTAGACGACGCCCTTCGGATCGCCGGTCGTGCCGGACGTGTAGTTCAGCGCGATCGCATCCCATTCGTCGGCGGGCGGCGTCCATGCGTAGTCGGCGTCGCCGCCCGCCAGGAACGCCTCATAGTCGGTCGCGCCCGCGAACCGGTCGGGGTCGGCCGGCATCGCATCGGCCACGCTGACGATCTTCAGGCCCGGCACCTCGAGCGCCGCGCGATGCGCGAATTCCGCGTATTCGGTGTCGACGATCAGCACCTTCGCCTCGCCGTGACGGAGCATGAACAGCACCGACGATACGTCGAGGCGCGTGTTGATCGTGTTCAGCACCGCCCCGGCCATCGGCACGCCGAAGTGCGCCTCGACCATCGCCGGGATGTTCGGCAGCATCGCCGCGACGGTGTCGCCACGGCCGACGCCAGCCTGCGCGAGCGCGCTCGCCAGCTGCTTCGAACGCGTGTAGGTCTCGCCCCACGTGCGCCGCACGTCGCCGTGCACGATCGCAAGGCGCGCCCCGTAGACTTCGGCCGTCCGGACCAGGAAGTCGATCGGGGTGAGCGGCACGTAATTGGCGTCGCGGCGGCCGAGTCCGGCCTCGAACATCTGCGTCATGATCCTGTCTCCCGTGTCCTGTCGACCGGCGTGCATCCACCCCGGATCGTTTTGATGTGGTTCAATTGCCGACAGCCTAACGGGCGCTATTGTGAGCCGTCTGTCATCGAAACGACAGAGTGCCTTTCGAGCGTTGCGCGTTATCCCTATCCTCGCAAACCCGCACCCATGCACGACCAACACGTTGCGCCGCCCGACGCGGCCGCCCACCCGGCCGATACGCTTCCCGAACCCGGCCCGCTTGCGCCGCTGTCGACGCTGTTCGGCCAGTGCGCATGGTTCCGCACGCTTGCGCCCGAACACCAGGCGCTCGTGCTCGCGCAGTCGCACGTCGAGCAATGCGAGGCCGGCGACGTGATCGCACACCGGCTCGCGCCGTCCGAATACTGGATCGGCGTGCACCAGGGGTTGCTGAAGCTCGCGATCTTCAACGTATCGGGTCGCGGCTGCACGTTTTCCGGCGTGCCGTCGGGCGGCTGGTTCGGCGAAGGCAGCGTGATCAAGCGCGAGCTGCGCAAGTACGAAGTCGTCGCGATCCAGCGCTCGACCGTGCTGTTCGTGCCGGTCGACACCTTCCATGCGCTGCTCGATACCAGCCTGCCGTTCACGCGTTTCGTGATCCACCAGTTGAACAACCGGATGGGCGAATTCATCGCGTCGATCCAGAACAGCCGGCTGCTCGACGTCGACGCGCGCGTCGCGCAGGCGCTCGCGCAGCTCTTCAATCCCGACCTGTACCCGGATACCGGCCCGTCGTTGTCGATCTCGCAGGAGGAACTGGGCATGCTCGTCGGCGTATCGCGGCAGCGGATCAACCAGGCGTTGCAGCAGCTCGAGAAGCTCGGTGCGTTGCGGCTCGCGTACAACCAGATCGAGGTCGTCGATCTGGCGGCGCTCGCACGCTTCGGGATGGAGCAGCTTTGAACGCAGCGCGATCAGCGAAACCGTCGCCATCGCGACGCGTGCATTCCGTCTGCAGAATCGGCGAACCGCTCGCGCCCCCAACCTGACAGTTCCGCCAGTTTCGCGACAGTAACCCGTTCCACGTCGACGCCTATCATTCGGGTTCCCTTCACCGACGCCTGATCACCGCCTGTCCCGCTGCCTCCATGTGGATCGTCAATCTCGCGCTCAAGCGCCCCTACACGTTCATCGTCATGGCCATCATGATCGTGCTGGCCACGCCGCTTGCGCTGATGCGCACACCGGTCGACGTGCTGCCCGCGATCAACATCCCCGTGATCAGCGTGATCTGGAATTACAACGGCTTCTCCGCGACGGAGATGACCAGCCGGATCACGTCCGTCCATGAGCGGATCCTGACGACGACCGTCAACAACATCCAGCACGTCGAATCGACGTCGTTGCCCGGCATCGCGGTCGTGAAGGTGTTCCTGCAGCCGGGCGCGAACGTGCAGACGGCGATCGCGCAGACGGTCTCGTCCGCGCAGGCGATCGTGCGGCAGATGCCCCAGGGCGCGACGCCGCCGCTCGTGATCACCTATTCGGCGTCGAGCATCCCGGTGATCCAGCTCGGGCTGTCGAGCAAGACGCTCAGCGAACAGTCGCTCGCCGACATCGCGCTCAACTTCCTGCGGCCGCAACTGATCACGGTGCCGGGCGTGCAGATCCCGTTCCCGTACGGTGGCCGCACGCGCGTGGTCGCGATCGACCTCGATCCGCAGGCGCTGCTCGCGAAGGGCCTCACGCCGGCCGACATCGTCAACTCGATCAACGCGCAGAACCTCGTGCTGCCGACCGGCACCGCGAAGATGGGCCAGACCGAATACCGGATCGACACGAACGCGTCGGCCGACACGATTGCCGACATCAACGACCTGCCGATCCAGACCGTCAACGGCGCGACGACCTACCTGCGCGAGGTGGCGTCGGTACGCGACGGCTTCGCGCCGCAGACCAACGTCGTGCGCCAGAACGGCCAGCGCGGCGTGCTCATCTCGATCCTGAAAAGCGGCGATGCATCGACGCTCAAGGTCGTGTCCGACCTGAAGGCGCTGCTGCCGAAGGTGATCCCGACGCTGCCCGAAGGACTCACGATCACGCCGCTGTTCGACCAGTCGGTATTCGTCGACGCGGCCGTCCAGGGCGTGATCCACGAAGCGCTGATCGCCGCGGTGCTGACCGCGATGATGATCCTGCTGTTCCTCGGCAACTGGCGCAGCACGCTGATCATCGCGATCTCGATCCCGCTGTCGATCTTCACGTCGCTGATCGCGCTGTCCGCGCTCGGGGAGACGATCAACATCATGACGCTCGGCGGGCTCGCGCTCGCGGTCGGGATCCTGGTGGACGATGCGACCGTCACGATCGAGAACATCGAGCGGCACCTGCATCTCGGCACCAATCTGCACGACGCGATCCTCGAAGGCGCCGGCGAGATCGCGGTGCCCGCGTTCGTGTCGACGCTGTGCATCTGCATCGTGTTCGTGCCGATGTTCTTCCTGACGGGCGTCGCGCGCTTCCTGTTCGTGCCGCTCGCGGAAGCCGTCGTGTTCGCGATGCTCGCGTCGTACGTGCTGTCGCGCACGCTGGTGCCGACGCTCGCGATGCTGCTGTTCCGCCCGCAGCAGGCGAGCACCGGCCCCGACCATTCGACGTCGCGGTTCGCGCGCCTCCATCACGCGTTCAACAACGCGTTCGAGCGGCTGCGTGCGTGGTACATCGTGCTGCTCAGCATCCTGCTCGTGCGCCGCCGCTTCTACGCGATGTGCTTCCTCGGCTTCTGCGTGCTGTCGACGGGCCTGGTATTCGTGCTCGGCCGCGACTTCTTCCCGAACGCCGATTCCGGCAACATCCGGCTGCACATGCGCGCGCCGACCGGCTTCCGGATCGAGGAAACCGCTCGCCTCGCCGATCAGGTCGAACGCGTGATCCGCGAAACCGTGCCGCCCGACGAGCTCGGCGCGATCGTCGACAACCTCGGCCTGCCGGTGAGCGGCATCAACCTGTCGTACAGCAACGCCGGCACGATCGGCACGCTCGACGGCGAGCTGCTGATCGCGCTGAAGCCCGGCCACCGCGCGACCCAGCACTACGTGCAGACGCTGCGCGCGCTGCTGCCCCAGCGCTTCCCGGGCGTCGAGTTCTTCTTCCAGCCGTCGGACATCATCACGCAGATCCTCAACTTCGGCCAGCCGGCCGCCATCGACGTGCAGGTGCTCGGCAACGATCTCGCGAGTAACATGACTATCGCGAGCAGCCTGATGAAAAAGTTCAGGCAAATCCCCGGCGCCGTCGACGTGCACGTGCTGCAACGCAACGACGAGCCGACCCTGCTGGCCGACATGGATCGTACGCGCATGCAGCAGCTCAACCTCTCCGCGCAGAACGTCGCGCAGAACATGCTGATCTCGCTGTCCGGCAGTTCGCAGACGACGCCGTCGTTCTGGATCAACCCGCGCACCGGCGTCCAGTACCCGCTGCAGATCCAGACCCCGCAATACAACATCTCGTCGGTCGACGACCTGCTCGGCACGCCGATCTCGGCGAGCGGCCGCACGGGCATGCCGCTGCAGCTGCTTGGCAACCTGGTGCAGATGCGCAGCGTCTCCAGCCCGGCGGTGATCACGCACTACAACATCCGCCCGGCGATCGACGTGTACGTGAGCGTCGAGGGGCGCGACCTCGGCGCGGTCGCGGGCGAGATCGACCGCATCGTGTCCGACGCGCGCGCGACGCTGCCGCGCGGCACCGACCTGACGATGCGCGGCCAGATCGAGACGATGCGCACGTCGTATATCGGCCTCGGCGCGGGCGTCGCGATGGCGATCGTGCTCGTCTACCTGCTGATCGTCGTCAATTTCCAGTCGTGGCTCGACCCGCTGATCATCATCAGCGCGATGCCGGCCGCGCTCGCCGGCATCGCATGGATGCTGTTCATCACCGGCACGCACCTGAGCGTGCCCGCGCTGACCGGCGCGATCATGACGGTCGGCGTCGCGACCGCGAACAGCATTCTGGTCGTGTCGTTCGCGCGCCAGCGCCTCGCGGCCGGCGCGCCGCCGCTGACCGCCGCGCTGGAAGCCGGCGCGACGCGGATCCGGCCGGTGCTGATGACGGCGCTCGCGATGATCATCGGGATGGTGCCGATGGCGCTCGGTCTCGGCGAAGGCGCCGAGCAGAACGCGCCGCTCGGCCGCGCGGTGATCGGCGGGCTGCTGTTCGCGACCGTTTCGACGTTGCTGTTCGTGCCGCTCGTGTTCGGCGGCGTGCATGCGCGGCTGGCCCGCCGGCGCGCGCGCCGGGCCGGACACTGACTTTCGCCCCACTACCCGGTTGAATTGGTTGAATTCATGGAAGAGAAACATCACAGCTCCGTCGGCATCCAGGTGGACGAACACGGCATGCACCTGCCGACGCGCACGTCGGTGTCGCGGCGCGGGCGCATCGTCCTGATCGTGATCGGCGTGCTACTGGCCGCCGGTGCCGCGCGCACGATCGTCGTCAACGTGCTGAACCGCAACCGGCTCGACGCGGTCGCCGAGCAGAACACGCGCCAGTACGTGAACGTCGTGCATCCGGTCGACGCGGCGACCGGCGGCAAGCTGACGCTGCCCGGCACGCTGCGCGGCTTCGTGGAGGCGCCGATCTACGCGCGGGCGAACGGCTACGTGCTGCGCTGGCAGGCCGACATCGGCGCGCACGTGAAGCAGGGGCAAACGCTCGCCGAACTCGACACGCCCGAGCTGAACCAGGAACTTGCGCAGGCCACCGCGCAACGCCAGCAGGCGCAGGCCGCGCTCGCGCTCGCGAAGA
Source organism: Burkholderia arboris (assembly GCF_902499125.1). GTDB lineage: Bacteria > Pseudomonadota > Gammaproteobacteria > Burkholderiales > Burkholderiaceae > Burkholderia > Burkholderia arboris. The sequence goes on from NZ_CABVPX010000006.1 coordinate 278,272, forward strand.
CGTCGTTCGACCGCGCACAGCAACTGCGCCAGCGCGATGCCGTGTCGCAGCAGGAACTCGACGACCGGCAAGGCGCGTTCAACCAGGGCACCGCGAACCTCGCCGCGGCCGATGCGAACATGCGCCGGCTCACCGAGCTGAAGGGGTTCCAGCGGATCGTCGCGCCGATCGACGGGATCGTCACGCAGCGCAACGTCGACGTCGGCGATCTCGTCAGCTCCGGCAACGCGGGCCGCTCGCTGTTCACGGTCGTGCAGGCCGACCGGCTGCGCCTGTACGTGCAGGTGCCGCAGGCCTACGCGCAGCAGGTGAAGGTCGGCCAGCACGTGAGCGTCGCGCAGGCCGAGCTGCCGGGCCGGACCTTCGACGGCACGATCACGCGCACGTCCGAGGCGATCGACGTCGCGACGCGCTCGCTGCAGAGCGAGATCACGCTGCCGAACCCGGACGGCCGGCTGCTGCCCGGCGCTTACGTGCAGGCCACGCTGCCGATGACGCCGATCGGCCGCCTGCAGGTGCCGGCCAATACGCTGCTGTTCCGCGGTGAAGGCCCGACCGTCGCGACCGTCGATGCGAACGGGCTGGTCCATCTGAAGCAGGTGACGGTCGTGCGCACGATCGGCCAGACGCTCGAAGTCGACGGCCCGCTCACGCCGAACGATCGCCTCGTCGCGAACCCGAGCGACGCGCTCGCGAACGGCGACAAGGTGGTCGTGCAGGCGCCGCCGGCACAACCCGCCTCTTCCGTCGCGGGAGCCAAGTCGTGATCGCGATGCGCGCCCGCGTGCGGCCCGTGGCGCTCGCCGCCGTCGCGGCAGCGGCCCTCGCCGGCTGCGCCGTCGGCCCGGACTACCAGCGCCCGGCCGTCGACACGCCGGCCGCGTGGCGGCTCGATCCGGCCGATGCGTACTGGCACCCGGCCGCGCCCGCCCGTGCGCCGCTCGATCCGGCATGGTGGAGCGCGTTCGGCGACCCACAGCTCGACGCGCTGGAAGCCGATGCACTGCGCAACAACCAGAACCTGAAGGCGGTGGCCGCGCGCTACGACCAGGCGAAGGCGACGCTCGCGTCGGTCGCGTCCGCGCAGTATCCGGCGGTGGGCCTGAACGCGAGCGGTCAGCGCTTCAAGATCTCCGCCGACCGGCCGCAGACCAATTACGCGACGCAAAGCATGTCGACCGTGCAGAACGACATCCAGGTCGGCGCCGCCGTCAGCTACGAGCTCGACCTGTTCGGCCGCGTGCGGCGCAGCGTCGAATCCGCGCAGGCGACCACCGAGCAGGCGCGCGACGATTTCGCGAACGCGCGCCTCGTGCTGACCGCCGATCTCGCATCGAGCTATTTCGCGCTGCGCGAGCTCGACAGCGAAATCGACGTCGTCAAGCGCTCGATCGACCTGCAGCAGAAGGCGCTCGACTACGTGAGCGCGCGCCACGACCTCGGCGCGGTGTCGGGCCTCGATCTGCTGCAGCAACGTTCGCAACTCGACGCGACGCGCACGCAGGCGCAGTTGCTGCTCCAGCAGCGCGTGCAGGTCGAAACCGCGATCGCGACGCTGGTCGGCACGCCGGCCCCCGGATTCTCGCTGCCGCCGCGCGTGGTGCCGATCAATGCGCCGGCGCTGCCGACCGGCATGCCGAGCGACCTGCTGCAGCGGCGGCCCGACGTCGCATCGGCCGAACGCGCGATGGCCGCCGCGAACGCGCAGATCGGCGTCGCGCGCGCCGCGTATTTCCCGCGCATCACGCTGTCGCCCGACATCGGCTGGGATGCGACGCGTTTTGCGGGCCTCTTCACCGTGCCGGCGCTGCTGTGGTCGATCGGCGGGTCGCTCAGCCAGCCGCTGTTCGAAGGCGGCAAGCTGAAGGCCGGCGTCGATTTCGCGCAGGCCGGCTACGTTGCCGCGCAGGCCAGCTACCGGCAGACCGTGCTCACCGCGTTCCAGGAGGTGCAAAATGCGGTCACGGGCCTGTCGGTCCTCGCCGAAGCCGCGCAGCAGGCATCGGCGGCCGTCGACGACGCGCGCAAGCTCGTATCGCTCGCGCAAGACCGCTACGCGGGCGGCCTGACGCCGTTCATCGATGTGCTGACGGCCCAGCAGCAACTGCTGACGAGCGAGCGCCAGGCCGTGCAGATCCAGGGCCAGCGCGCGGCGCTCGTCGTGTTTCTCGCGAAGGCCCTCGGCGGCGGCTGGGACGGCGCTGCGACGAACGGCCCCGCGCCGTCCGACGTCGCGGCGGCAGGCCCGCAGCGCACCGCGGGCGTCGGCCCTTAACCCGGTTACGCGGAATACGAACATGAAAGTGCTGATCGTCGAAGACGAACCGAAAGTCGTCGAATACCTGAAGAGCGGCCTGACCGAGGAAGGCTGGGTCGTCGATACCGCGCTCGACGGCGAGGACGGCGCATGGAAAGCCGTCGAATTCGACTACGACGTGGTCGTGCTCGACGTGATGCTGCCGAAGCTCGACGGCTTCGGCGTGCTGCGCGCGTTGCGCGCGCAGAAGCAGACGCCCGTCATCATGCTGACCGCGCGCGACCGTGTCGACGATCGCGTGCGCGGGCTGCGCGGCGGCGCCGACGACTACCTGACCAAACCCTTCTCGTTCCTCGAACTGATCGAACGGCTGCGCGCGCTCACGCGCCGCGCACGGGTGCAGGAATCGACGCTGATCTCGATCGGCGACCTGCGCGTCGACCTGATCGGCCGCCGCGCGACGCGCGACGGCACGCGGCTCGACCTGACCGCGCAGGAATTCCAGCTGCTCGGCGTGCTCGCGCGGCGCAGCGGCGAAGTGCTGTCGAAGACGACGATCGCCGAACTCGTGTGGGACGTAAACTTCGACAGCAACGCGAACGTCGTCGAGACGGCGATCAAGCGCCTGCGCGCAAAACTCGACGGCCCGTTCGCGGACAAGCTGCTGCACACGATCCGCGGCATGGGCTACGTGCTCGAGGCGCGCGAAGACGGCGACACGGAGCGGCGGGCATGAAACGCTCGATCATCCTGCGGCTCTCGGCGATGTTCGGCATCGTGTCGCTGCTCGTGTTCACGCTGGTCGGCTGCGGGCTGTTCGTGATGATGGAGCGCCAGCTGTTCGCCGAGTTGCGCGCGACGATCGACACGCGCGCGAAGGTCGCCGAGATGATCGTGTCGCACGCGACCACGGCTGCACGCGGCCGACTGATGCAGGAAAAACTCGCCGATCTCGAACCGCCCGACGGCTCGACGCACTACCAGATCATCAGCGACAACCCGGCGTTCCGCTTCGGCAACCCCGTCAACGGCGTGCCGCTCGACCCGCCGTTCGGCGCATTCCAGCGCTACGAACTCAACGACAGCAGCTACGCGGTGATGACGAAGACCATCACGCTGGCCGGCGCCGGCGAACGGCCGACGCTGCAACTGGTCGTCGCGACGTCGTGCGAGCGGACGCAGCGGATGCTGCGCCGCTTCGGCTGGACGCTCGCCGCGCTGATCGCGACGGCCACCGTCATCACGCTGCTGTTGAGCCGCGCGGTCGCGCGCTTCGGGCTCGCGCCGCTCGACCGGCTGTCGCAGGACGCGGCGAGCGTCAGCGCGACGAACCGCCGCCAGCGGCTGCAGACCGATGCGCTGCCGACCGAGCTGCGCGATCTCGCGACGTCGTTCAACGGCGCGCTCGAACGCATCCAGCAAACCTACGCGCGGCTCGAAGCGTTCAACGCGGACGTCGCGCACGAGCTGCGCACGCCGATCAGCATCCTGATCGGCCAGACCCAGGTCGCGCTGACGAGCCGCGACCGCTCGGTCGACCGGATGCGCCAGACGCTGCAGTCGAACCTCGAGGAATTCGAGCGGCTGCGCGTGATCATCAACGACATGCTGTTCCTGTCGCGCAGCGACCGCGGCGAACGCGCGACCGACCTGAAGGACGTGTCGCTCGCCGACGAGGTGCGGCGCATGCTCGACTTCCTCGAAATCCCGCTCGACGAGGCGCAGTTGCACGCCGAACTGCACGGCGATGCGCGCGCGGCCGTCGATCCGTCGCTGTTCCGCCGCGCGATGACGAACCTGCTGATCAACGCGATCCAGCATTCGGCACCCGGCGCGACGCTGAACGTAACGATCACGCGCCGCGACACGCTCATCGACATGGCCGTGTCGAACCCCGGCGAACCGATCGACCCGGTACAGCGCTCGCACGTGTTCGAGCGCTTCTACCGGCTCGAGGAAGCACGCGCGAACAGCAAGGAGAACCACGGGCTCGGCCTGTCGATCGTCAAGGCCGTGGCCGAGATGCACGGCGGCGGCGTGTTCGTCGCGTGCGCGGGCGGCGTCAATACGTTCGGCTTCTCGGTGTCGACGCAACCCTGCTCGGGCGGCCCGCTGCGCCCGGCCGACGCAGCCGGTCCGGCCGATGCGCACGATGCGCGGCCGGCCCACGCGCCGCGCGCCCTGCACTGACGGCGGCCACGCGCCGCCGAGGGCAGTTTTCTTCAATACGGGCCGAAACGGCTCCCGTAGTCTCGATGCGACTTTCGACATTTCGCATGGAGACCCCTGATGAGCATGCTGGTTTCGATGGCCGCGTTCGCGCTCGCCTCTTCGATCACCCCCGGTCCCGTCAACATCGTCGCGCTCAGCGCGGGCGCCCGCCACGGGCTCGGCGCGAGCCTGCGCTACGCGGCCGGCGCGACGCTGGGCTTCGTCGCGCTCTTTCTGCTGATCGGCCTCGGCCTGCACGCGGCGCTCGCGCGCTGGCCCGTGCTGACGACCGCCACGCAATGGGCCGGGATCGCATTCCTGCTATACATGGCGCTGCGGCTCGCGCTCGACGACGGCCGGCTGTCAGCCGATCCGGACGTGGCCGGCCCGTCGGCGGCGGCCGGCGCAGCGATGCAGTGGCTCAACCCGAAGGCGTGGCTCGCGTGCGTGGCCGCGATGGGCGCGTATGCGGCCGATGGCGACCGCGCGCAGGTCTGGCAATTCGCCGCGCTGTATCTGGTGATCTGCTTCGCGTCGATCGCCTGCTGGGCGTATGCGGGCGCGTCGCTGCGGCACCGGCTCGCGAACGCACGGCGCATGCGCGTATTCAACCGGCTGATGGCATTGCTGCTCGCGGGCAGCGCGCTGTTTCTGCTCGACGTGTAGCTGCAGCCGCGCAACTCAGCGCATCGCGCTGCGGTATTGCCCGGGCGTCGCGGCGGCAATCCGCCGGAATGCGCGCTGGAAATGCGCCTGGTCCGCAAAGCCGGCATCGAGCGCGACTTCGGCGATCGGCCGGCCGCGGCGCAGCTCGGTACGGCCGTACTGCACGCGGCGATCGATCAGGAATGCATGCGGCGTCATCCCGTAGCGCGCGTTGAAGGCGCGAATCAGGTAGGACGGCGACAGGTCGGCCGCCGCACAGATCGCATCGAGCGTGACGCCCTCGCGGCAATGCGCGGCGATGTAGTCAGCCGCGCGCGCGAGTTTGGCGTTGTCGTCGCCTGGCCGCGGGTCGGGCAGCTCGCGATCGAGCGCGCCGTGCAGCGCGGCGAAGAATTCGACGGCCGCGCTCTCCTTTCCCAGCGGCTCGGCGGCAGGCGACACGAGTGTGCGGTAGAAACCGCCAAATTGCGCGAACAGGTCGTCCCGCTCGGTCAACTTCGGTGAAAAGCCGCGAAAATCCGCGTTCGGATCGTGGCCCAGCGAATGCTGCAGCCGCGCAAGCCACGGCACGTCGACATAGACCATCCGGTACGCCCACGCATCGGGGCCGTACGGGTTGCACGCATGCACCTGTTCCGGATCGATGATCACGAGCACGCCGCGCCCGACCTGTTCGTTCATCGCACCGTTCATGTAGGTGCTGGTACCGCCGACGATCGCGCCCACCGAAAACGTGTCGTGCGTGTGCTTCGCGTAACAGATCTCGCGCCCGTCATCGACCGTGCGCGCCTCGATGAACGGCAGCGCGGCGTCGCGCCAGAACGGCGACGGGTCGATGGATCGGTTGGCGGTACGGCTCACGCGGCGGGCTCCCGGTTCGGACGGCGAACGCTCACCGTACAAGACTGTGCGACGCCGCGCAACCGGATCGCCGGATCGCCGGATCGCCGGCTTCGACACCGGACCGCGCCGTTTCGCCTAAGCTTTGAGTTCCGGCCGCCGCGGCACGCGCGCCGGGTCCCGTTCACCCTTCCCCCGTCACGCACATGCAAATCGATCTGAAAGGCAAGACCGCGGTCGTCACCGCCTCCACCGCCGGCATCGGGCTCGCGATCGCCGAAGGGCTCGCCCAAGCCGGCGCGCGCGTCGTCGTCAACGGCCGCAGCGACGCGTCGGTGCAGTCCGCGCTCGCGAAACTGCGCGACGCCGTGCCCGGCGCAAGCTTCGACGGGGTCGCCGCCGACCTGTCCGACGCAGCCGGCGTCGCGCGCGTCACGCAGCACACGCCCGATGCCGACATCCTCGTCAACAACGCGGGCATCTACGGCCTGAAGGCGTTCTTCGACATCGACGACGCAGAATGGGAACATTATTTCCAGATGAACGTGATGTCCGGCGTGCGGCTCGCGCGGCATTACCTGAAAGGGATGATCGAACGCAATGCCGGTCGCATCGTGTTCATTTCGTCGGAATCGGGCCTGAACATCCCGGTCGACATGATTCATTACGGGTTCACGAAAACCGCGCAGTTGTCGATCGCGCGCGGCCTCGCGAAGCTCGCGGCCGGCACGAACGTGACCGTCAACTCGGTGCTGCCGGGGCCGACGATGTCGGAAGGCGTGCGCGCGATGCTGAAGGCGCAGGCCGACGAAACGGGCCGCAGCATCGACGACGTCGCGGTCGATTTCGTGCGCACCGAGCGGGCGACCTCGATCATCCAGCGGCCGGCGTTGCCCGAGGAAATCGCGAACCTGGTCGTGTACGTGTGTTCGCCGCTGGCTTCGGCGACGACGGGCGCCGCGCTGCGCGCCGACGGCGGCGTGCTCGACACGATCGCATGACGCCGGCCGGCGCGTTGCGCGGGGGCGGCGCGCGCCGCCGCGCTAGCGCGAGGCGGCCTTGCCCGGCTGGAGCGTGCCCTTGCGGTCGGCGTCCATGCAGGAATCGAAGCCGTACTGCGTGACGACGCCGGCCTTGTCGAAGACGACGAAGTACGACCGGTGATCGTTGCCGTGCTCGATGAAGTAGTTGTAGCAGACGCCGCTGCCGTTGCGGACCATCCAGACGCTGCGCGGGTTGCCGGCGGCGCGGACGACGTCGGCGCGCGTCGCGCCGTGCCGCGACGCGGCCCGTGCAAGCGGCGTGCGCGAATACGAAAACGGCAGCCACGAGTCGAACCACGCGCAGCCGTGCAACATCAGGCAACTGGCGGCCAGGGACAGCGTTGCCGCGGGACGGGACATCGGAATCAATCGCATGCTTGGGAAAATCTGCTGCGCCATGCCGGCGTGATCGAAAGCCCCATGCTACTAGACCTTTGGGTCCGGATCGAAAAGAAATATAGAGAACCGTATACGAATTCCTGCATTGCCGGCTTTCGCGCAAACCGGATCGCGACCGACCGTTCCGGCAGGATCGATGCGCGTACACGCATCGATCCTGCCGCGCCGCTTCGTCAAAGCGGCGCGACGGCCTGCCTCTTCAGGCGATCCATTCGGCCCACAGCATCGTGAGCACCGTCATCAGCGCCGGGCCGACGAACAGCCCGATCAGGCCGAACGTCTCGGCGCCGCCGAGGATGCCGAACAGCACGAGCAGGAACGGCAGCCGCGCCGAACTGCCGATCAGCACCGGCCGCACGAAATGCTCGGCGATGAACACGACGATGAACCCGAGCGCCGCCACCACGACGGCCCACATGGTCGCCCCCTGTACGAACAGCCAGAGCGCCGCACCGCAGAACACGACCGGCGCGCAGAACGGCAGCATCGCGGCGACCGCCGTGACGAGGCCGAGCAGCGCCGCGTGCGGAACGCCCGCGAGCGCATAGGCGACGCCGAGCAGCGCGCCCTCGCCGAGCCCGACGACGACGAGCCCCGTCACCGTGCCGAATACGGCCGCGACCATGCGCTCGATCAGTTCCGCGCCGTTGCGCCCGAACGCGCGCCGCGCCCCCTGCAGCAACGCCCCCGACAGCTTGTGGCCGGCACGCAGGATCACGAACAGCGTAACGAGCATGAAACCGAATTCGAGCAGCCCGTGCGCGAGCTTCGTGCCGAACTGCCGGCCGAACGCGATGAACTTCTCGCCGTTGACGCCGTGCATCGCGCTGGCTGCGTGCAGCGGATGGCCGAGATTGGCCTGCCACCATTCGGTGATCTGCGCCGCGCCGTACGGCAACCGGCTGACCACATCCGGCAACGGGATGCCGTTGTCCTGGATCGTGCGCAGCCACTCGCGCAGGTCATGCGCCTGCGCGATCGCCTGGCTCGCCGCGACCGCCACCGGCAGCACGACGAGCAGCGAAATCCCTGCGGTGATGACGGTCGCGATCAGCGTCGGCCGGTCACGGAACAGCCGGTGCGATTCGAAGCGCTTCAGCAGCGGCCACATCGCGATGGCGATCACGCAGGCCCACGCGATGGCAGGAAGGAAATCGCGGATCACCCACAGCGCGAGCACCAGCAGCGCCGCATACAGCGCGACGCGGGCGATCTGCTGCACGCGCGGCCGCGTGGCGGAATCGTGAGACGACGGGACATGTGCGCCCATGGCACCTCTGTCGAAATGGAAAAATGGCGGTTCGCGCAGGCATCCGGCCTGCACGAACCGCCATTCTATCCATCGGCGCCGGATCGGCGGCGACACGCGTGACACGCGGGCCGCCCCGGCGCTCCGTCGATGCGCCCGCTCAGGCCACCTTGTCGGCGATCCGGTAACGCTCGAGCCAGTGCGCGTACGGCGCAGGCAGCGTCCACGACGGGCGTTCGACGCCGAGCTGCTTCGCTGCGTAGTACGGCCAGTGCGGATCGGCCAGGTGCGCGCGGCCCACCATCACGAGATCGAGCTGCGCTTCGGCGACCACGCGGTTCGCCAGTTGCGGCGTGTCGATCCCCCACGCGGACGACACCGGCAGCCCGGCCTCGCGGCGCACGCGCTCGGCGATCGGCGCGAGGAAGGCCGGGCCCCACGGAATCTGGGCGGCGGGCGTCGAGAAGCCGACCGACACGCTCAGCATGTCGAGCCCTTCCTGCTTCATCCGCTGCGTCAACGCGATCGATTCCGCGAGCGTCTCTTCGTCGCGGCCGTCGTATTCGATCACGCCCAGGCGCGCGGTCAGCGGCAGATGTTCGGGCCAGACCTTGCGGACGGCCGCGAGCGTGTCGACGAGGAAGCGGCCGCGGTTTTCGGCCGAACCGCCGTATTCGTCGGTGCGTTGGTTCGAATGCACCGAGAAGAAGCTCTGGCCGAGATAGCCGTGTGCGAAATGCAGTTCGAGCCACTCGAAGCCGAGGTCTCGCGCACGCTTCGCCGATGCGACGAAGTCGGCCTGCACGCGGGCGATGTCGTCGTGCGTCATTTCACGCGGCACCTTCGGCAGGTGCGCACCGAACGGTACGGCCGACGGCGCGATGGTCGGCCAGCCGTGCGGATCGCCGTCGGCGATATGGTCGTCGCCTTCCCACGGCCGGTTCGCGCTCGCCTTGCGGCCCGCGTGTGCGAGCTGGATGCCGGGCACCGAGCCCGCCGCCTTGATCGCCGCGACCGACGGCGCGAACGCTTCGGCCTGCGCATCGTTCCACAGCCCGGCGCAGCCCGGCGTGATGCGTCCTTCCGGCGACACGGCCGTCGCCTCGGCGATCACGAGGCCCGCGCCGCCCCGTGCGATGCCGGCCAGATGCACGTGATGCCAGTCGTTGACGACACCGTCTTCGGCGACGTACTGGCACATCGGCGGCACCGCGATGCGGTTGCGCAGCGTGACATCCTTGAGTTTGAACGGTTCGAACAGGGCAGACATCCACGACTCCTTTGCTTGGTTCTGCAAAACGGCTGGAAATGCGGCGCGCGGTGCGCGCGACGCAACGATTCGGGCCGTCGGCGGGCCGGTTGCGCCCGGCGACGGAGGGGAAACGGCGCCGGCCCGGCCGGCGTCATGCATTACCGGCGGCCGAGCTTCGCGAGCAGCGCCTCGGCGGCGGGCTCCGACGACGCGGGGTTCTGCCCGGTGATCAGCAGACCGTCGGTGACGACATGCGGCGCCCAGTCGGCGCTGCGCTCGAATTCCGCGCCGTTGGTCTTCAGCATGTCCTCGACGAGGAACGGCACGACTTCGGTCAGCTCGACCGCGGCTTCCTCGCTGTTGGTGAAGCCCGTCACGCGCTTGCCGCGCACGACCGACTCGCCGGTCTGCGGGTTCTTCACGTGCCGCAGCACGCCCGGCGCATGGCAGACGGTCGCGACCGGCTTGCCGGCCGCGAGCGCACGCTCGATCAGGCCGATCGAATGCAGATCCTCGGCGAGATCCCACAGCGGGCCGTGGCCGCCCGGGTAGAACACGGCGTCGTAGTCGTCCACCGACACGTCGGTCAGCTTGTGCGTCGACGCAAGTTCGGCCTTGGCCGCCGCATCCGCGTCGAAGCGGCGCGTCGCATCGGTCTGCGCAGACGGATCGCTGCTTTTCGGGTCGAGCGGCGGCTGGCCGCCCTTCGGCGACGCGAGCGTCAGCTCGACGCCCGCATCCTTGAACGTGTAGTACGGCGCGGCCAGTTCCTCGAGCCAGAAGCCGGTCTTCTTGCCGGTGTCGCCGAGCGTGTCGTGCGAGGTCAGGACAACCAGAATCTTCATGATCGGACACTCCTTCGAAATTGAACGGGGGAACGGGGCCGCGCAACCGGAGTCGGCCGGTCGGCGCGGCACGCCTGTCGGTTAGTCAGCGCTGGCGCGTCAACGTGCGATTCATCGAGTCGAATGCCCTCCGCACCTATTAGACCAGTCGTCTAGAAGCAAACCAAATAAAACGACGGCGTCTCGCTGCCTGGACAGCATCGCAGCGCGAAATGGCATTTTCGCGTCTTGGCTGTCCGGGCCCGAATACGTCGTCGCATTCACGGGACGGATGATAGCGTCGAATTAGACCGGTCGTCTAGGGCAACGGGCATTCGCCCCTGCCGGCGTCATGGCCTTTTCGTCGACCCGCGCGGAACGCGGGACACCCCCCGGCAACATCCGCGGCCGATTCCGCCGCGCTCCCGCGCCGGCTGGCCGTGCAGCGGGCCGTCGGTGTCGCGTGCCTCGATGGCGGGCGCCTGTGCGTCCCGACAGGCGCGGTTCGCACGCTCCCGTCCGGCAGATGACGGGGACCGTCCGCCCGGAGTGTTGCATCGCCCGGTGACGGCCCCGTCCGTGTCGCGGATCAGAGCAACCCCATTCCGCCCGACGCGATGATTTCTGCGCCGACGATGAACGCCGATTCCGCCGCGCTCAGGTGCAGCACCGTCGACGCGATTTCTTCCGGCGTGCCGAAGCGGCCGACCGGGACGAGGCCCTTGATCTTGTCCGCCGTCTCGTCGAGCGTCGCCGCATCGAGCCCGAGCTTGCCGTACAGCGGCGTCTGCACCGGCCCCGGGCTGACGACGTTCACGCGCACGCCGTGCGGCAGCAGTTCCGTCGACAGCGTCTTCGCGAACGAATTGACCGCCGCCTTGCTCGCCGCATACACCGACGAGCCGGGCATCCCGATGTGCGCGTTGATCGAGCCGTTGATCACGATCGACGCGCCGCGGTTCAGCAGCGGCACGAGCGACTGGATCTGAAAATACGCGCCCTTCACGTTGGTGTTGAACACGAGGTCCCACATGGCCTCGTCGCTGTCGGCGAACGGCGCGAGTTTCGCGACGCCCGCGTTGATGAACACGGCGTCGAGCCGTGCGCCGGCCGTCGCGATCGCGTCCGCCAGCGCGCGGGCCGACGCAACGCTGCCGGCGTCGTTGCGAATCGCCAGCGCACCTTCGCCGAGCGTTTGCCGGGCGGCTTCCAGCGTCTCGATGTCGCGTCCGGTGATGATGACCCGTGCACCTTCAGCCGCGAATGCCCGGGCGGCTGCCAGGCCGATGCCGCTGTTGCCGCCCGTGACGAGGACCGTTTTTCCTTCGAAGCGTTGCATGATGTTCTCCTGTGAACCGGTGAGTTGACCGTGAACACAGGATGCGCGCGGCGCCCGGCCGTGCCGTACGACGGCCGCGACGGACATGTTCGAAAACATCGAACATGTTTGGGCGCGCCGAGTCAGCCGGTCACGTCGATCCCGTCCAGCAGCCGCTGCGCGAGTCTCGGCTCGTGCAGTTGCTCGAGCCACCATTGCAGCGCACGGCCGTCGCGGTCACCGTGCCACGCGACATACAGCAGGTTCGGCTCGCGTGGATCGGCCGTCTGCTTCTCGACCAGATCACCGCGCGCGAGCAACGACGTCACGCGCCGGCGCGGCACCCAGCCGACGCCGAGTGCGTCGCGCTGCGCGAGGATCTTCGCGCGCATCGACGGCACCGCGAGCACGGGCTGCCCGCCGAGCAGCCCGTACGCACGGCCGGCCGCCCGCCGCGACGAATCGGCGACGACGACTACGCGATGCGCGCCGATCGCGTCGCGCGTCAGCACGCCGCTCGCGGATGCCAGCGGATGGCGCGGCGACACCGCGAACACCCACTCCATCGCGCCGAGCTCGAACCACTTGAAGCCCGGAATCGCCGGCGGCTCGTTGGTCGCGCCGACGACCAGATCCGCGCGGCCGTCGCGCAGCGCTTCCCAGGTGCCGCCGAGCACCTCGTGCGTGAAACGCAGCGACACGCCCGAATCGAGCGCGTCGAATGCGCGGACGACCGGCAGCAGCGTATCGAACTCCAGAACCTCGTCGCTGACGATCCACAGCCGGTCCTCCCAGCCGCTCGCGACCTGCCGCACACGCTGCGTGAGCCGCGCGACGTCCAGCGCCAATCGCACCGCCTCGTCGGCCAGCACGTGCCCGGCCGGCGTGAGCTGCAACCGGTAGCCGCGCCGGTCGAACAGGAGCGCGTCGAACCGCGTCTCGAGCTGGCGCGCCGCGTGCGACACCGTCGACGGCGCCTTGCCGAGCCGCGCGGCCGCACGCGACAGGCTGCCGGTGGCACGGATCGCATCGAGCAGCGCCAGTTCGTCTTCGGACAGCATGAGGTCGCTCCGGGGTGAGGTTGTCGTGGATCGTAAGGCAGCCGCGGGCTGCGGTCCAATCGGCCGGCGGCGGCTGGCGCCCGTCGCGGGAATGGGCGGCCCGGCCGGCATCGCGCCAAGCCGCTCGCCACCCCGAACCGCCGCTGGCGCAGCCGACTTCCGGTATGCTGATCGGCACAAAATCACCCCGATCGAGGTAACCACTGTGATGGACATCGCGATCCGCATCGAAGGCCGTCACGACCTGACCGGGCAAATCTTCCGGCAACTGCGCACCGCGATCGTCGACGGGCGTCTCGCGGGCGGCGCGCGGCTGCCGTCGACGCGCGACCTCGCGAAACAGCTCGGCGTGTCGCGCAAGACGACGCTCGATGCGTTCGAGCGCCTGGTCGCCGAGGGCTACCTGAATACGCGCGCGGGCGACGGCACGTTCGTCGCCGATGGCCTCGCGCGCGTGCCGCACGCCGCGGCCACATCGGCACCGTCGATCGTCGAGGACACGCCGCGCGTCAGCGCGGTCGACGCACGCGCGCTGTGGAACGACCTCCCCGACGCGCTCGCGATGCCCACGCCGCAGGATTCGCCGGGCTTCGACTTCCGCGGCGGCGTGACCGACAAGACGCTGTTCCCGTTCGATGCGTGGCGGCGCTGCCTGCATCACGCGCTGCGCCAGCAGGCGCGCGGCCCCGGCCAGTACCACGACCCGGCCGGCGATCCGCAGTTGCGCGGCGCGATCGCGCGCTACGTCGCGTTCAGCCGCGCGGTTGGGTGCAGCTGGGACGACGTGCTCGTCACGCAAGGCGCACAACAGGCGCTCGACCTGCTCGCGCGTGTCGTCGTGCGCCCCGGCGACGTCGTCGCGGTCGAGGATCCCGGCTATCCGCCCGCGCGCGCCGCGTTCGCGTCGCTCGGCGCGACGGTGATCGGCGTGCCGGTCGATGCGCACGGCCTCGTCACCGAACGGCTGCCCGACGAAGCGCGGCTCGTCTACGTGACGCCGTCGCACCAGTTCCCGCTCGGCATGCCGATGACGCTCGATCGCCGCGTCGCGCTGCTCGAATGGGCGCAGCGGCGCCGCGCGGTGATCATCGAGGACGACTACGACGGCGAATTCCGTTTCGAAGGCCGGCCGGTCGAATCGCTGAAGAGCCTCGACCGCACCGGCCTCGTCGCGTACGTCGGCACGTTCTCGAAGACGATCTTTCCCGAACTGCGGATCGGTTACGCGATTCCGCCGCGCGCGCTGCGCGGCGCGCTGGCCAAGGCGAAGCAGATCGTCGACTGGCACACCTGCACGCTGACGCAGGCGGCGCTTGCGCGCTTCATGCTCGAAGGCGATTTCGCCCGGCACCTGAAGCGCGTGCAGAAGCACTACGACGCGCGCCGCAAGATGCTGATCGCGCACCTGCGGGGCGAACTCGCGCCGTGGTTCGACACGATCGTGCCGACGGCCGGCATCCACCTCGCCGCGCACCTGAAACCGGGGATCGACGAAGCGGCGCTGGTCCGCGCAGCGCGTGCGCAGGACATCGGCCTGTACGGGATCTCGACGTTCCATGTCGGCGTGCCGGTCCGCGCGGGGCTGCTGTTCGGCTATGGCGGCATCGACGCGCTGCGCATCGACACGGCACTCGCGAAGCTGGCCGGGCTGCTCGGTTCGGGCATCGCCGGCGAGCCGTCACTGGTTACCTGAATTTCCGCGAAATTGGCTATTCAAGCAGGCCAGCCCGAGTCTTAAAGTGGGTCCTGTCGCGCCACCCGGGCGCTACCCAACCGAACAAGGACCTGCCATGCAACCGCGCCTGAACTTTTATGCCGCCAGCCCGAATGCAATCAAGGTAATGCGCAACGCCGAGGAATTCCTCGCGAAGAGCTCGATCGAGAAGCCGCTCGCCGAACTCGTCCGCCTGCGCGCGTCGCAGATCAACGGCTGCGCGTTCTGTGTCGACATGCATACGACCGACGCGCGCAAGGGCGGCGAAACCGACCGCCGTCTTGCAACCGTCGTCACCTGGCGCGAAACGCCGTTCTTCACCGAGCGCGAACGCGCGGCGCTGGAATGGACCGAGGCGCTGACGCTGGTGGCCAGCAACCACGTGCCGGACGCCATCTGGGAAGCCGTGAAGCCGCACTTCACCGACGAGGAGCTGTTCGACCTGTCGATGCTGATCGCAACGATCAACTCGTGGAACCGCTTCGCGATCGCGTTCCGCAAGATGCCCGAGTAAGGAGGCGACGATGATCCGCTCCCCGCTCCATCGCGTCGTTTCGTGCGCCGCGCTCGTGCTCGGCGCGGCGCTGCCGGCCGCCGCCCAGGCGCACGACGCAGGCGACAACGTGCATGCCGTCATGCAGCAGGCCGTGCCCGAAGCGCCCGGCAAGCTCGTCGTCGTCGCGACCGTCGACTATGCACCCGGTCAGGCGTCCGACGCGCACAAGCACCTCGGCTCGGTATTTGCCGTCGTGTCGAAAGGCGAAGTGCTGTCGCAGGTGAACGGCGGTCCGTTGCACCGCTACCGCGCCGGCGAAGGCTGGTACGAGGCGCCCGGCTCGCGCCACCAGGTGTCGCGCAACGCGAGCGCGACCGAGCCCGCGCAGCTCGTCGTGTTCGGGCTGACCGGCGAGCACGCGCCGCTAACGTCGCCGATCGATCAGTAATCCCGTTCCGGGGCGCGTGTGACACCTCGTGCGCGCCCCGCTCCGCCACCGGCTTCCCCGCCGGTTCGTCACCGTTTCCCGTTAACTGCTCCCTACACGACACCGGCCGCGCACGGCCCGCGGCCACGTCGCACCGCGCTCGCCCGCGCGCCGCTTCGACGCCCGTCCGATCCCGGTCAAGCGCGGCGAAAACCCTTCCTTGAAATTAACTAACTCATCAATTAGCGTCGATTTCATGAGCGCGAAATCGACAGACCCCAAGCCGCGCGGGCGCCGCCCGTCGGTGGACGATTTCGACCTGCGCGGCCACATGCTCGACGTCGCGATCCAGTTGTTCGCCGAGCGCGGCATCGCCGCGACGACGGTCGCGCAGATCGCCGCCGCCGCCGGCGTCACGTCGGCGATGGTCCACTACTACTTCACGAACCGCGAGCAACTGCTCGACGCGATCGTCGAGGAGCGGCTCGCGCAAGTCATCGCGTTCGTCTGGCGGCCGACCGAACCGCGGATCGAGAACGATCCGTTCGCGCTCGTCGCCGAACTCGTCGACCGCTTCTTCGACGTCACGCACCGCATGCCCTGGCTGCCGTCGATCTGGCTGCGCGAGATCGTCCACGAAGGCGGGCTGCTGCGCGAGCGGATGGTGCGGCGCATTCCGCTCGAACACATCGGACGCTTCGCCGAACGCATCCGCGCCGCGCAGCAGGCCGGCACATTGAACCCCGCGCTCGAACCGGCGTTCCTGTTCCACTCGATCATCGCGCTCGTGATGCTCCCTCTGGCCACCGCGAAACTGTGGCAAAGCGCGCGCGGCCTGCCGCCGATCGACCGCGACGCGCTGCACCGGCATGTCCGCGCGCTGCTCGGCTCGGGCGTGCAGCCGCCCGCCGCCGCGCCGCGTACGCCGCAGGCCCCGTCGCCTCGGAGGCCGTCGTGAACGCGGCCCACGTGCTACCGCTCGCGCTGACCGCCGCCGTCGCGCTGCTGGCCGGTTGCGGACGCTCGACGGACAACGGCGCGACCTACCAGGGCTATGTCGAAGGCGAATTCGTGTACCTGTCGTCGTCACAGTCGGGCACGCTGACGCAGTTGCCGGTCGAACGCGGCCAGGCCATCGCCGCCGGCGCGCCCGCATTCTCGCTCGAAGCCGCCAGCGAAACGGCCGCGCTGCTGCAGGCGCAGCATCAGCTTGCGGCTGCCCGCGCGCAGCTGGCGGACCTGCAGACCGGCAAGCGTCCGCCGGAAATCGCGGTCACTCAGGCACAGCTCGCGCAAGCCAGCGCGCAAGCGGCACGGGCCGCCGCGCAACTCACGCGCGACGAACACCAGTACGCGGCCGGCGGCCTGTCGAAGCAGCAGCTCGACGATTCGCGCACGTCCGCGCAGACGACGGCCGCGCAGATGCGCGAACTGCAGAAACAGGTCGACGTCGCGCGCCTGCCGGGCCGTGCGCAACAGGTCGCGGCACAGGCCGCGCAGGTCGACGCCGCGCAGGCGGCGGTGGCCGAAGCGCAATGGAAGCTCGACCAGAAGCGTGTCGCCGCACCGGCCGCCGGGCGCGTGTACGACACGCTGTACCGGGTCGGCGAATGGGTGCAGGCCGGCAATCCGGTCGTGCAGATGCTGCCGCCGCAGAACCTGAAGGTGCGCTTCTTCGTGCCGGAAGCCGCCATCGCCTCGCTCGCGCCGGGGCACACGGTCGCGATCCATTGCGACGGCTGTGCGGCCGACGTGCCCGCGCGCATCACCTACGTGTCGAGCGAGGCCGAATACACGCCGCCCGTGATCTACAGCAACGAGAGCCGGACCAAGCTCGTGTTCATGATCGAGGCGCGCCCCGCCGTCGCTGACGCACCGAAACTGCATCCGGGCCAGCCCGTTGCCGTGAGCGTGCGATGAACGCGCCGTCTGCCCCGTACGCGATCGACGTCGACCGGCTGAACAAGCGGTTCGGCGACAAGCACGTCGTGAAGGACGTGTCGCTGCGCGTCGCGCGCGGCGAGATTTTCGGCTTCCTCGGGCCGAACGGCAGCGGCAAGACGACGTCGATCCGGATGATGTGCGGTCTGCTCACGCCCGATTCGGGCAGCGGCACCTGCCTCGGCTACGACATCGTGCGCGACAGCGCGCAGATCAAGCGGCGCGTCGGCTACATGACGCAGCGCTTCTCGTACTGGGAAGACCTGTCGATTCGCGAGAACCTCGATTTCGTTGCGCGCGTGTACGGGATGCGCGACCGCAAGGCGGCCGTCGCGCGTGCGCTCGACGGGCTCGGCCTCGCGAGCCGCGCGGACCAGCTCACGGGCGCGCTGTCGGGCGGCTGGAAGCAGCGTCTCGCGCTGGCCGCGTGCATGCTGCACGAGCCCGAGCTGCTGCTGCTCGACGAGCCGACCGCCGGCGTCGATCCGGCCGCGCGCCGCGACTTCTGGGAGGAACTGCACCGGCTCGCCGCGCAGGGCATCTCGGTGCTCGTCAGCACGCACTACATGGACGAAGCCGAGCGCTGCCACAAGCTCGCGTATATCGCGTACGGCGAACTGCTCGCGCAGGGCACAGCGGCGGAGATCGTCGCGTCGCAGCACCTGTCGACGCGCGCGATCACCGGCGAGCGCCTGGCCGAACTGTCCGCGCGGCTGCGCACGATGCCGGGCATCGACCAGACGGTCGTGTTCGGTTCGGCGCTGCACGTGAGCGGCCGCGATCGCGCGCGGCTCGACGCGACGCTCGAACAGGTTGCGCGCGATACCGCTCTGCACGTCGCGCCGATCGACACCGGGCTCGAGGATGTGTTCATCTACATGATGGGCCGCGCGTCCGCGCCGCCCGGCGGGGTGTCGTCATGAACGCGTGGTCGAGCCTGCGCGAATCGTTCTCGGTCGCGCGCTGGTGGAGCATCGTGCTGAAGGAGTTCCTGCAGCTGCGCCGCGACCGCGTGACGTTCGCGATGATCGTCGGCGTGCCGATCATCCAGCTCGCGCTGTTCGGCTTCGCGATCAACACCGATCCGAAGCACCTGCCGACCGCCGTGATCGTCGCCGACGCGAGCCCGTTCGCGCGCAGCTTCATCGCCGCGATGCGCCATTCCGCGTACTTCGACATCGTCGCGACGCTGCCCGACGAAGCGGCCGGCCGCCATGCGCTCGCCCGCGGCGACGTGCAGTTCGTGCTGAGCGTGCCGGCCGATTTCTCCCGGCGGCTGTTGCGCGGCGAGCACCCGTCGCTGCTCGTCGAAGCGGACGCCACCGACCCCGTCGCCACCGCGTCGGCGATCGGCGCGCTGCCGGGCCTCGTGCAGCCGGTCGCGGACAAGGACCTGACGGGCCCGCTCGCGCGCCTGAACGGCCGCCCGGCCGCGTTCGACGTCGTGCTGCACCGGCTCTACAACCCCGAAGGCATCACGCAGTACAACGTCGTGCCGGGCCTGATGGGCGTGATCCTGACGATGACGATGGTCATGATGACGGGCCTCGCGATCACCCGCGAACGCGAGCGCGGCACGATGGAGAACCTGCTCGCGACACCCGTGCGGCCGCTCGAGGTGATGACGGGCAAGATCGTCCCGTACGTGCTGATCGGGCTGATCCAGGTGTCGATCATCGTCGCCGCGTCGCGGTTCGTGTTCGAGGTGCCGTTCGTCGGCGGCGTGTTCGCGCTCTACCTGTCCGCGCTGCTGTTCATCGCCGCGAACCTGACGGTCGGCATCACGCTGTCGTCGCTCGCGCAGAACCAGTTGCAGGCGATGCAGCTCGCGGTGTTCTATTTCCTGCCGAACATCCTGCTGTCGGGCTTCATGTTCCCGTTCGCCGGGATGCCGAAGTGGGCGCAGTTCATCGGCAACCTGCTGCCGCTCACCTACTTCAACCGCCTCGTGCGCGGCATCCTGCTGAAAGGCAACGGCTGGGCCGACCTGTGGCCGTCCGTGTGGCCGGTCGCGCTGTTCACGGTCGTCGTGATGGGCATCGCGCTGCGCTTCTACCGGCGCACGCTCGATTAGGCGGCCCGCGATGAAACCGGCCTCGCGTCGCCCCGCCCGCACTGCCCACGGCTGCGCATTGGCCGCCGCCGCGTCGCTCGTCGCCGGATGCGCGGCCGGGCCGGATTTCCACACGCCGGACGCACCGGCCACGCAGCAGTACACACTGGGCGAGCCCCCCGCGACCACGGTTGCCGCCAGCGGCCCGGCCGGCGACGCGCAGACGTTCGCGCCAGCCGCCCACACGCCGCAACGCTGGTGGACGCAGTTCCACTCCGAACCGTTGAACCGGCTCGTCGACACCGCTTGGCAAAACAGCCCGACGCTCGCCGAAGCACGCGCGCGGCTCGACGAGGCACGTCAGAACCACGCCGCCGAAGCCGGCGCGACGATGCTGCCGCGTGTCGACGCGAACCTGTCCGCCACGCGCGAGCAAGTCGATACCACCGCGTTCGGGCTGCCGGCCAGCGTGCCGAGCCCGGGACCGTTCACGCTGTACGACGCGTCGGTGAGCGTGTCGTATGTGCTCGACGTGTTCGGCGGCAATCGGCGTGCGCTCGAAGCGCTGCGCGCGCAGGTCGATTACCAGGCCTTCACGCTCGACGCCGCGCGACTGACACTCGCGGGCAATGTCGTCGCCACCGCGATCTTGCGTGCATCGCTTGCGCAACAGGTCGCGCTCACGCGGCAGCTCCTCGACGCGCAGGCACGCCAGTTGCGGATCGTCGAAGCGCGCTACGCGGCGGGCGGCGTATCGCTAGCCGACGTGCACGCGCAACGCGCGCTGCTCGCGCAGACGCGGGCGTCGTTGCCGCCGCTCGCGGCCCGTCTCGCACAGGCCGGCCACCGGCTTGCGATCCTGCTCGGCGCGCCGCCGTCCGACGCCACGCTGCCCGACCTCGCGCTCGATGCGCTCGCGCTGCCGCGCACGCTGCCCGTCGCACTGCCGTCGACGCTCGCGCGCGAACGGCCCGACATCCGCGCGGCGGAAGCCGTGCTGCACCAGGCGAGCGCGAACGTCGGCGTGGCCGCCGCGAACCTGTATCCGCGATTGTCGATTTCGGCGGGAATCGGTTCGGAGCGCACGCGCATCGCGGATATCGTCAGCGGGCTCAATGTGTGGAATGTCGGTCTCGGCCTCACGCAGCCGCTCTTTCACGGCGGCGAGCTGCGCGCGAAGAAACGCGCGGCCGAAGCGGCATACGACGCCGCGTTCGCGAGTTATCGGGACACCGTGCTGCTGGCGCTGCAACAGGTGGCCGACGCGATGCGCGCGGTCGAGCACGATGCGGCTGCCTTGCAGGCACGGGACACGGCCGCGCAGGAAGCGGCGGCAAGCCACGCGATTGCCGGTGACCGTTACGCGGCAGGTGGAATCAGCACGTTCGACCTGCTCGACACGCAGCGGCAGGCGCTGCAGACGGCACTCGACCGCACGCGCGCGCAGGCCGACCGGCTGGCCGACACGGCGGCGCTGTTTCAGGCGCTGGCGGGAAGCTGGACGGACGATGCGACACAGTGATCGAGCCGTGGCACCGCCCGCGCACGACCTGGCCGATGCCGCACGACGGCTGACGCGTCATGCGTGCCGCCCATAAAAAAACCGGCCCGAAGGCCGGTTTTTCATACCGCATGCCGCAAGCGGCGCTCGCGCGCCGCGCGACATCAGAAGCGGTGGATCAGGCCGACGCCGAGGCCGATCTGGTTCTGCTTCGAACCTGCGCCCACGCCGTCGCCG